>JABWBO010000026.1 GCA_013360465.1 Anaerolineae bacterium | reverse complement strand
AGCCGGTCGCCAGCAGGGCGATCAGCAGCGCCGCCGCCAGCGCCCACAGCCCGCCGCGCGACGCGCCCCGCCCCGACAGCCCATAGGCGAAGCTGAGCAGGACCAGCGGCGCGGTATACGCCGCCAGCCAGGTACTCACCCCCAGGGGCATGTAGATCATCGGCAGGACCAGCGGTAACGGCGCGACCGCCGTCACCTCTGCCCAGCCGACCGCCGTGCCGGGGACGACGCCCCAGCCGAAATACCATGAACCGAGGTGGACCAGGGCGAAGAGCGCCACCGCCGCCGCCAGCAGGAACTGCGTTTCGACCACCAGCCCGCCCCGCCCCCGGCGGATCAGGTCGATCAGGCAGAGGGCGATGACGGCGTGGCTGATGGGAAACCAGGCGTTTTCCAGCCCGACGCGGGCGTCCACGCCGAGCGCCGCCGCCGCCATCCACAGGAGGATCGCCGCCAGCAGGGGGAGCGCCAGCGGGCTGGCGGGGATGCCGCCGCGCCGCCACGCCCACAGGGTGTAGCCGAGCAGCGCCAGCGTGACGACGACGTGGTGCGCCATGCGCAGCGCCGCGACCTGGTAGTAGTACGCGCCGCTGATCAGGACGAGGAAGCAGGCGAGGAAGATGAAGCCGTAGCGCTGAAACCGCATGGTCACATGAACCCTTTATCTGTCTATGCCATCCACCGCGTGATCTCGGTGCGACTCCCGCCTGGGGTTAAAACAAACCCCAGGCTCCCCGAAAACCAAGCCCGCTAAAGGGGCTGCAACGCGGCAGCCACCGTCCCTTCAGTGGACGGGTTCGTAACCTCAGCCGGGGCGCTTCAGCCCCCGGCGGCGGAACTCCTCGCGCGTCATGACGCGCCCGGCTTTCATATCGCGCCAAGCCTGACGCAGACGCTCCGCCGGGTCGTCATCCGCTTCGCCGTCGAAAGCCTCTCACCTTCCCGCTGTTCGTGTCCTTATTGTAATCCGTGTCCTTCGAATCGCCCTCACCCCAGCCCGTCATATGCCGCCAGCAGCGCCGCCCGCCGCGCCCGACCGGCGTCGTTTTCCGGGAAGACCAGCGGAAACGTGCCCAGGATGTGGTCGAACTCGTCGCGCGCCAGCCCGTAGAGGCGCGCCACCCGCGCATCGATCTCGTCGCGCAGTCGCTGCCGCTCCGCCGGGTCGGTCGCCCCGCTCGATTCGGTCCACGCGCTCCCCATGACCTCGCGCCACAGGTCGGCATATTCGACGCGGGTGCAGGTGAGGCGGGCGGCGAGCAGGGCGAGCGCATCAAAGGTCGGATGTCCGACGGTCAGGCGCGGCAGGGGAAGCTGATAAAAATAGAACATGTTCACATGTGCTGCAATCTTGTAGCGAATGAGATGATCCACACAATAGCTGTTCAAACACGACAAGACAAACAGCATGTCTTTCCCTGAAGTCCCGTTATCAACAATCGCGGTATTGCCCACAAAGGTATTTGGAGGAATGACCGCCGCAATCAAAGTCCTCTCATCCGTACTTCGCGCAATGTCCCTGAATACCAGCCGTGCGTGTCTAAGTACAGGGGCAGCAGTGGGTGCTGCATCTCTGTTCTGTTTGTCCTCGCTAATCCAATACTGCGGCGGCTTATAGAAAGCGTCGAACTGATGAATCATCTTGCCTTCATACAGCGGCAGCCCTTCGCTCCGCTGATTGAACAAGTCCCGATCATTGGTCATATCGAATTCGCGCGTCAGGCTGACCGTCCAGGGAAGCGCACTTCCATTACCCTCCGCGCCCCGCCCTTCGCCCAACAGCGGGTGCCTATCATAGATCTTCTCGGCGATCTCGTAATCGCGGCGCGACTTGAACTCCATCAGGCTCAGGCTTTCAGGGCTGAAGCGTTCTATCGTCTCGCGGCGCATAACAATCCAATTGGATAGCTCGTTTACCGCTGTCAGGAAGTTATCCGGGTGAGGAGCATCTCGTGGATCAATCTTGAACATGGCGGGAAAGCTGTCCGAGCTTGCGCCATGCCGAGCTATCAACAGCGCAATTTTGAATGAGCGGTGAATCTCGGCAAAGTACGCTGCGCCGCCTGAAACGCCGTTAGTTATCCCTATCAGGGATTCGATGCTGCCCTCGTCCAGCAGCATCTCGCGCAGGTCCTTCGTGCCCAGGTCGGTGTAGATGCCCGACGGCACGAGATAGCCGATCCGCCCGCCGCCGCGCAGCAGCCGGTACGTCCGCTCCAGAAAGAGCTTGTGGGTGGCGGTGTCCCCCCTGCCCTGGCGGGTGTAATCGTCCGTCCGCCGCACGTATGCCGCCGTCTCTTCGATGACCTTCACGCCCGCCGTGTAAAGTGCCAGGCGCGCCGGGTCTTCCGCCTGAAGCTCGGCGATCCGCGCCTCCGCCTGCGCCCGCGTGTAGTGGCTCTCGATCTTCGGATCGAACTGGGCATAGAACTCGCGCAGGTCGGGCTTGACGATCTCCCAGGGCGGGTTGCCGACAATGATGGTGAATCCGGAAGACCTCACCCCCCTCTCCCCTCGCCCCGCTTGCGTGGGAGTGCGAGCAAGCTCGCCTGTGGTCAGGGGGAAAGGGGCGGACGCCGCATCCCCCCTCTCCCTGACTGCGTGGGAGAGGGGGTCAGGGGGTGAGGGGGTCGTGAAGTCGGTGAACACCTCCGGGAATTCCGCCGCCCAGTGGAAGGGGCGCACCCGCTCCAGGTCGCTGAAATGCGCCTTGAACGGCTCGTCCAGCGCCGCCCGCAGCGCCGCTGAAGCGGCGTCCAGGTCGCTCAGGATGCGGTCATGCTCCGCGCCATGCGGGGTGCGCACCAGCCGGGCGCGCAGATCGGCGATCTGGCGCAGGGCGTCGGCGTGCTGCGCCAGGCGCGGGTCGTCGGGGCGCATCCCCACCAGCGCATTGCCCACCTTGACGTTCTGGTTCAGGATCAGCGGCGGGCGCTTTTCCCGCCCGCGCCGCTCCATCGCCCGCATCATCAGGTTGACGACGGCGATCTCCGCCGCCTGCGGGTCGAGATCGACGCCGTAGAGGTGGCTTTCCAGGATCAGGCGCGGGTAGTGGTCGCGGATGCGCGCCAGCTCGGTCTGCGCCTGAACGAGAGCGATGCGCGTCTCGACGTAGCCCGGCGCTTCCGGGTTCTGCTGCGAAAGCGCCTCCGTGCCGGCGATGATGATCGCCTCCAACCGGGCGATCTCGCTCTCGTAGAAGCGCGCCAGCACCTCATAGGCGTAGATCAGGAACGAGCCGCTGCCGCAGGCGCTGTCCAGCACGCGCAGATCGGCGAGGTCGGCGCTGATGCGGCGCAGCTCGCCTTCGACGGGTTCGCCGTCCGGCTTGCCGTCGCGCGTGCCGTAAAGCCAGCGCCCCAGGCTGTTATCGACGATGTAGCGGACGATGACCTGCGGCGTGTAGTAGCTGCCCTGCTTCTTGCGCGTCTCCAGGTTGTCGCGGCTGACGATGCTGCCCGACGAATCGAACGCCAGGGTCTTGCCGAGATACTGCTCGTAGGTGTTGCCCAGGATGTCGGCGGGCATGGCGCGGAAGCGGGCTTCGTAGAGCTTGTCGATCAGCGGCAGCAGCGCCTCGTCGCTGAACGACGCCTGGTCCGCCAGCCCCGGCGCGAACAACGCCGAATTGTGCTGTTCGTCGAAGCGACGGAAGAAGTTGTCGAGGAACTGCTGCATGGAATGCGAGTAAGGGTTGCTCTTGCGCACTTCGTAAAAGGTGCGCAGCGTGCCGGGCGGCACAACCAGATGGTCTTCGGCGAAGCGGGCGACCACCAGCCGGTCCAGGGTGCGCTGCACCACCGCCCGCAGCGCCGTCAGGTCGGTCGCGCCGTCGTCGCGCGCCAGCCAGCGGTTCTGACCGAGGCGGCTCAGCAGGTCGCGCGCCAGCCGTTCGCGCCAGTCGTTGATGAAGCCCAGGTAGTCGCGGTCCACCTCTTCGGTGCGGCGCTGGTTGCTCAGCGCGTCCAGGCTGCCCTTGATCAGATTGCTGTAGGCGAGCTGCCATAACAGGTCGAAATCGTGGCGATAAGCGAAGGGCGTCTCGAAGGACAGCACCAGCCAGTCGCGCCGGGCGTTGAACAGCCGGAGGACCTCGAAATTGGTCAGAATCGCCCAGGTCGCGTCGTTGCCGAAGGCGTAGTTGATCGCCTGCTGCTCTTCCGGGGTGCGGTCCACCGCCATGCCGGGCAGGGCGAGCTGCGCCGGCTTCACGGTGTCGGAAAGACGGTCCGCCGTGCCCGCCGCGATGCGTTCCAGCCGTTTGATCATGCCGAAGCGCTTCGTCTCGACATAGATGCGCCCGCCCGCCTCTGGGATCAGCGTGATGTCCGGGCATCCGGCTCCGGTATGCAGCTCGTATTTGTAGCGCTGCGGGTCCTTGATGGGCCAGCCCAGCGCGTCGCCCATCAGCCGGTCGATGAACTGGCGCACGACGCTGGCTTCGGTCATGTCGGCGCGCTGGTCGCCGGTCAGCTTGTCGTAATCGTCGATCAGGCGCGCCAGGCTTTCACGGGCGCGGCGTTCTTCGGGCGTGACTGCCATAGGGGTCGGGTCTTTCGCGTCGTCCACACGTCACGCCGTATGATAGCACGTCCGTTCCATCGCCCACAAATAGGGGTGAGATCGGCACGGGAGAGCCGCCGGCTCTGCCCTACACCCCATACTCCGCAGGGGTGATCCGGTGGGTCGCCTGTCTCCGCCGTATCGCCCGCTTGCGTATTGGGTTCGGCACGTCGCGATGTGTCCGGCTAAGTCTCGACATGTACCGGCAGGTGGATGCGGAAGATGCTCCCCTTCTCTGGCGCGCTTTCCACGCGGATGCTGCCCTTGTGCAGCTCGACGATGCGCCGCGCTATCGGCAGTCCTAAGCCCATGCCCGGCGTGGAATGGGCGGAGTCGCCGCGCCAGAAGGTCTCGAAGATTTTGTCCATCTGATCCGCTGCGATGCCCGGTCCCTCATCATGGACGGCGATGCATACGCTCTCGCCCGCCATGCACAGCCGGACGACGATGCTGCCGTCCGGCGGTCCATAACGCCGGGCGTTGTCGATCAGCGCTGTCAGCGCCTCTTGCAGCAGATCGCTGTCCCCTAGGATGTGCGGCAGGGGTTCGATGATCTCACAGCGCAGCGTCGGCATTAGCCCGCCTTGCAGCAAAGCGCTGCATACTTCCTTCACCAGTGCCTCGGGGGCGAGCGCTACCAGGGTCGGCGAGGCGCGCTGCAGGCGCACCATCTTGAGCATCATATCGACCAGTTTGGAGGTGCGGAACACCTGCGACTCGATCAGGGCGGCGCGCTGCTTACGCGCTGCTTCATCGGCATGCGCTGCCAGCAAATACGCCTGCGTGTTGATGATCGACAGCGGGGTGCGCAGCTCGTGCGCCGCGCTGGCGACAAAGCCGGAGACCAGCTCCGCCCGTTCGCGTTCCAGCTGCGCTTCCAAGTCGCGCTGACGCACCTTCTTCTGTTCGGTGATATCCACCAGGGCGATCTGCACAGCAGGCGCGCCGCGATAATCGGTGCGCGCCGCCTGAATCTCTACCCACACCGGCTCCAAGGCGCGGCGCATGATGCGAAACTCGCTGCGCACGGAATCGATCTCGCCGGTGAGCAGCCGGCGCTGCCCGTCGAGTACCCTGGGCAGGTCGTCGGGGTGGACACCGCGCACCAGCTGTTCCGCGCTGAAATTCAGCACCTCTGCCGGCTCATATCCGAACAAATCGCCAAACATGCGGTTGGCAAAGACCGCCCGCCCTTCCTGGAAGATGGCGAACCCCTGCAAAGACCGGTCCACGACGCTGCGATAGGCTTCTTCGGCGCGCTGGCGCTCGGTCACATCGTAGAGGATGGTCAGCCGACCGACCGGCATCTCTTTCCGCTTCAGATCGCGAAAGCGGCATTCGTAGGAGCGCGGACGCGCCTCGTCCGGCAGCCTGACGGTGATGATGCTCCCCTGGTCAACGCCATCCAACTCGACGAACAGATCGCGCGAAAGCCTGCCGATCCCTTCGCCCGGTTTCAGCCCACGCAGCCGGCGGGCGACGGGGTTGAGCTGGGTGATGCGCCCCTGTAGGTCGGTGATGATGATGGCTTCCGGGATCTCATCGAAGATCAGCACCTGGGCGATGGGCGTCAGGTCGAGGAGCTGATCGCGCAGGATGACGCGCACGGTACTCAAGCCAACTGCGCCGAACGCCAGGGGCAGCGGCGTGATGCTGCTGAGCGACTCGACGCCGACCATGCGCAGCACGGCGATTAGCGCCGAGATGCCGGGCGGCAGGCAGGCAGTGAAGATCAGCCATCTGTACTGCCGGCGAATCACCCCCTGCGCCGCGCGGTACTCGGCGATCAAAACAGCGACGCCGTACAGGGGTGGGATGAACTGAACGACGATCAGGACCGGCAGCCACCAGCCATACGTCCCGGCGCGGAAGGTCAAGCCGCCCACCTGGGTGATTTCGAAGGTGCGAAAATACCAGTGATGATAGGGGTCGGTCCAGACTACCAGGAACGTACCCACCGCCAGCGCGTACCAGAAAGCCAGGCTGAGACGAGGCAGGCGCTCCGGGCGTCCCGAATATGCCACGCAGAACACGAGCAGAACCACGCACGCCAGATTGGTGCCCAGGGTTTGCAGGCGGGCAAAGACGTAAGCCGTTTCGCGGTCGGCGCTTACCATGAAACCGACGTTGCACAGCAGGTAGAAGGCGCTCGACGCCATCAGCAGGAAGAAGGGCATGCCGGCAGGGACGCTGCGGCGGGTCCACCCCACGAAGCTGAGCGTGATGAGGATGGCGGCGGCGGCGCAGACCACGATGAAGTAAAATGTGGCGACCATGAGCGATGTGTCACACTCTTTGCCAGATAACGGCAATTATGCCACAGGACTCTCAATACTGCTGTTAAAGTGTGTCTGCAAACCCACTAAACCTCACCCCTCAGTCCCCTCTCCATTGTATTGAGAGGGGGCGCTAAACGAAGCGCAGCAGGGGTGAGGACAGCGACAAACAGCGCGTTTGCAGACAGACCCTCGTCGGGCGGTGCGCGCACCGCCTCTACCCATAGGGGATGTTCTGCACATGCCAAAAACCGTCTGCGTCATCACGCTGGCGCTGCCCATCGAAACCGATCCCCGGTCCTTCCGGCAGATCGAGCGGCTGTCGCGCGACTACGCCGTCCGCGTCATCGGCTTCGGCGACCCACCGGCGTCGTGGGCGGCAAAGGGGATCGCCTGGCACGGCATCAACCGTTCGCGCAGCCGCCTCCGCCTCGCCGTCGAACTGATCCTGCTGGCGCTGGGTCGGCTGATCCCTGCCGCCTACGATCTCTACTTCTGGCGGCGACCCCGCTACGTCCAGGCGCTCCGCCTCGCCATCGCCTGTCGCGCCGACGCCTACCACGCCAGCGATTGGGCGGCGATCCCGCTGGCGGTGCGGGCTGCTCGGCAGACCGGGGGGACAGCGAAGGTCTTCTTCGACGCCGACGAACACTGGACCACCGAGCGGGAGAGCAGCCGGGCATGGCGCTGGTTCTTCGCCCCGATGATACACCACTTTCTGAGCCGTTACGCCGCCGGTGTCGATGCCAGCACGCACGTCTCTGAGCCGCTGGCGGAACGCTATGCGGCGGAGTACGGGCTGGGCGGGGGCGTCGTCTACAACGCGCCGGATTACGTCGAGACGCCGGACCATCCGGTCGATCCTCAGCGCATCCGACTGATCTTTCACGGCGCGGCAATCCGCAACCGCCATCTGGAGGTGCTGATCGACGCCATCGCCCTCTGTCAGCCGCGCTTCGAGCTGCACTTCCTGGTGGTGGGCGAAGCGGCGACCATCGACGGGCTGAAAGCCTACGCTCAGGAGAACGCGCCGGAGCGGGTGATCTTCCGCCCGCCGGTGAGCATTCATCAGGTGGTGCAGGCTATCGCCGACTGCGATCTGGAACTGAGCTGGTCCGCGCCGACCACCTACACCAACCGCTACACCCTGCCCAACAAGCTGTTCGAGGCGGCGGTCGCCGGCTTGGGGGTGATCGTCGGACCAGGCACGGCGCACGAGCAGATGGTCACCCGCTACAGCTACGGGATCGCCGCTCGGTCCTTCTCCGCCGCTGATCTGGCGGCGACGGTGAACGCCCTGAGCGTCGAACAGGTGATGGCGCTGCGGGCGGCGGCGCGCCGCGCCGGGCAGGAACTCCACGCCGAGGTGGCGCTGGAAGCGCTCAGCCGCCTGTACCGGGAAGTGTTGGGGTAATTGCCTCGATATTCCGTCCGGTCAGCCGGCGAAACGCCGCCGCCGCAAAGGGGGCGAATGACGTACCCAGATAAACATCGGTCAGCATGACCGCCGCCATGACGCGGCGCGTTGAACGCCCGGCGCGCAGGACCCGTTGAAGCGCGGGGCGCGCCGCCGCGTAATCGCGCGCGGCATAGTCGATCTTGGCATACTGCCAGTCGAGGAATTCCTGGGCGGTAGGACGCAGCCGGCGCAAAGAGTCCGGCAGCGTGGGATCGGCATAGAGCCGGTCGATCACCTGCCGCCAGTCGTCTACAAAGCGGCGGCGCTGGCTGATTGTCTTGCTGGCGTCGTGCATTCTGAACTCGGCGCGCACCCCCGGGACGTACTCCACGCGAAGCCCCGCCAGCAGCATCCGCACCCAGTATTCGGCATCGAAGACGTAGTGCAGATCGTCGCGGAACTCGCCTAGGGTTTCAGAGGCGCGACGCCGCCAGGCGCTCCCCTGCTGCATGAGCGTGAAGTCGCCGGTCACAGCCACCTCGCGCGTCAGCACGTCGCTCGCCGACAGCCCCAGTGACGCGCCGGCGCTGTCGATCAGGTTGGCATCGCCGTACAGCATATCGACCTGGGGGTGCTGCTGGAAATAATCCACCATGAAACGTACTGCGCCGGGCAGAAGTGTGTCATCCGAGTTGATCCAGGTGAGGATCGCCCCGCTGGTCAGGCGCAGCCCCTTGTTGAGCGCATCCGCCTGCCCCTTGTCGCGCTCCGATACCCAGGTCATACGCGGGTCGCTGTAGGATTTGAGGATGTCCGTCGTGTCGTCGGTCGATCCGCCGTCGATCACCAGGTACTCGAAGTCGGCGTAGTCCTGGCTGAGGACCGACTCAATGGTGGCGCGAATGTACTGCGCCTGGTTGTACGAAGGGGTGAGGATGGTGATGGGGGGCAAGTCTACCACCTTCATGTTGCGTCGATACTGCGTAGATTAGCGACGATAATCGCAAATACTACTGAAACGGGATCACTACCCATGCGGTTCACGATCATCACACCATGTTACAACACCGAGTGCCGCCGCCATCGGGATCATTATACATGGCATCCGCCCCGGACGTTGTGAAAAAAGCATCAACGACGGCGCTTGCTCTGTCAGAACCTCCGCTGGCGCTGTGCGCCGAAGGTGATAACATGGGCGCTGAAGATGACGATGCAGATTATCGAGAATCGCCCATGAGCAAGATCACCCCATCGCCCGAACAGATCGCCCGCGTGCTGGCGAGTATTCCGGAGGGGTTCATTAAACACGCGGTCTTCACGCAGCGCTTTCGCATCCACCAGAAGGGGCGGCGCAGCCTCAATGCCGCCATCCGCGCCGGCAGGGTTGGCGAGATCGGAAGCCTGATCTACGACGCCGCTCGGCTGAATGCGGAAATGGCGCAGGAAGCGGCGGTGTGGTGCGAACCATCGCTGCCGCCCATCGACGAGGACGGCTCCGTCAGGACACCGCCGGTGATCGAACGCCGCGCTATCCGCCAGATGGTCTTCGAACCCGATCCCTCGGCTGCGGCGCTGTTCGAGCGCTTCGCCGAACGAGGTTACGCCGAACGCGAGCGCTTTTCGATCACACCGCAGGAAGAAGCCGCCCTGTCGCATCTGCTGTCGGTTGGGGCGCTGGCGCACAAAGACGCCTATGTCTACGATCCGCTGCGGCTGAGCGAAAGCACGCTCGACGCCATCATCCGTCGGCGCACGCTGCTGCCGCTCCATCAGGAATTAGTCGCCTATCTGAACGCTCAGCCGGGCAGAACCGCCTCCATCCGCGACGTTCAAAGCCGCTATGGATCAGCCCTCTATGAGCTGCTGGCGATTGGCGGCGTCGTTCGCTACCCGGTGGGCAGCCCGGCGCAGGTCTGGATGCGTACGGAGGAAGCTGCTGCCGCCGAGGCGGAAGCAGCCGCCCTCAATGCGATTCACCGCCAGGAAATCGAAGACCGCAAGCGGGTGGATGCGGCGTGGGCTGCCCTACTGCCGGTCGTCGGGGATGTGCTGCGTCCCGGCGCGGACGATGGCACATCGAATATGGCGCGCGTCCTTGCCCGTTCCTATTCCCTGGACGCCGCCGCCCGCCGTCTGGCGGTACATGGCGATGTACTCAAACAAGCGATTCGCGAAGGCATCCTCACACCGTTCGCCGACCCCAAAGGCAAGCGGCGCATCGCGGCGGCGCAGGTTGAAGCCGCCCACGAGGACCCGGCGGTCAGCGAAGCGGTTGCCGCCTCTGAACAGGTCACGCTGCGCGGCATCGCCCTGGTCAGCGGTCTTTCCGAAATGGCGGTGCGCCACCGCCTGACGCGGGCGAATATCGACACCACCACGCCGACCTGGGGCGAGGTGCGCGGCAAATGGGGGCTGCCAGAGCGTCTGCGCGACTACCGCGAACTGCACAAGCAGCGCAAGCGTGAGTGGCTCGCCGAACAGGAACGCCGCCGCGAAGAGATGCTGGAACAGGCGCGCCGCGAAGAAGAAGAGGAACGCCGCCGCCGCACCCGCCTGCGCGAGCAGTTGATCGCCATCTTCCCCAACTGGGAGCGCGCCCGTCGTGCCGAACAGGAGGTGATCCTGCACATCGGACCGACCAACAGCGGCAAGACCCACGACGCCCTCAATCATCTGATCGAAGCGGGCAGCGGATGGTATCTCGCGCCGCTCCGCCTGCTGGCGTTCGAAGTCTTCGACCGGCTGAATGCGCGCGGCGTCCACTGTAACCTCCTCACCGGTGAAGAATATATCCCCGTGCCAGGCGCGCAGTTCACGGCGGCGACCATCGAGATGTTCAATCCCATGCACAGCGGCGACTGCGTGATCATCGACGAAGCGCACATGTTCGCCGACCCGGACCGGGGTGCGGCGTGGACCCGCGCGCTGATGGAAGCGCAGGCACAGGAGATTCACGTCCTCGGCGCACCCATCGTCCGTCCGCTGATTCAGCAGCTCACACAGGCGGTCAGTCTGCCCCTGCACGTCATCGAACACCGCCGCCTGACGCCGCTGCACGTCGCCGATGCGCCCTGGACGCTGCACGATCTGCCGCCGCGCACCATCCTGGTCGCCTTCTCGCGCAAGACGGTGCTGGGGCTGAAGGTCGATCTGGAGCGCGCCGGGCGAACGGTATCGGTCGTCTACGGCAACCTGCCGCCGGAAGTGCGAAGGCGGCAAGCCGACCGCTTCGCTAACGAAGAGTGCGAGATCTGCATCGCCACCGACGCCGTCGGCATGGGCTTGAACCTGCCCGCCGATCAGGTGTGCTTCTACGAGATGGAGAAGTTCGATGGCAAGGATGTGCGACTGCTGGAGCCGCACGAAGTCCAGCAGATCGGCGGGCGCGCCGGGCGGCATGGGCTTTCGGAAGGCGGCGTGGTCGGAGTACTCTCCGACGATCACCTGCGCCAGCTGCGTGCCCTGTTCGATGCCACGCCGCCGAGTCTGACGCACGCGCACGTCGCGCCGACGGTCGAGGCGATCTCGCTCATCCCCGGCACGCTGGCGCAGCGCCTGCGCGAATGGGCGCTGCTGGAATCCATCCCGGAGGCGCTGCGCGCTTCGCTCAAGACCGCCGATATGAGCGAGCGCATCGAACTGGCGGCGATGCTCCGCGTCGAAGAGGTGGAGCAGCTCGGCATGGCTGCCGCCCTCAAACTGATCAACGCCCCCACCCGCCAGGAGACGCGCGACTTCTGGCGCACCTGTGCGACGGCGATCCTGCGCGGGGAACACCTGCCCAGCCCCAGCCAGCCGCCGACGGAGATCCGCACCCACCGCGACCTCGATGATACCGAACTGTGCATCCTGGAAGCCGACGTCTACCTGTGGCTGGCGGGACGGCAGGAATTCAGCCGCTATGCCGGAGACGAGACGGAAGTCCGCGCGACGCGCATCGAGTGGTCGCTGCGACTCGACGACGCCCTGCTGCGCAAGATCGATACGACGCGGCGCTGCGTCCAGTGCGGGACCAAGCTGCCCACCGGCTATCGCTTCGCGCTGTGCGACAACTGCTTCCACGCTCGCCGCAGCCGACACGCGCGCGAACGCTGGCGCTGATACCGCTCACGCCGATTTGACGCGACCGCCGCCGCGCTGTAATCTCTGCCATAGACTGGTCAGAGATTACAGGATGAGAGAAGATGACGACGGCACAAGTCAATGCACAGCGGACGGTCGATGAACTGAAGGAACTCCGCGCCCTGACCGGGACCGAAGACGGGGCGCAGCGTGTCGCCTTCACCGACACCTGGGCGAAGGCGAATGACTGGTACAAGTCGAAGCTCACCGGGCTGCCGGTCGAAGTCGAGACGGACGAAGCGGGCAACCTGTGGACTACCCTGCGCGGCGCATCGGACAAGACGCTGATCCTCGGCGGTCATCTGGATTCAGTCCCCAACGGCGGCTGGCTGGATGGCTGCCTGAACGTCATGGCGGGCTTGGAAGTCCTGCGCCGCTTCGCCGCCGAGGGCGTGCCGCCGGTGACGATCCGCGTCGTCAGCTGGGCGGATGAAGAAGGGGCGCGCTTCGGGCGCAGTCTGTTCGGGTCGAGCGCCTGTTCCGGCACGATGAACCCGGATGATCTGCGTCACCTCAAGGACCGTGACGGCGTCCTGCTGGTCGATGCTCTGGCGCGCTTCGGCATCGACCTGGACAAAGCCAAGGAATCGGGCAAGCAGTTGAAGGACGCCGCCGCCTATCTGGAACTGCACATCGAGCAGGGTCCGGTGCTGGAAAGCATGGACCTGCCGCTGGGCGTCGTCCTGGGAACGTTCGGCGTGGAGCGGCATTCGATCCGCTTCACCGGGCAGGCGGCGCATTCCGGTTCGACGCCGATGGACAAGCGGCGCGATGCGCTGGCGGCGGCAGCGAAGCTGGCGCTGGAGATTCGCCCCATCGCCGTGCGCAACGGCGGCGTCTGCACCTGCGGTCGGGTCGATACCGCGCCGGGGATCGTCACTTCGGTGGTGGCGCAGTGCGACATCACCCTCGATCAACGGCATCTCGACGCCGACAAGCTGGCGGCGATGTACCGCGAAGCGCGCGAAGCCAGCGAGCGCTTCGCTGAGGAAGAGAAGTGCGGCGTCGAGTGGCGCAAGCTGTGGGACATCCACCCCATCCTGTTCCACCCGCAGCTCATCGACTTCTGCGATCAAGCCATTCTGGAGACCTGCGGCGTTTCCCACCGCCTGCCGAGCGGTCCGCTGCACGACGCGGCGGAGGTGGCGCGGGCGGGCGTGCCGACGATCATGATGTTCGTGCAAAGCCTGTACGGCATCTCGCACAACAAGATCGAAGACACCAAAGAGGAACACATCCGCTTGTCGGTGGAAGCGCTGGATCGGCTGGCGAGCAAAGCGGCGGCGTGGATTCTCAGCCGGTAGACCGGTATCTGGGACACCCTCTGCGAACTCAGCAGCATAACGGACTTCATGACTGAGCTAGCACGCCAGGAGATTGTGAGCAGGTTTATGAGCGAAGCAGCTCAAAAGCGCAGGGTTTTCATCAGTCATTCCGGCGAAGACACCTGGGTCGCCAGGCAGATCGCCAAAGAGATCGCCGACAGGGACGGAGAGCCGTTTCTGGATGAAGCCGATGTGAGTATTGGGGCGGAATTCGAGGAGGATATTCCTCAGTTTCTCGATACTGCCGATGAGCAGTAGGGGCGGAGCTGTGTCTCCGCCCGCCGTTCACGGGCGAACACGTGGGTTCGCCCCTGCAACCGCTGGCGCGTCTTTTGTCTGGAAAAGCCTTAGAAGTTCACAGCAGCGCCGTGCTGTGATTCGACAGCCGTTCCGGTCCGCCCTCGGTGATCAGGTAGTTGTGTTCGATGCGCGCGCCAAAGCCCGGTCCATAAGCGCCCGGCTCCAACGCCACCACCTCGCCCGTCAGCAGAGTCTCTTCGCTGAGCGGCACGAAGTACGGCGTATCCGGGTGGTCAAAGCCCAGCCCGTGCCCGGCATGATGTGGAAAATGCTCCGCCAGTCCGTGCTGCGCCAGCGCGGCGCGCACCACGCGGTAGACATCCCCGCCGCGCGCCCCAGGGCGGAGCGCCGCTTCGCCGGCGCGCAGCGCTTCGTGGATCGCCCCATCGACGCGGTCCTGCGCCTCGCTGTAGCGGTCATCGACGGCGATGGTCGCCGTGAAATCGGCGCGATAGCCGTTGACCAGCGGGAAGATGTCGCAGAGCATGACATCGCCGGGCTGCAGGGTGTAGGGCGTCGGCACGCTGCCGGGGTTCGGGCGCGACAGGCAGGTGAAATCACCGAGCAGGTGGACCGGTCCGCCGAAGGCGCTGACCGCCGCAGCGCACGCCGCATTATAGACCTCCAGCTCGGTCGCGCCGACCTGCACCGCCGCCCGCGCGCCGCGATGCGCCGCCTCGTTGACCCGCACCGCCTCGCGGATCAGCCGCAGCTCGTCGGCATCCTTGACGCGCCGCATCTGCTTGAGGATCGGGTTCAGGTTCAGCACCGCTTCACCGCCCACCGCTCCCTGCGGCAGCCAGCCGAGTTCGGCGGCGATGCGCGGTGGCTGAATCGCCTCGACGCGCCCGCGCAGCGCCGTCACCGCCTCGTCGAACTGCTCCGCGCCGGGACCGGCGGGCGCGGCGGCGTACCAGGGCGTCACCTGAATTGCATCCACCGCCGGGGCGCTCAGCTCATGGGCGAGCATCTCGTTGACCAGCAGGGTCGCCCTGCCGCTGGACGCATCAAGGAGTAACGAGTTCAGCCCCCAGGCGGCTTGCCGCAGCTCCGAGTTGTACAGCCCGGTCAGGTAGAGGATGTGATGCGGGTTGTTGAGGATCAGCAGGTCGGCGGGGACGGCAGCCATCAGCCGCGCCTGCCGGGCACGGCACGTCTGGGGGTCGAGTCTTTCCACGATCAGCGCTCCTGAGTTCATCCGATTTCCAGGATTCTAGCGGGATTCGCCAGATCAGCGCATGGTTCTGATCTGACCTTATGGAGAATAGGTTTAGACCTGGCGGGATGTAAGGACGCGATCAACCGCGTCCGACACGGCGGGCGGCAAGAATGCCGTCCCTACGAATTGCGCCAACTCTAAATCGTTTCTCCATTATCGCATAATCAAGCAGCGCGGGAGAGCCACCGGTTAGCGGGAGAGCCGGCGGCTCTCCCCTACGACCCCTTGCGTATGCCGACCGTAGGGGTGACCCGGTGGACTTTGTTGAAATGTCAGCGCGCGATCAGGGCGAATCGCGCTCTTCTAGCCAGGCGCGATAGACCTTCAGCAGGGCATCGCGGCTGATCGCATCCAGAGTCTCGCCGGCGAGCGCGCCGGTGGCGGTGACCGTCCGGCGCATCTGATCGAGATAGTGCTGACAGCCCACGCAAAGCCGCAGATGCGCCTCGAACCCCAGGCGGTCCGCTTCGGGAAGCCTGCCTTCCAGATAGTCGGTCACGAACTCAACCATCTCTTCGCACGTCGGCATTCGGTACTCATTCATGCTACGACCTGTCATTCGCCCAGATAGGCTTCCAGCGCCCGCCGCACCTTCGAACGCGCGCGGTGCAGCAGCACGCGCTGATTGGACTCGCTCACGCTCAGGATATTACAGGCTTCCTCGGCGCTGACGCCTTCGACATCGCGCAGGGTGATGACCTCGCGCTGCTGCTGCGGCAGAGTGTCAATCGTGCGGTGAATCAGCCGACGCACCTCGCCGCTCAGGAAGACTTCTTCCGGCATCTCTTCCCAACTGCGCGGCGGCGTGATCCATCCACGCGCCTCGACTCCGGTCTGCGCCGGATGAAACCGATCCGGCGTGACGGTGGGCAGATCATCGCCGGACTCGTCCGTTTCCAGCGCCAGCCCGATATAGCGCCCCTCGCGGCGGGCGGCGGTCCGCGCGCGGTTCATCAGGATGGTGAAGATCCACGTTTTGAGCGAAGAACGCCCTTCGAAGGTGGGCAGCGCCTTCAGGAC
Organism: Anaerolineae bacterium; assembly: GCA_013360465.1. Classification (GTDB taxonomy): domain Bacteria; phylum Chloroflexota; class Anaerolineae; order Aggregatilineales; family Phototrophicaceae; genus Flexifilum. The sequence continues at coordinate 49,194 of JABWBO010000026.1, read as the reverse complement.
GGCGATCCAGGTCTCCTGGACGACCTCCTGCGCCACCTCGGCATCACCAATGATCATCGCCGCTACCCGCACCAGCGATCCCTGGTAGGACTGGACGAGGCGCATAAACGCCGCTTCGTCGCCACCGCGCAGCGCGCTGATGATCTGTGTCTCTTCCTCACGCACCATGATAGTTCTTGCCTGATTGAGAACACCGACTATGATTATAGAACATCCAGTGCGCTATCCCAGCATCGAATATCGGATGACCACACTGCCGCCGTCCGCCAGGAGCAACGATCAACGCTGGCGGATGTCTTAGTGCGAGATGTGTTATAATGTCCGGAGAAGCGTACTCCCCTATCCTTTGTCCGGGCGAAAGGATAGCCCTTGAACCTGTTTCAGGAGACCACGCGCCCCGATGCCGACCTCTTCTACCGCCGTGGCGACACAAATGATCCGCGTTTAGGTGAAACTGCCCTTTCGCTTCCCGTCGATTACGGGTTGTCCGAAGTCGTCCTCTTGGGGCTGCCGCAGGACGACGGCGTGCGGCGTAATCGCGGTCGCCCTGGCGCGAAGGATGCGCCGGATGCCATTCGCCGCGCCTTCTACCGCTTCATCGACATCCCCGGTATGCGCCTGTTCGACCTGGGCAACACCAAAATTCACGCCACGCTGGAAGCGACTCACGACAGCCACCGCGAGGTGGTACGCCAGGTGCTGCGCGACGGCAAAATGATGATCGTCCTGGGCGGCGGCAACGACACCAGCTATCCAGATTGTTCGGCGCTGGCGATGGAAACCCGTGATTCGGTCCTGGCGTTCAATTTCGATGCTCATTTCGATGTGCGTGCCGATCCGGTGCGTAACAGCGGCACGCCGTACCGTCAGCTGCTCGTCGAGGAGTACGTACACCCCTTCAGCCTGTTCGAGATCGGCTACCAGCCGCAGGCGAATTCGCTCGCCTACCGCCAATGGTTGATCGACATCGGCGTCAACGTCTTCTCCGCCGGTGAGGCGCGGCGTTTCGGCGTCGAGAACTACCTGACGGCGATCCTGGCGCGGCGCGTGGAAGGGACGATCTTCTGGGGGCTGGATATGGACGTGGTGCGTGCCGCTGATGCGCCGGGCGTGAGCGCGCCGAACCCACTCGGCTTCACCGGCGAAGAATTCTGCGCCATCGCCGCCGCCGCCGGCAGGGAGCGCCGCACCCGCCTGTTCGAGATCACCGAAGTCAACCCGGCGCACGATCTCGACGACCGCACCAGCCGCCTGGCGGCGACCGCCCTCTGGACCTTTCTCTGGGAATACAAGAACCGCTAAAATAAAGAGGGTTTCCCGTCGGGTCGCCCCCTGGGCAAGGCGCTGCGCGGCTTCCTGCGTTTTTTCGTGCGCCGTCGGAAACACGCGGCGCGCTTTCTTGAAATGCAGGGTACTTGTTTGAGACATCCTGGAGTAAAGATTTATGGCTGACCACCCCCGCCCGGTCAAAGCGCCTACCGGCATGGCGCTGACCTGCAAGAACTGGCTGATCGAAGCCGCCTACAGAATGCTGCAAAACAACCTCGATGCCGAAGTGGCGTTCGACCCGGATCACCTGATCGTCTACGGCGGGCGCGGGCGGGCGGCGCGCAGTTGGGAAGCGTTTGACGCCATCCTCGACGCCCTGCGCCGCCTGGAACCGGACGAGACCCTGCTGGTGCAGTCAGGCAAGCCGGTCGCCGTCTTCCGCACCCATGCCGATGCGCCGCGCGTGCTGATCGCCAACAGCAACATCGTCCCCGCCTGGGCGACGCAGGCGAACTTCGACCGCTGGGAACGCGACGGGCTGATCATGTACGGTCAGATGACGGCGGGAAGCTGGATCTATATCGGCACGCAGGGCATTTTACAGGGCACTTACGAGACCTTCGGCGCGCTGGCGCGCCAGCATGGCTGGGGATCGCTGAAGGGGAAGTTCGTCGTCACCGCCGGTCTGGGCGAGATGGGCGGCGCGCAGCCGCTCGCCGTGACGATGAACGAGGGTGTCGGCTTGTTCGTCGAGGTGGACCGCTGGCGGGCGGAGCGGCGGCTGAATCTGAAGCAGATCGACGCCATCACCGACGACCTGGAAGAGGCGATGACCTGGGTCGAAGAAGCGCTTGCCGTGCCGATGCCGAAATCCATCGGGCTGGTCGCCAATGCCAGCGAGGTGCTGCCGGAGCTGGTGGCGCGCGGCGTCGTGCCGGATGTGGTCACCGACCAGACCAGCGCGCACGATGTCCTCTATGGGTATATCCCAGCGGGCATGAGCGTCGAAGCCGCCGGCGCGCTGCGCGCCGGCGACCCCGACGCCTACCGGGCGCGGGCGATGGACTCGATGGCGCGTCACGTCCAGGCGATGCTCGACTGGAAGGCGAAAGGGGCGGTCGTCTTCGACTACGGCAACAACCTGCGTCAGCGGGCGTTCGATCACGGCGTCGCCGACGCCTTCGCCTATCCCGGTTTCGTGCCGGCGTACATCCGCCCGCTGTTCTGCGAGGGCAAAGGTCCCTTCCGCTGGGTGGCGCTCTCCGGCGACCCGGAAGATATCTACGCCACCGACCGCGCCATCCTCAAACTTTTCCCGGAGGACGACCACCTGCGCCGCTGGATCACGATGGCGCGCGAGCAGATCGTCTTCCAGGGGCTGCCGGCGCGCATCTGCTGGCTGGGCTACGGCGAACGGGCGAAAGCCGGGCTGCGCTTCAACGAGATGGTGGCGCGCGGCGAAGTCAAAGCGCCTATCGTCATCGGGCGCGACCACCTGGACAGCGGATCGGTCGCCAGCCCGAACCGCGAGACCGAAGGCATGAAAGATGGCAGCGACGCCATCGCCGACTGGCCCCTGCTGAACGCGCTGGTCAACGCCGTCGGCGGGGCGACCTGGGTGAGCCTGCATCACGGCGGCGGCGTGGGCATCGGCTACAGTATCCACGCCGGACAGGTGATCGTCGCCGACGGCACGCCGGAAGCGGCGCGCCGCCTGGAACGGGTGCTGACCAGCGATCCGGGCATGGGCGTGGTGCGCCATGCCGATGCCGGCTACGATGAGGCGATTACTTTCGCCAAAGCCAACGGCGTCGATATTCCGATGATGAAATGAGTAAGATCAAGAGCCGATCTATGCCTTTTGGCTGAACGGCACAAACTTGAAATTCAAGTGGCTGAGTTCCTGTGGAGGCGGAGCGGGAATCGGATCAACCCAATAGACGGGGCGAATGAAACTCTCGCACCCGTCGTCGGCGCAGCGATACTTGAGCGCGTAGTCCCATTCGTAGCGGCAGAACTCCGATTCGGCGTAGTTGGGCGACCAGAACAACTGGAAGATGTCGGCTGTGTCAATCGCCCTTGCCAGCGCTGCCTGCCAGTTTTCTCCGGCGTGCAAGCCATCTACGTCGATAAACACTTCGTTGCCCATCGCTACTTGTGCCAGACGATAGGCGCGCGCCACTTCGGTGTCCTTGTGTGAATAGGAGATGAAAATCCTCTGATATCTCTCGGCATGTTGACTGGCAAAGCGGGCTGCCGCTAAGGGATTGTCGTCTTCGGGGTCAACATGAATGGAAGCCGCACTTTCAGCGGCGATATCGATGCCGCACCGGATGAATGCCACTTCGATACCGGCGATCCGCACGGAAACGCGCACGATGACGGTTTCATCAATCGGTTCCTCGGTCGGGTAAAAATCAAAGTCGAAGCGCGTAAAAGGTCCACGCCAGCGCTTTGTCAAAGATGCCGGCTCGAACTGAAGTTCCTCACACTCCGGCGTGATAGTGATCGGCGTGCCAAAAGCGACCTGCGCCGTCTGTTTTGCTGACCTCGCTTGGGGAATCGTCCCGCCAAGTTCCTCTTTGAACTTCCCAATATCCTGCTGCATCTGCGCGGCAGCAGCCTCGACATGGGCATAAACATAAAGCCCATGTTTGCGCCCTGCAAAGGCTTGGCGAGGATAGTATGCCGAGAAGAGGGTGCGCGCCATCTCTGGCGGCGCGGCTTGAGGCGCTGGCGATCCTCCACCTGAGTGGTAGTCGTAGGAGAACAAGCCGCGCGTCGGCAATTTGCTCATCTTGGCTTCTTCGACCGGTAGAAGCTCCAGTGCGGCGTTCTTGTCTGGGGTTGGGCGCAGGTTCAACCCGCTCGTAGACGCAGAGGCATGACGCACAGACTCTTGCAAAGGGGACGCATCGAAATGCAACGTCGCGCTCTGGAACTGATAGGCAGCGCGAATAGATTGGTAGAGTTCGTCCGGGGCGATAGGTTTTACGAGATAATGCCGCCCGCCGGACTGCATTGCCTTCTGCAAGACCTCGACCGTGCTGAGGACCCCCATCATGATGATGGCGGCTGTGGGAAGCTCGGTCAGCAGGCGTTTAGCAAGGGGAGTGCCGTCGATGTCTGGCAAAGTGGCGTCAAGCAGGATGATGTCCGGCTGTAGACGGAGCGCTTTCTCGACACATTCCATGCCTGAAGCGGCGGATCCGACCACTTTGAAATCGCTTTCGAATGCCAGCAGCTTGGTGAGATTGGCTGCAGTTTCTGGGATTTCATCGACTATGAAGACGCTGATCGTCCGACCTGCCTCGCGACCGATGGGTGATTGAGGACGACTGGAACGTCGAGGTGTGCGCTCTGCGCTGCTTTCTAATCTGACAGCGGGCTGCGGCGTTTCGTCTTCACCGTACACCAGCATCTTGAAGACAAAATCGCTCAAGTGGATGAGTGCAGTATCGAGTGACGTGTCGTCAGCGCCGTGCCGGAATACAGGTGGTATGCCTTTATTGAGCGCGCCCAAAGCGGAAGCGGTGTCGTTTGGCAGTCGAGCATCCAGCGCTACATGCAGGTATTGCTCGATCCGTTTCATATCGACGTTGAGTTTCTTTGAGGCTAATTCATCATCAACGTGGTTGACGACGGTGACGATTTTCTCCGATGGATACGCCAGCTGCTTGAACAGATCAAGCGCCAAGCGCGCATTTTTTACCCCGGTTAACGTCGGCATGATCACCAGCACAATGACCGATGCCCTATCGATTACTGTCAAAGCTGTTTTATTCAGGTGATGCCCCACATCGACCACGATGAAATCATAGAGGTCAGCAGCCAAAGTCAGCAGTTTCTCAATCTGCTCGGAGGTGACTTGATCTGCGTCTGCCGGATGAGACGGAGCAGTGAGGACGCGCAGCCCATTCTCGTAGACCGTCGTACAGGCTTCGAGATGTTCGGGGTCGGTTGAATCTACCAGCGCGTCGATCACTGTGGCGCTGCTTCGCAGATTCAGCATCACGCCTACGTCGGCATAGGGCAGACTCAAATCAATCAACAAGGACCGCGCCCCGTGCGTGGGGAATCGCGCTGCGAGGTTGACCGCCACCGTCGTGCAGCCCGCGCCGCCGCTTGCGCTGTGTACCGCGATGATATGCCCCATATTGCTCAACTCCCCAGAGGTAAGATTATGCAATTCGATTGGATATTTGTTGAATATATCGCATCGCGATGATGAAGGGCTAAAATCAGGGCAGGAAAGGTTGAAAGTATCGCTTATGGAATCAGTCGATTTACTGCTCACCAATATCACCCAGCTGGTGACCTGCGCCGGCTCAGGCGCGCCGAAGCGCGGCGCAGCGATGCGCGATCTCGGCATTATCGAGGGCGCGGCGCTCGCCGCCCAGGACGGCGTGATCGTTGCCGTCGGGAAGAGCGAGGACCTGCTGCGCATCTATCGCAGCGAGAATCATGAGGACTGCCGGAGGCGGGCGGTCATCCCCGGCTTTGTGGACTGCCACACGCACGCCATCTTCGCCGGCAACCGCCTGGACGAGTTCGAAATGCGGCTGAGCGGCGCGACCTACATGGAGATCATGGCGGCGGGCGGCGGCATCCGCAAGACCATGCGCGCCACCCGCGCCGCCTCACTGGACGATCTGCGTGAGACGCTGCTGGAACGCATCGAGCGGATGATGCAGACCGGCACGACCACCGCCGAGATCAAGACCGGCTACGGGCTGGATGTCGAGACCGAGGTGCGCCTGTTGGAGGTCATCGACTGGGCTGCCGAGCGCTACCCCATGCGCCTGCTGCCGACCTTTCTGGGCGCGCATGCCGTCCCGCCGGAATTCCCGGATGCCGAGTCCTACACCCGCCATGTCATCGAGGTCATGCTGCCCGCCGTGCGCGCCTGGTACGCCGCTTCGTGGTTCGCCCGCCAGGGGACGCCGCTGTTCGTCGATGTCTTCTGCGAGCAGGGCGTCTTCGATGTCGATCAGGCGCGGCGCATCCTGCAAGCCGGGCAGGCGCTCGGCATGGCGGCGAAGGCGCATGTCGATGAGTTCGTCAATCTGGGCGGCGTGCCGATGGCGGTCGCGCTGGATGCCGTCTCGGTCGATCACCTGGACGTGACGCCGGACCACGAACTGGAGCGGCTGGCGGCTTCGAAGACCGTCGGCATCATGCTGCCGGCGGTCAATTTCAACCTGGGGAGCCATCACTACGGCAGTGCGCGCCGCCTGATCGACGCCGGCGGCATCCTGGCGCTGGCGACCGACTATAACCCCGGCAGCGCTCCGACCACCAGCATCCCGATGACGATGGCGATTGCCTGCCGCTACCAGAAGCTGACGCCCGCCGAAGCGCTGAACGCCGTCACCCTGAACGCCGCTTATGCCATCGGCATGGGCGGGCGGATCGGCTCCATCGAGGTCGGCAAGCAGGCGGACCTGCTCATCCTCAACGAACCCGACTATCGCGCCGCCGCCTATGAATTTGGGGGCAACCCGATCTGGCGCGTCGGCGCCAAAGGAGCGCTGCTATGGCACAGCTGGTGATCGATGGCGGATCGCTGACCTTCGATGACGTGATCGCCGCCGCCCACGCCGAACCGGGGACCCTGGAAGTCGTGCTGAGCGCCGCGGCGAAAGGAGCAGTGCGCCGCGCCGCCGACGCCGTGCGCCGGCTGATCGACGACGGCGCGGTCGCCTACGGCATCACCACCGGCTTCGGCGCGTTCAAGGACCGGGTGATCCCGCCCGATCAGGTCGAACAGCTTCAGTACAACATCCTGGTCAGCCACGCCGTCGGGGTGGGCGCGCCGCTGGACACCGAGACGGTGCGGGCGATCATGCTGATCCGCGCCAACACGCTGGCGAAAGGACACAGCGGCATCCGTCTGGAGACGCTGGAACTGCTGCTGGCGATGCTCAACCGGGGGGTGCATCCGGTCATCCCGGAAAAGGGGTCGCTCGGCGCATCGGGCGATCTCGCCCCACTGGCGCACATGGCGCTGCCGCTGATCGGCGAAGGCGAGGCGGAATATCGCGGCGTCGTGCTGAGCGGCGCGGAGGCGATGCGCCGCGCCGGTCTGTCGCCGGTCGCCCTGGCGGCAAAAGAAGGACTGGCGCTGACCAACGGCACGACCATCATGTGCGCGCTTGGCGTGCTGGAGACGCACCGCGCCGAAATGCTCTACGCCACCGGTGACCTCGCCGCCTGCCTGTCGCTGGAGGCGCTGCACGGCACGCCAATGGCGTTCGACGCCCGGCTGCACGCGCTGCGCCCCTTCCCACGTCAGGTGGACTGCGCCGCCGATTTGCGCGCCATCCTCGAAGGCAGTCAGTTCACGCGCGGCTATGACCCGACCAACGTCCAGGATGCCTATACGCTGCGCTGCATCCCTCAGGTACACGGCGCGGTACGCGACGCCATCGCCTATGCCCGCTGGGTCTTCGAGATCGAACTGAACGCCGTCACCGACAACCCGCTGATCTTCATCGACGAGGCGACGGGGCACATCGATGTGATCAGCGGCGGCAATTTTCACGGTGAGCCGCTGGCGATCTGCCTGGATTATCTGGGTCTGGCGATGAGCGAGCTGGGCAACATCAGCGAGCGGCGGATCATGCGGCTGATCGACGAAGCGAGCAACGTCGGCACGCTGCCGGCATTTCTAACCCCTGACGGTGGACTGAACAGCGGTTTCATGATCGTGCAGTACACGGCGGCGGCGCTGGCGACCGAGAGCAAGATTCTGGCGCACCCCGCCAGCGTCGATACCATCCCGACCAGCGCCAATGTCGAGGATCACGTCAGCATGGGGGCGACGGCGGCGGTCAAGGCGCGGCGCATCCATGACAACGTGGAGCGCATCCTGGCGCTGGAGCTGATGGCGGCGGCGCAGGGCATCGACTTCCGGCGCGAGGTGATGGGGCGAGACACCCGCCTGGGGAAGGGGACCGCGCCGGTCTACGAACTGATCCGCCGCAGCGTACCGTTCATCGCCCGCGACACGGTGATGTACCCGCACATGCGGACGATGGAGAAGCTGGTCCGAGCGGGTCAGATCGTGGACGCCCACCGACTGGGCGACGCCGGCTGAGACGCCGACACTGCCAGGCGAAAATAACCGAAACCTCCCCCGACCTGAGCCGAGAATCGGCTGCCCTGGCGGCAGCGCTGCGGGTCGTGGTCATGGCGTATCGCCTGCGCAGTGCAGGACGGGTACACCTGCACGTCCCGCTGCTGCTGACGTTGCGCCTCGGTCTGATCGCCGATTCCGCGCTGGGGACGTAGAGCGCAGTCTTGGAAAACTCCGGCGTCATCCTCGCAGATTCAAACCTCCACCGTCCTGCCCCGATAGATCGGATGTGAGTACTCACGAGGAGGATGGATTTTGGAGGATCTCCAGTCCATAAAGCAGCTCAAGAGCGGCGACATCGGGGGGCTAGAGGCGCTGGTTCAGAAATACCAGGTGCAGGCGGTGCGCACCGCTTACCTCATCACCCACGACCGGGCGCTGGCTGAAGACGTGGTGCAGGCGGCGTATCTGCGCGTTTACCGCTCCATAGAGCGCTTCGACGTGCGCCGCCCGTTTGCGCCCTATTTTTTGCGTATCGTCGTCAACGAGGCGGTGCAGGCTGCCCGGCGCGCCGGGCGGCAGATGCCGCTGGCGGACGATGCGCCCGACTGGGATATGCTGCTCAACGCCGATGCGCCCGATCCACAGGACGAAGTGGAGGCATCGGAACTGCGGGAGACGGTGCGCCGCGCGCTGCTGGCGCTTTCGCCGGAACAGCGCGCCGCCATCGTCATGCGCTATTACCTCGACCTGAGCGAGATGGAGATGTCTGATTTGCTGGCAGTTCCGACTGGAACGATCAAGTGGCGTCTGCACGCCGCCCGCAAACAGCTTCGCGGACTGCTTCAGAGATGGACAGGGGAGGGCTGAAGATGAATGAGCAGCGTATCCGCGAGTACCTGCAAGATATCGCTAGACAGGAGATAGCGGACAACATGACTCTGTGGGAAAACATGAAAGCTGAACTGACACCGCCGCGCCGCGCCCGGACCACGCGCAGCATGTCGCTGGTGCTGGCTTCCCTCTTCATGATGCTGGCGGCGGCGGCGGCGTTTGCCGTAGCGCGCTTTCAGGTGTTTGATCCGGGCATTGAGGGGGCGATGGCGGCGGACCTGGTCACCGAGCTGGGGATCAGCCAGACCATCGCCGATGTGACCCTGATGCTGGACTGGGCATATGCCGACGCCAATCGAATCGCCATCGGCTACAGCTTGACGCCGCCGGAACGCCTGCAAGGCGCACCGATGGATCAAAGCGTTATGCTGACCGACGACGCCGGCAGTTTCACGATGGATGGCATTGGCGGCGGGGGTGGGAGCGGCGACCTGAGCGAGGCGCAGTATATCGCTTCCTATGGCGTGACCTTCTTCGATGATGCGCCGGAGGTGCTGCACATGCGCCTGGAGATGACGCTCGGCTTTCTGCCCGAAGTCGAAACGCCGATGGCAGAAGGGGGTGGGGTCGTGACCGGCTCTGGGGGGGGATTCGGCTATGGCGGCGGCAGCAGCTCGGCTGAAGAGGCGACACCGGCTCCCGGTATCAGGCTGCCGATGGGGTCTGTTTCCGGCGAACAGGTTGGACCGTTCGTCTTCGAGTTCGATCTGCCGTTCATCCCGGCGCTCGAACTGACCCCGACACAGACCGTCGAAGCCAACGGCGTGACGATGACCCTGGAGCGGATGTCGGTCACGCCGTCGATGACGGTTGTCGATCTCTGCTTCGATCTGCCGACGCCTGACGACTGGATGCCCGACGTGACGCTGACGGCGGGCGAAACTGAGGCGTTCCTGGCGGGATGGGGGATGCAGGATCTGCCCGTGCCCGGCGAGACGCGGCGGTGTGGGACCGCAACCTTCTACGCGCCGTACCTGTTGGAGCCGACGACGTTCACCATCACGGCTGCTGCGCTAGAGACCTCGATGGACTTCACCGCAGACAGAGCGCAGCGCTTCGAGGAGGTCCTGCGCGCCCAGGGAATTGCGGTAGATGTCACGGACGCCGGCGGCGAGGGCTTCAACTACAGCATCGTCGGCGCGCCCGACGGCGTCGATGTCGGGCGCGCGGTCGAAGAGGCGTTCGACGTCTTCAAGGAGAAATTCGCCGGACCCTGGACGTTCACGGTCGCGATCCCGTAAGCGCCCTTCATCAAGCCACCTGCACCTGAAGGCGGTCAGCGGCGGCGCTCAGTCCGAGGATCAGCGCCGCCGTGATGACCGTCAGCACGAGCAGGTCTACTGCCACATCGCCCAAGCCCGCGCCCCGCTGGCTGATGTCCAGCACCGGCTGCACGATATAGTAGGTTGGGAAGAGCCGGGCGATCCACTGCGGGATGGTGTCGGGGAAGAGGGCGATGAACGCCGGCGCGTAGATGAAGATGCCGATGCTCTTGTTGATGGCGAAGAGCGTCTGAACATCTTTCACGCGCGAACCGAGCAGGACGCCGAAGGATGCCGCCGCGATCCCTCCCATCCCCAGCACCAGCAGCAGCAGCAGCGGATTCGGACCCCAGCCGCCGTTGAGGGTGAGGATGATGAACCCCGAAAAGACCGACAGCAGCGCGCCCATCATGCCCTTGGTCAGGAACACCTCGCGCATCGACATCGGTGTCGTGGTCACGGCGCTCAGCGTGCGCTTCAGCTTCTCCTCGACCATCGAGGTCGCCGGAACCAGGATGCCGCCGAGCATGACCGACATGAGGACAACCAGCGGCAGGAGGCGCTGCTGCCAGGGTACGGCAGCCTGATCGCCGACCAGCACCGGGCTGATGGTGACGGGCGTCGCTCGTCCGGTCAGATCGACGATCCGGTCGGTGATGGCGGCGCTGGCGATGGCGCGGTTCCTGACGAGGCTCTGCCCCCACACGTAGAACGTCAGCTCGGTGCGCGCGCCGGACTGAAGCTCGGCGTCGAACTCCGCCGGCAGCGACAGCCCAACCTCCATGCCGCCGCCTTCCAGCGCGGTCATTAGGTCCGCTTCGGTCGGAAACGTCTGAACGATCAGGAAGTCCAGCGCCAGCAGTTCGTCGGCGAGCTGCGAACCCCCGGTGTCGACGATCCCCAGCTTCGGCTTCTCCGAAAAGATCGTCCCGAACATCAGACCGAGCAGGGGCGATACCAGCAGCGGCATGACGATGGCGAAGACGAAAATGGTGTTGCGTGTCGCAAATTTCAGGTCTTTGGCGAACAGCGCGCCGATGCGCCGGATGCTCATCGCACTTTCCTTTCCATGACCATCGCGCCGGCGGTCATCAGGGCGACGCCGACGACCAGCAGGATCACGAGATTGCCGCCGACGGCGTTCCAGGATGCGCCGAAATTGACCACCTGATGGAGGGTATCGAGCATGTAGTAGGAGGGGAGGATTTGTGCCCAGTTGGAGGCGACGCCGGGGAAGACCACGCCGTAAGACGGGATCATCATGAGGATGATGACCAGCACGCTCCACGCCATCACGCCCATCATTCCCCGACTTGCCGAGGCGATCAGGAACGCCAGCCCGACCACCACCAGCGCGCTGAGCAGCAGGGTGATCAGGACCAGGAGCGGTTCTGTGGTCAGCCCACCGGTCAAACCGAGCAGGAGCGCCGACTGAATGAACGCCTGAAGCAAGCCGAAGATCGCCTTGCCGGTGAACAGCCCCGGCACGGTGACCGGCGTGATGAGCAGGGCGCGCAGCGTCCCGGTCTCGACCTCATCGGCGATCAGGCTGCCCAAACCCATCACCTCCATGACCAGCACCATGATCGCCATCAGGGGAAGCAGGCGATCCCGCAGGGCGAGCTGCTGACCGGTCATATCGGGACCGATGATCTGCTCGCTGAATTCCAGGCGCAGCGGATCGCCGCCGAGCGTGTAGCTCAGCGCGTTGAACGCCAACCGCAGCACGGTGCGCAGGGCGTCGACGATCTCCTGCGGCGCGTCGGAGGCGAAATAGACCGTGACCGTTGTCTCGTCGCCGCGCATGATGCCGCTGATGACTTCCCCGGTCAGGACGACGCCCGCCGCGTATTTGGAGTCGGCGACTGCCTGCTGAAGCGCCTCGTCGCTCTCCTGCGGATCGATGGTGATGTCGTTGTTACCCAGAAAACCGATGAAGGCGTCGGGCAGAGTCGGCGCGTAGACCCCCAGCGTGAGCGATTCATCGACTGTCGATGGAAGCAGGATATACAGCGCGACGTAGACGACCAGCCCGACGACGGTGATGTAGGCGAAGAAGCGGTTGCGGAAGTAGAGCGTCAGGTCCTTGCGGAGCAGCGCTCCCAGCACGCGCGCGTTCATCCTGCCAGCCTCCGCCCCGTGATTTGAATGAAGATGTCCTCCAGAGTCGCTTCTTCGCTGTGGACCGTGACGACTTTCTCGCGCTCGAACAGGCGCTTGACCGTCTCGCCGGTGTCGGCGGCATCCAGCGTGATCTCGCGGGCTGCCAGCCGACCGCCGCCGTCTTCGACCTCCACCCTGAGCAGGCGCTTGCCGTACTGCTGTTTGAGGCGGTGCGGCGTGTCGATGGCGGCGATCTTGCCCTGGCTGATGAAGGCGACCCGGTCGCTCAGCTTATCCGCCTCGACCATATCGTGGGTGGTCAGGAAGACGGTGGTCCCGCCGGCGCGCGTCTCGCGGATCAGGTCGCGGATGGCTTCGGCAGAGACCGGATCAAGCCCTTCGGTGGGTTCATCCAGGAAGAGGATGCGGGGGTGATTGACCAGGGCGCGGGCGACCATCAGGCGCTGCTTCATGCCTTTGGAGTAGCCTTCGACGCGCTCCTTCGCCCGCCCCTCCAGCCCGACTTTTTCCAGCAGCGCATGGACATCCGCCTTGACGCCGTAGAGCCGGGCAAACAGGGTGAGGTTCTCGACGGCGCTCATCTGCCCATAGAGGTTGGCGGTTTCGAAGGCAACGCCGATGAACGCCTGCACCTGGTTGGTCTCGCGGACGATATCCATGCCGAGCAGCGTCGCGCTGCCATGTTTAGGACGGATCTGCCCGGTCAGCATCTTGACGGTGGTCGATTTTCCCGCGCCGTTCGGACCCAGATAACCAAAGATTTCGCCTTCGCCCACCTCGAAGCTGATGTGATCGACGGCGGTATTGCCGCCATAGGCATACGTCAAATCCTGGGCGATGATGCTGTGCGTCGTCATCTGCAACCCCCTTGCTGCTTCCAATTCGGACCATCGCTGCGTCTACGCTGTGGCGGCAGACGCACGCAGCCATCCTCATTGTAGACCCATGATTCAGGGGAGGATATGACACTCGACAGGGCAGCGCCGTGTTCTTTATCTCATTACAGGTGGAGTCGCCAGGATCACCCCCTAGCGATTCGGGGTTGCGCCTGAAAGTGCGCTCAGCGCATACGCGGATCGAGCAGGTCGCGCAGGCTGTCGCCGATGAATTTGAAGGCGATCACCAGCGAGGCGATTGCCATGCCGGGGAAGAGCCAGGTCCACCATTGGTCGAAGCAATCGATGTCGACCGCCACCATGCGCCCCCATTCCGGCGAGGTAGGTTCTGGTCCGAGACCGAGGAAGCTCAATCCAGCGAAGGTCAGGATGGCGTTGCCGATGTCGGATGACCGTGCCGGGGGTGATGCCGCCTCGCAGCGCGGCGTTGGTGATGCCGAAGACGCTGTTCGCCAGCACCGACAGGAATGACGTATCGACCGCGCTGAGGGTGAAGGTCACGGAGTCAACAATGATGCCATGCGATCCATGCGGCTTGCGCCAAACGCCTGAAGCGGGGGTATCATTGACGGCGGACAAAATCGCTCTGATCCTACGGAGATGCATATGGATTACAGCCAGCGCCTCACGCGGTTTCGCCAGCGCCTCGACGCCGATTTGGCGTTCTTCCCGATCTCGTCCGATCTGAATTACCTGACCGGCGTCCCGCGCGCCATGCCCAACTTCGGCGCGGTGCTGCACCCAGGGGCGTGGCTGGAAGGCGCATGGATCACTCCGCGTCACGATCCTGTCCTGACCCTACCCCGGATGACCGCCGAATTCGGCGGGTTGGAACGGCTGCAAGGGGTGCAGATGCGGGTGCTTGGCGACTGGGACGACCCCGCCAGCCTGGTGCGCGACATCCTGAAAGGCTTCGACCTGCCGCCCACACCGCGCGTGGCGGTGAGCCACTGGACGGAGGGCGAAACGCTCATCCGTCTTCAGGCGCTTCTGCCGGACGCGGTCTTCGTCTCGGCAACCGACATCCTGCGCAAGATGCGGGTGATCAAGTCGGCAGAAGAAGAAGCCGTCATGCGCGAGGCGGGGCGCATCACTGAAGCGGCGTTCGCCGACGTGATCCCCCTGCTGAAGCACGGCATGACCGAGCTGGAAGTAATCGCCGAGGTCGATTACCAGCTCAAGAAGCATGGCTCGCTTGGTCCGTCGTTCACCACCTCGCTCTACAATTCGGGTCCGAACCACGCGCTGATCTTCGGCGATGTCGAGAAGAAGTGGCATCGCCCGCTGCATCCGCCGGTGTCGGTGCTGTTCGACTTCGGGGCGGTGCATGACGGCTTCTGCTACGACTATGGACGTACGGTCAGCTTCGGCGCGCCGGACCCGGCATTCCAGCAGGTATACGATCTGGTGATGGCGTCGCAGGCTGCCGGTATCGCCGCCATGAAGGCGGGGCAGATCACGGCGGAACAGGTGGACGCTGCCGCCCGTCAGGTGATCGCCGATGCCGGGTTCGGCGCGGACTTCCGCCACCGGCTGGGTCACGGGATCGGCATGGATGTACACGAGCCGCCGTTCCTGACCAGGGGCGACACGACCGTTCTGCAGGAGGGGATGTGGTTCACCGTCGAGCCGAGCATCATGCGTTACGGCGGATTTTCGTCGCGCATCGAGGATGTGGTGGTGGTGCGCCCCGGAGGCGGCGAAAAGCTGACCAACGGCTGGCAGTCGCTGATCGTGATCGACTAGGAGGGATATGATGCCGAGACAAAACATTTCTACCGGGACGCCCTGGGAAAAGACAGTTGGCTACTCGCGGGCGGTGCGCGTCGGCGATCATGTGGTGGTCAGCGGCACGACCGCCAGCGATGAAACCGGCGTCGTGTATGGCGTGGGCGACGTTTACGCGCAGGCGAGATACATCTTTGACAAGATCGAGCGGGCGCTCAACGCGGCGGGGGCGACTCTGGGCGACGTGGTGCGGGTACGCATGTTCGTGACCGACATCGACCAGTGGCAGGCGGTAGGCAGGGCGCATGGCGAACGCTTCGCCGACATCCGCCCGGTGACGACGATGGTCGAGGTCAGCCGTCTGATCGATCCGCAGCATCTCATCGAAATCGAAGTCGATGCGCTGATCGGCGCAGCGCCGTGAGATGGTGATGAAGTTCAGCCTGCGGCTCAACAACGATCTGCCGGCGTCGCGCTACGTCGAGATGGCGGCTGCCGCCGAAGCCGGCGGCTTTGACCAGTTCTGGGTCAGCCACGATCTGTTTCTGCGCAGCGCCCCGGTCATCCTGACGGCGTGCGCGCTGGCGACGACGCGCATTGAGATCGGCACGTGCATCCTCAACCCGTATACGCTGAACCCGGCGGAGATCGCCATGTTTGCCGTCACCCTGGATGAGGTCAGCGGCGGACGCTTCAACCTGGGACTCGCCGCCGGCGCCGGCGAATTCATGAAGTGGATCGGGCTGGAACAGCCGAAACCGGTGGCGGCGGTGCGCGAAAGCATCACGGCGATCAACCACCTGCTGCGCGGCGAGGCGGCGGCGCTGGACGGCGCTTTCCTGCGCTGGACGGACGAGGCGTATCTGCGTTTTCCAGCGCGGCGGCGCGTGCCGATCTACGTCGGTGCGATGAGTCCCAACATGCTGCGGTTGATCGGCGAAACCGCCGACGGCGGGCTGCCCCTGCTCTTCCCGCCCGAACATTACGAGACGGTCATGCCCTACATCCGCGAGGGAGCGGCGGCTGCGGGGCGGTCCGCCGATGATCTGGATATCGCCGCCTGCGTCTGGTGTTCGGTGGGAGAAGACCTCCCCGCTGCCGAGGATGCGCTGCGCGAGAAGGTCGCCTACTATGGGCACGCCCTCAGCCCGCTGATCTGGGAGCGACTCGGCTTGACGCGGGTGGACTTCGATGGCATCGAACGGGCAGCGATGGTCGAGCGCGATATGGCGAAGGCGAAAGCGCTGGTCACGCCCGCCATGCTGCGGATCGGCATTGTCGGCACGACGCGTGACCTGATCGAACGGCTGGAGGCGATGGTGGCGATGGGCGTGAAGCATCTGAGCTTCGGCCCACCCCTGGGCACGGACCCGCTAGAAGCGGTGCGCGCCATCGGGCGCGACGTGATCCCGCATTTCAGGAAGGCTTAGGCGGATTCAGAGACGCATTATGCCCGACTTTCAGCTTTACGATCTGCGGGTGACGGTCGAACGTATCGAGGGGCGCTCGGTCTGCGGCTTGCAGGTCGGCGACTATTTCGATCTGACGGAGTCCTGC
The DNA here is from genome assembly GCA_013360465.1 of Anaerolineae bacterium. GTDB lineage: Bacteria > Chloroflexota > Anaerolineae > Aggregatilineales > Phototrophicaceae > Flexifilum. Next base: position 32,386 of record JABWBO010000026.1, on the reverse strand, counting down.
CGGCTGCGCCTGCCGCCGGGCAAGCACTTCTGCATCTACGCGCTCAGCGCCGTGCTGCCGCTGCTGGCGGCGAAGCAGCGCGCGCTGGCGGCGGGCGACTGGCTGGAGCGCGACTCGCTGGTCGCCTGCCCGAACCCGGACGAGCGGCTGATCATGCGCGTCGAACGGCTGGCGCAGCGCACATTGGATTCGGATGATCTGACATGAGCCGACCGCGCCAGATCAGCATCGCCCTACAGACCTCCAAGTCCGCCGCCGAATATGTCGCGCTCGCCCGGCTGATCGACACCTATCCCTTCGATGGCGTGACCGTCTACTGCGACGCGCCGTACCATCCGGGATTCGCTCCGCTCTTGCTGATGGCTCCGCACCTGCGGCGGGCGCGCCTGGGCGTCGCGGCGATCTCGCCGGCGCGGGTGCATCCCATCGACATCGCGGCGCAGGCGGCGCTGCTGGCAGACCTGGCGGCGGGCGGCGTCTATATCGGGCTGGCGCGTGGGGCGTGGCTCCGTGATCACGGCATCGCCGAACATGCCCAGCCGATCCGACAGATTGGCGAAGCCGCCGCTGTGATACGGATGCTGCTCGAAGGTCGGAGCGGTGGCTACGACGGCGCGATTTACCGAATCGCTCCGCACGTGCGCGCGCCTTACCCGCTGCCCGGACAATCGATCCCGCTGCTGATCGGCTCCTGGGGGCGCAGACTGTGCGCCCTGGCGGGGGAGATCGCCGATGAGGTGAAGGTTGGCGGCAGCGCCAACCCCGACGTTGTGCCGGTCATCCACCAGTACACGGCGAAGGGGAGGGACAGGGCAGGGCGCGCGCCGGACGCCGTCGGCGTGGTGATCGGCGCGGTGACGGTGTGCGACGAAGATCGGGCGCTGGCGCGGCAGACGGCGCGCCGTTCTGTGGCGCTCTACCTGCCGGTGGTCGCCCTGCTCGACCCGACGGTGCAGGTCGATCCGGCGCTGGTCGCCCGGCTTCAGGCGGCGGTCGAGGCGGATCGGCTCAACGACGCGGCGGCGCTGATCTCCGACGATCTGCTTGAAAAATTCGCCTTTGCCGGCGACCCGGATGATCTGATTCGGCAGACGGAGGCGCTGTTCGCGGCGGGCGCATCGCGCGTCGAATTCGGGACGCCGCACGGCATCCCTTCAGCGAACGGCATCCGTCTGCTCGGCGAGCGCGTGATCCCTGTACTTCAGCGAGGAGAGCGATGACCCACCTATTTTCCCCTTTCACCCTGCGCGGGGTGACGTTCCGCAACCGGATCGGCGTCTCGCCGATGTGTCAGTACAGCAGCACGGACGGCTTCGCCGGCGAATGGCATCTCGTCCATCTGGGGGCGCGCGCCGCCGGCGGGGTGGGACTGGTGATCGTCGAGGCGACGGCGGTCGAGGCACGCGGGCGCATCACACCGCATGACCTCGGCATCTGGCAGGATGACCACCTCTACGGCTTGTCGAAGATCGCCCGTTTCATCCAGTCTCAGGGGGCAGCGGCGGGCATTCAGATCGCCCACGCCGGGCGCAAAGCCGGGACGGCGCGCCCCTGGGAGGGCGGCAAACCGGTCCTGCTGCATCAGGGCGGCTGGATTCCGGTCGGACCCGGCGATGTGCCGTTCAACGACGGCTATTACAAGCCGCACGCCCTGACCGCCGACGAGGTGCAGCAGGTCTGCCATGCCTTCGTCTCCGCCGCGCGGCGCGTACAAGCGGCGGGTTTCGATGTCGTTGAGGTTCATGCGGCGCACGGCTATCTGCTGCACAGCTTCCTTTCGCCGTTGACCAACCAGCGCACCGACGACTATGGCGGATCGCTGGAGAATCGAGCGCGCCTGCTGCTGGAGATCGTCCGCGCTATTCGCGCCTTCTGGGAAAAACCGCTGTTCGTGCGCATTTCGGCGACCGACTGGGTAGAGGGCGGCTGGACGGTCGAAGATTCGGTGCAGCTCGGCGGGCTGCTGAGGGATGCCGGCGTCGATCTGGTCGATTGCAGCAGCGGCGGCGCGATCCCCGGTGTGCAGATTCCGACCGCGCCCGGCTATCAGGTCCCGCTGGCACAGCGCGTGCGCGAAGGCGCGGCGGTGGCGACCGCCGCCGTCGGCTTGATCACCGAACCGGCGCAGGCGGACGCCATCATCAAAGAGCGTCAGGCGGATATGGTGCTGATCGGGCGGGCGATGCTGCGCGATCCACATTGGGCGGTCAACGCGGCGAAAGCGCTCGACCAGCCGATCCCCTTCGCGCAGCCCTACCACCGCGCCTACTGATCAGGTCCAGGGCAGGACTCCCGCAGCGCTGCCGCGCTCGGCAGTCGGCGGCGTCCAGACGATGGGGGTACTGGCAGCAATCTGCAGGACCAGCAGGAAGATGTGCGCCGCTTCCTCATCGCTGAGCGGCGTGGTCGCCGGCAGCAGCGCTACCAGGTCTTCAGCGTCCGGCAGGCGGGCGAAATACTGCACGACGGGGTCGGCGCTCGGCTTCTGAAGCTGCTGCTGAACCTCCTGACGCCGCGCCGGGTCGGTGATCTGCCCCAGAAGCGGCGCGGTGGTCGCCACGAAGTGCAGATCGTTATCCAGCTGCGGCGCGTCCAGGACCCGGCGGGCGAATTCGGGCCAGCGGAAGGCGATCTGCAGGCAGGCGCCCAACGCTTTGAGCTGATTCGAGGTGTTCAGCGCCCCGCGCCCGACGGCGATGAAGGCTTGCAGACGGAAGACGTTGATGAAGCGCTTCACCCGACGCGGGTTGTATTCCAGGAAGTCCAGCATATCCATGACGATCTGCTTGACTTCGCCCAGGCTGTCGAAGTTCTCCAGGATGAGCTGTTCGATGACCGCCTTGCGCAGCGCGCCGCCGTCGTCGTCCAAGCCCTCCAGCGCCTCCAGGTCCAGTTGGCTGACCCGCGCTTCGATGGTCTTGGCGGAGGTCAGTTCTCCTGGCGCTTCGGCGATTCGCCCTTTGACCGCATCGACCACCTGCTGCGCCGGGCGAGCGGCAGCCCCTGCGGCGTCCTGCTGCTCCAGATTGCCCGCCACGAAGCGTTCCATCGAATGCCGTGTTGGCTGAGGGATGGGGAAGACGATCTGGATGATCTTTTCGAGAAACTGCTGCCCCAGCAGCGAAGCTGAGCCGCCGTTGGCGGCGAGATAGGGACGCAGCTTCTCGTAGCGCACCTCGATGCTGGCGGCGACGGTGCGGACGTCCATGCCGATGATGAAGACGCAGTGATCCATGTTCAGGATGATGTTGATCGCCTCCATCAGGTCGGCGGCTTTGGGGACGGCGCAGCGGTCGAGATCGTCGATGAAGATGACCAGCGGATACTTGCCGTTCTGCGTCACGACTCTGACCAGACGGCTGAAATCCTGCTCGAATTCCGCCAGAAAACCGATCTTCGCCTGATAGTCGGGCTGCTGGCGGGTGTAGCGTTCGATGCGCAGGTTCAGCAGGTCCCTGGACCCCTGAACGATGCTCCTGCCGAACTGGTACAGGGCGACGACGCCGCCGCCGAACACGACCGGACCGACGATATCGCGCAGCAGCGTTTCGGGCGGCGTCCCTGCCAGGATGCCCACCAGCAGCAGGACCAGCAGCGCCAGCGCGGCGACGGCAGCCATCGACAACAGCGCGCGCAGCAGGTCGATCAGCAGACGCCGCCAGTCGAACCCGTTCAGCCGCAGTTTGAACCACAGGCGGTCCAGCAGATCGTACTGGTCAGCCACCTGACGGATGGCTTCCAGCGCCAGCGCCGCCCACAGTGTCTCCTCTTCGTCGTACTTCCAGGCGTTGAACCAGACCGACGCCAGGGGCGAACGCCTGTCGTTCGCACTGTCGCCGTTCCCCGGCGTCGCCCCTTGAGCGCGGCGGCGCAGTTCCGCGCGGATCATGTGCATCAGGCTGGATTTGCCGCTGCCCCAGGGGGCATTGATGGCGATGGTCAGCGGCTTCTCGGTGCGTTCGTGCAGGATGAAACCGGCAATCGCCCTGGCGTACTCGTCGAAGCCGAGCAGATCATTTTCCGTCGGTTTGTCGGAGAGGGCGCGGGTGACGATCTCCAACTTGCGCGCTTCGGCTGCTGCTGCGTTCTGCTGGGGTTCCGGGGTGAGCAGCGGCGTCGGTTCCGGCATGGGCAGTCCTGCACCCGGCGCGCCTTCCCCCAACGGCACGGCTTCCGCGTCCTCGACTGCTTCCTCCCGGTCGATTTCGCTGACGGCTTCCGCCGCTTCCTGGTCAGCCGGCGGACGCTGGTCGGGGTACGGGGTCTCGCTGACGTAACGCGGGAAGAGCGCCGCTTGCAGCGCCGCTTGCAGCCGCTCGATGCCTTGGTCGGTGACGCCGCCGCGCATGTCGATCCACTGCCGCGCCCGGAGTTCGGGCGGCATCTGGGGCGTGTCGCTCACCATGACGGGGATGACGGTCTTTCCGCTCGCCAGGAATCCGCCGTATTCCGAGCGGACGTAGGTTGATGCCATCGAGTCTGGCGAGACAATGACGATCATCGCCTTGCTGAAGTCCAGCTCTTCCTGTATGGCGTCCTGCCACGACCTGCCCGCCGTGATGTCCTGATCCCACCAGACGACCAAGCCGGCTTCGCGTAGGAAGCGCACGATCTGTTCGGCGAAGAGCGAATCGCGCCGGGAATAGGAGATGAAGATCTGTGGACTCAGCCTCATGGGGATGGATTCCGCCTTCCGCGTCACCTAAGGGAGGATGTCGGCGGCGCGCAGCTGGGCGATTTCCTGCCCATCCAGCACCAGGGGGAGCGCCGCGTCGGGGGTGAAGATGGTCACCTGGCGGTAGAGGGCGTGCGCGGGATCGGGCGACGTGCAGACTTCTATCTGCCGGTCGGTCAGCTTGACCAGCCAGTAGACGGGGATGCCGGCGGCGGCGTAGAGCCGGCGCTTGGTGGTGCGGTCGTTCGCCAGCGTGGCGTCGGAGATCTCGATGACCAGGGCGACGTCTGATGGCGTTGGCAGACGCGCTGCGAAATCCTCAAGTGTTCCGCGCAGGATGCAGAAATCCGGTTCGGGAATGCTGCGCTCCATGACGACGGGCGATTCCTGGCGCAGGAGAAAACCGGGCTGCAGGCGCGGTAGGAGCGCGTAGAGCAAGCGGTCAGCACTGCTTAGGCGCGGGGGTTTCTTGGTCATTTTCTCGACAATCCATCCTTCGAGCAGTTCCAGCCGGTCGTCCGCCGTGAAAACACCTCTCTCGTGCATGTCGAGAAATTCCTGCACCGAGACGCGCCGCACACTGGCAGGGGGCGGAACCTCCTGCGACGGCTCGGCGGCTTCGGCAGGCGTCAGCGCCGGACTGATCTTGGGAAGCGCCATCGTTTCACCTCCTGACTCGCTACACCCCCATTGTACTGGAAATGCCCTGGAAGCGGCTCGCCTCTGCTGTGCTGAACGGCGTGATCAGCCTTCGCGCCGATACGGTTTGAGCAGCGCCGCCGGCACCGAGATATTGCGCCCCACCAGGGCAATCGCCGCGATCACCAGCACGTAGGGCAGCGCCAGCAGAAGCTCATAGGGCAGAGCGACGCCCGCCGCCTGCAGCCGAAGCTGAAGCGCCTGCACGCCGCTGAACAGCAGCGCCCCTGCCAGCACCCGGTTGGGCTGCCAGTTGCCGAAGATGACGACGGCAATCGCCACCCACCCGCGCCCATTGATGATGCCGTGCGCGAACGCCCCGAGCTGCGCCAGCGAGAGGAACGCCCCGCCGATGCCCATCAGCGCGCCGCCCAGGATGAGCGCCTGATAGCGCATACGGTAGACGTTGATGCCGGCGGTGTCTGCGGCTTCCGGGTTTTCGCCGACGGAGCGCAGACGCAGCCCGAAGGTGGTGCGGTTGAGCAGCCAGGTCACCAGCGGGACGCTCAGCAGCGCCGCGTAGGTCAGCCAGTGCTGTTCGAAGACCGGGGTGAGGATCGTATTTGGAAAGGGATTGAGCGGCTGGAAGGAGTCCGCCAGCGCCGGCGGGGTGGTCGCGCCGCCGTAGAGGATGCGAAAGGCGAACAGGGCGATGCCGCTCGCCAGCAGGGTGATCCCCAGCCCGCTGACGTGCTGGTTCAGCCCCAGGGTCACGCTCAGCCCGCCCATCAGCAGGCAGAGCAGCACGCCGGTCAGCGCACCCGCCAGCAGCCCGATCCACAGCGAGCCGGTGAGCTGCGCGGCGACGAAGCCGTTGAACGCCGCCAGCAGCATCGTCCCTTCGATGCCCAGGTTGAGTACCCCCGCCCGCTCGATCAGCGTTTCGCCCATCGCGCCAAACAAGATCGGCGTGGCGATGCGCAGCATTGCGCCAATCAATACCAGGATCGAGTCCATCATCGCCCCCAACGGATACGGTAGCGGTTGAGCAGCAGGACAGCCAGCGTGACTAGCAGCAGCGCCGCCTGGATCACATCGCTCAGATAGACCGGCACGTCCAATTCGCGGTTGGCGGAAATCGCCCCCCGGTTGATCAGCGCCAGGAACAGCGCCGAGAGCATCACCCCCGGCATGGTCAAAGCGCCGAGCGTGGCGACGATGATGCCGGTATAGCCGAAGCCCGGCGACAGCGAGCCGATCAGGTAGTAGTGGATGCCGCCGACTTCGCCGACGCCCGCCAGCCCGGCGATGCCGCCGCTGATCAGCGCCGCCGTCAGCACCCGCCGCCGCACCGGGATGCCGAGGAACTGCGCCGCCTCGCGGTTCTTGCCGATGGCGCGCAGCTCCAGCCCGAAGCGGGTGCGCGCCAGCATCCACCATACCGAGAGCGCCGAGACGACGGCGATGATGAAGCCGAGATGCACCCGCGACCGCGCGATGAGTACCGGGAACTGCGCATTCAGGGCGATGGTCGGCGACTGGGGCCAGCCGCTCACCGGGTCGCGCCAGGGTCCGTTGAGCAGAGCGCTGACGATGAACAGCATGACCGAATTGAGCAGCAGGGTGGTCACCACTTCATCGACCGACAGCCAGCTTTTGAGCAGCGCCGGCAGCAGCGCCCAGATCATGCCGGCGAGGAACCCGGCGATCAGCATCAGCCCGATGGCGACGACCGGCGGCAGTCCTTCGGCGTTGACGCCCACCCAGGCGGCGAAGATCGCCCCGGCGTAAAGCTGCCCCTCCGCGCCGATGTTGTAGTAGCCGCAGACGAAGGCGACCGCCACCGCGACGCCGGTGAGCAGGATCGGCGTCGCCATCATCAAGATGTCGGCGCGGGCGCTGGTGCGCGTGAGCGGGTGGATCAGCAGTTGGTAGACCGCGTCGAAAGGACTTGCGCCCGCCCACAGGATCAGCACGCTGACCAGGGCGAAGGTCACGACGACGGCGATCACCGGGATGAGCAAGCGCAGCCACAGCGGCGCGGGTTCGCGTTCGATCTTCAGATTAAGCATGAGGATGCGCCCCCGTCATCAGCGCGCCGATCTGGTCGATCCGCGCGTCCTGCGCCGCGAATGTGCCGGCGATGCGCCCTTCGTAGATGACCACGATGCGGTCGCTCAGCAGCAGAATCTCTTCCAGGTCTTCGGAGATCAGCAGGATCGCCGCGCCCCGCTCCTTCTGTTCCAGAAGCTTCTGATGCACATACTCCGTCGCGCCGATGTCCAGCCCGCGCGTTGGCTGCGCGGCGATCACCACCTCCGGCGCGTGTCCCAGCGAGCGCGCCAGGATGATCTTCTGGATGTTCCCGCCGGAAAGGGTGCGCGCCAGGTCGGTGGGCGCGGCTTTGATCTGAAAGGCGCGGATCAGCGCTTCGGCGTTGGCGCGGATGCGGGCGCGATCCAGGTGACCCATCCGGGTGAAACCCTCGACCGACTCCAACATCAGGTTGTCCTGCACCGACAGATCGCCGATCACCCCTTTAAGGCGGTCCTCCGGGATGCGGGCGACTTTCAGGCGCGAAACGGCTTTCGGGTCGCGGAAGGGCAGGGGCGCGCCGCCGACCGTCACCGAGCCGGAGTCCGGCGCTGCCATGCCGGTCAGCACCGAGACCAGCTCGCTCTGTCCGTTGCCCGCCACGCCGGCGACTCCGACGATTTCGCCGCCGCGCACCTCCAGCGACAAGCCGCGCAGCCGCAGCCCGCCGCGCCTGTCGGTCAGGCGCAGATCGCGCACATCGAGTTTGACGGCATCCTGGCGGCGGTGATCGCTATTGCGGGCGACGGCGACCGTCTGCCGACCGACCATCATCTGCGCCAGCGCCGCCGGGGTGCTGTCCTGCGTCCTGACCTCGCCCACGACCTTGCCGAGTCGCAGCACGGTCACGCGCTGGCTGATGGCGAAGACCTCATCGAGCTTGTGGGTGATGATGATGACCGCCATGCCGCGCCCTTGCAGCACGCGCAGGATGTCGAACAGAGCGGCGATGTCACCGGGAGCCAGCACCGCCGTCGGCTCATCCATGATCAGGACTTTGCAGTCGCGATAGAGGGCTTTGAGGATTTCCACCCGCTGCTGTTCGCCGACCGACAGCCGACCGACGACGGCGTTCACGTCGATGAGCAGGCGCAGCGATGCCGCTGTCTCCATCACTCTGGTACTCATCGCCGTAGGGTGCAGGGTGCGCGATCCTTCGTGACCCAGGACGACGTTTTCGGCGACGGTGAACTTGGGAACCAGGGCGAAGTGCTGCGAGACGAAACCGATGCCGTTGGCGATGGCTTCGGCGGGCGAGGTCAGCCGGACGGGCTGCCCGTTGATGCGAACGTCGCCGGAGTCGGGTTGGTACAAGCCGTAGAGGATCTTCATCAGCGTCGATTTGCCCGCACCGTTTTCGCCCAGCAGGGCGTGGATTTCGCCGGGTTCGATACTGAAGTCGATGCCGTCGTTGGCGGTTAGCGCGCCGAATCGCTTGGTGATCCCGCGCATCTCGATGATCGGTGGCATGATGGGTCCGCCGTGCTAGGATTCGATTGCAGCCCTCATCCCCCGTCCCCTTCGCTCAGAGGCTGTCTGCAAACTGCTCACCTCACCCCGTTTGCGCTCAACCGCCCCTCTCCAATTGGAGAGGGGCAGGAAACCGTCAGGTTTCCGGGGTGAGGTTGTGTGAAAACCGGCTTTGCAGACACGCTCTCAGTCCGAAGGGGTGAAGTCCCTCGCCCTTAGGGAGAGGGAAACAGGGTGAGGTGCAGACAGCGCCTGGAAAGCGCTGAGTCACGAGGAATGAGGGACGAGAAGCACACGTATCACGCGGGCGTTCTCATCCCTCATCCCTCATCTCTCGTCTGGCTCAGCCGCCGATGGTCGCTTCACCGGGGACGGAAGCGCCCGCCGGCACATCTTCGTCGATGTTGACGCGGAACAGCCCGTCGACGATCTCCTGCTCGCGGGCGCTGACCATTTCCACCAGCGCCGGGTCGAGGGTATCGGCGAAGCCGTGAAGTTCGGCGAGGCTGGCTCCGCCGTACGCCATCATCGAGAAGTCCTTCAGATCAAGCCCGGTGTAGCTGCCCGCCGCCACCTGATCGATGACGAAATTGACCGTCGGACCCATATCCCAGACCGGACCGGTGACGACCGATTCCGGCGCGAGCGCGTTCTGGTCGCTCATGTTGCCGAACGCCAGCAGACCCTTTTCCGCCGCCACGTCGATGGGACCGAAGCGCTCGGCAAAGAGGATATCCGCGCCGGCATCGACCTGCGCCAGCGCCGCTTCCTGGGCGGCTGCCGGGTCAAACCAGCTGTTGATGAAGGTGACCAGCACGGTCGCCTCCGGGTTAGATTCGGCGACGCCCTGGACGAAGGCGTTGACGATGCGGTTGACTTCCGGGACCGGGTAGCCGCCGACCACGCCGACCACGCCGCTTTCGGTCAGCGCGCCCGCGTACATGCCGCTCAGGTAAGCCGGTTCGTGAATCCAGTTGTCGAAGACCGACAGGTTGGGCTGTGCCGGACCCAAGCCCGACCCGAAGACGAAGGCGATTTCCGGGTAATCGCGGGCGACGCGGCGCACGGCTTCTTCATTGCCGAAGGCGTCGCCGAAGATGATGGCGGGAGCTTCGTCTTCCGCCACTTCGCGCAGCACGATTTCCATATCGCCGGAGTAGCCAATCTCATCCTGATAGGTGTAGACGATGCGCCCTGCGTCGGCAGCCGCTTGCAGCGCCGCGTGGATCACGCCGTCCCAGGGTTCTTCGATGGGGGTGGCATAGGCGGCGAAGACCGTCAGCGGTTCATCCTGAGCGCTGACGGCGCTCCCCAGGACCAGGCTGCCGATGAGCAGCACCAACAAGAACGAGGCGCGCAGTTTCATGCTCTTCCTCCGTGTACAAGGTGAATTGTCCCAGGCAAAATTCTCACGATTTGAATTTAGCACATTACGCCAAAATCCGACAAACTTGTCGTCAGAACTTCGTGCTGTTTTGCCAGGAGATTCCATGAACACCCGACTCCTCAAGAACTGCCGCCTGCGCGACCGGGCGGAACTCGTCGATATCCTGATCGAGCTTGGCAGAATCGTCCGAATCGCGCCGGGCATCGAAGCGCCGGCGTCCATCGAAGTGACCGACTGCGGCGGCGGGCTGGTTACGCCGCCGTTCGTCGAATCGCACATCCACCTGGATTCAGTGCTGGCGGCGGGGCAGCCGCGCTTCAACGCCAGCGGCACGCTCTTCGAGGGCATCCAGATCTGGGGCGAACGCAAGGCGTCGCTGACCCGTGAGGACGTGCAGGCGCGGGCGCTGGAGGCGCTCAAGCTGATGGCGGCGAACGGCGTGCTGTATGTGCGCACCCATGTCGATGTCACCGAGCCGCGCCTGATCGCCCTGGATGCGCTGCTGGAACTGCGCGAACAGGTCAAGGGCTGGACGACGCTTCAGGTGGTCGCCTTCCCCCAGGACGGCATCTATTCCCGACCGGAGAACGAAGGGCTGCTGGAAGAGGCGCTGCGGCGCGGCGCGGATGTCGTCGGCGGCATCCCCCACTACGAGCTGACCCGCGAGGACGGCGTCCGCTCGATTCAGCGCATCTTCGACCTCGCCGAAAAGTACGACCGCCTGATCGACGTACACTGTGACGAGGTGGACGACGATCAGTCGCGCTTCCTGGAGGTGATCGTCGCCGAGGCGATCAAGCGGGGCGGGGGCGAATGCGTCTCCGCCAGCCACACGACGGCGTTCGGCTCGTACAACGACAGCTACGCCTACAAGCTGATGGGCTTTTTGCGGCGCACGAACCTCAATTTCATCGCCAACCCGCTGATCAACATCACCCTTCAGGGGCGGCAGGACACCTATCCCAAGCGGCGCGGGCTGACGCGCATCAAGGAGCTGGTCGCCGGCGGCGTGAACGTCAGCCTGGGGCAGGACTGCATCTATGATCCCTGGTACATCTTCGGCACGGGCAGCATGATCGGCGTGGCACACATGACGGTACATGTCGCGCAGATGACCGGGCTGAGCGAGATCGACGCCTGCTTCAGCATGATCGCCGAAAACGGGGCGCGCTCGCTGGGCATCGCCGATTACGGGATTCGCGTCGGCGGGTCGGCGGACCTGGTGGTGCTGCCGGCAGCCAGCGCCTTCGACGCGCTGCGCTATCAGGTCATCCCGACGCACGTCGTCTCGCGCGGGCGGATGATCGCCCGCAACGCGCCGGCGGCGCTCGGCTTCGACAGCGGGGCGCTGCCCGACTGGATGTGACGGGGGGATGTGTGCAGCCGGGCGACCCGCCGGGTCGCCCCTGCGGCAGGCAGAGAGGAGGGTGCCGTGGTCAAACCGGCTTTTCCGGGAACAATGAGCGAAGTATCCAGAACGTGATGAAGTTATGCTGACAGGAGTTCATCGATGGACAAGAACCAGAGTGCTGCTTACGCCGCTGCCCTTCTCTTGATGATCGCTATCGCACTGCCGGCGACTTTTGCGGGAGCCGGCAGCACACCAGTTCAACAGATCGATCCGACTGCGCAGCCGCAGAAGGAATTGACGCGCACGGTTGAGGCAGCGCAGCAGCCCATGCTGAGCAGTGCCAACGTGCAGGACTTCGACGGCGTGCCGATGGTGCTGGTTCCGGCGGGCTGCTTCATGATGGGCAGTGAGAATGGGTTCGAAGATGAGCAGCCCGCGCACGAGCAGTGCTTCGCCGAGTCGTTCTGGATCGACCAGACCGAGGTGACACAGGCGCAGTTCGCGCGCTTCGGCGGTGTGCAGGCTGCATCTCTATCCTTCCCAGGCGAAAACCGACCCGTCGACAGTGTCACCTGGTTCGAAGCCCATGATTTCTGCGCACTGCGCGGGGCGCGGCTGCCGACGGAAGCGGAATGGGAATATGCGGCGCGCGGACCTGAGAATTATGTCTTTCCCTGGGGAGACGAGTTCGTGAGCGACAATCTGGTCTGGGGTGAGAACTCCGGCGGCGAAACGGCAGAAGTGGGCAGTCGTCTGGATGGCGCCTCCTGGGTTGGTGCGTTGGACATGAGCGGCAATGTATGGGAATGGGTGAATTCACTGCACGAATCGTATCCCTACAGTGCTAAGGATGGACGTGAGGCGGACACTGGAACAAGAGCGGATGTTCAGCGCATGTTGCGGGGCGGTTCGTGGAGCAGCGTCAATATCGGTGGCTTCCGCGCGGCGTTCCGGCTCAGGATCAATCCTCGTTACTGGGATAGCCTCCTCGGTTTTCGGTGTGCCCGCTCTTCCTGAGCGCAGCGAAAGACAGCCCTGATTTCGGTTCGCGCGCGAAGGACGAGACGATAGCGGCGGGTGATCGCGAAACCGGGTACGAACAACGCAACGACAATACCCTCAAGGAAAGCCGCTGCGTCTCAAAGACTTTGACTACCGGCGCTCTGGGCTATATTTTGTCACGGTTTGTTCTTATGGAGAATAGGTTTAGACCTGGCGGGATGTAGGGGACGACCCGTGTGTCGTCCCGCATGAATGGCGCGCCTGCCCCCCAGATCCGAATACGCCCCAGCACGGCGCGCCGCTTGCAATCGACGCCAAAAAGCTGTAATCTCCGCATGAGTGTGTATCTCGCAGCCTACAAGGAATAAACCGGTCATGAGCGAGAAGTTCAGAGCGCTATATGAAAGACAGTTGGCGATCCTGGCGGAAAAGGATCACCTCCGCCTGATCGACGAGAACTACACCGCCGACGCACAGCTCCTCAACTACACCACCCACGTGGTCGGCGCCGATGCCCTGAAGGACTACTTCAAGGGCTACATCGAGCATCTGGGCTACCTGAAGCTGCTCTCCACCGACAAGTATGCCGAAGGGAACGACTCGCTGATGTTCGAAGCACATGTCGAGACCGCCGGCGGCGTCGCCCATGTCTACGACGTTTTCATCATCCGCGACGGGCGTATCTCACACCATTTTGCTGGACTGCTCGGCTTCATCCCCAACAGCCAGAGCTGATCATCCACCGTGAGCGCCGCCAACGCCGCCGGCATGCGGCAGCGGCATTGGAGCAGAACCCCGGTCAGACAGCCTTTCAGGGCGGTGCAAGAAACCGGCTCGATCACCAGCCTTCTCGCCGCCCCCAGTGTTTTCGCCCACACATTTCGAGGAAAGCGATGCGCGTCACCTTCACGGTCAACCATCAATCGCATACGCTCGACCTGGAACCCCGCGTCCTGCTGGTCGATGTGCTGCGCGATCACCTGCACCTGACCGGCGTCAAGATCGGCTGCGACACCGGACAGTGCGGCGCGTGCGTCGTACTCATGGACGGCGTCTCAGTGAAAAGCTGCGCCCTGCTCGGCGTCCAGGCGGACGGCAGCAGCATCACAACCATCGAGGGCGTGTCCGAAAAAGGGACGATGAACCCGCTGCAAACGGCATTCCAGGCGGCGCACGCCGTGCAGTGCGGTTTCTGTACGCCGGGCATGATCATGAGCCTGACCGATCTGCTGGCGCGCAGCGCACAGCCAAGCGAGGCGGAAATCCGCGCCTGGCTGGCGGGCAATCTCTGCCGCTGCACCGGCTATGAAAATGTGGTGCGGGCGGTCAACGCCGCGCTCCAGGTCGCGGGCAGCCCGGCGCATCTCGTCACCGAGACGCCCCTGCGCAAATTCTACGATTCGCATCTACGGGCGATGCTGGCGGGCGATGTCGATGCCCTGGTGGATGCGCATTACAGCGCCGACGCCGTCCTGACCACCTTCGAAGGCGTGATCAGCGGGCGCGACGCGCTCAAGACCTATTTCCGCGACTACCTTTCGGTACACACCGATCTGGTGATCGCAGCCACCGAGCGTTTCGTCGAATTCGGCGACTCCATCTACACCGAGACGGTCGTCCGTTCGGCGCGGGGCGTGACCCATGCCTACAACGCCTTCGTCGTCCAGGACGGCAGAGTCACCCATCAGTTCGCCGGCGTGAAGTAGCGGGAGAGGCAGAATCATGATCGTCAGTCCGGGAGCCGTCGTCCCCCTCACGCCCGACCCGAACACCCATATCAAGATCGCCGTCGATACGCCGATGAAACGCTTCTATGAGGAGCATGTCACCCTGCTGGATCGCCGCGACTTCGAGACTCTGGTGCGGACGCACTACCACGAAGACGCCCGGATCGTCTCGACCGAATATCTGGTGAACGGTCATGCCGAGCTGTTCAAGCACTTCGCCAAGTACACCGGCTTGATGGACTACCTCAAGGTCGTCTCCACCGACAAGTGGATCGAAAGCGAGGCGACGTTCGCCTTCGAGGCGACGGCGCGCACCCAGTGGGGCTTGACGCGCGTCCACGACGCTTTCTGGCTGCGCGACGGCAGAATCATCCGCCATTTCACCGGCAGCATCCCGCTCGTGCGCTTTGTGAGGTAGGATCATGGCGAACAAAGTCTTCGGTAAACCGATCAAGCGCAAGGAAGACCCGGCGTTCATCCAGGGCGCAGCGCCTTTCGTGGCGGATATACACCTGCCCGGCATGGCGCACATGGAAATCCTGCGCAGCCCCCATGCCCACGCGCGCATCCGGTCCATCGACACCAGCGAAGCGGCGAAGATGCCCGGCGTCCTCAAGGTGATCACCGGGCACGATCTGGTCGGGCGCATGAAGCCCCTGCCCTGCGTGTGGATTCCGGGCGGCGTCGAGTCGCACTTTCCGCTGCACCCCCAGGACATCCCCGGCGCAGGCATGCCCCTCCAGACCGATCACGTCCGTTTCATCGGCGACGGCGTGGCGGCGGTGGTGGCGGAGACGCGCTACCAGGCGATGGACGCTCTGCGCGCCATCCGCGTGGACTACGAAGTCCTGCCCGCCGTGACCACACCGGAAGCGGCGCTCGCCGAGAACGCGCCGCAGCTTCACGACAGCGTGCCCGGCAACCTGAACGCCTACTGGACCTGCGGCGATTCGGCTTCGACCGACGCCGCCATCGCCGATGCCGAGGTGGTCGTCGAACTCGACCTGCTCAACCAGCGGACGATCAACAGCCCCATCGAGCCGCGCGGCGCGCTGGCGACCTTCGACCCGGTGACGGACGAGTTTGTCCTCTATGCCAGCACCCAGTCGCCGCACAATCACCGGCTGATCCTGTGCTACTACGTGCTGAACATCTCGCTCAACAAGCTGCGCATCATCGCCCCCAACGTCGGCGGCAGCTTCGGCACCAAGGGCTACGTCTACCCGGATATGCCGCTGGTGCTGTTCATGGCACGCGAACTCAAGCGCCCGATCAAATGGCAGGATTCGCGCCAGGGCTATATGCGCTCGACGGTGCAGGGGCGCGATCACAAACAGCGCGCCGTCCTCGCCGGCACGCGCGACGGCAAAATCACCGCCCTGCGCTGCACCAGCCACGCCAACCTGGGAGCCTACCCCTCGACCATCGGTCCGGGCGTGGCAACGGCGATGATGGGGCGCAGCATCACCGGTCCCTATGCCATCCCCGCCGCCTTCTGTGAGGTCTACGCCGCCTTCACCAACACCGTCCCACTCGGCGCACAGCGCGGATCGGGACGTTCCGAGGCGACCTTCATGACCGAGCGTCTGGTCGATCTGTTCGCCGCCGAGATCGGCATGGACCCGGCAGAGGTGCGCCGCCGAAACTTCGTCCAGCCCGGCGATATGCCCTACGACAACGGTCTGGGCTGGCTGTATGACAGCGGCGACTACCCGGAGCTGCTGGAACGCGCATTGAGGCAGGCCGGCTATGCCGATCTGCCGGCGCTCAAGGAGGAGGCGAAGGCGCGCGGTCGCCGGCTGGGCGTCGGACTCGCCAGCTTCGTGGCGGTCAGCGGCGTCGGTCCTTCGCCGCGCATGGCGAAGGAAGGTATGCTCGGCGGAACCTGGGAAGCCGCCAGCATCCGCTGCGAGCCGACCGGCGACGTGGTGGCGACCATCGGCAGCAAGCCGCACGGGCAGTCGCACGATACCGTCTTCGCGCAGATCATCAGCGAGCGGCTGGGCGTGGCGGTGGACCGCATCAGCATCCGCCATTCGGACACGATGGGCACGCCGTTCGGTCAGGGCAGCTATGGCAGCCGCTCCTTCAGTATGGCGGGTCCCGCCCTCTACCTGACCTGCGACAAGATCCTTCAGAAAGCCTGTCTTGCCGCCGCGCATAAGCTGAACGCCAGCCCGGACGAAATGGTCTTCGAGAACGGGCGCTTCTACGTCGATGGACAGATGGATCGCGGCATCACCCTGCTGGAGACGACTCTGGCGCTGTGGTACGCCTGGGACATCCCCGACGGCGTCGAACCCTGCCTGGAGGCGACCACCTTCTGGGATGCGCCGGATTTCAACTACCCCAGCGGGGCACAGATCGCCCTGGTCGAGGTCGATCCTGAGACCGGCGAGGTCGAACTGAAGCGCTTCATCGCCGTCAGCGATGTTGGCGTGATCGGCAACCCGATGGTCATGGAGGGACAGCTGCACGGCGGAATCGTACACGGTCTGGGTCAGGCGCTCTTTGAGCAGGCGATCTACGACGACGACGGGAACCTGATCAGCGACACTCTGGAACGCTACGCGCTGCCCAAAGCCGCCGGTCTGCCCCATTTTGAGCTGGATTTCGTCACTTCGCCGACGCCGCACAACCCGCTCGGCGCGAAAGGCGCGGGCGAGATCGGGACCGTTGGCGCGACGGCGGCGGTCGGCAACGCCCTCTGCGACGCCCTGCGCGAGTACGGCGTCCGCCACATCGACATGCCCTTCACGCCGGAAAAAGTCTGGCGCGCCATCCACCCGCATGGAGGTTGACCGATGCTGCCCTCGACCCTGAACTATGCCGCGCCGACCACGCTGGGCGCGGCGGTGGACCTGCTGGCGTCTCATCCCGATGCGGTCTTCACCGCCGGCAGCTACCGACTGCTGATCGACCTGAAGATGCAGCGGATCGACGCCGGCACGCTGGTCGATCTGCGCAAACTGACCGAACTGTATGGCATCGCCAGCGTCGAAGAAGGTGCCGCATATGGGGTCGAGATCGGCGCGATGACGGCGCTCAGCACGCTGGCGAACGACGTTCGCCTGCTGGCACATTACGGTGCGCTGGCGGAAGCAGCGTCGGCGACCGGCGACGCGCAGATTCGCAACATGGCGGCACTGGGCGGGACGCTCGCCTATGACGCCTCTGCCGGGGATGTGGCGGCGGCGCTTCTGGCGCTCGACGCGGTGATCCACACGCACCACAGCAAAGGGCAGCGCAGCCTCGACGCGGCTGATTTCTTCACGTCCGACGGCAAGACGGCGCTGCGCCACGACGAGATCATCACGATGGTGGCGCTGCCTTCGACCAGCGCGTCCAGCATCTACGAGAAATTCACCCATCCCGCCACGCTGGAGGCGATCATCGGGGTCGCCGCCGCCGTGACGCTGGATGACGCCGGGCGGGTCGCCGCCTGCCGCCTGGGCGTCTGCGGATCGGTGGCGCAGGCGAAACGCCTGTCGGCGGCGGAGGCGGCGCTCCTGGGCGGCGCACTCGACGAAGCCGCCATTGCCGGCGCCGCTGCCTCAGCAGCGGACGGTGTAGAGTGGCTGCCCAGCCTACAAGCTTCAGCAGAGTATCGCGCGCACCGGCTCGGCGTCATGACAGCGCGGGCGTTACGGCGGCTGGTGAAGGCACAGGGCTGAGCGCTCGGAAGAAATCGACAGGCGGGCGAGCCGCAGGTCGCCCCTGCACGCAATACCTTGTAGGGGCGAGCCGGCGACTCGCCCCGCCGCTGGCTCGTCCGACGAAGAGTTCTCGTAATGTTCTGCGCATTACGTCTTACATTTCGCAGAACCGCCCTTGACAACTGGTGCAGCCGCTTGTCGGAAAAGGAACATCTGTGCTATTCTGAATCATCGTTCAACCAGCAGGAAGGCGCAGATCATGGCTGAGGTCAAGACCAGACAGACCGATCAGAGTGTCGAGGCGTTTCTGGCGGCGGTCGAGGATGAAGCGACACGGGCGGACTGTCAGACGCTCGTCGCGCTGATGCAGGCGGTCAGCGGCGAACCGCCGAAGATGTGGGGCGACACGATAGTCGGTTTTGGCAAGTATCACTACAAGTATGCGTCGGGTCACGCGGGCGACTCCTTCTGGGTTGGCTTTTCGCCGCGCAAGCAGAACCTGACGCTGTACCTGAGTTCGGGCATGGCTGAACACGACGCCCTGCTGGGCAAGCTGGGCAAGCACAAGATCGGGAAGTCCTGTCTGTACGTCACCAGGTTGAAGGACGTGGACATGACGGTCCTGCGCCAGATGGTGGCAAGTACCGTCGCCTACATGCGCGAGAATTACCCGGCTTAGAGCGTCCGTCGCAGCTTCGCATCGCGCCGGGCGTCTGTGCGTCGGCGATGATCCGGTTTAGAATGGAGTCGTCCATCCATGCCCACGAGCGGGTCTCATGACGAAACGCAGAAACAAGACGACTCCCATCCCCAAGCCTCGGCAGTACAAGCATGTCGCCACCCTGCCGCTGCACGACAAGCACACCTGGACCGCCCCGGAAGGCTACAAGATTCTGATGGTGGATCGCGGGCTGGTCAGTTTCAACCTGCCCGCCGACTGGTATATCCACGCGATGGACCCCTTCGACATCCGCGACAAAGCGCCGCCTGATGAGACCTGTCACCTGCAGGCGACGCTCTACCGCGCCCCGGCGGGCGTCGATTGGAGCGGGCTGCCGCTCATTTCACTCATGGAAAAGGTCATTCAGGGCGCTTACAAAGACATCCTGGAGCGCTCGCCGATCCAGAAGCACCCCCGCACCGATATTGAGATCGTCTGGTTTCAGCAGAGGTTCATCGACAAGGAAGAAAAGCGCCCCGCCTTCTCGCGCATCGCGATGGCGCGCGGGCAGACGGTGCATGTCCTCTTCACCTTCGACTACTGGGTCGATGACGCCGCCAAGCTGGAGCCGGTCTGGGAGGAGGTGATGCGCTCGGTCATGCTCGACCGCACCATCGCCGATCCGATACGCGGCGAGACTCTTCACTAAGCCACAAGGGGTGAGGGGTGAGGAATGAATGAAAGCGCCGCATTCCCGTCGCGCCCTGCCTCCAACGCCCTGAATATGACACCTGCCACCCTGAGGGGTGATGAACGTATATTCTGCTGAAGCGGCATTTCGGCTACGATTAAGCTGTCAGAATACTGTTTCTTGGAATGAGTGAAAGCTGCCATGGCGCTAAAAGGAACTGTAGTTATTGACCAGGAGCGGTGCAAAGGCTGTCAGCTTTGCGCGCTCGCCTGTCCGCAGAACGTCCTGATCCTCGACCCGGACCTGCTCAACGCAAAAGGCTACCACCCGGCGCGGCTCGAAGAATCGCACAACTTCTGCACCGGCTGCGCGGTCTGCGCGGTGATCTGCCCGGACGCCTGCATCACCGTCTATCGCCAGCCCAGCCCGCGCCGTATCGAGCGCACGGAGGCGATCTATGGCTAAGGAACTGCTCAAGGGCAATGTCGCCATCGCCGAAGCCTCCGTCCGTGCCGGATGCCGCGCTTACTTCGGCTACCCCATCACCCCGCAGACCGAACTCCTGGAATACCTGTCGTCACGCATGATCGCCCTGGGGCGAGTCTTCCTTCAGGCAGAAAGCGAAGTGGCAGCCATCAACATGGTCTACGGCGCAGCCTGCACCGGCGCGCGCGTGATGACCAGCTCGTCCAGCCCCGGCTTCAGCCTGATGCAGGAAGGGCTGTCCTACATCGCCGCCTCTGACCTGCCCTGTGTGGTGGTCGATGTCATGCGCGGCGGTCCCGGTCTGGGCAATATCCTGCCTTCACAGGGCGATTACTTCCAGGTGACGCGCTCCGCCGGTCACGGCGACTATCATCCCATCGTCCTCGCCCCGGCGACCGTGCAGGAAGCCATCGACATGACCGTCCTGGCGTTCGACCTGGCGGATCACTACCGGCATCTGGTCATCCTGGCGCTCGATGGGCTGATCGGGCAGATGATGGAACCCGCCGAACTGCCGGAATGGCAGGCGGACCTCCCGACGCCTGACTGGGCGGTGACCGGCGCGGCAAACCGCGCGCCCAACCGCATCACCTCGATGCACCTGCGCGCCGATGAATCAGAAGCCTACAACCAGCACATCCAGCGCCGCCTGGAACGCATTCGCGCCGCCGAGCAGCGCAGCATCGAGATGTATACCGACGACGCCGAACTGCTGGTCATCGGCTTCGGTTCCGCCGGGCGAATCGCCGCCAGCGCCGTCGAAATGGCGCGCGAAGACGGGCTGAACGTCGGGCTGTTCCGCCCGCAGACGCTCTATCCCTTCCCCTCAGAGCGGCTCGCCGAGCTTGCCGAACAGGTCGGAGCCTGCCTGGTGGTCGAAATGAACGCGGGGCAGATGCTCGACGATGTCCGTCTGGCGGTCAACGGGCGCGCGCCGGTCGAATTCTTCGGGCGCATGGGCGGTGCGATTCCCCTGCCGGAAGAAATCCTCGACACCATCGAAATGCTGTGCTGGTCGCTGCACGTCGTCGAATGACCTGGGAGGATAATCGAGATGATCCCTGCTGCCGAACTTGAACGGGTCTACGAACGCCCCGAGTCGCTGACGGCGCTGCACACCAACTACTGCCCCGGCTGCACGCACGGGGTCGCCCATCGCCTGCTGGCGGAGGCGCTGGACGAGCTTGATCTGCGCGAACAGACCATCCTGGTCGCGCCGGTCGGGTGCGCCGTGTTCGCCTATGAGTATTTCAACCTGGACGGCTGCGAGGCGGCGCACGGGCGCGCCCCGGCGATGGCGACAGGGATCAAGCGCCTGCTGCCTGACCGAACCGTCCTCACCTACCAGGGCGACGGCGACCTGGCGTCCATCGGCATCGCCGAGATCATCCACGCCGCCGCGCGCGGCGAGGCGATCACCACGATC
Organism: Anaerolineae bacterium; assembly: GCA_013360465.1. Classification (GTDB taxonomy): domain Bacteria; phylum Chloroflexota; class Anaerolineae; order Aggregatilineales; family Phototrophicaceae; genus Flexifilum. Next base: position 11,121 of record JABWBO010000026.1, on the reverse strand, counting down.
TTCGTCAACAATGCCATCTATGGCATGACCGGCGGGCAGATGGCTCCGACCAGCCTGCCCAACCAGCGCACCACGTCGTCGCCTTCAGGGCGCGATGTGGCGCTGACGGGTCAGCCGCTGCGGGTGAGCGAGATGCTGGCGACTCTGCCCGGCGCGGCGTACGTCGTGCGCCGCTCGCTGCATGACCCCGCCAACATTCGCAAGGCGAAGAAGGCGATCCTGACGGCGATCCAGGTGCAGCAGCGCGGGCTGGGTTTCAGCATGGTCGAACTGCTTTCGACCTGCCCCACCAACTGGGGCATGACCCCGGCGGATGCGCTGACCTGGGTCAAAGACCACATGCTGTCGATCTATCCCCTGGGCGACTACAAGGTGAGCGATGCGGCACGGGAGCTGAGCGCATGAACAACCATAACGGCAACGACCGTACTGAGTTCGTCTTCTCCGGCTTCGGAGGTCAGGGGGTGATGTTCGTCGGACAGCTGCTCGCCTATGCGGCGATGGATGCCGGCTTCAACGTCACCTGGATTCCATCTTATGGACCGGAGATGCGCGGCGGCACGGCGCACTGCACCACCATCGTCAGCCGCAAGCCGATCGGCTCGCCGATGTCGCCCCGCCCGCACGTCGCGGTCGTCCTCAATCTGCCGTCGTTCACCAGGTATGAGCCGCTGGTGCGCGAGGAGGGGCTGCTGGTGGTCAACAGCGCGCTGGTCAGCCTGACCAGTCATCGCCAGGACATCCAGACGCTCGACATCCCGGCGACGACGATTGCCGAAAATCTGGGCAGCGTGCGCGCCGCCAATATGGTGCTGCTCGGCGCGGCGCTGACGGCAAAACCGGCGCTGCCGCTGGCGGCGGCACACAGCGCGCTGGAAGCGCATCTGCCGCCCCAGCATCGCAGCCTGCTGGCGCTGAATCACGCCGCGCTGGACGCCGGAGCGGCAGTCGTCCTGGAACGCCTATAGGCGAGCGTAAACTCCGGCAAGACTCTTCAGCTTACGGCTGCCTCAATTTACCGGGAAGTTGAGGCAGTAGTCTCTTTTGGCATCACTCAGCTCCTGCGACCCACGCCCATCCATCCACAGCGGGACGTCGCCCCAGACCGGCGTGGCGAGCGCGTCGGTGGCAAACGGCGGGTTCGTGGTGTCACCCTGGGCGTTGGCACAGGCGGCAGCGTTGCCCGCCAGCAAATACTCCGCCATGCGCACGCTGACGCGCGGCGCAGCGAACGACGTGCCGAACAGGCAGCCCAGGACGCTGAAGTCGAAATCCTCCGCTAGGTTGTTGTAATAATCCTGCGGCGGGATGCGCGAATAGCCGAGATCCATGACTTCGCCGGGATTCGTCTCCGGCTGGAAACCCTCAGCGTTCGCGATGCTTTCGGCGCGTCCCGCTTCAATTCCCAGGCGTTCAAGGTAGCTGCGCAGTTCTTCGCGCACTTCTTCGTCCGAGCCGATCGGGCAGTCGGAGCCGCCGTAGTAGGCGCTCACCGCCAGCACGTTCGGATCGGCGGCGGGGTAATAAGCAAAGCCGGGTGAATCATCGTTGCCGGCAGAGGCGACCAGGATCACCTGTGAAGCGGGATCGGCGGTGACGGTGATCGGCGTTTCGACGGAGCCGGTCATTTCGGCAAGCTGCGCGGCGAACTGCGGACGCAGCGCGCCCAACTGAAGCACCGACAGGGCGACCGCCGCCGGAGGGTCCTCCGCGCGCACCGTCTGGAAGAAGGTCGTCAGGCTGGCGAGATCGTTGGGATAGGGATCGGCGCGGTCCAGCCGGCACGTCAGCGCATCCATCGCCGTTTCGCCGCCCTGGCAGCCCGGATCGGCATCGGCGCTCAGGATGTCGGTGAGATAGTCGTCAACCGTCCGCTCTGGCAGGGAGCCGCAGGGGATGACGGCGAAGCTCATGTTGACGACGATGCGGGTGACGCCAAGGTCCGTTTCGAGCGTCTGGATCGCCTCGTCGATGCCCGTGATGATGCTGTTCACGCTGTAGCGGTCGGTCCCGACTTTGACCACCCAGATTCCCCCAGCCGTTGTGTCCCAGCGCTCCGCGCCCTGAGCGATGGGAGCGGAATCGACGACGCTGCCCTGGTACTCCCGCGTCAGGATACCCGCCACGTGCATGGCGACCAGCGTCCCATGCGGATGCGCCAGGGCGAACAAACCGGACGTGATCGCCTTCCCCGCCGTGCCGTCGATGATATGCCCGTCCATGCCGTCAAAATAGGCGGCACAGTCCTGCCCTTCCACCTCTGGGTCGGTCAGAGGCATCGGCTCGGCGCTGACGCCGGCTTCAAAGACATCGACGATCAGAATGGCAGCATCGTCGGCGAACGACGGCACTTCCTGCGCTCCAACCTGCCCGATGGAAAGGACTCCGAACAGGACCAGACAGACCCCGATCCAGGTGTATCGCAACATCTTCATGACACTCTCCTCACTGCTGCGCACGAATATAGCCTTCATCCCGCAGAAACTGCTGCACCCATTCGACCAACCGCAGATCGCCGATCCGCCGCGAGATGTTCAGCGCATCGGTCATCAGGCGGTAGGTCTGCTCAGGGTCGCCGCGCAGATGGGTGCAGCGCCCCATGCCGGAGAAGCACATTGCCATCCACAGCTCGCTGCCCTGGGCTTCCGCCAGGGCATGAGCCGCGCGTAGATGATCTTCAGCAGCGGCGCAGTTCATCAGTTCGATCTCTACGACAGCCAGGTTATATAAGGCGAAAAACAGGCGGCGCGGGTCGTTCATCTTTTCGGCGTGTTCGACAGCGTCGGTCAGATGCAGGCGCGCACCTTCTCTGTCGCCGTCGGTGGAAGCGACGACACCGCGAAACTCGGTGATGCGGCACAAGATGTCGTGGAAGGTGTGACGACGCGCCACCGCCTCTGCCTCATCCAGATAGAGCGTGTATTCCGACTGCTTCAGCCGATAGGCGAGGGTCGCCAGCGTGGTCGCCAGCAGTGCCCGCCGGTACAGGTCCGGCGCGGTGGCGAGCGCCCGCAGGTTGTCGGAAAATGCCTCATCGAGCCTGCCCTGCATCTGCATGACGTTGATGCGCTTGCTCAACAGCAGATGCAGCGCCTCGTGCGCGTCCGCCCCAACGTCCTCCGCCAGGTTCACGGCAGCGTCGAGATGGTCGAGCAGTTCGGGCGTGTAGCCGCGCGCGTCGAAATAGCCGTCGATCATGATCGCCCGCACGATTTCAATCACCATCGCCCCGTCGCTCACCTGACGGGCGGCGCGCACCGCCCCCAGGATGTTGCCGTATTCCGCCTCGACATGCAGCGGTTGGCGGCTGTGGCGGCGCACGTAGGCGGTCACCCCGGCAATCAGCCGTCGGCGGGCGTCGTCTGCACCGCGCACCTGATCGCGACAGTAGCCGTGCGTCAGGTCGTGCAGCCGGTAGAGCGGGATGGCGTTCCCGCCGCCCTCGACGCCGATCAGGCTGGCTTGTTCCAGCTCACCCAGCGGCGCATCCAGGTCTTGCGGCGCAGCATCGAGCATCAGGGCGACCAGCTCAGCCGAGGCGCGCGGCATCGGCAGCGCGCCCATCTGGATCAGCGTGGTCTGAGCCTCTGCCGAGAGCGCCTCGACGCTGGCGGCGATCACCCGCGCGATGTTTTCGCGTCCTTCTTCGCCGAAGCCGCCGGGCACGGCGATCTCCTGCGTGCCCCTGGCGTAGCGGGCGCGCAGATCGCCCGCCGTCAGACCGGGCTGCGCCTTCAACTGCTTGCCGGCGATCTCTAAGGCGTAGGGATGCCCGCCCATCATGCGCAGCAGCGCGGCGAAATCGGCATCATCGGGAAGATCACGCCGGGCATGGTGGGCGATCAGCGCGCGGGCGTCGTTGGCGTTTAGCACAGTCAGGTCGATCACCTCACCGTCGATGGGGATGCGCAGGCGCGCGGTGAGCAGCACAGGCAGCGACGTGGGCAGGGCGCGCAGCACATCGAACAGCGCCCCGGCGTTCCAGCAGTTGTCCAGCACCAACAGGCTTCGCTGGTTTGCCAGCAGGTCGCGCACGAACGCGCCGGGTTCGCGCTGAGTCAGCGCCGCCTGCTGGCGGTCAAAACTGCGCGCCAGCGCCACGAAAATCTCGTCCGCGCTCTGAAATGCCGTCTCCAGCCACAGGACGGGCGCGCCGGTCGCCGCGATGAACGCCGACGCCGACGCCGCAGCAGTCGAAGTCTTGCCGATCCCGCCCATGCCGGTCAACAGCACCCGCTCGCCCTGCTGGAGCAGCGCCAGCAGGCGGCTCAGCAGCGCTTCACGTCCGATCAGGCGGCGGGGTCGCCCCGGCACAGAGTCCGGTTCACGAAAGATCGCCGCCGTCACACCGCCGATGGCAAGCCCCTCGCCGGCGGGGAACATCATCCGCGCCGTCTGCGTGCTGCGCGCTGTCGGCTTCGCCAGGGAGTCGACCAGCGCACAGATCGCTTCGCCCGGAGCAGCGCCCAGTTCGGCGTCGATCAGCGCCGCATAGTCCTGGTAAGTGCGCAGTGCCTGCTGGCGCTGCCCCGCCGCCGCGTGAAGACGCATCAGGATTTCGACCGGCTCTTCCGCCAGCCGGTCCAGCGCACGCAGCCTTTCGGCGGTGAAGATCGCCGCGTTCAGGTCGCCCACCTGCTCGTACAGCGCGGCGAGATCGGCAAGTGCGCGCCCCTGAAGGCGCTGGTAGTAGCGCTGCTGATCGCGCTGCCAATCGTCAAACTCCGCCGAATCGCGCAGGCTGAACCCTGCCAGAAAATCATCTTGAACCAGGTCTACCGCCTGTTGAAGCAGGGCGATCCGCGTCGGGCGGTCGAGGTCCGGCGCGGCAGCGCGGCGCAGCAGATCGCCAAAGGCGGCTACATCCGCCCAGCAATCATCATCAGGCGTCAGGGTGATGTCCTGGCGGGTGATGTTCAGCCAGTCGCCTTCGATCTTTTTGCGAATCTCCCACAGGGTGGTGCGCAGCGCCGCCAGCGCCTGATCGGTATCGGGCCAGAGCAGCGCCGCCAGTTTTTCGCGGCTGTGCGCCTGCGGCAAGGCGGACAGGTAGGCGAGGAGCGCGGCAGCCTTGCGATTTTCGAAGCGAACCGGCGCGCCATCGGCGACGATCAAGGGGGTTCCGAAGAAGATCAATCGAACGCGCACCGTACGCACTCAAGGCGATCTGTGCCGCAGCACGCTTGAAGGCGATCATCGATACAACTATTTTAGTCGAACCTGTGAAAGGGTCAAAGCGTTGCCCTGTGCCCTGACGTTTTCATGACGATACGCTGACATCGAGGCGATAGGCTGAGAACAGAATGTTCATGAGGAGGAAGATCATGTTGAACCTCAGCCTTGATATGCCCAACTGCCAGGGGGTGCGTCCGGCGAACCGTCAGCCGGTCGGCAGCGCCGAGGGTACAGACGCCCTGCGCGCGTCAAGCCTGCGCCATGACATGGCGAACTGCCTCACGGCGCTGCGCCTGCGGGGCGAGATGCTGCGGCGCGAGCGCCTGCTCGACGCCGAACATCTGACCCCTATCACCCAGATCGTCATGCGGATGGAGATGCTGCTGCACGACTGGTCCAGCCTGGCGTCAGGGACTGCGGCGGGGTCTGGCGCACCGGATGGACGCTTCGACCTGTCGCCTCTGCTCTATCACATCGTCGAGGCGAACCGTCCCGCCGCCGCCGCTAAGGCGCAGATGCTCACGCTCTATCGGCAGAGCGGTCAGGCGATGATAGCCGGCAGCGAAAGCGCCATCCAGCGTGCCCTGGATAACCTGATCCAGAACGCCGTCAAATACACCCCGGTCAAAGGATCAATCGCCGTGACGCTGACGATAGACGAGCGCTGGGCGGCGATCAGCATCGTGGACAGCGGGATCGGCATCCCTTACGAGGAGCAGGCGCGGCTGTTTGCGCCCTATCAGCGCGCCAGCAATGCGCTCGCCAGCGGAATCCCCGGCGCGGGTCTGGGGCTGTTCCAGGCGCGCGACGCCGTAGAATGGCATCATGGGCAGATTCACCTGCTGAGCAAGGAAGGGGTCGGGACTGAGATCATCGTCCGGCTGCCGCTGCCGGGATGAATCGCGCTACGGTCCGACGGTTTCGAGGATGCGATGCACCAGGGCGCGGGCACGCTCCGGCGCGTCGCCGACATATGCCGAGGCGTCGAGGAGCGCGCGAATCTGCTCCGACGGCAGCCCGATTCGCGGGTCGGCGCTCAGGTCATCCGCCAGCGGGTTCGCGCCGCCCTGGCGAATCGCCTCCCAGGCGCGCAGGCTGTGTTCGCGGATGATCTCGTGGAGCCTCTGGCGGTCGCCGCCCGCCCGCGCCGCCGCCATCAGGACGCGCTCGGTCGCCGCGAAGACGCCGTAGGTCGCCAGATTGCGGGCGATCTGCGCATGGTCGATGCGCAGCCCGCGCAGGATGCGCTGGACGCGCAGCAGCATCTCGTCGGCAGCAAGGAAGGCTTCCGGCAGAACGGCGCGGCGGTTGGCGCTGTCGTCCAGGGTGCGTTCCAGCAGGCTGTGGGCGGCGTTGTCCCATGCCACGCGGGGCAGCGCGGCGACGAAACGCGCCAGGCTGTCGACATTCTCGGCGTTGATCGGGTTGCGTTTGAAAGGCATCGCCGATGAGCCGACCTGCGCCCTGCCGAACGGTTCCGCCCACTCGCCGAAGACCGGCGATTGCAGCAGGCGCAGATCGAACGCCAGTTTGTAGACCGACGCCGCCAGCCCGGAAAGGGCGTTGAGCGCATCGATCTCCTGCCGGCGCGGCGCTGTCTGCGTGACGATCTCGAAGGCTTCCAATCCCAGCGAGTCCATCACCTGACGGCTGAGCGATGCCGGCGACACGCCCGTCCCGGCGAGCAGCTCGGCATAACTCGCCGCCGTGCCCACCGCGCCGCGCAGCCCCTTGCCGCGCACCGTCCGGCTCAGCCCGTCCAGCACATGCCAGTCCGCCAGCAGGTCCTGAGCATAAACCGCCAGACGATAGCCGACCGTCGTCGGTTCGGCGGGCTGAAGATGGGTGAACGCCATGCAGACGTGGTCCGCCTCCTGGGCGATCCACCGACTCAGCGTGCGCAGCAGGTCGGCAAGCTTTGGCAGCAGCAGCGCCAGAGAGTCTTTGAGGCGCAGGGCGTCGGCGTTGTCCTCAATATCCATGCTGGTCGCGCCCAGGTGGATGATCCCCCCGCCCAGGAGGCACTGCTCGGCAAAAGCGCGCACCTCCGCCATCAGATCATGGTGAATCTCCGCCTCGATGGCGTGGGCGCGGGCGATGTCAATATCCCCGGCGTGCGCCCGCAGATCGGCGACCTGATCGGCATGAACCAAGCCCGCCCGCCCCTGTGCCTCCGCCAGCGCCACCCAGATGCGCCGCCAGATGCGCCGCTTGTTCGCCTCCGACCAGATAGCGCGCATCTCATCCGAACCATACCGCCAGGAGAAAGGCGACTGGAACACCTCATAATCAGACACGGGACAATTCTCCGTCGGTTCAGCGGGCAGTGTGCGAGAAGCCGAGTATATCGTCGGCAGAGCTTAAGCGACAGGGGGTATAATATGGACATAACCGGTGGCGGGCTGATGTCCGACCATCCTTCGAGTGACGAGTGAGAGGCAGCTGCCATGACGGACTCGTTTTCTTCCCCCCAGGTTGCGCGCGCCCTTCTGGAGATCGGCGCGGTCGGCATTAGCCCTGACGAGCCGGTCACCTTCAAGTCGGGCGTGGAGTCGCCGGTCTATGTGGACAGCCGCCGCCTGATCTTCCATCCGGAGCAGTGGCGCGTCGTGGTCGATGACTTCCGGGGTCGCTGGGAACGCGGCGATTTCGACGCCGAGGTGATCGCCGGGGTCGAAACGTCCGGCATCCCTTACAGCAGCGTATTCGCCTTCAGCGTCGGCGTCCCTTCGGTCTTCGTGCGCAAGCCCTCCAGGGAACACCGGCGGCGCATCGAAGGCGGCGATGTCGCCGATCGGCGCGTGCTGCTGGTCGAAGATATGATCTCCACCGGCGAAAACAGCCTGTCGGCGGTTGCTGCGCTGCGCCAGGCAGGAGGCATCGTCACCGACTGCCTGGCGCTGATCGCCTATGGGTTTCCTGACGCCGCCGAACGCTTCACGACCGCCGGCGTGCGTATGCACACCCTGGCGGATTTTCCTAGCGTCGTCAACGAAGCGGTGCGCTCCGGGCAGGTCACGCCGGAAGAGGCGGTGATCATCCTGCGCTGGCTCGACGACCCCTACGGCTTGGGCAGGCGCTGACGCTCAGCCGAACACGAATTCCTCAATCAGCCGGACCGTATTGGGCGCATGCCGCCCGAAAAGCATGGTCAGGTGATTGCCGGTGGCGCTCACCGCCCGGCAGCGACTGAGCATGGCGGCGGTCTCCAGCGCCTTCTCCTTCGGGATGACCGGCGCGGTGTCGCCAGGTCCCACCCCTTCCGGCGCGTAGATCAGGACAGCGGGCTGGTCGGCGCGGCGCATCAGACCATGCCAGTCTTCACCCAGTCCCTTATCGGCAGCTTCCAGGATGGCATCCGGGCGGCAGCGCGAGCGCACCGATCCATCCGCCAGGGTTTCCACGTCGGCGCGATAGTAGTTCTCCAGGTCCGGGTCCCAGAAGCCGTCATGGTAGTACGGCGCAGCCTTCATCGCCGTCAGATAGGCTTCCCAGGAAGGAAGCGCCTTTCCCAGCCGTTCGAGCGACGGCTTGATCAGCTCGCGCACCTGCGGGTGCATCAGCCCGGAGTCCATAATGATCATCTTCGACACGCGATCGGGGTAGACCGCCGCCGCGTAGATCGTCACCAGCCCGCCGAATGAATGCCCGCCGATGAGCGCGCGTTCCAGCCCCAGCGCGTCCAGCACGCCGATCAGGTCACGGGCGTGGTCTGCCATACCGTAGCCGGTCTGCGGCTTGTCGCTCAGCCCACGCCCGCGCAGGTCGAGCGCGTAGACGTGCAGACGGCGGGTCAGACCGTACCGCGCCAGCCCGTCAAAGCTGTGCCCGTTGGCGGTCAGCCCATGCATCAATACCAGCGGTTCGCCTTCGCCGCCGTAATCCAGCAGATGGATCGTGACGCCATTCGCCTGGACAAATCTGCTCTCCATCAGAGAACTGCCCTCCGTCGAATCCGCGATTCGGCGATGAGCATACCACCGTGCTTCAGCCATGACCACCAGGCTTGTTCCACCGCCGCACGGCTCCTATGATAGAGGCATGAATGCGCAACGTATTGAACGCTGGGGCGGCGCGGTCGCGCTGCTGGTCGCCGTCACCGGGGTGGCATGGCTGCTGCGGTCGGTGCTGACCCTCTCCAACTTCATCACGATCTACATCCTCGTCGTACTGGTCCTGGCGATTCGCAGCGGCACGCGCGTCGCTGTGATGGTATCGTTCATCAGCTTCCTGTGCATCAACTTCTTCCTCGTCTCCCCGTACTACACCTTCCTGATCAGCGACCCGCGCGAGGTCATCGATCTGGTCGTCTTCCTGGCTGCCGCGCTGCTGGTCGGTCGGCTGGCAGCGGATGCCCGCTATCGTGAACGCACCAGCCAGCAGTTCGAAGAAGCCGATCGGCTCAAGACGGCGCTGCTGCGCTCGGTATCGCACGATCTGCGCACGCCCATCACCATACATCAAGACTTCGGCGGCAAATCTCCAGCGGCTCGGCGACAGGTTGAGCGCCGACGAACGGAGAGAACTGTCGCAAGCCATCGAGGGCGAAGCCGACCAGCTCGACCGGCTGATCGGCGATCTGCTCGATCTGTCGCGGCTGGAAGCCGGCGCGCTGACGCTCAACTGTCAGGACAACTCGCTGGAAGAAGTTGCCGGAGATGTGGCGGCGCGCGCCTATGAGCGCAGCAAGCAGGAACGGATCGCCCTATCCTTCGCGGATTCGCTTCCACTTGTTGCCTTCGATTACGGGCTGATCCGGCAGGCGTTAACCAATCTGGTGGAAAATGCCCTCCGCTATGAACCCTCCGCACGCAAAGTCGAGCTGCGCGGCGAGATCGCCGGCGAAACGGCGTGCCTGCTGGTCATCAATCACGGACCGAACATCACCGAGACGGAGCGCGTCCACCTGCTCGAACCGTTCTACCGGGGCGAACACGGTCACATCGGTCTGGGATTGCCCATCGCCGGCGGCATCGTCGCCGCCCATCACGGGCGTCTGCTGGTGGAAGATACGCCTGGCGGCGGGGCGACCTTCATCATCACCCTGCCTATGCGAAAGGAACCCTGACATGATTCTGAGCGTCCTGGTCGTCGATGACGAGCCGCAGATCCGCCGGCAGCTCAAGATCGCCCTCAACGGCTACGGCTTCGAAGTGCTGCTGGCTTCGAATGGTACAGAGGGTTTGATCACTGCGGCACAGCAGCAGCCCGACATGATCATCCTCGACATCTCGCTTGGTTCGGAACCGGATGGCATTGAGGTCTGCCGCCGGCTGCGCGAATGGACGACGACGCCGGTAATCATGCTGTCGATCCATGACGAGGAGAAGACTAAGGTGATCGCGCTCAACGCCGGCGCTGACGACTATCTGACCAAACCGTTCGGCATGGAAGAACTGCACGCCCGCATCCAGGCAGTGCGCCGGCGCATCGTCACCGATCCGGCTGCGCACACCAAAACGGAGATTCGGGTCGGCGCGCTGGCGATCAACCTGGTCACGCGCACCGTGCAGGTCGAAGGCGAAGAGGTGCATCTGACCCCCAAGGAATACGAACTCCTGCGGCTGCTGGCGACGCATCCGGGTAGGGTGATGACGCACCGCGCCATCCTCAACGCCGTATGGGGCGCGGAATATGCCGAGATGGATCATTACGTGCGGGTGTTCATCAACACGCTGCGCAAGAAACTGCGCGAAAACCCGGCGCGCAACATCCGCTACATCCTCAACGAACCGGGAGTCGGCTATCGCTTCGTGAGCGGCGATCCGCCTTGATACATTCTTTACGTGTTTTCTCGTGAAGTTGTCACAATCTTGATACGCCCCCTGGTAGTATCAAGATTCAGTAAATCACGATTCTGTCCCAAATTGCCTGATAGGCGAGCCCCGCCGAGGGCTAAAGCCCATCGGCTAGGCGAAGACCCGCGCACTAAAGGCGCTCTTTTAT
>JABWBO010000134.1 GCA_013360465.1 Anaerolineae bacterium | reverse complement strand
ACGCCCATGACGTAGCTGCGGATGCGCTCGTCGTCGAGCGCGTGCGGCTGCACGCCTGGCAGGCTCAGGTCGATTTCGCTGTAGCGGTCGTCACGACAGGTGAAGACGACGCGCTTCGGGGCGCGCTCGCCGTGCAGCCAGGCGCGCAGCAGGGCGATCTTGTCCGCCCCGTTTTCGCTCATCTCGTTCAAGCCGTCGCAGAACAGGATGACCTCGCCCCGCTTCATCCGTTCGATCACATCGCCGCCCAGCGTCCAGCGCGAGGCGAAGAAGGCTTCGGCGGTGGGCTGGTCCCGCCAGGTCGCCAGCTTGACGAAGAAGGGCAGCGGTTTCCTTTCCGGCGTCGACAACCGTTCGCGCGCCGATTTCAGCGCCAGCGACAGCAGAGTCATCGTCTTGCCGGAACCCGCCGCCCCGACGATGATGAAGCGGGGGTAGCGTGTGAAGACGGCGTCGATGCCGTAGAGTTCGTCCTCCTCCTCATCCCCGTGAGGGTGATGTGGATAGATCACGGTCTCGCTGCGCTCATCGACCAGCGCGAAGGTCGCGTTTTCCGACCAGTGTCCCATGAATCCGGGAAAATCCGTCGCGGGGTCCAGTGCCCGGACATCGACGCCGCTGGAGGAGTCCACCTGTTCCAGGACGCCTTTGCGCGTCTCCAGCTCGGCGATCAGGCAGTTAAGGTACTGCGCCTCGGGGTCGGGAATTGCGCCGCCGCCGTATACATCGGAATGCAGGCGTTCGACCAGGTGGTTGAACTGCTGGGTATAGACTTCTGGATTCCGCCAGTTGCGAAAGTCCTGGTAGTGGATGCCCTGTACCTCGAAGGGCCAATCGGATGTCGGCACATCCTGAATCAGCAGGGGAAGCAGATTGATGCCGCGCGTCATGGCGCGGGTCATTTCGCGGCGGGTGTAGCCAGAGGCGACGTAATCCTGGCTCATAACGCAGATCATGCCGGTGGCGCGGTCCACCGCCGCCTGAAGACCGAGGACCCAGTTTTCCCCCAGGCGCAGATCGTAGCGGTCCATCCACACGGCAATGCCGGCGTTCTTCAGATCTGCCGCCAGCTGAAGCGCGAAGTCGATTTCGCTGCTTCGGTAACTCAAAAATAGAGACCCTTGAGAGTTCAAAGTCGTCCCCATACGCCGATGATAAACCTAATTGTGAATTGCGTTGTTTTGGCTGCACAAACCGCGTACGTCGGAGAAACATTGAAGAGGGGGGCGCGGCTTTAATCTTTCATGACGTTGTGTTATTATCATAGCGTGACTCAAGGCGAAAGTCGCGCGAAAAAAGGAAAGTTAATGATTTGGAATACCTGTGTAAATGAAATAAACCAACCCGACCGATGCTATTAAAACAATGTTGGAATCATGACATATCCATCATGGGCGGCGGGCGTCAACCTGCCTGACTTTCTTTACAGTGACATGACCCGGCAGGTCAAAGACCCGGAGGTGCTGCAGGCGCGTCAGATCGAGGCGCTGCATCCTCTGGGCATACGACGGGTGCGGCTGTTCACGTTCCATCGCGACGTTGACCCGGCGGAGAGCGTGCGCCGGACGGCGTTGGCGCTTGATCTGCTGTACGAGTTCGGCTGCGATGCCATCCTGACCCTGTCTGATGGACGGGACGAGGTCTTCCAGCCGGGCGCGACGGCGGCGAGCGCTGTCCTGGACTATTTCACCGCCCGCCGCTATCGCGAACACTTACTCCCCGCTGCCGAAATGATCGTCAGCGCGCTTCGGGAACATCCGGCGCTGCTGGCATGGGAGATGGGCAATCGCCTGTCGCTGCGTCCGCCGATCACCCCCGATGACAGTCGGGCGTTCATGACCTTCGTCAGCGAGATAGGCGGGACGATCCTGAATATCGACCCGAATGCCCTGGTCGGCATGGGCATCGCCTCCTGCGCCGAGGTGACGCCGGAAGAAGACCGCGAGTTATTTGCCCGCCGGCTGTATACCCTGGGCTGCGTGACGCTCATCTCGGTCGCCGGGGGGACGGCGCTGGAGCGCGCTAAAGCCTATCTCGACTACAATCTGGCGCGCGAGCTGTCGCTGCCCTTCTACGCCTTCGATGTGGCGATGGAGCAGGCTGCCGGCGCGCTCAAGGAAGAAGTCGAGGTCTGGCGCGAATCCGACGCTTTCGGCATCTTCGTCGCGCCGGACGCCGCTGCTGTCGGGGAAGGCATCACCTTCCCATGGACGGTAGAGTACGATCCGTCGCTGACGGTGCAGGCGAACGCCCTGGCGGCGGCGTTCAAGCCGGCGCAGACGCGCACCTTTGTGATCATGAACGGACCGCTGGGTGTGCGCACCAACCCGCGCATCAGCGCCCGGCGTCTGTATACCCTTCAGCCGGGCGCTTATATCGAAGTGGATGTCCAGTCGCGGACCGAGGCGGACAAGTTCGTCTGGTGGCGTCATCGCGATGGCTGGTCTGCCGAGAAGACCCTTGACGAGCGCAGCATCTATATGCGCGACCGCGCCACGCTGATTCCGCCTCCGCCCAGTGGTTCGAACGGCAGCGGGGAACCGGTGTTCACCGTCACGCCGATCCGCATCGATCAGACCGATCTGCCCTATGATGTCAACACGCTGCCGCTGCGCGACCTGATGTTTCAACTGCTGCCGGTGGAAAGCAGCCAGATCGAATGGGTGCAGTACTACGGCAACACCCATTTCGCCTACCGGCACGGCAAAGCGTGGAATTACGACGGCTACAGCCAGGGACTGCACGGCGGCTTCGACTTCGGCGTCTCGCCGGGGACCCGCGTGCCGGTTCGCGCCGGCGTGCATGGCACGGTGCTACGCCCCGGTCTCAAGTTCTCGCCGCGCCGCGTCGATATTCGCGTCGGCGACTACCTGATCATCTTCGGGCATCTGCACGCCGAAACGCCGCGCGTGCCGCCGGGCATGGATGTGAACCCCGATACGGTGATCGGCACGATTGCCAGCAGCGTCGCCTTCTCGCCGCACGTCCATATCGAGATCCGTTACCCGTATCCGAGCTTCCATACCATCATCAACCCGCTCCTGTTCATGCCGGACGTGCTGCGCTCACGACTGCTGGCATTCCCGACCGATTTCTACGCGCACGCGCTCAACTGGACGCGCTGGGGGACGCCGTTCGATCAACCGGTCATTTCCCTGGGCGGCAGGGTGATCGGACCGCGCGCGCGCTTCTAAGGCTGTTCCAGACAAAAGACGCGCCAGCGGTTGCAGGGGCGAACCCACGTGTTCGCTCGTGAACGGCGGGCGGAGACACAGCTCCGCCCCTACAACTGCTCGATTATTTTCTTGGAACAGCCTAATGCGGAATCTTGAAAGAAAACCGCGAGCGGGAGACCCGGCGGCTCGTCCGTTGAGAAGATGTGAGATATGGCTTAGAGTGTGCCTGCAAACCCGGGTTTCACACAACCTCACCCCGGAAACCTGACGGTTTCCTGCCCCTCTCCAATTGGAGGGGGCGGTTGAGCGCAGCGAAACGGGGTGAGGTGAGCCGTTTGCAGACGGAGCCTCATTAAGGATGAGCCAGCCGGTGGAACTATTTTACAAACGCTATTTCCCCGCGTTACAAACTTGCGGTACTATGGTAAAACAGCATTAGAGCGGCTGTTCGTTGCCGGCAGCGTAGTCGCCGCTTATAGTGAGGATCGGCATAGATGTCCACCTGGATGATTGTTGAAGATGAGCCAGATCTGTACGAACTGCTCCTGATCATGACGGAGGCGCTGACTCACGAAGGGGTCGCCTTCCTGAACGGAGAGGAAGCCGTACACTGGATTGACGATCTGGATTTCAACCGTATACAAGCGCATCGCCCCGACTTCGCGCTGATCGACATCCGCCTGCCGGGGACGATTCAGGGTGATAAGGTGTGCGAACGGCTTCGGCAGAGTCCGCTGATGGGGCAAATCCCCATCATCCTCATGACCGCTTACCGCCTGAGCGCCGATGATGAAGCGGCGATGCTGGCAAAGTCCGGCGCCAATGTCGTGATCTACAAGCCGCTCCCTGATCCGAGTGAACTGCAAACCCTCTTTCAGAAGCTCAGCGTCCCCCGGACGCCCCCCCCCGCCAGCAATGGCGCGCACCCCAATCATCGGGGGCGCAGACACGTCAAGGGCATTCGGTGACCCGCATCTTCATCTCATACAGGCGGCAGGACAGCGAAGGTCATGTCGGACGCCTGTACGATCACCTCCTCAAACATTTCCGCGCTGAAGACATCTTCATGGATGTCGCCAGCATCGAGCCGGGCGCAGACTTCGTCGACGCCCTGGAGCGCGCCGTCACCGCCTGCGATGTCTGCCTGGTAGTCATCGGCGCGCAGTGGGCGACTCTGACCGACGGCGCAGGAGAGCGCCGACTGCACCAGTGGAACGATTTCGTGCGCATCGAGATCGCCTCCGCCCTGCGCGCCAACAAGCGGGTGATCCCCCTGCTGGTCGGCGGCGCGAAGATGCCTAACCCGGCGGATCTGCCGGAGGATGTGGCGGGAATCACCCGGCGGCAGGCGGTTGAACTGACTCACGCCCGCTTCACCCAGGAGGTCGAGCAGATCGCCGCCGTCATCCGTGCCAACCTGAGCGAGCGGCTGATCAAGCCGAAGGCGGATGCGGCGCAGGTTCGGCAGAAAGCGGTGCAGATCAAGGCGCTGCAAGCCGAGCTGCTGAACGCCGTCGCCTCACCCCTCTACGCCCACCGCGTCGCCAACAAGCTCTTCCCCGTCCTGGGCGACGGCAGCCCTGACGCCGCTATCGTCTTCATCGGCGAGGCGCCGGGCAAATATGAAGCCGCCGAGGGCAGGGTCTTCGTTGGACCTTCCGGCGAGGTGCTGAACGATCTGCTGGCGGAGATCGGGCTGAAGCGGGACTCGGTGTTCATCACCAACCTGCTGCTGGATCACCCGCCGGAGAGCCGCGACCCGACGCCGGAGGAGATCGCCTTCTACGCGCCCTATGTGGATCGTCTGCTCGCCATCATCGAGCCGAAGGTGATCGTGCCGCTGGGGCGTTTCGCCGTGCAGTACCTCGTCAAAAAGCTCGACCTGCCGGATAAGCGCGGGCGGATCGGCGATCTGCACGGCAGGGTGCTGACAGCGCGAATGGCGCACGGCGAGATTCATGTCGTGCCGATGTATCACCCGGCGGTGGCGCTGTACCAGTCGAGCCAGCGCGCGGTACTCAAAAAGGATTTCGAGCAGCTGCGCGCCTTCGTGTGAAAACCCCTCATCCTTACTGAAGACAGAGTCAGCGCGGACGCCCGTTAGAGCATGACGCGCTCAGGCGCGTTCCGACTGCTGCGAAAGCCAGGAATCGCCGCTCACGGCGAGCGTCCCTCACAGTTGTTCGATCCTCCACTTGACAATACCATACCGTATGGTATGCTTTGCGGCAGACTCAAGAGGTTGCAATACGATGGCACGCAAGACGAAACGCAGTTGGCTGGAAGAAGGGGTGCGCGCTCTGGCGGAACTCGGCGCGGACCGCCTGACGATTGACGTGCTGACGGGGCGTATGGGCGTGACGAAGGGGTCGTTCTATCACCACTTCGCCAGTCACGATGCATTCGTTGAGGCGCTCCTCACCTTCTGGGAAGAAGAAGGCGCGCTCAGCATCATGCAGTACCTCGACCGCTATCCCACACCTGCCGAGAAGCTGACGCGCCTGCTCGAGATCACGACCGCCAGTCATTACGCTGAAGAAGCAGCATTTCGAGCCTGGGCGCTGCAAAACGCGCAGGTCAAAGCGGTGCAGATGCGCATCGATGCCGAACGACTCATCTATCTCAAAACGCTCTGCCGCGCCTTGATCGCCGCGCCTGCCCCAGCCGACCACATGGCGGAACTGCTCTACCTGACGTATGTCGGTGGGCAGCAGATCGCGCTGGAGCCATCCGCCGTTCAAGCGCTGTATCAGGAAATTATCCGGCTGTATTTGGAGGCGAACTGATGTCCATCCCCGCTGAAGTGGAGTCGATCCCGGCGCTGCGCCAGCTTCTGCCAGACGCCGATCATGTCGATGTTAAGGTCTATGAGGGCGAACTTTCCCTCAACGAATTCATTGCCGGGTTCCTCAACTTCTACCCCGGCTGGATGAAAAGCCTGTACCGCGTGCGCTGGGCGTTCGTGCGACTGCTGGGCATGGCGCAGCGGGGTATTCCGCCTGTGCCGACGCTTCGTCCCGACGCCATCCCCATGCGGCGCGGGGAAAAAGCGACGTTCTTCACCGTCGAAGCTGCCGAAGCAGACCGCTACTGGCTGGTGTGCGCTGATGAGCCTCATCTCGCCGCCTATTTGGGGATCGTCGCGCAGCCGCTCACTGCGACGCGCCGTCGTTTCTACGTTACGACTATCGTTCATTACCACCAATGGACCGGGCTGGTCTATTTCAACGTGATTCGTCCATTCCATCATCTCGTCGTCCACAGTATGGCGCGCAAGGCGCTCGCCAGAACCCAACCAGCGCTCGGATAAGAATCAAACACGGTCGGGTGCAGGTGTTCCGACCGTGTTTGGCTGTGCGCCGGTCCCCTACACAGACAGGGGACCGGTTGATTCTGTGATGCTGAACTATTCTCCCGCGTTCACCGGCGGGCGGGTGTACGCCGACACGTCGCCGCCGACGGCTTCGATGCTGTCGTACAGCACCTGCAGGATGTAGTGCGGGTTGTGGGCGAAGTCGCCGGGGTCCTTCTGGGCGAATTGGTAGTTGTAGGCTGCGCGCAGCAGGTTGGGCGTCCAGGAGGCAAAGCGGTTGTCGCCGACGCTTTCTTCAGGGTCCGCCGCGCCGTTGCCGTTGCTGTCGATGAACCAGTACGGGTGTGCGTGCGCGTTGTAGGCAAGCGCCGTGCCCGCCGTCTCGGTCGCATACGCCTGGATCGCCGCGAACAGCGCGTCTTCCAGCGCCGTGATCTCGTCGAGGATCGGCTCTTCGGCGTCGCCGTTACCGTTGTAGTCGATCAGCTCGACATCTTCCAGCATACGGATCGACAGCACATCTTCCTGAACTTCCAGGTCTTCCTCATGGCAGTCGTCGCACTGATTGAGCCGGATCGTGCCCTCATGTGGGCGATGGCAGTCGGTGCAGGTGTTCGGGGCGTCTTCGGCGTGCAGGTTGCGACCGTTGTATTCCTTGTCGGCAAACTGATACGCGCCCTGCGCCTCGGCACCGAAGACCGACGCGCCCGCCGCAAAGTAGTGGACGTTGCGGAACGTCAGCCGCTCGCTGACCTCGTCATCGCCGACGCCGGCGCCCCGGATAGCGTTGTTGACGCTGACCGTCGATTCACGCCCCTGATGGCAGGCGAGGCACAGATTGCTCTCATCGTTCTCTTCGAAGGCGAGCCGCGCGCCGCTGGGGAACGCCACCGCCGCCAGCTCGTGTACGGAGAAATCCGTCAGGCTGGTGTGGCAGGTCGTGCATTCCAGACCCTGGCTCACCGGTTCGGCGATGTTGGCGTTGTTCTTCAGCCAGACCGGCAGACCGTCTGCCGAGTGGCAGCGGGCGCACGACCCAGGAACTTCGCCGTCCCCGTCCCAGTGGCGGAACGCTTCGCCGGTCGGGTTGAAGTGCATCGGCGCATCGCGGACCACGAACGTCGTATCGACCGGCTCCGCCAGCGCTTCGTTCAGCGAGGCGAGGCTGTCGTACAGCAGCTCGAGGACGTACTGCGGGTTGTGGGCATACGCGCCGGGATCTTTCATCGAGACCTGGTAGTTGTACGCCGCCTGAAGCAGCCGCGCGGTGTAGGCATTGTAAGCGTCCGCTTCTTCAGCATCCGCCGCGCCGTTGCCGTTGGCGTCGAGCAGGAAGTACGGATAGCGATGCGTGTCGTAGGCGATGGCTGCGCCGGCGACTTCGGTCGCGTAGGACTGGATCGCCTGCATCAGGAGTTCCTGCATGCCTTCGATCTCCGCTGCGATGCCTTCGCCGTCATCTTCGTCGCCGTCGAAGTCGGAGCCGGAGCCTTCCATGCGAATATCGCGCAGGTCTTCGACATCCTCAACGTCTTCGTGGCATTCGGCGCACTGCTCGATCCTGATTTCCAGCGTGTGCGGGTTGTGGCAGTCGGCGCAGGTCGCGTAACCCTCGACGTGCGCGTTCTGCCCCATGTAGATCTGCCCTTCATACTGATACCCGCCGCGCGCCGCGCCGCCATAGAGCGTCGCCGCTGCCGCGTAGTAGTGGATGTTCATGAAGCGGGCTTCGGGGTTCGGCGCATCGAGATCTTCCGTCATGCCGAGGTCGGTCAGACGGGCGTTCACGCTGTCCGTCGAGGCACGCCCCTGATGGCAGACCATACAGCGCGCCGAGTCGCCGGTTTCGCCGACTTCCGCGCCGGACGGGAAGACGACCGAGGTCAGCTGCGCCGCAGTCGGAGCATGGCAGGCGTCGCAGGTGACGGTCGTGCCGATCGGCGGCGCGACTTCCACAGAACCGAACGCCGAGCCGTCGGCGCCCACGTAGTCACGGTAGCCAGGGGTCGAATGGCACTGTGCGCAGCCCAGCTCGACGACCTTTTCGGCTTCCTCGTTCCAGTGGTTGAAGGCTTCAGCTTCGGTATCGTTGTGGGGCGAACTGACCCAGGCTTCGTAATATTCCGCCAGGAACGGCGGCGCTTCTGAACCGGCATCCTGCGCGACGGCGCGGGACTGGTCCATCATGAGGAATCCGGCTGCCACAAACAGAATTCCTGCCAGTGCGATTAAACTAATTATCCTCATGTTCCTCTCCTTTCAGGATCGGACCTGTTCAAAACTTTGTGCCATCCGACCCGGCGCGCGTCCTGCATCAACGCCCGGACCGGACGCCATCTCATCGATCTGCTCGTGTGGCGGAGCATCCCTTGATGGGTATTGTCACGCTTCGCCGGCGGAAAACCGTCCGTCCAAAGGATGATTCAGAGTCATTCTGCGGAATGAATCATGAGTCGCGCTGAAAAATCGGAGGGGAAAGGGGGGGGCCGCGCGCCGGCGCAACAGCCGGCGCGCGGTGAGTGCGCAGAGCGACGCGCCCGGCATCGCTCTGCGCGGTTAGCGGCGTTTCGCCAGGCGTTCGCGCAGCGTCAGCACGCCCGCCAGCGCCAGCGCCGCCACCCCGGTGCCGATCAGAATGTAGGCGAGCGGGTTGGCTCCGGCGGCGGGCGCGCTTTCGGCGCTGGATGACAGCGAGACCGCTTCGCCGTCGATGCGATAGCTGAGGTTCGACCCGGCGGGCAGGCTCAGCGTCCCGCCGTAGGTCGCCATCGTCGTGCCGTTGAAGCTCATCGGCTCCCGCTCCGGCAGGCTTTCCGAAGCGAGCGTCAGCGTGCTGTTGACGACGATGACGTCGACTTCCCCTTCCAGCGCGAAATCGAGCGGCTGTATCACCGACGCCGTGTTCGTATAGGGCATCTGGTAGGTGAGGTGCATGATGCGCGGCTGACCGGGGATCAGCGGGCGCGTCTCGTAGACGATGCTGGAGTCGTCGCTGATCCGGTAGCTGGCGCTGAAACTGCCCGCCAGCGTCGCCCCCTGCGGCACGTGGATGCTGATCGATGTCCCGGTCGCGCCCTCGGCGTCGGCGCTGAAGAAGACGCGGTCCGACGTATTGCTGAAGCTGAAAATCTGCGTGACTTCCATCACGTTGTCCTGCACGGCGATCTGCGCGGTCATCGCGTCGATGACCACCGCGCCGGCTTCCGCCCCGC
This sequence comes from Anaerolineae bacterium, assembly GCA_013360465.1. Classification (GTDB taxonomy): domain Bacteria; phylum Chloroflexota; class Anaerolineae; order Aggregatilineales; family Phototrophicaceae; genus Flexifilum. The sequence continues at coordinate 11,532 of JABWBO010000134.1, read as the reverse complement.
TTTCGTAGAGGGTGATGGGCAGCGAAAGTTCTCCCCCCGTCGGATCAACCGGCAGGATGGCGCTGACGAAGGTCGCGCTGCCGTACTCGGCGGTGACGGCATATTCGCGGGCGGGGTCAAAAGGCACACCTTCAAAGCGGAAGGTCCCGTCGGCGTTCGCCGTCGTCTCCATCGTCTCGTCGTTCCCGGCGGAGTCGATGCTGTGCAGGATCACCTGCTGACCCGTCGGGATCGTGCTGCCCGCCGTGCCGTTGCTGATCGCGCCGGTGACCACGCCGGCGACCAGCGGACCGACCTCGGCTGTGCTGACCGGGGCGTCTGGCTCTGGCTCCGACCCGACCATGCCCTGAGCAATTGCACGCGACATCATCCTGGCATAGGTCATGGCGGCGTTGAGCTGCTCATCGTTCAGCGTTTCGCCGAAAGCGGGCATCTCCTTACCGTCGCCCGTCCGCAGCCCATTGGTGATGGCGGCGAGGATTTGCGCATCGCTCCTGTCGCTGAGATCGGGCAGCGGCGCACCTTCTTCCGTCCCGCCGCCCATCGCGCCATGACAGCGCGCGCAGTTTTCCGACCAGACCTCGCCGCCAAGCGTCATCACGGCGGCGATTTCGGCGTCAGCACCCAGGTCAGACGCCGCCGGTTCAGTCGCGCTGGGGGGAAGCGTGGCGACGATGCGCGGTTCGCCGGCAAGCCCGGAGCAGGCGGCGAGCGCTGGCAGCACCAGCAGAAGGATGAGTCGTTTCAATGTCATGTGGAGTCCCTTTTTGCTGTTCAGTTTCAGCGAATCACGAAAGTTCAGCTTCAGTACGAAAGCCAACCTCACCCCAAAAATCTGACGATTTTTTGCCCCTCTCCAAACGGAGAGGGGCGGTTGAGCGCAGCGAAACGGGGTGAGGTTAGGCAATCCGTGAGTCACTGAGTCTAGCTTAGTGTGTTGTGACGCTGCAATTGAGGAGCTATCGCACCGATCCGACGTGACATGCGTCACCGATAGTTTAGGGCGTTCTGATTCACAATGAGGCTGTTGGGAGAAATCGGTCCATGTTCCGACTCAAAAGCCTCCGCCAAAAACTGATCGCCAGTTTTCTGCTGCTGACTCTGCTGCCGATCACGGCGACCAGCCTGTATGGGCTGTTCTTCACCCGTGCAGCGCTGTCTGATCAGGCATTGGAACGTTCAACCTATCAGGTCGATCTCCAGGTGGAGAGCATCGCCGGGGCGCTGCGACAGGTGCAGAACGATGTCGAGGTCATCCACGCGCTGCGCAGCCTGAACATGCTGCGCCAGCAGACGACCGCCCAGGGCGTCGAGCTGTGGGAGCGCGAGGTCGCCGGCGACCTGCTGGTCCTGGCGTCGGTGCGTCCGATGTATCATGCCGTGCGGCTGTTTGACGACGAGGGTGCGGAGATCGCCGGAGTCGAGGCGGACGAAGACACCATAGACATCGTCAGCGGTTCGGTCAGCCAACCGGATGACTCCTACATTCACGAGACGCTGCGCCTGAACGACGGCGAAGTCTATCTTTCGCCGTTTCATCATTCCCCGGAAAGCGACGCCCCCTACATTCATTACGCCGCGCGCCTGCCCGACGGCGTGCTGGTCCTGGATTTGCACGCCGGTTGGCTGCTGCGCGCTCTGCCACAGCGTCCCGGCGCGGACACCTGGGCGCTGATCGATCAGGATGGGCGCTTCTGGGTCTACCCGGAAGGCTTCGACCCGCAGAGCATCGCCGAAGACGTGCCGCACCTGCTGACCGGTGCGGCGGGACGTTACGAGACGACATCGAGCGTCTACGTCTTCGATGTCATCCACTCGTCCAACGAAGCGCTGTCGCCGGCGGCGGCGGTCGAGGCGGGTGCGCCGGAACGCTACTGGGTGATCTTCCGGCTCACCCCAACGGCGGTCCTCTACGCCGATCTGCACAATTTTTACCGACTGGCGCTGATCTTCGTCGTCGGTTCCGCGCTGGTGGCAGTCTGGCTGGCGGTGGGGACTGGGCAGTGGTTGGTCGCGCCGGTGCGCCGCCTGCAGACGATGGCGATCCAGTACGGGCGCAGCGGTGCGCTGATGTCCCCCCCGCCGCACCTGCCCGACGACGAGATCGGCGCGCTGACCCGCACCTTCGTCGATCTGACGCACGAGCTGGAGAACAAGCGCCGCCGCGAACACCGCCTGCTGGAAAACCTGATCAACGCTCAGGAAGAAGAGCGCAAGCTGCTCGCCTATGATCTGCATGATGGGCTGATCCAGCAGATGGTCGGCGCGCGCTTTTACCTGACCAACTGCCGCGATGTCTGCCCGATCCCAGAGACGCCGGTGCGCGGCAGCATCCAGCGAGGCTGCGACGCGCTGACCCAGGCGATTGTCGAAGGGCGGCGCATCATCGAAGGGCTGCGCCCCGCCGTGCTGGATGATCTCGGCTTGCGCTCGGCGATTGAAGAGACGGCGCAGAAGGCGGCGGCTGCCGCCGGGTGGGAGCTGACGCTCGACCTGCAAAAGCTGCCCACCGAGCCGGACAAGACGATTGCCGTGACCCTCTTCCGCATCGCTCAGGAGGCGCTCAACAACGTGCGCAAGCACGCCCACGCCGGGCAGGTGCGCGTCAGCCTGCACAACGGCGAGGGCATCTTCCTGAGCATCAGCGATGATGGCATTGGCTTCGACCCGGACTCGATCAGCCGGGAAGGGCGCGGCGTGGGCATCACGGCGATGCAGGAGCGCGCCAGCCTGATTCAGGGGGGCTGCCGAATCCGCAGCGCGCGAGGTTCCGGAACCACTATCGAAGTGCATATCCCCCAGAAGGCGGTCGAGTCGCTCGGCGCGGCGATGGCTGAGGCGGCTGAGGTGAAAGGGAGCGCGAAGCATGGATGAGGGTCCCAACGGCAGACCGGTGCGCGTCGCCATCGTGGATGATCATGGCATCGTCCGGCAGGGGCTGCGAGCGCTGCTGTCCCGTCCCGGCATCGAGGTGATCGGCGAGGCGGAAAGCGGCAGTGAAGCCGTCGCGCTGGCGGCGCGCTCTCGCCCGGATGTGATGCTGCTGGATATTCGCATGAAGGACAGCGACGGGCTGCAAAGCCTGCCGCAGATCAAAGCCGCATCGCCCCGCACCAGCGTGATCATCCTGACCACCTACGCCAACCCCGCTTACCTGGCGCGGGCGATCAGCGGCGGCGCAGCGGGCTACCTGTCCAAAGAGACCGACCCCGATCAAATCGTGCGGGCGGTGCTGGCGGCGGCGACCGGCGACAGCCTGATCGACCGTTCGCTGCTTCAGGCGGCGCTGGCGCACTCGCTGGAGTCGCGCCTGCTGGACGAGGATGCAGCCGAAGCGGAGGCGATGATCGAGCCGCTTTCCGAGCGGGAAAACGATGTGCTGCGGCTGATGGTGCGCGGCTTGAACAACACCGCCATCGCCGAGGCGCTGAGCATCAGCGTGCCGACGGTCAAGACCCACGTGCAGCACATCTTCCAGAAGCTGCACGTCGCCGACCGCACTCAGGCGGCGCTGATGGCGATGCGCCTGAAGCTGGTGGATTGAAGGACTTGCGGCGCACAGAACGGGTGGGGCGCGGAATCAACCGGAGGGATGATCCGCTTTCATTCCGCCGAAGGATTGCGCGCTGAAAAGCACGAGGGACAATTGGCAGTGATGTCATGCCGTGTCATAGTCCTACTGTCGGTTCAGCGAAAGAGGAGGGGATGAGAAGCCCGCGGCAGAACCTAGCCATCTTCGGCTGCATCGCTGCCTTCACCGGCGTCCTCACATTCGTATTGTTTGGCGCGCCCGCGCTATGGGCGGACGATTTGCCGCGGCTTGCCGTCCCGCCGACGGCGGTCTATGTCGGTTCCGGCGGCTGTCTGACCTGCCATGCCGACGAAGAAGGGGAGTGGATGGATACCCCTCGCCGGACCGTCGCCAGCCCCGACATCGAAAACCCACACGCCATCAGCGCGCCGCTGGATGGGCTGTTGACCACCGCGCGCCCCGACGCCCCTCCCCACCGAGACGGCGGTGTGCTTAGCCCCCCCGAAGCGCAAAAACAAAAATACCTGATCTGGACGGACGCCGGCTACCTCCCTCTGCCCGATGGCTGGGAAGTCGCCGATCACCCCGCCGTCGCCGGGGAATACGCCCCCCTGGCGTTGGGCGACTGCGCCGACTGTCATCGTTTCAGCCGCGAGTCGGCGCGAGACGCCGTGTCGTTCTTTCGTATTGCACATCCAGGGCGAGCCAAAGAGATATTTCAATGAACTCAACACGATGGATTGCGGGGATAGGGGTGATTCTGTTGATCGGCGGGATCAGCCTGCTCATGATGAGCGCCATCAGCGCTGCTCCGGTTCAGGCGCAGAGCCAGGGCGGCGATTATCTCGGCGCGGATGAATGCGAATCCTGCCACCGCGATGTGGCACGGGCGCACCAGGACTCTAACCACGCCCTCACCCTCACCGACGATGAGGACGCCATCCTGGCGGACTTCGACGCCGGCGAAGATCTACGACAGGTGCAGCCGCCCGGCGAAGATGCCGCGCGCGCCTTCACCGCTGAAGACGTCGCCTTCGTCGTCGGCACGGGACGGCACGTGCAGTACTACCTCTATAAAGTGGATCGCAACGACTACCGCGTCCTGCCCGCCGGATGGGACGCCGTCGCCGGGGAGTGGCATCTGCTCGACCTGGGCGAAACCTGGGACAGCCCCGGCTTCGACTGGGAGCAGAACTGCGCTTACTGCCATGTGACCGGCTACGACGCCGAACGCGGGCGCTGGACGGATGACGGCGTGACCTGCGAAGCCTGTCACGGACCGGGCGAGGAGCATGAAGAACTCGCCAGCGACGCCGGACGCCGCCCAAGCGATGACGAACTGGTCGAAATTCGCGCCGCCATCAACCCAGCGATTGACCCGCAGATTTGCGGGCAGTGTCACGGGCGCGGCGTCAGCGCCAGCGAAGTGCCGTTCCCGGTTGGCTATTTCCCCGGCGGCGATCTTTCGACCGACTTTGCCCTGACGCCGGTCGATGATGCGGCGCACTGGTGGACGAACGAACACGCCCGCCTGCCCAATATGCAGTACAACGAGTGGCTGGACTCCGGTCACGCCCATGCGCTGACCGGGCTGCTGGAGAGCGGTCTGGAGATCGAGCCGAGCTGCCTGACCTGCCACAGCACCGACTACAACTACACCCAGGGGGTGATCGCCCAGATCGAGGCGGGCGAGCGCGAAGGCGAAGCGCCGGAAGCGCTGACCGTCGAGACGGCGCAGTATGGCGTCGCCTGTGTGACCTGTCATGATCCGCATCTGGAGACCGACCGCCCGGTGCATCTGCGCGATGAGCCGCTCAACCTGTGCGCCGGCTGTCACAGCACCTCGGCGGCGCTGCCGGAAGTCCATTTCCCGGCGTTCGAAATGGTCGAAGGGCGCGACCTCATCCCCGGCGTGGGCGGCATCCCCGATGTCCATTTCACGGCGGAGGAGGGTCCCAACTGCATCACCTGTCACATGCCGAACCTGCCGACCAATGGCGGGATGCGCGCCAGTCACGGCTTCGAGCCGGTGCTGCCGCGTCCGCTTGCCGAAGGCGAAGGCTTGATCGATACATGCAGCGAATGCCACGCCAGCGATGTAGACCCCGCCATCATGGGGATGTACGTCGCCGACATGCAGGCGGGCACGCAGCGCTGGCTGGAAGGGGCGCGCGCCGCCGTGACGGAGGATACCCCGGCGTGGGTCATCGACGGTCTGGACTTCATCGAGCAGGATCGCAGCTACGGGCTGCACAACCCCAACTACGTGAGCGCGCTGGTGGGCGCTATCGACAGCTATCTGAACTCCGCCGCGCAGCCTGTGACGCAGACGGGAGGGTGAGGACATGACCCGCAACTTCAGCCGCACCATAATCATCGCGCTGTTCGGCTTCGGGCTGACGCTGCTGACGGTCGGGCTGACGCCGCTGCTGATGGCGCAGGCGCAGGAGTCGCCTCCTGAACCGACCGCCGAGGCGAGCGGGGCGGCGCTTGACCTCGCGCCGACCGCCGAAGAGATCGTGCCGACCGGCAACAACAGCTACTGTATGCTCTGCCACAACGTGCCCTGGCGCACCCGCACGCTCGACGACGGCAGCCTGCTCAATCTCTACGTCAGCGTCGATACCATCCGCAGTTCGGTCCACGGCGCGACCGAAAAACACCCCGCGCTGGGCTGTGCGGACTGCCACAGCGATATGCCGTTCCCGCACTTCCTCGGCGATCTGGCGACTGATATGCGCTCCTTCGTGCTGGACTCAGTGACGATGTGCGTCGGCTGTCACGAAGAGCAGGCGACCGAGCTGGACGGCGGACTTCATGCCGAGGCGATCCGCGCCGGCAACACGCAGGCGGCGGTTTGCACCGACTGTCACGGCGCGCACGATGTCGCGCCGATCTTCGAACAGCCGGGGTTGACGGCGGGAGTCTGCGGCGACTGCCACACGACGACGCTGGCGGAATTTCGCGCCAGCCCGCACGTCGATATCGGTCCGCTGGGCTGCGCCGCCTGTCACTCGCCGCACAGCCAGATGCCGCGAGTCGGCGCGTCCGATGAACCAGACGCGATCTGCATCAACTGTCACGATGAGCAGGATATGCCGCCGCTCCTGGTCCACCGGCAGCACACCGACGGCGAACGCCCGGTTGGCTGCGTGGACTGCCACATGAACACCGGGCACGCCAACGATCAGCGGGTGGGCTTCGATCCTGACCAGACGGCGACGGGACACTCCATGTTCATGGAGACGGCCGCCTGCACCACCTGTCACGAAAGTCTAGTCGCCGGCGGTGAATGGGAAACCCTGACGGCTGATGCGGCGGCGGGCGAAACCGGCGCGGCAGATGCCGAAGCGGTGACCGTCAGCGCCGAGGCGGAAGCGCCGGAACAGGCAAGCAGCTCCATCGAACTGATCCAGGGTTTGATCCTGGGGCTGGGCTTCGGCGTGACTTTCGGCGCGATCTTCGTGGCGCGCGGCAATCGCAGCCGCGCTCCCAGCGAGGCGGAGACCGAAGCGCCGGACGAGTCGAACGAGGATCATCACGGATGAGCGAGCAGAACGAATCTCCTAAGCTGAATATCCTGAGCCGCCGCGAATTCATGACGCTGCTGATCGGCGGCGGGGCGACGATGGTCCTGGCGGCGACCCTGGCGGAACCGCTGAGTACCTTCGCCCGCGACATCCAGCGCGACCAGACGGTCCACCCCCATGAGGGCGACGGCAGCTATCGCTGGGGCATGGTCATCGACCTGAGCAAGTGCATCGGCTGCGATTACTGCGTCTGGATGTGTCAGGCGACCAACGACACGGCGGACGATATGCGCTGGAACATCCGCATCAGCGACGAGACGGCGCTGGGCAAGGAATTCCACGTTACGCGCCCCTGCCTGCACTGCGGACACGCGCCGTGCGTGGAAGTCTGTCCGGTCGGCGCGACTTATCACCGCGCCGATGGGCTGGTGATCATGGACTATGACAAGTGCATCGGCTGCCGGTACTGCCAGACCGCCTGCCCCTATGGAGCGCGCAGCTTCAACTGGAAAGAGCGCGAAGACGTGAATCCGCGCGTGCCGGACTGGAACCGCCCAGAAGTGCCGCGCCGGGCGCGCGGCGTGGTGGAAAAATGCACCTTCTGCGTCCACCGCATCGACGCCGGGCTGGCGAAGGGCTTGATGCCGGGCGTCGATCCTGAAGCGACGCCGGCGTGCATCGGCATCTGCCCGGTCAACGCCCGCTTCTTCGGCAACCTGAATGACCCGGACAGCCCGGTGTCGAAGGTCATCACCGCCAATCCGACGCTGCGCCTGCGCGAAGACCTGGGCACTGAGCCGGCGGTCTATTACATCCCGCCGGAAGGATTGATGTAGAATACGGGTGGTGTGATCCGACTGAGCTTCAACGAAGACGAATGACCCGTAAAGAAACTCGCCAAGGCGGGGCGCGGCGGCTGCGCTACGGCTCGACCATTATCGACTACGAACTGATTTTCGCCCGGCGCAAGACACTGGGCATTCAGGTCTTCCCCGATTCGCGCGTTGTGGTGCGCGCGCCGCTCGGCGCCGACGAAGCAGCGGTGGTCGAGATGCTGCGCCAGCGCGCCGCATGGATCATCCAGCATCAGCGCCGTTTCGCCGAAGCCCCGCCGGTTCAGCCGCCCCTGCCGCGCCGCCCTGTCGGCGGCGCAGTCTACCGGTTTCTGGGCGAACCGCTCCGGCTGAAGGTGATCCCCTCAGCGGTGGAGCGTGTGACGCTCGAAGGTGAAACGCTGACCGCCGCCGTTCCTGATCCGGAGGATGATGCGCGGGTCGGCGATCTGCTGGATCAATGGTTTCGCCGTCAGGCGGAGCAGGTTTTCGTCGAACGGCTCACCGTCATCCAGCCGCGCGCGGCGGCGCTCGGCATCCCCGCACCGGAGCGGCTGACGGTGCGCGACATGAAGACGCGCTGGGGGTCATGCAGCGCCCGCCGGCGCGTCACCCTCAACCTGCGGCTGATCCACGTCGCGCCGCACCTGATCGACTACGTAATCGCCCATGAACTGTGTCATCTGAAGGTGCTGAATCACAGCGCCGCGTTCTACGCGCTGCAAGCGCGGCTCATGCCGGACTGGCGGGAGCGGCGCGCCGAACTCAACCGCGCCCCGCTGGGCTGACGCGGTTCAGGGCTTGAGGCGGCGCAGCCCGAACACCCCGTGTTCGCCGCCGAGCCGTGCGACGACCCGCCGCCAGCTTGATCCTTCCACGCCCATCTTTTCGCCGGCGTTGTTGAAATCGCTCTTGCGCATGAACTCGTTCAGCTCGGCGCGCAGCCGGGTCCAGATGTCCGTTTGCATGGCGATCAGCGTTTGCAGGCGGGCAGGGCTGCCGGTGACTCTCAGCAGCCCGCGAAAGTGTTCCAGGCACAGCCCGTCCGAAGCGCTGTATGCCGCTTGCAGCTTCGGATCGTTGGCGTGCTGACTGATCTCTTTGAGGTAGCGGGCTTCGCTCTCCGTCAGGTGCTTGCAGGCGATACAGGGCTGTGACGGCTCCAGTGCGTCGGCGAGGGCGGTCCCCTCTTTGCCCCCACGCAAACGCGACAGTCCGCCCGACCGGGTGGTCCCTTTCGCCGCCGCGTTCAGCGTCTCCAACAGGTCGCCCAGCGCCCGTTCGTACAGCACGGCGACTCCCAGCCCGCTGCCCATCTGGGCGATCTGCCAGCCGTGCTGGTCGCACAAACCCCGGCTGTCGCGGAACTTGTTCTGAGTCTCGGGATCCATCACGTACTCGTACATGATCGAATCCAGGAAGGCGTGAGTGTCGCGCAGCAGCAGGTTGCAGACGGCGCAGCCCGGCTTCGGGAAGGTCTCCAGCAGATCGAAGTAGCCGAAGGTTTTGTGGGTCAATGCCGCCCTCTTTCGCCGTCATGCCTGCCTGCGCCTGATCGTACCACAGCGCCCCCCGGCGGCGTCACGCTTCCGGCGCGTCGGCGGTTTCCAGCTTTCCCTCGCTGATCAGCGCGACCAGCCCGCGCGCCCCCTGTTCGGCTTCCAGCAGCATGATCTTCACCAGCAGGGTGAGCGGGACCGCCAGCAGCGCCCCCGCCGCCCCCAGCACCCACGTCCAGAAGATTAGCGAGAGGAAGATGAACAGGCTGGAAATGCCCAGCTCTTCCGCCATGAAGCGCGGCGCGACCCAGTTTTCGATGATGTTGTTGATGGCGCTGTAGACGACCAGCAGCAGCACCGCCATCGCCGGACCCTTCTCCAGCAGCGTCACCGCCACCGGCGGGATCACCCCCAGGACGAAGCCGATATTGGGGATGTAGTTGGCGATGACCGCCAGCACGCCCCATTGAACCGCGAAATCCACGCCCATGATCACCATCACGACCGTCTGGATCGCCGCGATGATCACGCCGAAAACCGTCTTCAGGATCATGTAGCGCTGCACGCTGGCGATGAACGTCCCGGCGCGTTCCAGCCAGCGGCTCTCAGAATCCAGCACTGCCCGCAGCCGTCCGGGGATGTGCGGCGCGTCGATGAGCATGTAGAGCAGGATCAGGAACACCAGCAGCACGCTGCCCAGCGAATCGACCGTCGCCCGCAGCAGTCCCGAGACGAACGGGAAGAGCGACTGTAAATCGATGGACTCGACTGCCGCGACCGTCTGTTCGGACAGCCCAAACTGATCGAGCTGCGCCCAGACGGTGGCTTCCATCTGATGAAGCTGATCCTGATAGTCGGGCAGTTTGTGGATCAGCTGATTGGTCGAGATGCCGATGAACGCCACCAGCGCCACCCCCAGCACAAGGATCAGCGCCAGCACCAGGGTCAGCGACAAGCCCGCCGAAAGCCCGCGCCGCTGCAAATGCGCCTGAAGGGGCGCGCACAGCATGGCGATCAGCGCTGCCATCAAAAAGGCGCTCAACTGTTCGGAAAAGACGCGCATGCCGGCGATCACGATGATGATGCTTGCGCTCACCACCAGCCAGCGCGCTGTGCGTGAAAAACCGGGTGCTGCGAACATGGCATCTGCCTCCGTCTGGTTTTGATAGGATCGAAGCCACAGGTTGAACGGGATGAGGGATGAGTGACGTGGAATGAGGAAGAGACTCAGTGGATCGCGAAACTGCATCCCCACCCCTGTATCCCCTCCCCATTGCATGGAGAGGGGGCTTTCCTGACCCGTTGTGCGCCCCCTCTCCACGCAGTGGAGAGGGGGTTGGGGGTGAGGATGCTGAAACTCGTGATTCGCTGAAACTCACTTCACCGCTCACTGCCCTGACCGGCGCGCACTTCCCCGGCGATGCGCAGGATCGCCTCTAAACTGCGCTCGACATCTTCTTCGGTGGTCTCCCAGGAAGAGACGCTGATGCGCATGGCGGTCCGCCCCTGCCAGACCGTCCCGCCCGCCCAGCAGGTCCCGTCCTGCTGAATCGCCTGGATGACCCGGTGGGTGGTCTCCGGGTCGCCGAAGGAGACGAGGACCTGGTTGAGCGCCACCTCGTTGAGGATTTCATAGCCGGCGGCGCGCAGCGCATCGGCGAAGCTGCTCGCGGATTTCGGCATGACCGAGAGATCGGCCCCGGCACCCGAATGCGAGACATAGAAGACGCCGTATCGGAAGATGCGCGACGGATCGCGCATGACCTCGAGAGCCGGCGCCGTATCGCCGGCGCCGGTGACGAGATAGGCCTCCTCGGGGGTGGCGATGACCGCGGTCCGATAGTGCCGGTCGACATCGAGCATCACGCTGCGGTAGCCGCAGAGATAGCCGACATGCATCGGGTCGCAGGAAATGATGACGTCGGCCGGCTCCCCACACTGGGCGAAGGCCTTGGCTCGCGCCTTGTCGGCGATGCGCTTGAGGTCCTCTCGAAACAACATGCTCTTCTCCACGCCCTCCGGTTCAGCATGCCGGCCGCGCCGGCGTCGTCGCCGCCAGCACCGCCGCCATCTGCCGGCTGTCGCGCACCCCGGCGACGACGATTTCGTTCACGCCGACCTCGCCATAGGTGGCCAGG
>JABWBO010000245.1 GCA_013360465.1 Anaerolineae bacterium | reverse complement strand
AACGTGTAAGTCCGGTTCGGAGGGGGGTTCACAGAAACCCGGTCTGGCGACAGGCAAGGGCGCTGGGTTCCTACCCTACAAATCGACATCCGCCACCAATATCGCATTTGGCATCACCGGGATGCTCCACCGCGCCAATGCGTCCAACTGCCGTGTGCTGCTCATCGACACCGACTCGCAAGGTCACGCCTCGCTGGTGACAACAGGCAAGAAAGACTACGGCACAGACGACAGCCTCTACACCGTACTGATGGCAGATCGCGCCAACGCGCCGCAGACGTTGATGAACTGCATTGTGCCGTCAACGTGGGATGAGAACCTGCATGTACTCCCTGCCTCACCAATGCTGGAAGGCGCAGAGCGCGAACTGATGGGTGTGGCAGGTGCGCCCTATCGCCTCGCTGATCCTCTCGGCAAAATCGCCAACCAGTATGCCGCCATCGTCATCGACACCCGACCCTCCTTTTCGCTGATGACAGAGATGGGACTGCTCGCCGGAACCGATGCGATTGTTCCGGTCGAGCCGCGCTACCTCGAGACCGTTGGTTTAACGAGTGTCATTCAGAAAATCAACGACATTCGTGAAGGCTGGCGACATCCCAATCTGCGCGTGAGCGGGCTGATTGTCACCAAAATGGACAATCGTATTCGCGGACACAATCACCTGCTGGCAGAACTCAAATCCCATCCGGTGTTGGGCAAACTCCTGCTCGGCGTGATCCCTGCGAATGAAGCAGTCTCCTATGCCCATCGCAGCCACCAAAGCTTGTTTGCCTATGATCCACGCTCGTCAGCCAGCAAAGCCTATGTGCAGGTCGTCGCATCCTTAGTGCGGTATCTGTCGAAGGGCGTCGAATAATGGCACGCCCCAATAACAATACCAGCCGTATGGATGACTTACTCGCGTCGGTCACGGGTGATTTGCTCAGTGATCTGCCTCAGACGTTCAACGACAACACACTGCGCGTCGAACGCATCTTACTGGAAATGGTGCGCCCCGATCCGGTGCAACCGCGCCGAGTGCTGCCAGAGAGTATTCACCTGAATTTTCACAACAACCGTGTCACCCCGACCCAAGCACTGCGCGAACTGGTGCAACTCGTCCAGATCGCCGCCCGACAGCGTGGGCGACCCTTCAATGGTGTGTTGGAACTGCTGCCAAATGCCGACGATGAGCGCGACGACGAAGCGAACGTTGTGCTATCACCAGAGGAGCAGCTTTTGCGCGATCTGGTCAATCTTGCGGTCACAATCAGGGACGATGGACAGGTCAATCCGCTGACCGTCGTTGATATCTCTCAGGGTGTCACCCGCTTGTTTCGCATCGAAACGGGTGAACGCCGCTACTGGGCAACGTGGCTGCTGCGCGACTTTATCCCCAACTACACGGGCGATGGCATGATCCCCTGCATCATTATCCCCGCCAACCGGTCGTCAGTGTTTCGCCAAGCGAAGGAAAACACCGCACGCTCTGGGCTGACAGCGGTGGCGCTGGCACGACAAGCGGCGCTCCTGTTACTGACGGTTCACGGCTACGAAATTCCCGCCTATGCAGTGGGCAATGACTTTTACCGTCATGCGCTTGAACTCGATCTCCGTGCCAAGCGCGAATACACCGATGCGATTTTGAGTGCGATGGGCGGCATCAAACGGGCGCAGTTCAGTCTGATCAAGTCCCTCCTACGCCTTTCCGATGAGGCACTTGAACTTGCCGACCGATACGACATCGAGGAAAAGAAGCTTCGCTATGTAGCAAACATAGCTACTAGTTAAACTTCAAAATAAGGGGAAGGGAAAGACTTCCCCCTACCCCCGGTGTGCTAGGCAGGCATTCGGTGAGCCAGTTGGCGATTGACTAAACCA
>JABWBO010000133.1 GCA_013360465.1 Anaerolineae bacterium | reverse complement strand
CGCTGCTTCGCGCTGATGATCCCCTGGGTGACGGTCTCGCTGAGACCGAAGGGGTTCCCGACGGCGAGGACCATCTCCCCGACGCGGACCTTTTCCGAATCGCCGAAAGCGAGCGGCCGCAGGGGCGGCAGGGCGCCTCCCTCGGGGGCCTTCAACTGGAGGACCGCGATGTCGACATTCGGATCGCTGCCGATCCACTCGGCGTCGTACTGGCCGCCGTCGTGGAGGGTGACGCGGATCGCGTCGACCCCGGCGACGACGTGGTGGTTCGTGACGATGTGACCCTGGGCCGAGACGATCACGCCGGATCCGAGTCCGGGGGCGGCGTAGCTTTCGCTCTGCCGGTAGCCGAAGAGCCCGAAGGGATCGGTCGGGATGACGCGGGTGACGTTCACGTTGGTGGTCGTGTCGATGCTGACGACGGAGGGGACGACCGCGTCGGTGAGGTCGGAGACGGCCCGGTTCACCTCCGCGAGAACCTGGAGGCTGTCGAGATCGAGCGGTTCGGCGCGGAGGAGCGGGGCGGCGCCGCCCTGGGCGACGAGGGGCGTCTCGGCCCCGATCACGGCGGCGAGGGGGCGGCGTTTCAGCAGGTCGAGGAGATCGTAGCGGTCGCCCCCGGCGAGGACGGTGAAATAGAGCAGTCCGGAAAAGGCGAGGATCGTCGCGGCGACGAGGAGGTGGAGGAGGAATCTGGCCATGGCAGGGGCGAAAACGTTTCCGCCGGCGGCGGGAGTTCACTGTTCCGGCAATGTAGCCACGGCCGGGAAAGACTCCACCATTCTTTGGTCGTCCGGGGCGAGGTCGTTGACCGGCACGGTCCATTTCTGGCCGGAGGCGTCCTGCAGGACCACGCGGGTCGCGTCGCGCGCGACGTAGCGGGCGAAGATCGGGTCGGCAGATGCCAGCAGCAGTACGAACACAATCAGCACCGGGGTGGCGATCAGCAGCCCGCGCAGCACCGCCGTCACGAGATGGCTGCCCGCCTTGCGGCGGCGGCGCAGCAAGCCGGCGGCGTCCATCAGCTGGGTGATGGGCGCGAAAGCGACGGCAAAGCCGGCGTCGATCAGGACGAAAGTATGCTTCGTCAGCGACTGCAAGTCGAAAGCTTCGCGCAGCAGGAAATAGTGCAGAAGGAGTGCGCCGAGGGTCAGCACTGCCGTGACGTTCAGGAAAGTCAGCGTCATATCGGCGCGGACGGCGACCATGGCGGCGAAGAAGCCGAGCGGGATGAGCAGCCACAGGTTGCGCGCCTGCGGCTGTTTGCGGGCGAGGGCGGCGAAGGCGAAGAAGGCGGCGACGCTCAGCAGGACGAAGAGCGGAAAGGACAGCCCGATCAGCCGGCGGTAGAAAAAGATGTCGCCGACGATGCCGAGCGCCAGCCCCAGACCGAGCGAGACCGCCGCGTAAAAGTGCTTATCCATAGCGCTATTCACCAGACTCGACGCCAAGGTCGATACACCAGTCTGGGGAGTTCTACAGCGGCGGCGGGCGATTCCCTCAGTGCGCCCCTCACCGCGCGGCGCGCTAAATCTGCTCGAAGGTCAGCCCGTAGAGGAGCATCGCCTCGCCGACCAGCGGCAGAGTCACCGCCATCAGCACCGTGCCGTCGGCTTCGGCGGCGCGGCGGGCGATGTCCAGCGCCGTCGCCAGGTTCGGCGCGTACTCCACCTGATCGTGTACCGCCCGCGCCGCCGCCAGCGCGGCTTCCGGCGCGGGGAAGCGGATGTTGGGGTTAATGGCGCTGTCGGTCAAGATGATCCGGCTGACGTGCGGGGCGAATGCCTGATACACACCCCGGTAATCGCGATCTATGGGCGTGCCGATGATGGCGATCACCGGGTCGCGCAGGTCGCCGTCCAGGCTTTCCAGCATGTAGCGGGCGGCGCGGACGGTCGTCGCGCCGTCGAGCCACACCGCCGGGGACTCCTGAAGCTTCTGCATACGACCGGGCCAGCGCACATCCGCCAGCCCGGCGCGGATCGCCTCGACATAGGCTTCCGAGGCGTGGGGGACGCCGGAAAGCCGTCCGTGCATGTTGCCCGCGCCCTGCACCGCCAGCGTCGCGTTCTCCAGGTCATAGATGCCGTGCTGCGACAGCGCCATCTCGCCGTAGCGCCCCAGGCGCAGGATCATGCCTTCCGGCGTGCGGCGCACCAGCTCCGCCATGTCGGTCGGGGCGATCCAGGCGAATTCGGCGTCGAGCGCCTCCGCCTCCGCCTGCACAATATCCAGCACTTCGGCGGCTTGCGGCACGCTGTAGGCGAAGCTTTGCGGCTTGATGATCCCCGCTTTGTGCCAGGCGATGCGGTCCAGCGATCTGCCCAACTGGACGACATGTTCCAGCAGGATCGGGGTGAACAGCGAAAGACGGTTGGGCACGACGGCGATGTCGTCGAAGCGTCCGCCGCGCCCCACTTCCAGGACCGCCGCCGTCACCTCCTGCTCGTTGAACCACTGCAAGGCGATGGCGAGGAAGATGCCCTGTGGGCTGAAATACTGCGTCCCGGTGAACTCGGCTTCGATGCGGTCGATCTCCGGCGCGAGGTCGTCAAGGATGCGGATGAAGTCGGCTTCCGGGATCATCCGCCCGTTGACACGAATGCGCTCGCGGTACTGCACCAGGTGCGGGCTGGTGACCATGCCGGTGGAATGCCCCAGATGTTCCAGCAGTTTGGCGGTGATGGCGGTCGTCGAGCCTTTACCCTTGCTGCCGGTGACGACGGCATATTCCCGCGCGCCGGCGGCATCCAGCAGACCGGTCGCCGTCAGCAGCCGCCGCGTCGGCGTCACGTCCCGCGCCAGTTCATCAGGTCCGCGCTCGACATCGCGCAACCGCCGCAGCGAACGGAAGATATACGTTATGGCGTCGCCTTCATCACGGAATCGCATAGCGGGTTTATCATTCACTATGATTGGCTGAAAAAAGGCGCGCACGCCAAGGAACAGATCCATGCTTCACGCCCGTGCGTTGATTCTGACGATTTTGTCGATTTTTGCCAGCGTCATCCCGATTCCCGCCGCCCATGCGGAAGCCTGTCGTCATTCGCCCGCACCGATCATCGCGGCGGGCGATGCGGTGGTGGTCGCGCCCGGCATGAACGGGCTGAATCTGCGCGCCCTGCCGGCGGTGGGCACAGGGCGGGTGGCGGCGCTCAACCAGGGCTACCCGCTGACGGTGATCGGCGGACCGAGCTGCAACGGCATGTACACCTGGTGGCGGGTGGAGACGCCGACCGGGGTGAGCGGTTGGGTCGCCGGGGGGACCTGGACGACGTACTACCTGATCCCGGCGGTACTGCCGCCGGAAGGCGAAGCGCCGCCGACGCCGTTTGACTGGACCTGCCGGATGCATTTTGATGCGGCGCGCTGCGGGTGATCTTCATTGGCGAAAAGTAAATAACAACGTTACAATGAACCCATACTGCTGTTAGACTTATTCACCAAGCCGGAAATTACGAATTCACACCTATGGCAGCCGCTTCCGAACGCATCGAACCGAATGCTCGTGCCGAGCGCCCCCCGCGCGATTCCAGCGGGATGCGCACCCTCCTGTCGTCGATCCTGATCATCGCTGCGCTGTGCCTGCTCTGGGAAGGGCTGAAGAATTTCAGCAAGTCGGTCGATTACGCCCTGACGGTCGGCGAGACGACCATCGACCTGTCGCTCTTCAACGATACCCAGCTGCCGCATCTGGGCGACATCCTGGGGGCGTTCAGCGAGCCGTCGCAGCGCAACGGTCCGCCGCTGTACGCGATGCTGCTGGAAAACGCGCTCTACACGCTGTGGGCGGCGGTGCGCGGCTTCTTCATCGGCGGTGCGATCGGCTTCATCCTGGCGATCCTGTTCGCCCATTCGCGGCTGCTTCAGCGCGGGCTGCTGCCCTATGTGGTGGCATCGCAGACGGTGCCGATCCTGGCGATTGCCCCGATGGTGGTGATCTGGATGGGGCGCGCCGGGGCGCTGGAATGGTCGGTGCCGATCATCGCCGCCTATCTGACCTTCTTCCCGGTCACCATCTACACCCTGCGCGGCTTGACCAGCATCCCCCCGACGGCGCTGGAGCTGATGCAAAGCTACGCGGCGGGCTGGTGGGACATCCTGGTCAAGCTGCGCCTGCCCAACGCCCTGCCGCAGATCTTCACGGCGCTCAAGATCAGCGCGACGGCGAGCGTGGTCGGGGCGATCATCGGGGAACTGCCGTCGGGCATCCAGACGGGGCTAGGCATCGCTATCCTTAATTTTTCGCGGTACTACAATCAGTCACCGCCGCGCCTGTTCGCGACGATCCTCATGGCAGGGCTGCTGGGCATCCTGTTCTTCGCGGTGATCGCCGGGGTCGAGCGCTTGGTGGTGCGCTGGCGGGCAGAGGCTGCTTCATGACATCGATCATCTCCATCAAGAATCTGTCGAAGACCTTTCGCGGCGCGGACGGAGTCGAAGTCCACGCCCTGGAAAACGTCAGCCTGGACATCCAGGAAGGCGAGTTCGTCTCGCTGATCGGTCCCTCCGGCTGCGGCAAGAGTACGCTGCTGCGCATGATCGCCGATCTGATCCAACCAACCAACGGGCAGCTGACGGTCAATGGCAAGACCGCGCAGCAGGCGCGCAAAGACCGCGAATATGGCTTCGTCTTCCAGAACGCCACCCTCTACGAGTGGCGCACGGTGATCAAGAACGTCGAACTGCCGCTGGAGATTATGAAGCACGGCAAGGAAGAGCGCCGCGCCCGCGCCCGCGAGATGCTCAAGCTGGTGGAACTGGGCGATTTCGAAGAGAAGTACCCCTGGCAGCTTTCCGGCGGTATGCAGCAGCGCGTCAGCATTGCCCGCGCGCTGGCGTTCCAGCCCCGCCTGCTGCTCATGGACGAGCCGTTCGGCGCTCTGGACGAAATGACCCGCGAGCGTATGAACAATGAGCTGCTGCGCATCTGGACGGCGATGCCGGAAATGACCGTCGTCTTCGTCACGCACAGCATCAGCGAGGCGGTCTATCTGTCCTCGCGGGTGGTGGTCATGTCGCCGCGTCCAGGGCGCATCGCCGAGATGATCGATATCGATCTGCCGCGCCCGCGTGGTTCCGCCACGCGCGACCTGGATCAGTTCTTCCATCTGACCAGCCGGGTGCGCCACGCGCTGCGTCAGGGCGTCGGTCTCGGCATCGATGAGTGACCAACATGTCTGAAGACTCGCTGAAACTGACTCCTGGGCAAGCCAGCGACGCCGAAGCCGCCTCTGAAGCGGTTTACGCCGAGGCGGTCGATGTGGTCTTCGACGACCGCACGCTGGGGCTGGATATGCTGGCGGCGGCGGCGATCTTCTTCGTGATGGTCTGCGCTCACCTGCAAAACCCCCTGCTCACTTTTGGCACGCCGTTCGGCAGCGCCTTCCGCAATGCCACGCTTCAGCCGGTGATGGCGGCTGGGCTGCTGATCTGTCTGCTGGCGCTGACCCGTCCCTACTGGCTGGCGCTCCTCGATACAGAAGGACGGGCGCGGCTCGCCAAAAAACACCGGGAAGAAGGGCTGCCCGCCGTTCTGGGGTGGGCGGCGTCGGGGGTGCTGGCGCTGTATGGGCTGTACAGCGCGGCGGCGATCCTGTTCGGCTTCAACCTGAGCGGGGCGCTGGTCGGGCTGCCGCAGAGCGTCTTCACCGAACGTTTGAGCGACGCTGCGCCCGTCGAGTCGCTGCAAAACGCGCTGAATCTGATCACCCCGCTGGTCTGGCTGGCGGCGGCGGCGGTCATCGTGCTGTGGCAGCCCTGGCGACGCCTGCCCGTCTACCGGCGGGCGCTGCGTAAGCAGGGGGCGGCGCTGTTGATCGGCGCGATGGTCATCCTGGCGTGGGAACTGCTCATCAATATCTTCCAGATTCAGCAGTTTCTTCTGCCCAAGCCGAGCGTGATCGCCAATGTCTTCGCGGAAGTCTACCCGCGTCTGGTCTCTGCCGGCTGGAACACTTTTCAGAACGGCTTCTGGGGCTTCGTGGTCGGCTGCGGCGCCGGCGTCCTGACCGGCATCGCGGCGTCGCGCTTCGTCAGCTTCAGCCGGGCGCTGCTGCCGGTCGCCATCGCCGTCAACGCCATCCCGATCATCGCCCTGGCGCCGCTGATGAACAACTGGTTCGGCGCGCTGAACCCGGCGTCGAAGATCGGCATCGTCGCCCTGCTGACCTACTTCCCGACGATGGTCAGCACGGTGCGCGGCTTGACTTCGGTCGAAGTGACCTCGCTGGAACTGATGAAGACTTATGCCGCCACCGAGCTGACGATCTTCCGCAAGCTGCGGATGCCTTCGGCGCTGCCTTTCATCTTTTCGGCGCTGAAGGTGTGTACGACGCTGGCGATGATCGGCGCGATTGTCAGCGAGTATTTCGGCGGCTCGACGGCGGGCATCGGCTTTCGCATTCGCGACGACGCCGGCTTGTTCAAGTACCCGGAAGCCTGGTCGGCGATCTTGATCTCGGCGCTGTATGGCATCCTGTTCTATCTGGTGGTGTCCGCAATCGAGCGTGTGCTGATGTCGTGGCATGTCTCGTTTCGGGAGTCCTGAGGACGACCCGCCAGGGCGTCCCTACAGGTTGGCATTGGATTAGTGACTGGTCGATTGAAGGAGTGCATTATGCGTAAGTTGTACCTCATCGCAGTAGTCATGCTGCTGGCGCTGGCGGTTGTGCCGATCGGTGCGCAGGACATGACCCCCGTCAGTCTGGTGTTGAAGTGGGTGCCGCAGGCGCAGTTTGCCGGTTACTATGCGGCTGAAGCCCTGGGCTACTACGAAGAAGAGGGTCTGGATGTGACCATCGTCGCGGCGGGCGTGGACATCAACCCGCAGGTGCTGGTCAGTTCGGGCGAAGCCGAATTCGGCATCGACTGGATGGGCAATCTGCTGGCAACCCGCGAGACCGGGCAGGATGTGATCAACATCGCGCAAATCTTCCAGAGTTCCGGCATGCGCCAGATCACCTGGGGCGACAGCGGTCTGACCGCCTTCGATCAGTTGGGCGGCAAGGTCGTCGGCGTGTGGTGCTGCGGCAACCAGTTCCCGACCTTCGCGGCGCTGACCAAAGCCGGCTTCGACCCGGAAAACCCCGATGATGTGGTGGTCGCCCAGCAGGCGTTCGACATGAATGCCTTCCTCGCCCGTGAGATCGATGCTGCCAGCGCGATGACCTACAACGAACTGGCGCAGGTCCTCGAATTCGTCGCCGAAGACGGCACGTTCCCGGTCTACACCCTGGCGGACCTGAACGTCCTGGACTTCAACGAATATGGCACGGCGATGCTGGAAGATGGCATCTTCGCCCGCGCTGAGTGGCTGGCGGAAGAAGGCAACGAAGAGATCGCCATCAAGTTCCTGCGCGCCAGCTTCCGCGGCTGGATCGCCTGTCGTGACAACCCCGATCAGTGCGTCGACTTCGTCCTCGCCGAAGGTCCCACGCTGGGCGTCGGGCATCAGGCGTGGCAGATGAACGAAATCAACAAGCTGGTCTGGCCCTCGGCGAGCGGTATCGGCATCATGGACCCGGCGGCGTTCGACATCACCGCGCAGATCGCGCTGGATTACGGCATTATCAGCGGCGCGGCGGAAGGCGAAGGCGTGACCTATCGCACCGATCTGGCGCAGGCGGCGCTGGA
This sequence comes from Anaerolineae bacterium, assembly GCA_013360465.1. Classification (GTDB taxonomy): domain Bacteria; phylum Chloroflexota; class Anaerolineae; order Aggregatilineales; family Phototrophicaceae; genus Flexifilum. Next base: position 3,176 of record JABWBO010000133.1, on the reverse strand, counting down.
CAGCCTGATGGCGGACATGGCGGATCTCGACGCGATGGGTGCGGACTGGTCTGCTCCCGAAGTCGCCATCACCCCGAACGGCGAATAAGGAAAGTCTTTGCGTCAGGGGCGAGCCTCGGTTCGCCCCTGCACCCGCCGCCCCGTCGGGCGATTCGCCGGTTCGTCTGTTGAAGAGATGCAGGGCTTGGCTTCAGCGAAACGCCCCCGCGCCGGATGTCGCAACATCCGGCGATTGTCCCCGATTTCCCGACCGGGACGCCGGCAGCCAGATGCGGAAGGTGCTGCCCACGTGCGGTTTTGATTCTACCTCGATGCGCCCGCCGTGATGGGCGATGACCTGTTCTACCACCGCCAAACCGATGCCCGATCCGCTCTTTCGCCGCATTCTGGCCTCTGTCCCTCGAAAGAACGGCTCGAAGATGTGCGCCAGGTCGGCTTCGGAGATGCCGATGCCGGTATCGCTGATGTCGGTACACACCATCTCGTCGACGCATTGAGCGTAGATGCGGATCGCGCCGTCCTCCGGCGTATAATGGACGGCATTCTGAATGACATTGATGAAAGCCCGCCGCAGCAGTGCCTCGTCGGCGCGGACGATCGGCAGCGCCGGAGAGAAGTGCAGGGCGAAGGTCTGCCGCTTGCTGTCGATGATCGGGCGCAGCTCGTCGTGGATGCTGGAGAGCAGTTCGTCCAGTTCGATTTCGTTCAGACGCAGCTGCGGGGCGCTGTCCATCCGCGAGACCGCCAGCAGGTCCTCGATGAAATCGCGCACCCGCCGGGTCTGACGGCGCACGTTTTCGATGTGCTGCCGCTGCTCTTCAGGGCTGCTGCTGCGCTCCAAAGCGTACAGGCTGGTATTGATTACCGTCAGCGGAGTCTTGATGTCGTGCGACAGCCCGCTGATCACGTCGCGGTAGGTCTGCTGCCGCTCCTTCTGCAGGGCGAATTCCAGGCGCATCCGATTCGCCTCTTTCTCGTCGGTGATGTCCTGCGCCGCACCGACGAAGCGGATCACCCGCCCCTGGATGGCGTCCCATATCGGCTTACGCTGCAAACGAACCCAGCGTATCTGCCCGTCACCGCGCACGATGCGATATTCGGCGGTCGTCTCTTCGCCCTGAATAGTTCGTGCGACATCCTGCCGCGCCCGCGCTGCATCCTCGGCGGGATAGAGGCTGAAAGTGTCGCCAAGTTCCTTCCAGACGTCTTCAGCGCTGTAGCCCGTGAGCCGACCGAAGGATTCGACTGTGATCCAGGCTGGAATTAGCTTGCCTTCAGGCGTCACGTCGAAGGCGAAGGCGTAATCCCAGATCATGGTGGAGACCAGGCGGTAGCGCTCCTCGCTGTCGCGCAGCGACCGTTCGGCTTTCTCGCGCTCGGCGAGCTGCTGCCGAGCGAGTTTAAGAGCGTCCGCCATACCGTTCTGCATGGTGATCACCGGGATCACGACCAGCAGCGCCGCCAGCACGAAGACCATCCAGCTGCGAAAGTCGTCGAAGACGTAGAGCCGAGGCAGGGCGTGCAGGGAATCTTTCAAGAAGACGATTGCCAGACTGTAGAAGATCGTCAGCACCGCCACTATGACGCTGGCGCGCCAGTTGACGAAGAGCGCCGCCATGATGATCACGCCGACGAACAGGCTGGCAGAGGAGTTGAGCATGCCGCCGGTCACCGCCAGCAGCACGGCGTCGATGGTCCAGTAGAAGCTGATCAGGATCAGGCTCGTCTGGCGGATGTGCCCCTGGCGCAGCCGCCAGAAGGCGAACAGGCACACCAGCGTTCCGACTGCGGCGAAGATCAGGCTGATCACCTTGAGGTCGCCGAAGAGTACGATCAGCACCACCGTCGGGGCGATCATCACCATGATCCCCAACAGCACGTAATGCAGTGCCCGCGCCACGCGCGCCGCCTGTTCGTCAAATCCTGCGATGCTGGGCGGCGCAGCGAGCTTCACCACACGGCTCCAGAGGCTTCGATTGACCATAGGGTCCACAAACCTTCAACCAAATCACGACTATTAATCGATATTTTTGTCTTAAAATTACAGAAGTGTTGCAGAAAAATCCAGGCAGGTCCGCAGTTTACGGCGATTATTTACATAATAGGGGTTGTGTGAGCGATCATGTGTTAAGACCACGCCGAACCACGCCAACTGCCCTATAATCAGTGCAGGATATTGCACAGACGCAAAAAGGCAGAACCTCATCGGCTTCACGCGGGCGCAGGAGCGCGCCATCACCCTCCATGATCGCGACCTGGTGGTCATCGCCGGGGCGGGCAGCGGCAAGACCCGTGTGCTCGTGCATCGTATCGCCTGGCTGATCGAGGTGGAGCAGGTCTCGCCCTTCGGGCACGCCTTCGCGCAAGCGCCGCAGTTCGCCGCGTCGGAGGTGAGGTCGATGCACGCGCCAGCACACTTCTCGAGTGGCTTGGTGCAGACCTTCTCGCAGGCGGCCGCGATGCAGACCTCGCCCGTCGCGCAGGCCTTGCCACAGGCCCCGCAGTGGGCCTTGTCGGTGAAGGGATCGACGCACTTGCCGCCGCACAGGAGCGTGCCCGAGGCGCACGCGCAGGTGCCGCCGAGGCAGGCCTTGCCGTCGGTGCAGGCGACCCCGCAGTCGCCGCAGTTGGCCGGATCGGAGCTCACGTTGACGCAGGTCGTGCCGCACCGCTTGGTGGGTGCCTCGCAGGTCACGCACTTGCCGGCGATGCACCCCGCGCTGGCCGAGCACTTGGTGCCGCACGTGCCGCAGTTGTCCGGGTCGGAGAGGGTGTCGACGCACTTGCCGCCGCACACCGTCTGCCCCTCGGCGCACGCCCCGGGAACGGCCTCCCCCGACGAAAGGTCGTCCAGGTTCGAGGTGAGCGAGCAGCTCACCATCAGCGCGAGCAGCATCGACGAGAGGACTGTCGAGAGCCGCCGGGCGCGCACCCGACTAGACTAGCACGCGCGCTCGAGACTCGGGGCCGGCCCGCCGCACGGCGCGGGCCACCGTCGTTGCCACGTCGGTGTATGCTGGGTCGGTGCAGGGCGATTGCCCCGGATGTTCGAGCGAGCTTGCCGCTGGCGCGGCAGACGGCGTGCTTCGTTGCGCGCACTGCGCCGGCACCTTCGTCCCGCGCCCGCTGCTCGAGAGCTTCCTTGCCACGGTTCCCGCCGAGGCCGCGGACAGCGC
>JABWBO010000244.1 GCA_013360465.1 Anaerolineae bacterium | reverse complement strand
AGCGGATGACACCTACTGTTTTACCGCCTATCCTCGGATCACCTGCTACGCCGGCAATGACCTGTCCGAATACACGGTCGTACACGAACTCGGACACGCCTTTCTCTACCTCACGGGAGGGCAAGCGACCCCGAATACCTTCTATGCCTTGCTGCGGGAACCGGGTTCAAATGGGGGACCGCTCTATGACTCTGGTTATGAGAACCCTGGCGGAACACCTACACCCGCCGGGATTGTTATGGGGAGCCGCACCTCCTACCAGTCCAATCGTCTTGAGCAGAGTGACTGGACCAGAGGACAGCGAGGTTGGGGAAGTGCAGCGGCAAGTACGCAATACGCGCCGACGGGAGTCCCATGTGACTTTCAGCAGAATGCTTTCATGGTTTTCGACCCTCAAGCAGGACCTGGGCAAACGGATCAGGAGACATTTGAAGCGGCTGGGGACATGTTCCTGAACTGGGTGTACTCGCGTGTTGCACCGGGTTCAGGCTTCCAAAACAAAGACTGGAGAACCAGCGTCGGAAATTGTGCGTCCACTGGGATTTTCGAGCCCCAGAATCCAGGTCACGCGCGCTACTTCTGGATGACGAATAACGTGATGCCTGCGCTCGCCACATGGTTCCCTACCGTCACGTCAACTCCAAGCCCCTAAGGACAAAGGAGCAAAAACCCCATGCTGCTCTTCATCATGCGGATTGCCAGTCTGGTGATACTCGCATTCGTACTCACAATCCCGGTCGGTCGCGCGCAAGTTCAAACGGGGATCACAGAAGTTGTTGCAAGCCCAGATGGAAGTCAACTGGCTGTTGCAGGCACAGATGGGCTACTTAAGATTATCGACTCCTCTACCGGCGCAGATGTGCGCGTGTTTTCCGGTCTATTCGGGACAATAATCGGGGTTTCATGGAGTCCCGATGGAACCTACCTCGCCAGCGCACACTTCCAGGAGGATCTGCTGCGTCTGTGGAATGTCGGCACAGGTCAGCTGGTTCAGGCGATACCGACACCTGCTGCTGCACTTGCGTCGTGGAGTCCGTCGGGAGCATATATTGCTGTAGCCGATTTCGATCACGAGGCATACATAAGTCATGTGAATCTATATCATTGGCCAGACCTTGCTCTGGTTTGCTCGTCTTTCTTCAATTCCGGCGTGATGGACCTGGGTTGGAAGCCAAATACCAATGTGTTGGGGGTGGCAAACTACGATATCGCATTGCTGGATGCAGGAGCGCAGTGTGCCCGTGATGTCATCGACATTGATGGTCCATATGTCCATGCGATCTCATTCGATCCGACAGGGAGTCGCCTCGCGTCTGCCGTTGGCGAGACAGGACTGATCTCGATATTCGATACGACAACATTCAACGAGACCACTAGTCTCCATGTGCATACAGCACTCGTTGGCAGTCTAGAATGGAGTCCCAACGGACAGTACTTAGCGAGCGTCGGGCAGACGGTTGGCGGGAATGTTCGCGTCACAGAGGTGAGTTCCGGTCAGACTGTGGCAAGCTACAGCTTGGCGCAAGCTGGTTATGTAGGAATAGGTACTATGTCTTTTAGCGTCGACGGCACGCGGCTGTACTACGGGGATGGCACGGTGGTGCACAATGTGCCATCGGTGGCGACGCCCACGCCCACCCCAACCCCCACGCACACGCCCACCCCCACACCGCAGCCAACCGTGACGCTCAACCTCACCGTCTCGCTCGGCGCTCGCCCGGCGCAGGGGCAGATCTTCCGGGTCCTCCTGAGCCAGGCGGGGATCGTGCGGCAGGATACGCTCGCCGCTGCCGGTCCAGACGGCGTGCTGAGCATCAGCGGCATCCTGCCGGGGCAGTACGACCTCTGGGTGAAGCATCCGCAGTCGCTCGCCGGCGCTCAACCGCTG
>JABWBO010000243.1 GCA_013360465.1 Anaerolineae bacterium | reverse complement strand
CGTGTAAGTCCGGTTCGGAGGGGGGTTCACAGAAACCCGGTCTGGCGACAGGCAAGGGCGCTGGGTTCCTACCCTACAAATCGACATCCGCCACCAACATCGCGTTTGGCATTACCGGGATGCTCCACCGCGCTAATGCGTCCAACTGTCGTGTCCTGCTCATCGACACCGACTCGCAAGGTCATGCCTCACTGGTGACGACAGGTAAAAAAGACTACGGTGCGGACGACAGCCTCTACACGGTGCTGATGGCAGAACGCCAGAATGCGCCACAAACGCTCCTCAACTGTATCGTTCAGAGTCAATGGGATGCCGATCTGCATGTCCTTCCTGCTTCTCCAATGCTCGAAGGCGCAGAGCGGGAATTGATGGGTGTGGCGGGCGCGCCGTACCGTCTCGCCGATCCGTTGAGTAAGATCGCGAACCAGTATGGTGCAATAGTCATCGATACTCGCCCCTCGTTCTCGCTGCTCACCGAGATGGGTTTGATCGCCGCGACGGATGCGATCATCCCGGTTGAGCCGCGTTACTTGGAAACGGTCGGTCTCACCAGCGTCATTCAGAAGATCAACGACATTCGTGAAGGTTGGCGGCATCCCAATCTGCGTGTGAGCGGTCTGTTGGTGACGAAGATGGATACCCGCGTGCGTGGTCACAATCACCTGCTGGCAGAGCTGAAAGGACACGCCGTACTGGGCAAGCTGCTGCTCGGCGTGATCCCGTCGAACGAAGCGGTTTCCTACGCACATCGGAACCACCAAAGCTTGTTCACCTATGATCCGCGCTCGTCAGCCAGCAAAGCGTATATGCAGGTGGTCGCGTCGCTCGTCCGCTATCTGTCCAAAGGCGGCGAATGATGGCGCGGGTAAACAACGGCAATACATCGCGGATTGATGATCTACTGGCTTCAGTCACGGGCGATCTGCTGGGCGACATGCCTCAGGCATTCAACGACAATACGCTTCGTGTTGAACGCATCCTGCTCGAAATGGTTCGCCCCGATCCGGTGCAACCGCGCCGCGTGCTGCCGGAACACATCCATGTGAACTTCCACAACAACCGCGTGACTCCAACGCAAGCACTGCGCGAACTGGTGCAGATCGTGCAAATCGCCGCTCGCCAGCGGGGACGACCATTCAACAGCGTCTTAGAACTGCTGCCGAATGGTGACGATGAGCGCGAGGATGAGGCTGAGGTCAAGCTGTCTCCTGAAGAAACACTGCTGCGGGATCTCGTCAATCTGGCGCTCACCATCCGCGACGATGGACAGGTCAATCCGCTCACTGTGGTCGATGTCTCACAAGGCGTAACCCGTCTCTTTCGGATCGAGACGGGCGAACGCCGTTACTGGGCGACGTGGCTGCTGCGTGACTTCATCCCCGGCTATACAGGTGACGGCATGATCCCGTGCATTGTCATTCCCGAAAAGCAGTCATCGGTGTTTCGGCAGGCTAAGGAGAACACCGCACGATCCGGCTTAACCGCTGTTGCGTTGGCACGACAAGCAGCACTGCTGTTGCTCACCGTTCACGGCTACGAGATTCCCGCCTATGCAGTCGGGAACGATTTCTATCGTCAGGCACTTGAACTTGACCTGCGTGGCAAACGCGAATACACCGACACGATCCTGAGTGCGATGGGCGGTATCAAGCGTGGGCAGTTCAGTTATATCAAAGGACTGCTGCGTCTATCTGATGAAGCGCTTGAACTGGCAGATCGTCACGCCATTGAGGAGGGTCGCCTTCGTCACGTCATTAATGTAGCGTCTGAATATCATGCTGAGATTGTCCGTCAAATCATCGACTTCAACTTATGGGAGACAGATTTAGCGAATGCACAATAAAGGCGGGGCATAGTGGGTAAGCCAGTCGAAACAGAAGGAAGAGGTGCCAAGAAAGCGTAGAAAG
>JABWBO010000132.1 GCA_013360465.1 Anaerolineae bacterium | reverse complement strand
CCCATTTCGCGCACCGCCGCGTCGTCCGTCGCCTGCGTGTAGATGCGCACGTGGTTCTCGTTCACCAGCAGCGCCCGCGCCCTGGCGTCCGTGCCCGGCGCGCTCAGCCGGATCGTCCCCACGCCGTCCAGCACGCGCGTCACCCCCGCCGTCTTCAGCGCCACCGGACCCCCGCCCAGTCGGCTTCCCGCCGCGCTGTACACATCCGCCCACACTCTCATGGCGCTGCCTCCACGAACAGACTGCGCTGGAACACCCCCGGCGCGACTTCTATATGATCATCCCGCCGCCACTGCGCAATGCGCCGCCGGGCGATCTCCACATACGCCAGCGTAAAATCCCCGGCGATGAACTGTCGGTCCGTGTTTAGGCACGCCACCGCCGTCGTCCCACTGCCGGCGAATGGGTCCAGCACCACCTCGCCGGGCTGGGTGTACGTGCGGATCAGATACTCATACAGCGCGACCGGCTTTTGAGTGGGGTGTAGTCCGACTTCTACATCAATCTCAATAATGCTCTTGGGAAAGTCGGTTTGTTCACGAATGTAGTGTTTGCCAACCATTGTTTGCAGTCCGCGCAGGTTATTGACCGCGCCGATTTGCGACTTGGAGCGGGCGATTTGGCGAGTTTGTGTTACTCCTTGCGGATAGTATTGCGATGTCTCGACGCCGAATTGATTGTCCCTCGTCGGCAGTGGCGAAAAGACAAGTACATTCTCGTGTTCCTTCAAAGGTCGGTATCGGGCGTTCATCATGCCAGTGGACTGATTCTTGCGCCATATCCACTCATACCGAAACCACGCCGGGTTACTCATCACCAGCGCGCTCGTGAACGGCTGGCTCGCCGTCGTCACGAGCGCGCCGCGCGGCTTCAGCACCCGTTTCACCGACGCCCACCAGCGCGGCAGGTCCACCACCGTGTCCCACGCGCACGCCGTCGTGCCGTAGGGCATATCGGTGATGATTGCATCGATGGATGCCGGCTCCAGCCGCGCCATCAGGTCGAAGCAATCCATGCAGTACACATTCCCCGCCTGCGGTCTCAGCGACTCGGCGTATGCGCTCAACAACTGCTGCATCATGCGTTCCTTCTTTTTCCCCCTCTCCCCCGGAGAGGGGGTCAGGGGGTGAGGTGAACTGAGGTAGGTCAGGGGGTGAGGTCAATACCAGCAGTCATCCCACTCGAACGTCACGTCTGCCGTCTCCGCCGCCCCCAACACCACCTTGATCGTGTTGTCGCCGGGCAGCAGCCGAAACCATGCCGGATGGTTGGCAGAAAAATCATTCAAGTAAGCGTCGCTCCCGTTTTTCGTCACCGTCAGCGTCTGCGCGTTGATCACCAGCGCGTCCGTCGCCAGCAGCGCCGCCGCATATTCCACCTCGTCAATCGCCACGCTGTCCACCAGCCGCTGCACCGTCACCCCGCTCGCGCTGATCGCCGTGCCGGGGTCGATGCTGATCTTCGCCAGCGCCGATGCCGTCCCGTTGTTCACCACCGTGAACGTCGTCGATGCCCCGCTGCACGCCTCTACCTGCGGGCTGTCCGCACTTGTCGAATACCAGCGCGGATCGCTCACCTGCCAGTCGATGATCACTTCCACAATCTTGTCGCTGTACACGTCTGCATCGACCGACAGACTAACGTTGTTGACGGTCCCGTAACAGAACCGCTGATCGCCGCCATGCGTCTCTGCCGTCAGCGTCGCGCGCCCGTACCGCGCCATCGCCAACACAGCGTCGATTTTGATAGTCATTTCCGCCGGCGTGTCCGCCACCAGCACAAACCGATACCGCACCGTCCCGATCTCGCTGGGAAAAGCATCCGCCCCGAGCGGGTTGTAGCCCCCGTCCATGCCTGGGAGGCGGTCGGTGCGCGGCACGCCATTGGCGAAGTTCCAGCGCAGCACTTCGCCGCGCTCGGCGATGCTGTCCGGGAAGGTGTACGCCCCAAAACTGATGATCCGCTTCACGCCAAAACCCTTCGTTTTTGCCGGGGTTCTGCGGGCGATTTGCCCCGCATTGCCCTGTTCACGTACCTTTCCAAATACCCGCCTTGCTGCCCTTTCTAGCCCCGTTCCCGCAGACGCCGCGCAATGGCATCGCCAAACGTCTCGCCAATCGCGCCGGCACGGCTGGAATTGGAGAGCGCCGCCTCCGGCAGCATCACGTTGATCACGTAGCTGTCGCCGCCGCCCAGCGCGGCATTCGGCACGATCCGCCCCGCCGACGCTGGAATGAACATTTCCGGACCAGCCTCTCCGACCATATACGCTCCGCCGCTTGCCACCATCCCCCCGAACTGACGAGCCGTTCCCCTCGGCTTTGGTCCCCCGCCCCCGATCAGCACGTTGGACTCCGCCGTCGCTGGCATTTCCATGCCGGTAAGCGTGTAGATCGCGTCGATGACCTCCTGGATGATGTCGTGGATGGTCGTGAAGGCGCCAACCATGAAGCTGGTCAAGTCGTCGATAAAGGGGCGCACCTCGGTAATGATCGCTTTGAGCAGGTCAATGAATAGGTTAATAGTTGGGAGAACCGTATCGGTGATGAAGTTCATCGCCGTCGGCAGTCCCGTCACCACAAACCAGTCAATGATCGACGCCAGGTGCGGCGAGGCATTCGTCCAGATGTCCGACAGCAGACCCACGAATTCATCAATCAGAGGACGGATGTGGTTTTCATAGGTGTCCAACAATGCCGGCAGCAGGTCCAGGACAAACCAGTCCGCCAGAGGTTGCAGCTTCGGCTGCAAATCTGTCCAGATTGCCCCCAGTCGCTCTGTGATCAGGGGTACGCCCTCCTCGACGGCATCCCGCATCCCTCCGACGAAGCCGCCGACCCACTCCTCGATCACCGGCACGATTTCTTCAAGTCGCGCCCCCACCTCGGACGCCAACCCGGTAATCCAGCCTTCGATGATCGGGACGACGCGCTGCACCGTGTCACGAATGCCAGCGAAATTCGTCTCGTAAGCGTATGCCAGCCCCGCCAGCGCGGCGGCGACCATCGTAATCGGGCTGCTCACTGCCGCCACTGCGATGCCGATGATCTTGATCGCCGTGCCGATGCCGATCAGCGCCGGTCCTGCGACCGCCGCCCCCGCCGCGATTCCTGCGACCGCCTGAACGATCTCCGGGTTGTCGCGAACGAACTGCCGTACCTCGACGATGACCTCTCGAATCCGCTGCGCCACATTCCGCAGATGCGGCTCCAGGACGCCCCCGATGTCTTGATTGAGGACCGCCATTTCAGAGGAGAGCAGCGCCACGTCAGACGCCAGCGAGTCCATCTGGATGGCACGCGCCGCGTCGGTGGCTCCCTCTACGCCGCCGATGAACGTCTCGGAGAAGGCGTTGAACTCATCCCCGGTCAGTGCCAGCACCGCGCGCATCGCCTCCACCGAGCCGACCGCCTCGATCATTGAATCGACCGACCCGCCGGAGGCGCGCTGCAGTCGCTGGAAAGTGCCGGCAAGCCCATACATACGTATCGCCGCCGAACCAGACTCCGCGCCGATGCCGGCGAGGGCTGCCTCCATCGCCTGATTGGGATTGAGCAGCGCCACCATCGACTGCGTCAGCGCTGTCGTCGACTCTGCTGCCGTGTATCCTTTCGTTGTCAGGTATGCCGTCATCGCGCCGACGTGCTCGAAGCTCACCCCAAGCTGCGCTGCCAGCGATGTCGTCTTAGGCAGGGCTGAGGCGAATTCCTCCATCGTCCCGACACCCATCCCGACCGTTCGGGTTAATACGTCGCTGGAATAAGTTGCCTGATCCGCCGCATACCCGTACCCGTTCATGATGCTGATCAGCGCTGCCGTCGTGCCGCCCAGGCTTGCCGCGCCGGCTTCGCTCGCATGGATCGCCGATTCCAGGATTGCCATATGCGTCGAGGCGTCCGCGACACCCGACACGATGTCGTAGTACGACTCAACGACTGCCTGCGGTCCCGCCTGAGAGGTTGCCCCCAGCGCCAGGACTTCCTCGCGGATGGAGACCATCTCTTCGCGTGTATTACCCAGCACCGACGCCGCATTCGTCAGCGAGCGGTCGAATTCCATGTACTGCATCGAGATTTCGCGCAGTCCCAGCACCATCGGCGCAGCCATCGCCGTCAGCCCCACGCCAACCTGTGTCACGCGCTCGCCAATGTTTTGCAGCCGGCGTCCCATCTGATCGACTTCGCGCGATACTTCCCTCAGCGGACGGGTGGCGGCATCTTTCGCCCGGATGATGATTTCAATCGTGTTCGTCATCCCAGTCCTCTTTTCCCGCCTTGACGACCCGCCGCCTTCGCGGCTGCCTCTTGCCGTCGTGCCTTCACTTTTTCCTCCGCGCCGATCATCGCCAGCAGCACCTGCACCCGCTCGGCGTCCTCGTCATCCAGTTGGCTCGGCGTCCAGCCGAACGTCCGGCATAGGATCAGCTCGTGGTACTCAGGCGGCAGCCCTTTGGCATTGTCTGTCCACAGCGCGGCGAGCAGCTGGTCGGCTACCCGCTGCGTCCGTTTGGGTCGCTGCCGGTGACCGCGCCCATGAGGAAATTCATTTCGTCGATGGGCATCCCCTCCAGGACGTGCGGATCAGCCGCCGGTACAGGCAGTGCCGTGCCATATTCGTCCGTCCAGTTCCATTCGAGGATGTGCCCGCTGATCAGCCGTTCCCCGAACGCCAACCGTTCTTCTTCGCTCACGTCCGACACCCCGCGCGCCGCCTTGCTCTCCCCATAGGTGAGAAGGCTCACGACGATGTACGAGCCTTCTCCCTGCACGACGCTGGAATCAATCCGCTTCGAGTTTTTTCGCATTCCCTTGCTCCTCTTGAGTAATTCGCTGCCTACGTCGTCGTCGTCGCGTGCGTCACCTCGCCGTTCGGCACGAGTTCGGCGCTGACCGTGATCGGTCCAGCCTGGCTCGCGTTGATGGGGATGCTCAGGCTGGAGAGGATGAACTCTCCCTGATAGTCGTCCGACCCCGTCGCATTTTCCGGCACCAGGATGCGCACCGTCCGCGCCACCCCGCTGTTCGCGCCGAAGTACCAGTCGCGCAGCAGGTCCAGACCTTCGTCCGTCGCCGTGCTGTACACAACATCCAGCGTCAGCGTGGCGTCCTTTGCGCACGCCAGTCGGCGCCTCCACTTGTCGCCGAACACGCGAAAGCTCTCGACCTCTTGCGAGAAGTCGAGGTTCACGCGGTTCGCGCTCCCCGAAACATCGACCAGCGTCCCGCTCGCGCCATCGATGTACACCGCTACGTCGCAGCCGTTGACTACCGTACTCGTTGCCGGCATTTTTCGCTCCTGACACTAGGCGGGTCTACACCCGCACCCCTTGTTTTGTTTTCCGCGCATCAGGGCGATCATGTCGCCCTGCCAGCGTCGCACGTCCATTTCGTCCGCGCCCGTTCCTTCGACCACCTCCGCCAGCCGGTCAAATACCGCCTCGACGAGCTGCTCCCCGTCCGTGATTCCGAGTGGGGCGAGCAGCACCGCCACCATCTCCCAGCCTGGCAGCGCGTCCAGTGCCGGCGGGCTGACGCGGGCGATGGCTCCGACTCGCAGCAGGATGGCGATATTCGCTTCCGGCAGCCAGTCCAGTCGAGTCAGTTCGCCTCGGTCGATCCGCCCCCGCCCGCTCAGCGGTCTCAATACGCGATAGATCGCCATCTCAGAACACCCATACCGTGATCACGAACCGCACGCCGGCATATGCCACGCCGGCATAGTCGAACGTCACCCGCTCCGCCGTCCAGCGAAACGACTTGACGCCGATCAGTCCGAAGTAGGGCTTCACGTCCTGGGCTTCGAGGATTTCCTGGACCGCCTCCGCCAGTTCCAGCGTCCTGGCGGCGTCCTCGCTGATCATCCCCCGCTGCCTGGCGTACACGTCGGCGTGAAAGACACACTGCGTCACCCGCACACCTCCGCGCATCGCGATCCGGTCATTCTCGCTGCCCGTCGAGGTGTCCAGCGATTGCCAGTACACCTGGAGCATGGGCAGATCGGCGATTCCCTCCGTCAGACCTTCGTCGGGGTCGGGCTTCGCCGCATCCTGCACACGGGCGATCCCTGTCGCCGCCCCCAGGCTGGCGGCTATCGCTGTGTTGATCTCTGCAAGGGTGATTGCCATTGTTCACTTCCTCACAATCCCGCTCACGCCCCGCCCCAGGATGGCGACGATCCGCGCCTTGTTGTCCTCGAACGCCCGCTGAAGATACCGGCGCGGCTTCAGCCCGCCCCGCTTCCAGATGGCGAACGCCACCGCATGCGCCGTCGTGCCATGCCGTTTCGCCCACACTTCCAGCGCGCTCGGCGGCGGGAAATAGCGTGGACGCCCCACGAAGGTCCCCGTCCCCAGTTCCATGTACGGGGCATACTTGACGTTGCTCCCGACCACGCCCTGGACGTTCACGCCCCCGCCGAGCGCCGACGAAGTTCGTACCTCGTGCGCGATGCTCCCGCGCAGCCGCCCCGTGTCCACCGGCGCATTCTGCTTCGCCGACCGCTCCACAATCAGCGCCGCCTCGGTCATCGACGCCATAAACGGCGCGCCGTTCAGATCACGCGCCGTCTGCAGGAGCTTGTCCCGCGCCTCGATCTCCCCCCGGACTTCCATCGACACCGGCATCGCCCTTGACCTCCGCCGGCGCTGCCGGCTTCACCTCGCTCGGTCCTACCTCCGGCTTCGGCGTCACCAGCTTCTCCAGCCGGTCCAGCCGCTCCAGCGCCGAGTCGAGCTTGCTCGTATCGCCCGTGTACAGCGCCGGACGGATTTCCGCGAATGCGTCGCGCATCCGGGTGAGTTCCTCACGAAGCTCAGCGAAGGCTTCCGAGACCTGCCTGTGATACTCGCCTAGCCTGTCCATGACCGCCTTCCTCTCTTGCTCCTCGCTGTTCTGCGCCGCCGCAATCGTCTGTGACACCTGCCCCAGCGCCCCGGCAAACCCGCTCGCCAGATTGCGCAGCGCCTCGTTTACCGCCTCGTTAGACGTGGTATTTCGCTCAATCACCGTCCCTAGCTTGTCGCTGATCGAGACGAACTTGTCGCTGATTTCCGCGTTCCGCCGCGTCGCGCCCATCAGCCCGTCGATCACCGGCTTCGCTGTGCGCAGGATGAGCGAGGCGATCACCACCGTGATTCCCAGCGCCAGCAGCGCTACGATGATTGCAATCGCCGGCACGACGCCGAGCTGGTCTACTGCGCGCGTAAGCTCTGATATTTGCCCGCCATCCACCGGCGCACTCCTTTCATAGTCTTCGGCTAAATGCGGGGTCGGATGAATCGCCCCTGTGCCAAAATCGTCTCCACTGCCGGGTCCAACCCCCTGAATTGCAGCACGCCGAATTCAGCCGAAGCGGTCGCGTCGTTATATGCCGACTGCCCTCGCTTGTACTGGCGCGTCGCCTGGATGATGCACGCCTCTTCGATTGCCGTCGGCAGCGTCACCGCATACCCCCACTTGCCAGTCACCCGCACGGTCGGCGCAGACCACTGCCGGGTCATCAAGCCGTCGTCAAGCGTCGTCTTGAAGCCGGCGCGCTCCCGTCCCACCGCACGCGGGAAAGAAGAGTAGCTCCCGCTCGGCAGGCACATCAGCGCGTGGTACGGCTTTCGGTTCAGGTTCGGCGACCGCGCGTCGCCGCTGTACGCCCGCCAATCCGCCGCGACCCACGCCGTGTAGCTCGTGTCGGTCGCTTGCTTGCTCTCGACCAGCGTCACCTGCACGCATTCGTCGATGAGCATCGTCGCTTCGCCGCTGCCGGCATATTCCCGCGCCGCCGCCGTGCTCAGCGCGACGAAGCCGTCCGGGCGGTTGCAGTACTGGTCGATCCACTGGCTCACCGCCTCGATCACCCGCGTCAGCACCTCGTCGCTCGCCCCGCTCACCAGCGATCCGATCGACGCCCGCAGCCGCTGCACAGTCGTGTATGCGCTCATGGCACTCTCCACCAGACATTGGCGTAGTCCGTCTGCCGCAGCAGGGGAGCAAGACCCATCCCCCTCCGGAAGCGGAACAGATCGACCGCCTTCTGCGCGCCCTCCCAGTGACCGTAGTCGTCCACGATCACCGCGCCCCCCGACACGACCTGGTCGTACAGCGTATCAAGCGCGTACATCGTCGGTTCGTACCAGTCCACGTCCAGATGCAGGATGGCGATCTTCCCGATCTGCTCTCGCACCGTCATGATCGTGTCCTGTACCAGCCCGGCGACCATCCTCGGCGAGTCGTTGATGATCTCTGCCACCGCCTGCCGCGTCATCTCCTGGTCATAGACCAGCCAGCGCCCGCCTTTTTCGTGCCATTTGGCGTGCGCCTTCAGCCCATCCGGCTCGGTCGGCTCCGGGATGCCGGCGAACGTGTCGAACAGCCACACGCCGCCCGCAATATCCCACATGCCATGCGCCAGCACCGCCGCTGCGCCCCCGGCTCCAGCGCCCAGGCACACCACCGCGCCCTCTGCGCTCGTCGCGTTGGCGATCTGCCATAAATGCCGCAGCCGGCGGGGTGGCAGGACGCTGATGTGCGACGCGGCGCGGATGATCCCCTCCGGCGCGCTTTGCAGCAGCGCATGCGGCTTGTCATCCGCGTGACGCTGATACCCCGCCATCCCCACCTGCGCATCGTCGACGCACAGCCAGTCCGCCTCGCGTCCCAGCTGATCCCCGAATTCGTTCACCGCCACGTACACCGGCGGGCAGGCGCGCCAGCTCGTCACCGGGCTGAAATCGTGAAAGACCATCCAGCCTCCGTCCGGCAGATGACTCCACCAGCGCAGGTCTTCGCGGATCGCCTTGTGGTCGCCATCCACGAAAATGACGTCGAACATCTCCGCCCCGACTTTGGAGAGGATGTCCTGCGACCGCTCGCGCACCACGCCGACCCGTCCGCCAAAGTGCAGCGCCCTCAGATTCGCCTCGGCGACCGCCGCCTCTTCGACATCCGGGTTCAGCGTGACGATCTGTGCATCCGGCGCTGCCGCTGCCATCACCGCCGCGCTGTACCCATGCGCCGTGCCGATCTCCAGGATGCGCTTCGGCTGTTCGTCCCGCACCAGCAGATACAGCGCCGCCGCCTGGAAGCGCTCGATCTCCCTCCTGTGCTTGCGCGGGATTCGCGCCTCGATCCAGTCGAGCACCTGCCGCACCTCTGGGTATCGCAGCGCCGCTGTGCCGAGGATGTTTTCGCCCGTGCCGTTCAGCCGTATCACGTCCGATCCTTTCGCAGCATCCGCCATGCCTGGTCACTGTCCCCTGCCACGCCGGGCGGCAGCTTCGTCTGCATCTCGCGCGCTTCCGTTTGGTGATGGCGCACGATCTCCCTCTCCCGTCCATCGCTGTAGCGCGTGGAGCAGTTCCACTCGCTGCCCAACGTCAGCACCCGCAGCGGCTGCGCCCACAGCGCCCGGTGCAGCGCCGGCTGGTCCTGGTTGCGCGCCTCGCGCCACCCCGCCAGCCACAAGCCGAAGAACCGCTCGACTTCCGGCGACCGCCTGAATGCGACGACCCCGCCATTCCATTGCAGCAGGTCATCGCCGCCCATCAGCCGCCAGGTCGCCTCGACCTCGACGCGGTTGTTCGGGCGCGCCATCTCCCGCGTGGTGTGGTATTTGCCGGGGTTGCGCGTCAGCACCAGGTCGAAGCCCGCCTCCAGCGCCTCGAAAAAGAAGTGCACCGGCTGCATGATCTCGACATCCGCGTCGAGATACAGCACGTCCCACGCCGGCGGCGTCACTTCGTACATGCGCAGCTTCGGCTCTCGCGCCCCAATGTCGGGGCGGGGCAGGGTCACGGTGGAGACGTCGAACGCCGCCGCTTCGTCGGTGGCGACCAGCGCCGGCGTCGCGCGCATGTGCCGCTCCCAGCTTTCCAGCAGCCGCTGCGCACATTCCCGCGCCGGCGCACCGTACGCCACCGTGTACAGCCCTCGGTTGTCGTTCATCGCTCCGCCCTCGCAAACCACGCGCCAAACGCCTTTTCGTGATCCGCCGCCCAGTTCGTCGCCGTGTACTGTGCGACGAACCCCGGCAGATGCATCTCTTCGCCCTGCCGCAACCGGTCCACGTCGTCCAGCGCGCCTTGCAGCGCCGTGATCATCTCGTCGTAGTTCCCCGCCCGGTAGCGATACACGCCCACCGCATCCGGGAGATCGTCCAGCATCCCCACGTCGACGGGCACGACCACCGGCACGCCGCACGCCAGTGCTTCGAGCGGAGGCATCGGCACGCCCTCGATCAGCGACGTGCACAGAAACACGTCCAGCCCCCGGTAGAACTCCTGCATCGTCTCCCAGGGATAGCGCGCCGTGTTCACGCTCCACCCCCGCCCGCTGGCGACAATCTTCAGCCTGCGCCCCAGCGGCGACCGAGCCAGCATCTCGACCAGGTGCTCCCCTTTGCGCCCGGTCGTGTACACCATCCCCGACACGCCGACCGTGCGCGTCGGTCCGCGCCGGCGTCGCTCCGGCGTGAACTTGCCCAGGTCCACCGGAGGACGTGCCATCGCCCGGCTGCCGTGCAGGTGCGCCAGATACCGGCTGGCAGTCACGATCCGCCCGTCCACGCGCACATCGACCGCGTGCCACTTCGTCGCCTTGCCAGAATCGCCCGTCTCCAGGTGCGTGAAGTACGCCGCCGTCCGCGTGCCGACCGGCTGCCAGGAGAGGTACGGGAGAAAGTAGTTCACGTCCGCCGCCGGGTCCGGCGTGGTGCTCAAGCTCCACCCGGTTTCGTCCGCCAGTGCCCGCGCCATCCGCTGCAAGACGTGCGTCCCGCCGACCTCGCACACGATGTGGACGTTCATCCCCCTGCGCTCCTGTGTCCCACGATGTTGCCCCCGTTGAAGTCGCGCCCCAGCGCCCACAGCCGCACCGGCGTCCGTCGCAGCGCCCGCATCAGCGCTCCCTGGTCCGCCCCGCGCCATCGCGTCCATTCCTCGCGCCACGCGGCGAACAGCGCCCGCGCC
>JABWBO010000131.1 GCA_013360465.1 Anaerolineae bacterium | reverse complement strand
CCCGCAGCGCCGCCCGCAGCCGCAGGGCGTCCGCGTCATCCGGCGCGTCCCGCAAAGTGCCGTTCAGCAGGTCAAGCGCTTCATCGACCTGCCCGGCGTCCAGCGCCGCCTGGGCGATTTCCAGCGGGGAATAGCTCACCGGGGCGCGTCCGCCCCGCCGGCGGCGTCCTGGCGCAGGGGCAGCCACAGCGTGAAACAGCTCCCCCCTTCCGGCATACCGCCGACCTGGATCGTGCCGCCGTGCAGGTGGATGATCTCGCGGGTGATGCTCAGCCCCAAGCCGGAGCCGTCGTTGTCGTCGGCGATTCGGTAAAAGGGCTGGAAGATCTCTTCGCGCCGATCGGGCGGGATACCTATACCGGTGTCGATCACGTCGATGCGCACGCCGGCAGGGGGCGACTCGCCCGCGTCCATCTCTGGGACGCGGAGCGCCCGAACGGTGATGATCCCGCCGGCGGGGGTATAGGCGCTGGCGTTGGCGACCAGGTTGTTCAACACCTGGATCAGGCGGTCGCCATCGGCAATCAGCACCAGCGGCTCATCGGGGAGATCAACATGAAGCCGCTGCCCCTTGATCTCGACTGCCGGGCGATGCGCTTCGACGACGAAGGCGACGACTTCCTGAACCTCCAACTGTTCCAGGTCAAGCCGCACTGCGCCGCGTTCCAGCCGCGAAATATCCAGCAGGTTTTCAACCAACCGCCACATATGCGAGGTCGCCTTTTCCAGGACGGGCAGGTGCGTGTCGATCCGTTCCGGTTGGCGGCGCAGCAGATACAGGCGCGTCTTCATGTTGGCGAGCGGCGTCCGCAGTTCGTGCGACGCCTGGGCGACGAAGCGCGACCGCTGCCGTTCCAGGGCGATTTCACGGCTGATGTCACGCACAACGGTGACCGCACCGAGCAGCTCGCCCGACAGGCTGTCAACCCGCGTGGTGGTGAGGCTGGCTTCAACGCGCGCGCCGTCCGGTCCCACGAGCGACAGCTGCATGGAGACCACCGGCTGCTGATCCAGCGCCGCACTGATCACGCTGCGTACCGAAGGCTGATCGCTCCCCTCGATCGCCAGCGCATCGATCCGGGCGATCAGGCTGTAGAGGTCTTCCTGATGCTCCTGACCGAGCAGGCGCGCCATCGCCCGGTTCAGATAGCGGGGCTGAAGCAGCCCATTGCTGTCCGGTTCGCTGTAGATCACCCCTTCGGTCATCGAGTCCAGGATAGCGCGAAGCTGCCGGCGTTCGTATTCCAGTTCGGCGGTGCGTTCGGCGACGCGCTGCTCCATCAGCATCGCCTGACGCTGCACGCGCTCGTACAGACGGGCGTTGCGAATGGCGACCCCCGCCTGATCGGCAAACGCCTGCAGCACGCGCTCGTCATAATCGACCGCCGCCATCGGGGCTGAGCCATCCAGATTCAGGAAACCGATCACATGGCTGCCCATGCGAATCGGGATGCCCAGATAGCTCTTCAGCCAGTCTTCGGTGGTGTGCAGCTGACGCCAGCGGGGATCGGTGGCGATATCGGCGATCAGCAGCGAGCGGTTGTTCTCGATCATCCAGCGCAGGGTCGGGGTCGAGTGGATATTCAGCTTGACCCCAAGATACTCCTCAATGTTCACCGTCTGCTCGTAGCCGCGCGAACGTACTACGGCGGCGTAGTCATTTTCGATCAGCATGATGTTGATGAAATCGCAGGGGATGAGATGCTGCACCTGTTCGAGGATGCGGTCCAGCACTTCGTGCAGGTCCAGCGAGCTGTTGAGCGCCGCGGTAGTGGTCGCCAGAGCGGCGGAAAGCGCCCGCTGATCCTGTTCGGCAGCTTCGGCGCGCCGCCGCTTGGTGATGTCCACCAGGATCATATGGGTCAGTGTTTCGCCATCGAAGTCGTAGGCGCTGGCGTTGACCTTGACATCGCGCAGTTCGCCGCCCCGGATGCGGTGCTGAAAGCTGAAGGTCATCGATTCGCTGCCCAAATCCCCTTCCGGGAGCGCGTTGACCTCGATATGATCGAACAAGAGCGATTTGAACTCTTCTCGTCGATAGCGGTAGAAGCGGCACGCCGCCGGGTTTGCGTCGATGACCACCCGGCTCACCGGGTCGATGATCAGCTGAATCGCAGGATTCAGTTCGAACATCTGACGCCACAAAGGGTTCTGACGCAGCACGGCGTAGGCGGCTTCTAAAGGCGACATGCGCTATTTGCACACAGATTAATCGTTTTCGTTATGAGCAGCAGTATGCCACAAAAGCGCACGCCCCGACAACGGGGCGCGGCACAACGCATCGTGAAAAAGTAACAAATTTCAACCCGCGCCGAGATAGAGTCTTCTCCCCCGGCGCGGCATTGTGTGTCGCATTTTCGGCCGCCCCTGCGGCGCGTCCGGCTATACGCTCAGTTCAGGCAGCTCGGCAGCCTCGTCTTCGACCTGCTCCAGCACGATCTCGCCGTCGCGCGCCGTCACCCGGACGATGCCCGCCAGCCTGAACTTGCCGGAAAGGATGCCGTCGGAAAGTGTGTCTTCGACCTCGTTCTGAATCAGGCGGCGCAGCGGACGCGCGCCAAATTCGGGGTCGTAGCCCTTCTCCGCCAGCCAATCCTTCGCCTCTTCGGTCACGTCGAGCGTAATGGCGTGTTCGACCAGCCGCTCGCGCACCTTATTGAGTTCGAGATCGACGATCTGCTTGATCTCCGCCTTCGCCAGCGCGCGGAAGACGATGGTGGCATCGACGCGGTTCAGGAATTCTGGTCGGAAGACGCGGCGCAGCTGTTCGGTGACGCTCTTGCGCATGTCGGCATAGGTTTCGTGGTCGTCGCGGTCATCGTCGCGCGGGGCGTTGAAGCCGAAGGTCGTGCCGCGCTTGATCGTGTCTGCGCCGACGTTGCTGGTCATGACGATCACGGCGTTGCGGAAATCGACGCGGCGTCCCCGCGCGTCGGTGAGCGTCCCTTCTTCCATGATTTGCAGCAGCATGTTGAACGCTTCAGGGTGCGCTTTTTCGATCTCGTCGAAGACGACAATCGAGTAGGGGCGGCGGCGGACGGCTTCGGTCAGCTGCCCGGCGTCTTCATAGCCGACATAGCCGGGAGGCGCGCCGACCAACCGGGCGACCGAATGCCGCTCCATGAATTCGCTCATATCCAGCTGCACCAGGGCGTCTTCGCTGCCGAACATGAATTCCGCCAGCGCCTTGGTCAGCTCGGTCTTGCCGACGCCGGTCGGTCCCAGGAACATGAACGATCCGATGGGGCGGCGCGGGTCCTTCAGACCGGCGCGGGCGCGGCGCACTGCCTTGCTGATGGCTTCGATGGCTTCGTGCTGACCGACGATGCGCTGATGCAGCGATTCTTCCATGCGGATCAGGCGTTCGCTCTCTTCGCCGGCGATGCGCATGGTCGGGATGCCCGTCCACATCGCCACGATTTCGGCGATATCCTCCGCCCCCAGGCGGGGCTGACGGGTCTTTTCGTTCCAGTTGGCGCGGAAGGAGTTGAGGGTCGCCGTCAGGCTGTCGCGCTGGGTGCGCAGCCGATCTGTTTCGCCGCCGAACGTCCCCTCTTCTTCCAGCAGCTTGATGTCATCTTCGACCTGCTGAAGCTCCTGCTCGACACGGCGCACCTGGGCGGCTTCGGGGCTTTTGTACATCCGCAGCCGGGCCGAGGCTTCGTCGATCAGGTCAATCGCCTTGTCCGGCAGGAAGCGATCCGGCACATAGCGGGCGGAAAGCTGGACGGCGGTTTCGATGGCTTCGTCGGTGATCTCGACGTTGTGATGTTCCTGGTAGGGACCCTTGATGCCCTGGAGGATTTCGACCGCCTCTTCGAGGGTCGGCTCGTTGACGATGATCGGCTGGAAGCGGCGTTCCAGGGCGGCGTCGCTTTCGATGTGCTTGCGATACTCGTCAAGGGTGGTCGCGCCGATGCACTGAAGTTCGCCGCGCGCCAGGGCGGGCTTGAGGATATTGGCGGCATCGACGCTGCTGCCGGCGGAACCCGCCCCCACCAGCATGTGTACTTCGTCGATGAACAGGATGCTGTCGGAAGATTTCAGCTCCTCGATGACGCGCTTGAGCCGCTCTTCGAACTGACCCCGGTACATCGTCCCGGCGACCAGCGACCCGACATCGAGCTGAAGCACGCGCTTGTTCAGCAGCGGCTTGGGCGTCTCGCCGTTGACGATGCGCTGCGCCAGCCCTTCGACGATGGCGGTCTTGCCAACGCCCGGCTCGCCGATGAGCGCCGGGTTGTTCTTGCGGCGGCGGCTGAGGACCTGGATGACGCGCTCGATCTCGGTCTCGCGCCCGACGACAGGGTCAAGCTTGCCTTCGGCAGCCAGCGCCGTCAGATCGGTCGCCAGCTGATCTACCAGCGGCGTCTTACCCTCCTTGCGCTGAGGACGCTGCGGGCGAGGTTCTTCCTGGTTGGGCGTAGGATTTTGCACGGGACTCTCCTGCAGCACCCGGCGCGTCTGGCGACGCACCTCTTCGGGATTCACTTCCAGCTTGCGGAGGATATCTATCGCCACGCCATCGGTCAGGCGCACCAGACCGAGGAGCAGATGCTCCGTGCCGATGTAATGGTGTCCCATCCGCCGCGCTTCATCGACCGCAAGTTCAAGCACACGCTTCGTACCAGGAGAAAGTTCAGGTTGGGTTGTGCCGGTCCGGGGAGTCGCGCGGGTCAGCCGTTCGACCATATCCTCGACACGCCGCAAATCCAGACCGAGTTCGCGCAGCACTCTGCCGGCAACCCCGCCTTCTTCGCGGATCAGCCCCAGAAGAAGATGCTCGGTTCCGATGTAGTTGTGTTGCAGCTTTTCCGCTTCTTCTTGCGCCAAGCTCAACACGCGCCGCGCCCGCTGTGTAAAGCGTTCCATCTTGCTCGGCACGATTAAAACCTCCGTTGTCGGTCAAACAGACCGGACCGACTGCTGACTGATCGTACGACGAACCCGCCCTAAAACGATAACCATACGCGATTATAACACAGACGCCGCTTGCGCCCTTGCGATTACGTTAGGTGCGCGTAAATGTTGCGTAAGAAGCCCAAAAAGAGGAGGGGGAGGGGCAGGAGAAGAGGCGAAGAAGGGCAAAAACGGTAGAGAACCGGGCGGACGAACGCCGCCCGGTTCTCTAGGAAGGATCATTCGATGACGACCAGTCGAGGTCGAGGTATTCCGCCGAGTTGACGCGCTTCAGGCTCAAGCCCAGACGGCGGTTCTTAATGTCGATCTTGACCACGCGCAGGGTCAGCTTGTCGCCCTCGTTGACCACCTCGCGGGGGTGGACGACGCGCTTGTCGGAAAGCTCGGAGATGTGGATCAAGCCTTCGATCTCCGGCAGATCGACCAGCTGGGCGAAGGCGCCGAACTTGGTCAGCTTGGTGACGCTGCCCTGCACCAGCTGCCCTTCGGTGAAGCTGGCGGCGATGCGATCCCAGGGGTCCGCCTCCAACTGCCTCATGCTCAGCCCGATGCGCTTCTGGTCCGGGTCCACGCTGATCACCTCGACGCGCACGGTCTGCCCGACCTGGACGGCTTCGCGCGGATGCGTGACATGCTGCCAGGACAGTTCGGTGAGATGCACCAGCCCTTCAGCCCCACCAATATCGACGAAGACGCCGAAATCTTCCAGGCTGACGACTCGACCATCGCGAATTTCGCCGACCTTGAGCTGCGAGATCAGGCTCTCTTTGCGCTTCTCGCGCGATTCACGACTGGCGGCGCGCTCAGAAAGGATCAGGCGGTTGCGCGCGCGGTCCACTTCCATCACTTTGACCATGATGGGCTGGTTGACCATCGCGCCGAGCTGCTCTTCCGGGGTTTCGCCGTTGATACCCGCCCGACGTTCGACGGCGATCTGGCTCTGCGGGACGAAGCCGCGCAGCCGCCCGAAACGCACGATCAGCCCGCCTTTGTTATAGCCCGCAACCCGCGACTCGAAGACTTCCTGCGAGCGGCGGTAGGTTTCCGCCTGCTGCCAGTCCTGCTCTTCAATGGCACGGTTGATCGACAGCAGCAGATTACCATTGTGGTCACGGGGTTTCACCACGAAGACCGAGACGCTTTCGCCGACGCGCAGCGATTCGAGCGTCTGACGGGTCATCCGCTCCAGTTCCCCGGCGGGGATGATGCCCTGCTTGCCTTCCCCCACGTCGATCACGACCTGGGTAGGCGAGGTCGTGACGATCACGCCTTGCAGCAGCATGCCGGTACGCAGATCGCCGGGGGCGTCTGCGGCGGGCTTGCCTTCGTCGGCGACTGCCTCAGCAGGCGCTTCGGACGGCGGCGCGTCCGCGCTGATCTCCTGAGAAACAGCAGGGGTCTCGTCTGGTTGTGCAGCAGCTGACTCGTCGGCGGTCGTGGAAGCCTCGGCGGAGTTGGGACGTTGGGTGTCGTCCACCGCGTCAACTGAAGCGCCCGCCTCCAGCCCTTCAGTTTCACGCGATCCTGGCTTATTGGAATCCATAACGGACTGTTCCTCGGAAGATATGCGAGTACGCGCGGAATATTATACAATTTACCCGAACTAACGCAAATACAACTCCCCGTTTTCACAAACGCCGGACTCCTCATTGGAAGGTCAATGCGGGTCATAATCGGCGCTGAGGGGCAGTGCGCGGCGCTTCAGGCGCGGATCAGGCTGCTCAACAACGGAAGGACGATGCTGAAGGTTGAACCGCCGCCGGGCTGGCTGACGGCGGAGACGCCGCCGCCGTGCTGCTCCACCACCTGCTTGACGATGTGCAGCCCCAGACCCGTGCCGGGGATTCCGTTGGCGATGCCGATCCGCCCGCGATAGAACGGTTCGAAGATCAACGCTGCCTCGTCGAGGGCGAAGCCCACCCCGGAATCGGTGACATCGATGAAGGCGTTATCGACCGTGATCACCAGCTTCACGCCGATCTCGCCGCCATCCGGCGTGTACTTGACGGCGTTGTCCAGCACGTTGACGAAGGCTTCGCGCAGCAGCGCCGGCTCGCCCAGCACGATGGCGGGTTCGCCGGCATACTGCGTTCGGAGGTTCTGATGGCGCTGTTCGACGCGCGGCAGATGCTTTTGCACCGCCCCGCGCAGGAGCGCTCCCAGTTCAACCGAGCGAAAGGTGGCATCGCGCTCGCCCCGGTCGATGCGCTGCAAGATCAGCAGGTCGTCGATGATCCGCGCCGCATCGTTGGCAGCGCTCAGGATGTCCTGCATCATCGCCGTGTAGCGCTCCGGCGTCAGCGAGTCCGTCTTGAGCATCATCTCGGCAAGGTTGCGAATCGCGCCGATGGGGTTGCGCAGATCATGAGCGGCGATGTCCAGCAGAGTGGACTTCATCCGCTCCAGCCCGCGCACCCGCTCGTACAGCGAGCGCAGCTCCGAAAGCTGCGCATCGCTGGACGGCATAGCATCGGTCAGCGGTTGGGGATCATCGGGCAAAAACGGCTGAATGGTCATGCGCCTGGATGCCGCCCCTTCAGGACTATCCCTTCAGGGGCAGGACAAGCTCCTTATGAAAATCGGTGAGCGTGATCAACTGTCCATCGCCGCCCACGTAGACCAGATCCTCGATGCGCACCCCGAAGCCGCGCTCCGGGTAGTACAGCCCCGGCTCGATGCTGATCACCGAACCGGGCGCGAAGACATCGTTCGACAGGTGACTCAGCGAGGGGCGCTCATGAATATTGATGCCGACTCCGTGCCCCAGGCTGTGCATGTAGCCCACCGTCGTGCCGGGGTGGCTGCGGCTGGTCGGGTGTCCGTGCGCCTCGAAATAGGACTGCACCGCCTCCTGAAGGGCGCGCGTCGGCATGTTGACGCGAAACGAATCGACGGCGATCTCGAAGGCGTCCATCACCTGATTATAGGCTTCCTGCACTTCCGGCGCGGCGTAGCCGATGCTCCAGGTGCGCGTGCAGTCATGGTGATAACCGCCGCCCAGCTCGCGCGGGAAGAGGTCAAAGACGACTGCCTGCCCGGCGCGCAAAGGCTGCGCCGCTTCGCCCCGACTGTGGGGAAATCCCCCGTCGCGCCCCTGGGCGAAGATCATGTCGGTGTCTTCCAGATCACGGTCGAAGAGCGCCCGGCGGACGAAGCGCTTGACCGCGCCGATGGTCAGGGGTTCCCCCTGATCATTCACCACAACGCCGCCTTGCAGCCGGTGACCGGCGATGAAATCCCAGGTCTCGCGCAGCACCTCCGAAGTGCGCGCCGATACCGAACGCAGGCGCGCCAGCTCTTCGGCGTCCTTGGTGATGGCAGCTTCATCGAACAGCGTCACGCCAGATTCGCCGACGAAGGTATAGGCGGGCAGGTTCTGCGTCAGCGCGCCGTGCAGCTGGACGAAATAGTTGATCGCCCCCCGCCCGTAGACGCCGACTCTGCCGCCCTCCAACCCGATGCGCGCCAGCATCCGCGCCACCAGCTGCGCCGCCGCCGCCAGCTGATCGCCCTCCGCCGCCCGCAAAAGCTGCGCGTAGCCGAGGTCGAATTCGCTGATGACGTTCAAGCCGCTCTTGGCGGCTTCTTCGATCTCCATCGCGTTGACGACCAGCAGCAGATCGCCCCCTCGCCGTTTGAGCGCATAGCCTTTGGTGATATGCGCGCCGTTGGTCAGGTAGTACAGGACCGGATTCTCGCCCTCGTCGCCAAACGCGAGGAAGGCATCCAGTCCGCGCCGCTCCATCAACCCGTCAAGGTCCGATTTCACAGGAGTTCCTGCTTAAGATGCAAGGCTATGCAAGGAGTATAGCATGAGGCGTTTTTCAGCGCACCTTGAGGCGGGGCAAATGCCAGGGCAAACGCATCAAATGGCGTCGTAGGGAGCAGTTCGCGAACTGCCCCCTACGACGCAGAGATCACGGCATCGCCGCGCCCGACTGTCCGAAACTGCCCGCCAGCAGCGAGAAATCGGCGATATTGACCACGTTGTCCTCATTGAGATCGGCGCGCGGGTCGAACCCGACCGCCCCCTGCGCCAGACCAAAACTGCCCGCCAGGATCGAGAAATCGGCGATATTCACCACATTGTCATTGTTGCAATCGCCTTCTCTCAAAACGCTGGTGGTGAGGATGTTGCCCAATCCCGTGATCGTCTTATTATTCAGCACCGCCAGGGTGTGCGTGCCTTTCACCCAGAAAGCCAGCGGCGTGCCGGTGGGAAGGTCGGAGAACCACAGTCCGCCGGTGTCGCTGCCGTTTACCGTATTGTCGAACAGCACCTGCCCGTTAGCCGTCTTGATAACGATCCTTGTCGGGAAGCTGTACGCGGCATCTGGCGCAGGCGGGCGTCCCTGCACGCTGAGCGTCATCACCAGCGATCCTGTGGGTGTGACTTCAATATCGATGAAGCGGGTGCGGGACAGCACCGTCAGCGGCAGCGCAGTTTGCGAATTGCCCTGATCGTCGATCTCGAAGATGATCCGCGCCATCCCGGTGAACCCGGTGTCGGGGGTATAGGTAAGGCTGGCAAGCGCATTGTTGAGGGCAAAGCGCATTTTCACCTCCACATCACTGGTGATGTTGGAACCAAACCCCCAGGTGAAGGTTCCGTAATCGCCGGCAGGGACAGATCGCCCGCCCACGCCGTCGAGATCGGCAATGTCGATCTCCATCTCCATACCGCCCAAGCCGACATCAATATCGCTCACCGATACGGCGAAGGTGACCGGGGTATTGACCGCCGTCATCAGTGACCCGGGCAGAGTCACGTCGGGCTGCGCGTTGACGGCACAGTTGCCGTCTCCGGTTGCGCAGACATCGATGTCAATGAAGCGCGTCCGCGATTTCACGCCGCCTATTCCGGTATTGCCCTGATCGTCGATCTCGAAGATGATGCGCGCCATCCCGCTGAAGCCCTGCGGCGGGGTATAGACGAAACTGGCGAGCGCAGCGTTGAGCGCGGCACGTGTCGTCACTGCAATATCGCTCGTAACGCCGGAGCCAAGTCCCCAGGAGAAACTTCCGTAATTCCCGCCAGGGACAGATCGCCCACCCACGCCGTCGAGATCGGAAATATCGATCTCCAGCTCCATCAAGCCCCCGCCCACGTCCGGGTCGCTGATGATGATCCCGGTCAGCGACACCGGGGTGACGGGCTGCGTGTCCGGCGCGGGCGAAGGCAGGGTGATGTCGGGCGGATCATTGATCCCTGGCGTATCCTGCGCATGAACAGTCGGGATGCTCTGGATGAGAATCCCCACCAGGAAGATCCCAAGAAGCGCATGACTCCACATAGGGCGACGATGTCGAATCGTATTCATTGTGAATGACTCCGCTGCAATAGTTTCTCCAATTAGCATATATCAATATCCGCTAGTCTACCCTCAGTTTTTCGGAGCAACAACTGCTCAGGCGGTGCGGCTGACCGGATGGGCGTAGTCGATGCCCGAGTGCAGTCGCTGACGGTTGTAGAAGACCTCGATGTAGTCGAACTGCGCTGCGAGATCAATGTCGTGGGCAAGCGCTGGTTACAGTCGCGCATCTGCACCACACATCGCAGGAGCTTGGGCGGAAGAAAGGTGGCAGGGCCAAAACAAAAACCAGCAGAATTGTCCCCGCTGGTTTTCGTTCGACTGACGTCGTATTTGGTGTACATGACGTCACGACAATCGAACAGAATTGCTCCCCAAACGCCACCGCGCAGTTCCTCCAACTCATCGCCTTTCCACAGCAGGATCGGCTCCTGACCCTCTCAACCGACGTTGTCCATTGAAAGGCTTTTTCGGGAAAGGGGAGATCTCGTCTCTCCCCTTCCCCTTGAAGGCTCGCTGACCTAACCAGCAAGACTTCCATAGACAGTCTAGCATGCTTCCCCGAAGTCTTGATCTGCCAGCGAATCGACCCGGTTGTTTGAGCTGAGAGGAAGCAGGCATGACCCATATCTTCGTTTTCACCAACCACAAGGGTGGCGTGGGCGTGCGCCCGTAAAGGCGTTTTCATGTACTGCCTCGAAGGAGGTTACGGGTAGTGAGAACCCGTATGGTCAACTGA
>JABWBO010000242.1 GCA_013360465.1 Anaerolineae bacterium | reverse complement strand
CGCCGCGAGCGGGGACCGGCGGGCGGGCAGGTGACTGCCGCCGTCGGGTCGAGCCTCGCCTACGCGCCGGGGGTGGAGCGCGGGACGCCGCCTCATTGGGTTTCCGTGCGCCAGGTGACGGGGTGGGCGGCGCGGCGGGGGATCAACCTCTATGCCGTCCAGCGGGCGATTGCCCAACGCGGGACGCGCCCACATCCTTTCCTGAAACCGGCGCTGGATGGGCAGGCGGGGCGGCTGGCGGCGGAAGTCCGAGCCGCCGTTTACCGGGAGGTTGAGCGATGACGCAGGTGACGATCAACGCGATCAACACGGCGATTGCCGAGACGCTCGGCGCGACGGCGGGGGTCGTCCGGGTGCAGGATGCCGGCGATCTGGGCGAGGGGCTGCTCGATCTGCCGGCGATCCAGGTCTACTGGCAGGGATCGATCACCGAGCCGGGCGGCGAGACCGACCGGCGGACGTTCGGCGCGGGCGTGCGGCTGACGCGGCTGACCTTCTATGCCGATGTCTACGCGCGTCAGCGGTCGCACCTGGGCGAGGATATGACCCGGACCCTGGCGCTGGCGGTGCAGACCGTCCTGGAGGCGCAGCATCAGCCGCCTTTCTTCGGGCTGGCGGGGGTGCGCGCCCTGCGCTGGAACGCCGAACGGGTGACATTCGATTACGGCGGGGCGGCTTACGCCGGCGTGCGCTTCGTGATCGAGACAACGGTGTATTGAGGGGCGGCCCGGCGGCTCGCCCTGGATGAAAGGAGGAAAGTATGCCCGCGACGAGTACGGCGGTCAGCGCCGGCAGCGTGCAGGTGTGGATCGACGATGCGAACGGCACACCGGTCAATGTATCGGGCAGCGCCAACCGCGTCCGCATGGAGGTCACGCAGGAGGTCGAACGCTATCGGGTGTTCGGCGAAGGCTGGGCGCGGCGGCTGGCGGGTGGCAGAGACGGCGCGCTGACCCTGGACGTAGTCTACAGCACGGCGGCGGATGAAGGGCTGGCGCTGCTGCGCGGCTGGTACTTCGGCGCTGCCAGCCGGACGCCGCGCACCGTCCGCCTGCTGATGCCGGATGGCGGCGCGGGCAGCGACGCCTACAGCGGTGAGTTCGTGCTGGCGCGGCTGAATCTGCCGCTGGACGCCGCCCAGGCGGACCCGGTGACGGCGACGGCGGAGCTGCTGCCGCACGGCGCGATCAGCCACAGCGCGGTGTGACGCCAGGAGGAGACCATGCCGGAACGAAAAAACGAACAGCGGGTCGATGCCGCAGCCGTGCAGGGGGCGGGCGCTTACGTGATCGTCCGCCCTCTGACCTACGGCGAGGCGAAAGCGATCCGCCGGCGGGCGGCGGACCTGTCGGAAGCGGAGCAGTCGGCGCTGAGCGATCTACTGCTGATCGACAAGGTGGTCGGCTGGAACTGGGTGGATGCCGCCGGGCAGCCCCTTCCCCTGCCGGCGAGCGATCCGGGCGTGCTGGAGCGCCTGACGCTGGAAGAAGTGACTTTTCTGAGCGCGGCGGTGAGCGGCGACCCAAACGTCGGCGGCGGCTAGCGGCGTCGCTGCTCGCCGCGCTGTGGACGGAAAACTCCGGCGCGCTGCCGGAGGATTACACCGATTATCTGGCATGCCGGCTGTACGGCTGCACGCCCTCGCAGTTGGATCATGAATCCGACGACCGGGTGCGGCTGCATCTGGCGTTTCAGGCGGTCGAGGAAGAGGTCCGCGCCCGGCGGGGTGGGCAAATAGGATGAGAGGGACGAGGATGGCGAATACGGCGAACACCATCGAGATCGTGGTGCGCGCGGTCGATCAGGCGACGCGCCCGCTGCGCGACGTGAGCCGCGAAGTCGATGCCCTGGCGGCGCGGCTGCGGCAGATCGGCGGGACAATGGCGGGTCAATCCGCGCCGGGGCTGCCGGCAGGAGCGCCGGG
>JABWBO010000130.1 GCA_013360465.1 Anaerolineae bacterium | reverse complement strand
CGACGCCGGACGACGGCATCGCCGCGCTCGATTCCGGGCTGGGGGCGGTGCTGTGGCGCTTAGAAGGGGTTGGCAGGGTGGCGCGCCTGGCGGCGTCGCCCCGGCTGATCGGCGTGATGACCGAGGACGCCCGCCTGCTGACGATTTCGCTCGCCGGCGCGATCCTCGACGCCGCCCAGCTGCGCAGACCGGGCGGGCTGTCCACCACGCTCGACGGCGATCTGCTGGTCTATTCGTTAGGCGGCTTGTGGCGGGTTGATGCCGAGGGGCGCTGGTCGCTGCGCCGCGAGGATGCGCCGCCCGGTGGGGACAGCGCCGCCGCCGTCGAGACGCCGGACGGCGGGCTGTACGCCTTCGACGGCGGCGCGCTGCGCGGCTATGCGCCCGATCTGCGCTGGGAGACGGCGCTGCCCGGCGTACAGGGCAGAGTCAGCCTGACGGCATATGACGGCGTGCTGCTGCTGACCAGCAGCGCCGGCGACGTGATCGCGGTGCAGGCGGCGGCTGGCGGGATATGCAACCAGGTGCGGCTGTATGGCGATGCCCGTTCCTGGCTGTGGCACGGGCTGGGGGACGACGGTGTGCTGCGGCTGCACGTCGCCGACCAGATCGTCGGCTTCGACTGGCAGGACTTTCTGATGGCGTGCGGCGGATGAATCTGGAAACCGATTTGGCTGCAAGGTAAACTGACATCTATGAACCCGACCACACGCAAATGGCTGCGCCTGATCGCCGCGCTCTTCCTCCTCCTGCTCATCGACCAGGCGAGCAAGCGCTGGGTGATCGCCGCGCTGCCTTACGAACGCACCGTCCAGCCCATCCCGGCGCTGGCTCCGTTCTTCCAGTTCACCTACATCCACAACACCGGCGCCGCCTTCGGCTTCCTGCCCCAGGCGGGCGATTTCTTCCTGATCATCGCCGTCGTCGTCAGCATCGGCGTCCTCTACTCCTATCCCCGTGTGCCGGCAGACGCCGCCCTGACGCAGATCGCCCTGGGCATGGTGCTGGCGGGCGCGCTGGGCAACGCCCTGGACCGGCTGACCATCGGCGCGGTGGTCGATTTCATCCACTATCAGATTCCCGGCGTCGTCTCTAACGTCTCCAACCTCGCCGATCACGCCATCGTCGGCGGCACGATCATCCTGTTCCTGAAAAGCTGGCGCGCGCCCGATCACCGCCCGCAAGACGCCGCGAAAGCGGGGGATGAGACTCCGCCGGGACGTGTATAATGGCGCTAAACCAACCACGTTCTTGGACGGGCGTCCTGCGCGGGCGTCCCTAGCTCCTGAGGGATAACGACGTGCTGAAAAAACAGGCATTTCTGATCGTGCTGATCGCGCTGCTGGCGGGGGCGTGCAGCCAGTTGGGCGGCGCGGGCAACCTCGTCCCGACGACCGGCGACACCGCCAACGACGCCTCGGCGGTCCAGCGCTTCATCCCCAACCTGACCGCGATGGGCTACACCTCGATTGAGGCGCAGAATGTGCAGACGGCGCTCTCGTCGGTGACCGGCGGCGCGTCGCTGATCACCGGCAACCCGGCGGCGGCGGCGCTGGTCGCCCAGATCGACGGGATGATCACCTGTTATCGGGGTGTCGGGGCGCTCGACGCGCGTGTCTACTACCAGGCGAACATCGCCAATCTCGTGCAGGGGACGATGCCCTCGGTCGGCGCGCTGGCGGTCATCAATCAGGATCGCATCATCAACAACTTCCTGTCCTGCGCGCTCGGTGGCAACCAGGGGGTCGGGGCACAGTCGGCGGCGCCGCAGGTGTGCAGCGGCTCCGGTCAGATCGTGGTCGATGGTGAGACCATCGCCTACGTCTACGCCGCCACCAACCAGGAACTCTGCAACCTGATGGTGACGCCGTTCCAGGGGCGCTAGAGCGAGGTTTTTCGTAACCCGTCAAGATCGCCGACAGGCTGCCATCCATGCCACGACTGCCGCTGTTCATCCTCATCACCGCCTGTCTCATCCTGCTGAGCGCCGCCGGCAGCCCGTCGCCTTCGCAGGCGCAGACCGGCGATCTTTATCTGCGCGCGGCGCGCCTGGGGGTCGCCCACATCACCCACCCCAGCATCGAAGACCCCTCCGAACGCTACGGCAACGCCCTGCTGATCGGCGCGGGCTGGCACCGCTATCCGATCTACTGGAGCGACATCGAGCGCTCCAACGGCGAACGGGTGTGGGATTCCTTCGACCGCATGGTGCGGGAAGACGTGCATTACGGGCTGAAAACCGACATAATCCTGCTGAACGCCCCGGCGCACCGCCGCGACGGCGGCAGCATCGCCAACCTGTTCGCCCCGGTCTTCGCCGACGGCACAGACACCCCTACGCCGGGCAAGGCGCTCAACGCGGCGAACTACTGGGGCAGCTTCGTCGCCGAAGCGGTGCGCCGCTACATGCCGGGCGGCATCCTGGCGCGGCTCGAAGGCTGGTCAGGGGATCAGGGTGTGCGCGTCTGGGAGGCATGGAACGAACCTGACCTGACGATGTTCTGGCAGGGTTCGGCGGCGGAGTACGCCCGACTGCTCAAAGTGACCTATCTGACGGCGCGTCAGGTGGACCCCGGCGCGCGGGTTATGACCTCCGGCTTCGCCTACCAGTTCCCTGAATCGGACAACTGGCTGAAGAAAGTGCTGGATGTCTACGCCGCCGACCCGGAAGCGCCGGCGAACGGCTGGTACATGGACATGGTCGCCCTGCACACCTACGTCGATCCGTATCGCAGCGCCCGCGTGGTCAACGTGGCGCAGGAGGCGCTCGCCCGGCGCGGGCTGGAACGTCCGATCTGGCTGAACGAGACCGGCGTGCCGGTCTGGGACGATTATCCCGGCGAGACCTGGACCCTGGGGCTGCCGGGGGCGCGCCAGTACCGGCGGACGATGCGCGAACAGGCGCAGTACGTCATCCAAAGCACGACGATGGGTTGGGCGGCGGGCGCGGATGTGATCTTCGTCCACCAGCTTTACGACGACTGCGCGGCGTCGCCGGTGGGTACGACCTTCCCGCCGCATAACGGCGAGCTGTGCTTCGGGCTGGGCGAAGAGGAGCAAAACCTGTGTACCGGCGAAGCTTTCGGGCTGTTCCGCAACACACGCGGCGCGGAATGCTTCAACCAGCACCCCCAGGCGGGCACGGCGCGACCGGCAGCGTCCGCCTACTACCGCCTGGCGAGCATCTTCGGCAATGTCAGCTTCGACTATGTTGGGCAGGTGGAACTGAACGGCTGGGGGCGGGCGCTGGTCTTCGACGCTGCCGCGCCGCTGACCGGCGTCGCCTATGACCCGGCGCGCATCGGTCTGAACGATGCCCAGGCGCTCTTCGGCGCGATCAGCCAGCGCATCTGGGTGATGTGGAACTGGTCCACCGTCGATTATGATCTGGAAATTCCGGCGGCGGGGAGTTCGGCGCGGCTGTACACGCTGACCGACGATTACCGGCTGGGACCGGAAAACGGAGCCTACACCATCACCCTGCCGAAGGTCCGGGAAAGCGACTACCCGCCCTTCACCTCGACCGAGCTGGAGCTGATCGACGGCGAGCCGTACATCCTGGTCGAACAGACTGCGCCCGGCTGGTTAGCGGTTGAACCGGTGGTGAACATGCGCGGCGTGGGGCTGTTGACGGCTTCTACCCCCGCGCCGGAGCCGACCGACGACGCGGCGGAAGCGACCGAGCCGGCGGAAAATGCGGCGGGCATCCCCACGCCCATCCCAACTTCGCCGCCGACCCTCGACCCGGCGCTGGATACCACCCCGCCCGTTCCCCGCATGGCGGCACTGCCGCCGGTCAGCCCGGCGCGCTTCCTGCTCGCCTGGACGGCGGAGGATGACAGCGGCATCGCCGAATACGTCGTCTGGGTGCGCGTGGACGGCGGCGAATGGCAGCCCTGGATGCAGACGCGCGATGAGTTCGCCGCCTTCACCGGGAGCGCCGGCGTGTTCTACGAATTTGCCTTGTGGGCGGTCGATCTGGCGGGGAACTGGTCCAGCAACATCGATCTCAGCCCGATGACTTCGACCCGTGTGGAGTGAAAAAGAGCCATGAGTATTGAGGGATTGATTGTGCTGGCAGCGGCGGCGCTCGGCGGGTTCGCCCTGATCGCTTTCGTCGTCTATGCCAACCGCCCGCGCCGCCGCCACCGCCGTTTCATCCGCGACAGCGAGGGCAACGTCACGGCGCTGGGGACGAGCCGGGTTGGCGAGCCGACGAGCCTGGAGGGCGTCGGATCATCTTCCAGCCCGCCGGCGCTGTTCGAAGCGGGCAGCTATGTCCTTAGCTATGAGCTGTTCGCCCCGACACGCGTCTCGCTGGTCGCCCGGGCGAACGAGGTAGACGAGCGCGAAGAGACCATCCTGCTCTCTACCGGCGTCGGCTTGAAGGAGTTCGCCGTCGAAAACGCCGGTCAGTATCGCTGGCGGGTAGAGCCGAACACCGGCGACGGCAGATGGAAGCTGACGGTCCGCCCGGTGATCAGGCGGGGGCGTTAGCCCGTGATGCCGCCCGCCCGCCCTAACTGGCGGACGCTGCGCCCGCTGATCTTCGCCGGCGTCGGGCTGCTGATCGTGACCGGCGCGCTGATCTTCGGCATTCAGGCGGTGGGGTTGGAGAACATCCGCCGTTTCATCGAGCGCGCCGGACCGTTCGCCCCGCTGATCTTCATCCTGATCAAGATGCTGACCTACGTCTTTGCCCCGCTGACCAGCGGTCCCATCCAGCTTTCGGCGGGGGTCTTCTTCGGGCTGCTCCCCGGCGCGATCTACACGCTGATCGGTGAGGTGGTCGGCGGCAGCATCGCTTTCTGGCTCAGCCGCCGCTACGGACGGGGCGTCGTCCGGCGCTTCGTCGGCGAGGACGGGCTGACGCGGGTAGACCAGTTCGTCGATCAGATCGTCGATTGGCGAACGCTGACCTACGCCCGGCTCTTCCTCTTCGCCGCCTACGACTTCATCAGCTACGCGGTCGGCTTCTCGCATCTGCCCTTCCGGGTCTACCTGATCGTCTCGGCTGCCGCCGGCTTCATCCCGACGCTGATCGCCTCGATGCTGGGGACGACGATCTCCGGCGACGCCGGGGCGCTGCTGCCGCTGTTCGTCGTGGTGCTGGGGCTGTGCGCGCTGCCGCTTGCCTTTCAGAAGCCGATTCGCCGCCTGCTCAAAATGGACAAGACCCGCGCGGCGTAACGTCCTGTTCACTCGCCGGTGACATCCGCCCAGGCGCGCAGAGCGCGCAGCTGCGGCGTCTTTTTGACCTGATGCCCCTGCATACGGCTGAGCAGATCGTTGAGCAGGGTGATCGCTTCGCCGACGTGCGGTCCTTTGTTGAGCATGACGCATTCGGCGCGCGCTGCCATCGCCGCGTCGGTCATCTCCCCGCGCGAGGGAATACCCTCTTTGACGAAGCTCTCCAACACCTGGGTCGCCCAGATGACCGGGATATGCGCCGCTTCGCACAGCCAGAGGATCTCTTCCTGAATCTCCGCCATGCGCTGGTAGCCCACTTCCACCGCCAGATCGCCGCGCGCGATCATCACGCCGAAAGGCTGTTTGCCGCCGGCGCGGATGATCAGTTCGGGCAGGTTGTGAATGGCGCGGCGCGTTTCGATTTTGGCGATCAGGGCGATCTTCTGCCAGTCTTTGCGGCGCGCCGCGAGTTCCGCTTGCAGGCGCTCGATGTCTTCGGCGTCCTGCACGAAGGAATAGCCGATCAGATCGGCGTGATGGGCGATGAAATCCAGATCGTCGAGG
Organism: Anaerolineae bacterium; assembly: GCA_013360465.1. GTDB lineage: Bacteria > Chloroflexota > Anaerolineae > Aggregatilineales > Phototrophicaceae > Flexifilum. The sequence goes on along the minus strand of JABWBO010000130.1, from coordinate 5,280 downwards.
TCGTCGTCGGTCAGCGGGTTCAGGCGCAGATCGGTATCTGGGAAGTTCAGCCCTTTCTCTGCGCGCAGACGCACGCCCCGGTCGTTGGCGTGCGTGACGCGCAGCACTGCGCCTTCGTCGTCACTGCCGATGATCACCGTGCCGATCTTGCCGTCGTCGATCCAGACGGCATGACCAATCGCCGCCTGATCGAGGACCTGCGGCAGGGTGCAGCGCACCTGTTTGGGATACTCAGGACGCGGGCGAGGTTCGGCGCGCGTCAGCAGGAGGGTATCGCCGACGTAGAGGCGCTTGGCGTCCAGGTGGATGTCGGCGGTGCGCACTTTCGGACCGCCCAGGTCCATATGAATCTTGACGCTGTGCCCTGTCTCGGAAGCAGCGCGGTGGGTGAAGGCGATCATCGCCTGCCAGTCCTGCGGGGTATCGTGGGCGCAGTTGATGCGCGCCGCATCCATCCCGCGCGCCACCAGATCGCGCACGAAATCGTAGTTGTGCGCCGCCTCGGTGGGGTACGTTACCATGACGCGGACGGCGCGTCCTCTGGGCAGTGGACCGAACGCCTTCTCGGTATTGAAGCGCAGCAGGCGCGAACCGCGATAGAAGCTTTGCGGGCGGGGAAAGCGGCTGCGCTCCGCCTCGCCGCAGATCGCCTGAAGGGTGGCGATCACGGCGTCGAGGTTGGGCAGGACGCGCGCCTCGGCGCGCCCCAGCGACGAGATGCCATAGCGGCTGAGGAGGGGCTGAAGCTCGCGCAGATCATGGCTGCGCAGCGCCAGGTAGTTGGCGAGGTTGACGGCGCTGATGCACATCGCCCGGCGCTGAAGATGTTCACGCCAGCGGGTGGTGAGTTCAGCGCCCTGCTGGACGACTTCGGCGCGCAGGGCGATCAGCGTCGCCAGAAGTTCCTGAGGCTGCTGGGTGGACATAGACGACGTTCCTCTCCTGCGGTCAGTCGCCAGACGGCTGCGCGGCGGATTCCCGCGCTCCCTGGATGGCGTCCAGCATATCCTCGACGCGGGCGAACTTGCGGCGCGGACGCCCTTCATCCTGCCCGCGCGCCTGCTCTACGGCGTCCAGGAGCAGCCAGTCGTCGAAGGTGACGACTTCGACGCCGCGCGCCTTCAGCAGCGGCAGGATGTCGTCCGCCGCCGGATGCAGCATCTTGCCTTCGGCGAAATCGCTCAAGAGCTGATCCGCCGTCTCCTGCGAGTCCGGCTTGTTGGTCCCGATGATGCCGGAGGGTCCGCGCTTTATCCAGCCGACGACGTACTCGCCGACGCGCTCCGAGTCGCCCTCGATCACCCGCCCCAAGCGGTTGGGAATGACGCCCTGGCGCGCATCAAACGGCACATCCGCCAGCGGGACGCCCATGTAGCCGATACTGCGGAAGACCAGCCCGACGGGGATGACCTCGGTGCGCTCGGTGGCGCGCGGGCGCAGCGAGCCGTCTTCCGATTTCACCAGCGCGTTGTGTACCACCTCGATGGCTTCGACGCGGTCCGTGCCGATCAGCCGGGTTGGCGAGACCAGGAAGCGCATATGAATCCGCTTCGACCTGCCCTGTGGGGCGCGTTCGGCGTATTCCTGAAGCATCTGGACGTTCTTCTCGACAGTTCGGTCATCGGCGGTGCGCAGAACCTCCTCGCTCAGCGGGTCGAGCGCGGCGTCATCGGGCAGAACGATCACGTCTGCGTCATGCAGCTCGCCCATCTCTTTGAGTTCGGGGTTGGTGAACGCCGCCTGCGCCGGTCCGCGCCGTCCCAGCAGATAGATGTCGGTGACGCTGCTGCGCGACAGGGCTTCGAGCGCGTAATCGGCGATGTCGGTGATCGCCAGTTCCTCGCGGGTGCTGGCGAGGATGCGGGCGACATCCATCGCCACATTGCCATTGCCAATCACCGCGACCGCCGTCTGCGACAGGTCGAACGACAGATCGCGGTAGTCCGGGTGGGCGTTGTACCAGCCGACGAACTCGGTCGCCGCGTGGCTGCCGGGCAGGTCTTCGCCGGGGATGCCCATGCGCCGGTCGGACTGCGCCCCGACGGCGTAGACGATGGCGTGATAATGCGCCCTCAGGTCGGCAGCGCTGACATCGCGCCCCAGTTCGACATTGCCGAAGAAGCGAAAGCCGGGCTTGGCGGCGATCTTCTCGTAGACCCTGGTGACCGTCTTGATCTTTGGATGATCCGGGGCGACGCCGCCGCGCACCAGACCATAGGGCGTGGGCAGGCGTTCAAACATATCGACGGCGATGTTCAGCGAAGACTTCAGCAGATGTTCGGCGGCATAAAACCCTGACGGACCGGAACCAATGAGCGCCACGCGCAGCGATTCACCGCTCGCGCCAACAGGACTCGTCATAGCAAGATCATCCTTCACAGCCGACTGTGCTTCGAACCGATAACACTATAGCACGATCTCGGAACGTCGCAGGAGATCGAGGATGAACAACATGTCCGCAGGTGATAAATGTCAGGATTACTTCAGCAGCACCATGTTGTTGCGGTGGATCAGCGCGTCGCCATAGCTGTAGCCCAGCACTTCGACGATCTGGCTGGATTTCACGCCGCACAACCGGCGCGCCGGCTCGGCGTCGTAGCTGATGATGCCGTGCGCGATCTCGCGCTGATTGGGACCGAAGACGGCGACCGTCTCGCCCCGGCTGAAATCGCCTTCAACCTGCGTCACACCGACCGGAAGCAGGCTCGCCCCGCCCGCCTGAAGCTTGCGCGCCGCCCCGGCATCGACCAGCAGCCGACCGCGCGGCTTTTCGACCAGCAGCCAGCGTTTGCGGCTTTCCAGCGCGGTACTCAGCGCCTCGAAGCGTGTGCCGACCGACTCGCCGGCGACGATGCGTTCCAGCGCATCGTGACTCTTCCCGCTGGCGATCCACGTCGTCACGCCGCCGCGCGTCGCCAGCTGCGCCGCCTGAAGCTTGGTGACCATGCCGCCCGTGCCCAAGCCGGTGGCAGCGCCGCCCGCCAGCGCGTAGGTTTCGGCATCGATCTGATCGACCCGCTCGATCAGCGTGGCGTTCTGGTCGCGGCGCGGGTCGGCGGTGAACAGCCCCGGCTGATCGGTCAGCAGGATCAGCCGGTCGGCTTCGACCAGCGTCGCCACCAGCGCCGACAGGTTGTCGTTGTCGCCAATGCGAATCTCTTCGGTGGCGGTGGTGTCGTTCTCGTTGATCACCGGCACGATGCGGCGGTCGATGAGGGTGGAGATGGTATCGCGGGCGTTAAGGAAGCCGGCGCGGCTGTTGAGATCGCCGCGCGTCAGCAGCAGTTGGGCGACGACGATGCGGAAGATGTCGAACAGGTCCGCATAGACCTGCATCAGCCGGCTCTGCCCGACGGCGCTCAACATCTGGCGCGTCGGAATGCTGCGGCTCACTTCGGTCGTGCCCAGCCGTTCGCGCCCGGCGGCGACCGCGCCGGACGTGACCAGGATCAGCTCATGACCGGCTTGATGCAGCCGGGCGATCTGCTGCACAACTTCCAGCATACGCTGGCGGCTGAGGTGCGGCGTGCCGTCGGTCAGGGTGCTGGTGCCGACTTTGACGACGATTCGTTCGGAGTTGGACATAGCGGCGCGTGTTCCTTGCAGCGAATCAACCGCCGCCCATTATACGCCGGAGATGCCGCAGCGCAGATGGGATGAGGACAGATCACCGTGACAGAAACCAACGCTGCCGACCCTAACTCGCCGCCTGCACCGGTCTGCCCGTCACCTGGGCGATGAGTTCGGCGAACTGCCGGCGGGCGAACGGCTTTTGCAGGAAGGCGGCAGCGCCGATCTGGATCGCCTGAGCGTGACGGTCCGTACAGTTGGAGTCACCGATGGCGATGATCGGGATGTGTCGGGTTTTCGGGTCGTGGGTCAGTTTGCGGAGGATGGAGAAGGCGTCTGCGCCGGGGAGGTCGAGGTCGAGCAGGACGAAATCCGGCAGGGGGGTCATCGCCATGAGCTGCTGGACCGATTTCGCCCCGGTGGTATTGCGTTTATAATGCACCTTCAGGTCCTGCAAGATCAGCGAGATGACAAACAGGCTGTGCGCATCATCCTCAACGACCAGCGCGCGGAGTCCATTCGCATCGATTGAGTTCATGATTTCCCCCGGTCAGTAAATTCGGGATGACCAACACCTGGCGAGATGCCGCAAAGGAATATTGGACATACGTTCGTATTTATTTCATGTTGTGTTGAGTTATTCCATCTGTTATTTTAATCAGCAAATCTTAACACGCAAGTGATCGTGAAAATGCTGTTATGCGCGGGCAGCCTTCGCGAGAAACCATGAGGGGGAGTCTTGGTGAACAGTCGAAGACGCTCTGTGATCATTGCGCCGGGCGCATTCAAGCACAGCCTCAGCGCAGCGTCCGCCGCCGCCGCCATCGAACGCGGGCTGCGGCGCGCCGGGTTAAGCCGCCGTTATCGTTTTGAGTCTATCCCGATTGCCGACGGCGGCACCGGGACTCTGGAGGCATTTCTGAGGGCGGAGCCGCGCCTACGGCAGGTCGAGCAGGTCGTCCATGACCCGCTGATGCGCCCAGTGACGGCGGCATTCGCGGCGGACCGCCCCATCGTCGTCGAGATGGCGCTGGCGTCGGGGCTGGAACTGCTGCGCCCCGAAGAGCAGAATCCGCTCAAGACGACCACCTATGGCGTGGGCGAGCTGCTGAAAGCAGCGCTGGATCACTGGCAGGGCGGCGAGATGATCGTCGGCATGGGCGGCAGCGCCACCGTCGATGGCGGCGCGGGCTGCCTTCAGGCGCTCGGCGTGCGCTTCTTCGACCGCGCCGGGCAGGAACTGCCGCCCGGGCTGGGCGGCGGCGAGCTGCACCGGGTCCAGCGCATCGACCTGAGCGGGATCGCCCCCCGCTGGCAGGATGTGCCGCTGGTCATCGCCAGCGATGTTGACAGCCCGGTCCTGGGCGAAGACGGCGCTGCCCGCGTGTTCGGTCCGCAAAAAGGGGCGAATCGCGCCCAGGTCATGCTGCTGGAGGCGAGCCTGCGCCATCTCTTCACGCTGTTTGCCGATCAGCACGGGGCGGATGTGCGGATGACGCCCGGCGGCGGCGCTGCCGGCGGGCTGGCGGCGGGCTTGATGGCGGTCTTCGGCGGGCGGGCGCGCCTTCGCCTTCAATCAGGCGTCGATCTGATCCTGGACGCCGCAAGATTCGATGAGCGGTTGGCGCACTGCGCGCTGGTGATCACCGGCGAGGGGCGCATGGACGCGCAGACGGTGCGGGGCAAGGGTCCGATCGGCGTGGCGCGCCG
>JABWBO010000129.1 GCA_013360465.1 Anaerolineae bacterium | reverse complement strand
TCAACTGGCGCTTTACAACCATCGATGCGCGCAGCAAACTCGCTCGGCTCTATCCCAAGCTAATCTCGGATACTCTCTAAATGCTATCCGATCTGACCAGTAGTCGTGATTAACGAAAGGGTCGAAGTCGCCGCGGTACGACGCAGCGGCGCTACTCTGAAGGGTACCGAAGGAACCGCCCCGCAGCACCTTTTCTTCGTTGTTACGAATGCTTACGGTTTCTGGCGGACGGTAGTCGTTCAAGCACCACTCCCACAGGTTGCCCGCTAAATCCAGCGCGCCACATGCCGCCGCGCCATGCGGGTAGATACCGACGGCAACCGCCCGCCCCAAGCCTGCTTCGCTGGTGTTGGCATATCCCTTTCGCCAGTCGCCCCAAGGGTACTCCTTTGCCTCTTCGCCGCCCTGCGCTGCCCACTGCCATTCCCATTCGGTCGGCAGGCGAATTTGCCAGTCATTCGACCTCACGCTAAGTCCCTCTCCCTGGGGAGAGGGACTTGACTCCCCTCGCCCCGCTTGCGTGGGAGAGGGGTCGGGGGTGAGGGGCGGAAGTTGCGCAAACGACCCCAATGCCCGGTATTTCGCATCAAGCCACCGCGCAAACGCCACGCTCTGATACCATGTGATGCTGTCACGCGGGTTATTCGGCGCTTTCGTCCGTTGATCGGCGGGTGTCCCTCGCTGGTATTCCTCAGGCATTCCCGCCCACCAAACAGGGTTATTCCAGCCATCGTCCGCTTTGACGAATGCCTGAAACTGCTCATAGGTCACGAGATACCGGGCGATGTAGAATGGCTGCACCGTGAACTTCCCGTAGACGTTGCCGCCTTCATCCTTGAATTCAACGTTGCCGAAGCTTCCTTCAACAGGCTGCCACAGCAGTTCCGGCACGCCATCTTTGACGCCCACGCCGGGGCGCGCGTCACCAATCGCCGCCAGGCGGTCGCCGATATCGCGGCGCGCGCCATGTGCCTCTGCCGTCTTGGGCAGCGCGTACAGTTCGCGCAGTTTGCGATCCGCTTCCGGTTCGGTGTAAGTCTTGAGGGGGTCGGGCAGATCATCCCGCCCGTAGCCGAGACTGGAGAGCGCCCGCTCAAAGTAGACCAGTGCTTCATGAGTCGGCTGTGGCGTGTCTCTGCCGCGCTCGTCCCATGTCTTGGCGTCGCGCTCGTACTGCCGCATCAACCCCAGGTCACCGCGTATCGACTCGATCCAGGCTGCCAGTCGTTTCCAACTACGGAACAGCGCTTCGTGGGTTATTTCGAGATACCGTTCATCTGCCTCCCGCCCGGTTTGCAGCAAGCGGTTGTCGACCAGCGCCTTGACTAGCTCGCCCGATTCAGCATTGGCAGTGATGCTTTCCAGCGATGCGCGTCGGCGGGTCGGTTCCCCTGTGTCTTCGTTGATGCTCACCAGGGGCAGAAACACTTGTCCGAGCTTCGCCTGCGCCGCTTCTGAGAGCGCTGTGAAGACTGCTTCGCAGTGAGTCCCGATTGCGCCTTCTACGCCGCTGATCCCCCGCTCCGGGTCGCCGAGTGCCTGGTATGCGTTCCATGTCAGGCGTGGCCCATCCCGCTCGGCAAACAGGCGAGTCAGCGTGAATTCCAGCAGCGGCAGCGCCCCCGCCAGCGCTTTGTCCCGTTCACGCAGCGCAAAGACGATCTCCGCCACCAGGCCATCCTCGAAGGTCAGTGCCACATCCGGGAGCCGCGCGGGTTTCTCGATAGCATCGCGCAGTTCGCTGATGTTCATCGGCAGCACGCCGACGTTGTTCGCCTCGATGAGCGATCCCAACTGCGGGTAGTTCATCGGGTGTCCGTAGAAATCCGCCCGCATACTCAGCAGCACGACCGTCTTGCCATCCGGTTCGCTGACCGCCTGTGCGATCAAGCTGATCAACTGCTGACGCTCATCCTCGGCTTCGGTCAGCGTGAACAGTTCCTCAAACTGGTCGATATACAGCACAACCTGACGCGCTTCAATCTGATGGGTCAGGCGATGCAGCATTCGCCCGCCGGGGCTTTTCAGATCGTCCTCAATCGCCGACAGACTACTGCCCGGCATCGCGCTGTAGAGCGCGTCGGCTAAGGCTTCCACCGGGTGTCTGCCCGGAACCATCTTCGCCAGGAATTTCCAATCGGGATATGCCTGCCTCAGCGTCGGGATCAAGCCCGCCATCACCACGCTCGATTTGCCCGCCCCTGACGGTCCCAACACGGCCAGAAGGCGATCCCCTTTGCGTTCCAGTTTGCCGGCAATCTGGGCTTGAAGCTTTGCGACCAGCGCCTCGCGCCCGAAAAAGTCCACCGCATCTTTTTCGGTAAAGGGCAGCAGACCCTTGTAGGGGTTGCGCGGTGCCGTGCCGCTGGCGACTTCGGGCACAGGTTCGACTGGGGCAACATAGTCGGCTGCGCCCGTTTTCAGCGCCCGTTTGATCTCGTCGACGGCTGTCGTGTATTCACCTCGTGCGTCGATATACTGGATTTCACCTGTGCCGAGCGGCACGCATTCAAGCCAGTTATGGCCCCTGACGAAGACCGGGTAAATCCTGCGCTTGTACATGCGCGCGATGGATATCTCGTCCCGCACATACGCCGATTCGAATGAATCAGGCGAGACAATCCACAACACCGAGTCGCATTCCCTGAGCGCGGCACGGATGGCACGTTCCCAACTCGGCGTGCCGGGGGACAAACCCTCCCGATCTATCCAGTAAGATATTTCGGAGCTCTTAAGGTCGCCACGCAGATGATCGACAAAGTGGTGATCTTTTCGGGCATAGGAGATAAAGATTTGCGGCATAGGCGCTCCGCATCGGGCGAATAAGTGATCAGTCTCAGAGCGATTATAGCGCAGTTTGCTTGATCCACCCGCCGAGCAGCCGCCCGATTTCCTCGACCATTTTGCTCACATACTCGAACTGTGCGCTATCCAGCCATGCCCATTGGAACGCCAGCCGTAGATACAATCTCAGGGATGTCAGATGTCCATCTGCCGTGCGGAGTTGAAGGAGCCGCTGCTCTCCACGCTGAGCGTTGGCGTGGGATAATGCCTCTTGAAAGTCGAGCGCCGCGTCACCGAGCCGTTGTACGACCAGATAACGCTGTGCCTTTGGAAACTTCGTGAGGTGCGGCAGCAGCCACGATAGCAAATCGAACGTGCGGGTGAAAATGACCATATCGTCGGACATGCGCTATGCCTCATTGTGCACCTGGGACAACCTCTGGTCAGCAACCTGCAAAGCTGCCAAAGGCAAGCGAGGACATCCGCCCGCCGCCGCGTTCGAGCATCAGATTGCCGATCAACTCGTCCGGCTGCAAGCAGAACTGCGGGAGCGAAGTTACAGACCCGGCGCATACCATCATTTCACCATTCATGAACCGAAGCGCCGCAAAATCAGCGCCGCCCCCTTTCGGGATCGCGTCGTCCATCACGCGCTGTGTAATCTGATAGAACCGGTCTTCGATGCCCGCTTCCATCCCGACAGCTACGCCAATCGTTCGGGAAAAGGAACACACGCCGCCGTCCATCGTCTGCAAAGCCTGGCCCAGCGACACCGTTACGTACTGCGTATGGATGTCGTCAAGCACTTTCCGTCGCTCGACCATGTCATCCTTCTCGGCGAGATCAGCCGAGTCGTACATGACCCCGATTTGCTTTGGCTGGTCGAGCAGATACTCGCCAGCGGTCGGGACGTGCTGAAGGATGAATACGCGATGGTCTATTTTGCCGGTGATGACCTGTTCGCCGCCAACCGCCCACGCGGACTCCCGATCGGCAACCTGACAAGCCAGTTCTGGAGCAACGTCTATCTGAACCCGTTTGACTGGTTCGTTCAGCGTGAACTGGGATGTTCGGCGTTTCTGCGCTACGTGGACGACCTTGCCCTGTTCAGCGATGACAAGGAACAGCTTCATGCTTGGAAAGAGCAGATCATGAACTGCCTGGCGCGGTTGCGACTGACCGTCCACGAACGTGAAGCGCAAGTCACACAGACGCGACATGGAATTCCGTGGCTGGGTTTCGTCGTCTACCCAACACACCGACTGCTCAAGCGGCGCAATGCCGTCAACTTCAGGCGGCGGCTGGAGCGCAACATCGACCTCTATGAGGCGGACACGATTTCTTTCGCTGAACTGGACGCCAGTGTGCAAGGATGGATCAACCATGTGCGCTACGCCGATACGTGGGGACTGCGCGATCATCTCTTCTATCACCATCCGATTCGGCTGCATCCTGAGCCGCCCCGCGCCGCCTTGCCCCAACCGATTTACCGGCGACCGCGCAGAAAGTCGAAAACTCGACTCCGCTGACGCGGAGAAGCGTCGGGGGGATTCCCCCCGATACCCCCCTTAGAGGGCGACCGTTGGTCGCCAACAGCTTCAGAGTTCCAGAGATCAGAGGCATCAGAGGTCAGAGACGCAATAGGGGACGACACCACCAACCGAACCCCATAGTCGTAGCTACCATGAGCAGGGTTGTGGCGGTCGCGGTACGACGCAGCGGCGCAGTACTGAGCGCTACCGAAGGAACCGCCCCGCAGCACCTTTGGTTTCCCGTTGCCAAACCCGTCCACAACCCGATAATCATCGCGATCGTTCTGGCACCATTCCCACAAGCCGCCTGCCATATCCAACGCGCCGCACATCGCCGCGCCGTGCGGGTACATGCCAACCGCAGCCGCCCGCCCCAAGCCGGATTCACTGGTGTCGGCATGACCCGACTGCCAATCCCCCCACGGGTACTCCCTCGCATGCTTACCCCCCTGCGCCGCCCACTGCCATTCCCATTCGGTCGGCAGACGGATCTGCCAGTCGTGGGGGTTTAACACCAGCGTCTGGTAGGGTCCCGCAGTGGCGCGTCCGTCCGGTTCGGACGCAGACACCCCGTTGGGTGTCCCCACAGGGAAACGCGCGAAGAGACCCAATGCCCGGTACTTTGCATCCAGCCAACGGGCAAATGCCACGCTCTGATACCACGAAATCGTGTCGCGTGGCGCGTTGGGAAACTTTGTCCGCTGTGCGCTAAGCCTCTGGCGCGCATGTTTTTGCGGCATCTTCTCCCACCACGGCATCTCCTCGGCGTCATAGCCATCCTTCGCCTCAGCAAATGCCTGATACTGCGCGTCAGTGACCAGGAATTTGGCGATGTAGAAGGTCGGAACGGTGACCGGTCCAATATCCTTTTCATCCGTCTTGAGGGTAATGGGTGCGGAAGATCCCTCGACCCGCAGCCACAGCAGGTCGGGAACGCCGTCCACCACGCCAACGCCCTGGCGCGGGTCGCCAAGCTGCGCCAGATCGTCGCCAATGCGCAGGCGGCGCGTTTCGCTCGTACCCGGTTTTTCCAGCTCCGCCAGCAGCATAGCCTGCGGATAGAGAAAGTCACGCATGGTCGGCGTGAGCGCCTCTTTGACGATGCCCAGGCGGTCCAGGACCGCGTAGATCGGCAGCAGCCGCTCGGCGGACAGGAGATAACGCCGCCCTTCGCGATCCCATATCGCGGCTTCGCGCTCCACTAACCGGAACTGGCTGCGGTCGTCCTTGGTGCGGGCGATCCAGTCTGCCAGCGTTTTCCACTCGCGCAGCAGCGCCTCGTGCGCCACTTCCAGGTCACCCTTGTCGGCGATCAGCAGGCGGGCATCGACGAAGGCGGCGATCAAGCGCTCGGCGTCGGCATCGCCGGCAAACTGCCGCCGCTGCGCGATCTGCCGCGTGCTGCGTTCATCGACGCTAACGAGGGCGAGAAACACCCGCTGGAGCGTCTGCTCAGGGTCGGGCAGTTTCAGATCGCGGAAGACGGCTTCGGCACTCACCGCGATCACCCGCTGAACGCCGCCGAGCGCCTGATAGTCTTCCATCCGCAGCCGCCTGTCCCCGCGGTCGCGCGCCATCGTGAACAGCTTGTCCAGCATGTACGCCAGCAGCGCCAGCGCCCCCTCGTCTTCGCCGGTTTCGCGGAGCAGGGTCAGCGGCAGGTCTTCGTCAAACGTCAGCCCCGCCGCTTCGGCAGGGCGCACGATCATCTCCATCAACGCCGAACCCAGGGGCCGCGCCAGCGTGAAATTCGCATCGCGCAGTTCCTCTTCCAGAAACGGCAGCAGCCCCTCGTAGAAATCAGACCGGATGGTCAGCAGAAAACGGCCACGTGGCGAAGCGACCTTCAGCATCGCCAGAAACGCGCGGCGCTCCGCTTCCGGCGCAAGGCTGAACAGCTCCTCCGACTGATCGATGAACAGCGCCAATTCGCGCTGCGGCTGTCCGGCGAATGCCGCCTCCAGCCTCTCGCACAGCGCCTCAGGCTTTGCACGCAGCGACCGCGCCAGGCTCTGGATTCGGGCGATAAGCGAAGTTTCCGGGTCGCCCTTCAGCAGAGGCATCTGTTCGATCAGCGCCTCCGCCAGCGCCATAAATGGGTCAGCGGTGGGGCGCATCGTCACGCGATCCCATGCTGCGCTCGGCGGAATCGCGTTGTCGCGCAGTTTCGGGAACACCCCCGCGCGCACCAGCGACGACTTGCCACTCCCCGAAGCGCCAACGATCACCAGCAGGCGTTGGGTCGCCAGCCTCCGGAGCACCTCATTGACCTCACGGCGCCGCCCAAAATAGACCGGCTCGTACTTCTCGGTAAAGACGTGCAGCCCGGGAAATGGGGAGCCATCCGCCTCGATGTTCCAGGTCAGCGGGGCAGGAGCAGGTTCGCCCACATCGGCAGGTGGGGGGGCGCTTCGGGCAGCTCCGCCCGATCTTTTCTCGTAGATGGTGTTGACGAGCGCACGCAGATGCCTGCTGATCATCTCGGCAAAGGCATCCAGGCCTGCATACTCGTGAACGTAGCCGCGCATCGCCCCACTGTCACGGTCTCGAAGCGGTGCGAAAAACCCCTGCACACGTTTGCGCTGCGTGCCCCACTCGATGTAGGCATCGGCAATGTCCTGACCGGGGCGAGGGGTTGGGGCGGGCGGTTCATCCGTGCGCCGGTACAGGTAGACGATCGGCAGCCCCGTGCCGTTCTCTTTCGCCCCGCGCACGGCATCGAGGTATTCCCATTCTGTACCCGACCAGTAGGGCGTCCCGTCAGGCTTGGTCCCGTGTGCCTCGACGTCCAGCGGCGTTCCCATCCGCGCCCAGAAGAGGGTCAGGCAGATGTCGCATTCCGATGGCTTCGCCATACCCAGATTGATCGCCTGCTGGGGCGTCAGCGTGACCGGCATGATCACATCGCTGTGTAGGTCATCCCACGCGACGACCTCGACCTGGACTTTGCTCTTGTACATGGGGTCGCGATTGATGTCCTCCACCACCGCACGGACTTTGCCGCGCTCTGCGTTGACATCGCCGGGTGAAGACAGGAATACGCGGATTAGCATGGATGCTCTCGCTGAGTTACGGACCGTCCTCAGTCGATAATACACAGTTTTCGGGTTTCGTCCGAATCTGTAGTGTGCGTTCCGCTGCTTTTCGGCACGTTATGGACCTGCTATGCTGGTGGGGTGAACGTCCCAAGCCTCAATGAACAGTTCAGTCCTTCAACCCTGCTCACCGTGGTCCTGCAAAACCACGCCCTCCTCATCGACCTGCTATTCGACCTTCTCCAGCGGATCCCCGCCATCGCGAAGCTGCCCGGCATCTACGAAGTGCTGGCCTACGAAGCCGAGCTTGAACTGCTCGACACGAAGGGGAAGCATGCCGTCTACCGGAAGCGCCAGGAAGTGCGTTTCATCCAGGACAACATCATTGCCTATCAGGATACCGCCTGGGGAGACGGTGACATCTTCGCGTCCTATCGCTGTTCACCGGGCGCGGAAGTGGATCGCTATCGGGAAGGCAGCCGCTACCACGTGCTGATCTCGCTGCGCGAGACGAAGAACCGCAACGACAACGAAGTCATTCACGTCGAACGGGGGATCAGGAACGGATTTGTGAATGCGACTGAGGAATTCCAGGTCGATATCGACCACCGAACCCGTCTTCTCTGTCTGAGGCTGGTTTTGCCGGGGGAGCGTGTGGTTAGACAAGTCACATTGATCGAGCAGCACGGCAATAGAACAGTGCGATTGAGTACAGACCATCGCCAGATGCTGCCCGATGGACGCTGTCTGTACCGCTGGACGACCACGGCGCCACGTATGTACGAAACCTACATCCTGCGCTGGGAATGGTGAGGAGTGGACGGCGTAGCGTCATCCACTCCTGCGCACTGCTAGGTCCCGCCGCCGCCGCTCACCGCACGTCCTTTCCACACCGTCCCGTCTTCAATGCTTATGGGAAGTCAATGACTACTCATAAGCAATAGTGAGTGTATTCCCGTTTTTCTAAAATGGCAAGCTGTTTCCCGCCATCGAGAAAAGACGGTCAATGTGGAACCACATGAGCTTGGAGCGCGTATCCGTCAGGCACGTGAAGCGCTGGGAATATCGCAGGATGAATTGGCAGAACGTGTTGCGCGAGACCAGCGGTCGGTGTCAGAGTACGAGCTTGGCAAGCGCCGGATCTACGCCCATGACCTGCCCCGATTTGCACATGCGCTCCAGGTTCCGATCAGCTACTTCTTCCCGGAGACAGGCCCTGCGGACGATCTGGATGAAGCCTTTCTCGCCGAACTCCATCGTCTCGATCCAACAGAGCGCCGCAAACTGCTGGACATCGTTCGTTTGATGACGCAGATGCTGCACGGAGACCGATAAGGAGCGGTTGTTCCTGCAAACGCAATTCCCGGATCAGACGGTTGCATAGTCTGCGAGAAGAGTCCTCAGCCGCGCAAGGATATCTTTGCGCGCGGCCTTGTAGCGCCGCGTGCTGAGCCGCGACGACGCTATGCCTTCCCAAATTGTCCTACCACGAATAACGTCCTCCAGAACGCGCAGCCTTGCCTCTGCATCCGGCATGCTTAGAAGCACTTCAGAAACCTGATCAACCGCTAGCTTCAGGTCTGTAGAGAGGTCAACGTTTCGCACCCAGACCGGCTCGCGTGACTGATCGGCGACCCGAACATCGATATAGCGTTCATACCTGGGCATCGGGAGTTCGCGCTCGGCAATACGACGGTCTTTTTCGATCTTTCGGTGCGGTGATGCTCCCCACACAGCAAGCTGCACGATATACGCCGCCGACTGCTCCATCACCGTCATGTCCTTTTTCCACCGCTTCCAGAGATGCAGCAGCCCATCCTGCTTGGCATCGTCGAGCCTGGCGTAGGGGTAGCGACGGTAGAAGACCGTATGAAAGATCGCCTCGTAGGGCGCAAACACCTCCTCGAATGCCGGTGGAGCAGGAAGCAGCGGAACGTTTTGCATCCGTTCGAGCAACCGGCGCGATGAGGGGAGCAGCTCTTCAGGCCGCATCGGCTTCGCTGGACGCAGCGGCGCTTGGTAGATCACAACTTCGCGAGGGGGTTCCTTGTGCAGTCGCCCGCGGATACGGCTCATGCGTCGCAGAGTACTGTCGAAGGCGCTGCGCAGCGCTTCCTGAGTGGCGAGTAGTTGGATCGCAGGCTGGAGGAGTGGCTGGAGTGGCGGGCTTTCAGGCTTGAGGCGCACTTCCGGACGAAGCGCGAATACGAGTTCGGGGTTGCGAAGAGCGGTCAACACTGGCCGCTCTACCATTGTCCTCCCGGACGCGAGCAAATCCTGGCTGGCATAGACAACCACCGTAGCAAATCGAGAGCTGGTTGTCTACCAGGGAAAACAGGTCTGGTTCTTGGCGGCCATAATCTGGCCGAATCAGCCGGACTCTTAGGCGTTAAGGGCAAGTATGCCTTGCGCAACCGAAGTTGTTTCATCCATTCCGGAACAGAGGGGAGCGCGCTAGATTTTCCCTCAGCTCTTGTGCTACGCTGACTTCATGTCACGCGAAGGTCCGCCGCCGTATTCCGTTCCTATAGTTTCCGAATTCGAAGGCAGACACACTAACCTGTTTGCATATCCTGAACGTGGTCCCTGGGGCAACCCCCGGTATCCTGGCAACTTCAGTGGCAAGTTCGTTCTTGACCTTGTTGACTTGTACAAATCTCGATCGGTTGCCGATCCGTTTCGGGGTGGGGGAACGACTGAAGGTGTGTGCAAGGAGTTTGGGATTCCATATTGGTCAGGGGATCTTCGTGATGGCTTCAATATCCTCGAGGATGCACTTCCGCCGTGTTCCGATGGCAGCTCGCCAGACCTTGTGATGTTTCATCTTCCGTACTTCGACATGATTCAATACAGCGGACGGGTTTGGGGCGAAAAACCGCATCCCGCGGACTTGTCAGCAGCAGCAAGTCTCGATGAGTTCGTGCGCATGGCAAACGAAGCGCAGTACAACGCATATAGTCACGTCAAGCAGGGCGGCCATGTTGCTATCCTTATCGGTTCAATTCGTCGACAAGGGGTTCTCTATCCGCTGCATCGGATGATAAACCTGTATGGCGAGCTCCAGCTCGATGGGGTTAAGGTTCAGTTCAACACAACCGGCGCGCGCACACCGCATCCAGCAAGGAATATCGCCCTTTTGGTTACCGAATGGGTCATGGTGATGGAGAAGCCAAAATCGTGGATAGTTCCCGTGAGAGTCGCTCAACCGGTCCGAGAATTCGACCAACGACAATCGGCTCGTCAGACCTGGCGGAGCATTGTGCTGTCAGCTCTTGAAGCTTGTGGTGGCTCAGCATCCCTCAGTCGGCTCTACGAGATCATTTCCTCGCATCGCCGGGCGCAGCAGGCGGCGGCTGACAACGTTGACTGGCAGGCGATAGTCCGGCGAGAACTTCAGGAGGGTGGTTTTCAGTCAATCGACCGTGGTGTCTGGAGAGTAACTTGAGATAAGCGGATTATGGTCGCTCTGGATCTTTAGTCTTACCCCTTGGATCAGTGATATGTCCTCCTTTTCCCAGAAAAGACACACTTGAACCGTGCTTTCACGAGGTTATCGCACAATTTACTGCGCAGGACCTTCGGCAACCTCGTCAGTTGAAATCCATTGGTAACTGCTCAGGGGTATCGCCAAACGGGAAGAAGTGAGCTATAAAGAAAGGCATGAATAGCGCACGCGAAGCAGAACTCCTGAACATCATCCGTCA
>JABWBO010000128.1 GCA_013360465.1 Anaerolineae bacterium | reverse complement strand
GGTGGCTCGCCTGTTCTAGCGCGGCGCGGTCGAAGAACATGCCTGCCGCCGGCGCGCCGAACTTGCCCACCGCGTCGCGCCTCAGCCGCGCCAGCTCCAGCGCCGCCGAGGACTCGCGCGTGGTGAAATCGCGGCGCAGCCTGCCGATCAGCGCGAGCGCACCGCCCTCCGACAGATCAGCGTGTGCCAGATCCGCCAGCAGGACAACACCGCGCGCGGAGGTCAGAAAGTCGAGATCATCGCGTGTGAAGTGCAGCATGAGCCTGGATACCGGGGACGTGAATCGACGGTGATCAGCCGCCCAGTCGGACGCAGCAGCGCCGGTACATCGCGCAGAAATGCCTCGTCGAGCGCCACGTCGAAGCTGGCGACGGAGTCGAAAGCGCGGCGGGCGAGGGATGCCATCTCGGACAGTGGCGCTGCCGTGATCGCCAAACCAGGACGCTGCCGCTGCAGACTCCGTTCACATCAGCAAGGCGAAGCGCCGCCGCGCTGGTCGGTTGGCGCTTCACCATCGCTTCGATCAGGACGCGGTTGACGGGCGCGAGTCCGGTTTCAGGTGCGCGCCCGCTCATTCCCCGTCTTCGGCGTCTCCGCCGCTTTCGGCGGCGGCGGTGATCAACACCACCAGTTCATCCCACTCTTCCTGGAAGAAGTGGAGCGTGACCGAGCCGATTTCGACGTGGTAGACCAGCTCACCGTCGGGTTCGACGGATTTCCACGCGGCGTAGTTTTCGGTTTCCGCCAGTGTTTCAATATTCACATCTGCCATGACCGCTTCTCCTCGTGGGTAATTCTGTAGGTTGGTGTCGTCGCAAGATCGCCCTGTACGGCAAGCGCCTGGATGCTAAGGGGTCCGGCGAATTCTGTTGGGCGGCTTGCGACTCGATGATCCCTATTGTAGCGCGTAAAACCGAGACCGGCGATCTGCCGGCGACCGGCGGGATTCTCGGTCTAGCCGTTCAATCTCGGCGCGTAGGGCACAGTGATGGTCACCGACGTGCCTCTGCCATCCTGGCTCTCTAGGCTGATCGTTCCGCCATGCAGAGCGATGATCGACCTCGCCAGCGGCAGCCCCAGCCCGAAACCTGGAGCGCCGTGAGCGGCGTCGCGCCGCCAGAAGCGTTCGAAGACGTGCGGCATATCTTCGCGTCGAATGCCGCTGCCGGTGTCTGTGACGACGACCTTCACCCCCGTCTCATTGTGCGAAAGACGAAGGTAGACGTATCCGCCGGTGGGCGTGAAGCGCAAAGCGTTGTCCAGGATCTGTTCCAGCGCCAGCAGCAGATAGTCACGGTTGCAGTGGACAGGCGGCAGCGGCGACGCCGCGTCGGCTATGAGGATGATGCGCGCCGCTGCCGCCTTCGTCGTGTACTGCGCGACCAACTGCTCAATCATCGCTTCCAGGCTGGTGGAGGTAAACAGGAGGACCATGCCGCTGTCCAGGCTTGCCAGCTTCGACTGAAGATCGACCAACCGCGCCAACCGGAATACCTCTTGCTCGGCTTTCCTGACGTGGTCGCGGCGTTTGTCTTCATCGGAATGGCGCGTGATGAGGTACAGGCTGGTCGAAATGGTCGAAAGCGGCGTACGGAATTCGTGCGCCGCGCCGCGTATGAAGTTGGTGAGGAGCGCGGCGCGCTCGTGTTCGAGCCGCAGTTCAACCGCCTTCGCCTGGATCGTCTTGTAGTCGGTGATGTCGCGGATCGAGGCGATAGCGCCGCATAGAGTGGCATCATCGCTGCACAGCGGCTCGGCGCTGATCGACAGCCAGCGTAGATCACCCTGCGGCGGGCGTAAACCCAGGACCGCGCCCCGCGTGGCGTGTCCTGTGTGGATTGCCACGTGGACGGGATGCTCTTCGATGGGCAGCGAGCTGCCATCTTCACGGAACGCATTCCAACCGGAGGCACGCAGCGTTTTTCCGATCATCGCTTCTGGCTTCAAGCCGAAAATCTGCTCGCTCGCCTGGTTGGCGGCGAGGATGGCTCCATCAGCCCCGAAGAGCAGGACGCTGTCGGTCAGCGCCTCGAACATCGTTCGATAGCGCGCCTCGCTCAGACGCAGCGAATCTTCCAACGTCCGCCGGACGGTGACATCGCGCGAGACGAACAGGAATCCGCCCACGCTCTGATCTGGCGTATAGATCGGCGTCAGGTTCAGCTCTAAGGTGAAATGCTGATCTCCGCACTCCACCCGAACTTCCTGAGGCGGGCCTGCCAGCAGGCTCGGCGCATCGATAGCGCAGGTCCACGTTTCGAGCAGACGGGTGAGCGGCTCACCGATGAAGTCGGAATGTGCCGGGATGATGCGGCGCGCCGATTGGTTCATATCGACGATGAGCATGTGCTCGTTGGTGACGACGAAGGCGTCGGACATGCGTTCTACGGCGAGACGGCGGGCGCGCGGCGCGAGATCGAACAGGTGATAGCGGAACAACCCCCAGCCCAGAATGGCATTGGCGAGACCAAAAGTGTACGGCGACAGGTCGCGCTGACCGAGTACGCGGATGTCAAACAGCATACCGCCAATTTCGAGCAGCAGCACCGTGCCGATCCCCAGGATGAGCCAGGTGATCTGCTTGCGCATAAACCCCGATGTCGAGCGCCGTTTCCAGATCATCAGGGCGAGACCGAGGGCGATCAGGGCGTAGGAATACAGGAAGATCAGCCCGTGAGTCAGTCCGTAGGGATAGTGCAGGCTGGTGAACGGAGCGGACTCGATGAGGGTGGGCGCGCTGTAGATCAGCGCGTGCCCCTCTCCTGTCAACAGCAGCAGCAGAAATGCGGTTGGGGCAATGAGAAATGCCGCAATGGGGACCCGCCACCGCACGCGCGCGATGGTCAGGCTGAATTGAAGGATAGCGACCGGGATCAGCAGGGCGGGCAGCCATTGGACAGAATCCCAGAGTACCTTCTCGGCGACTGTGCCGCTCACCAGTTCCAGGACATAGCAGGCGGTCCACAAGGACTGCGAAAGGGAAATGACCAGATAGCCCTTTGCCCCGCGAATGGCGAGGTGGTTGGCTGCATGGATCGCCAGCGACCAGGACAGCATCGATGACAAAGAAAAGATGAGCAAATACGGCGTGACGTAGGGTTCCATATGCCGAGTCGGGAGAAAAGAGGACCATCTGCGAATGGCGCATATTATAAGGTCAGAGTTTGTTGTATGTCCACTAAGTTATGTATTAAGATGGTCCTGCGATTTTGCGGGGGAATAAGAAACGGTCGGAGGTTTCTTCACTCCAACCGTTTCGACGGCTGCTTGTCATACGAAAGAACGGTGCGGAAAGCGCTACTGGCTTTTCTCGCCGTCCGCCACCAGCGATACCGTGTGATGCGTCCGAAAAAGGCTGTACTGACCGGGGCGACCGGGAACCGCGTTGAGGACGTTTTCCGTCTCCATGATCGAGATCCACAGGTCGAGATCATAGCGGTTATCCGGGTCCTGTCCGCGCAGGCTCGGCTCCATGATGGCGATGTTGCGGTCGTAGAGGTACAGCAGCAGCAGGATGAAGCCGTTTCGCTCCGCCAGGACGGTCTGCACGATGGATGCGTCCGTCACCAGCGACACGCCTTTGGTGAAGAACTCGTTCTGCGGATTGGGGTATTCCTTCACCTCGACCGCGCCGTTTTCCAGCAGATACTCGACGGCGCGCTGGAAGTTCATGCTGGCATCATACTGGCGCAGCCGCTTGTGCAGGCTGCCGAGCGGACACCAGGTGAAGTTGCGGAAGCTGGTGAACTGTTCCACGCTGACGATGATGCGCCGCGCCATATCGGCGGTCTCTGGCTCATTTCGTTCGAGTTCCGGCAGCGACACGCCTTCCCAGCTCATGTCCTCATCTTTGGGCTGAGCGATCATCGTGGTGCGTCCGGCGAGCAGCTTGTAATCGGGATTCAGCTTGATCACCGGGACCACATCGTCCGGGTTGTGTCGGTGCGGGACGATCTCGCGCAGCAGGATCATCTCGCGGACCAGGCAGTCGATCCAGTCAGAGCGCCACTGATCGCTGTAGTTCATGCCGGGACGGTCAAGCTCGCGGTCCATCGCCAGCCCCTTGAGCAGGAAGCCGTAGTTGACGTACTCCCAGTTGCGCACCGAAAGCGTGTTCTGAACGCGCATGACGATTCGGTCGCGGATGAGCAGGGTCTTTTCGACGATGGGGTGGGCGCGATTGATCGCCAGACGGTCGCGACCGCTGGCGCGCTGTAAGATGCCGATGGATGCCGCCTGGGCGACCAGGTCCTCGCCGCGCGGGCGGCTGACCACCGCGCCGACTTCGATGAGCAGGTCGATCAGCCGCTTGCGCGTCACCGCCTCGACCTCGTTCTCCTTGCCATAGCGGTCGAGCTGGAGGACGACGCTTGACCATTGGGATGGGGTGAAACCGGTCACTGCCGAGTCGTCAACGGACTGCATTGCCGCCAGACTCAGCGCCTGATGCGTCGGCAGGTTGGCGAACTCTTCGACATATTCGATGATCAGGTCGGGGTTGTTGACCAGCTGGCGGCTGACCGTCCCCTGCACCGACCACAGGATCACCGTCTTGCTGCGTGAACGAAGGATGCCGATGGCGTCTTTGAAATCGCGGTCGCCGCTGGCGACGATGTACACGTCGGCAGAATCGGTGTGGCTGCTGTCGGTGATGATGTCGCGGGCGATGCGCATATCGGCGCTGTTCTTGCCCGCCAGGCTGTAGACCGGGTCGATATTGCGCTGCATCAGCCGGTTGGGCGCGTCTTCGGTGACTTCACGCCCGTTTGAGTCGACCATCGGGGGCAGGCTGCCGCGCGTGCCCCAGGGGGCATAGGCAGCCATCTTGACCACCACGCCGTGAGCGCGTGCCTGGCGCAGGAAGGCTTCGATCAGATGGTCGAGGTTGACGACATAGCCCTGTTCGGAGAGGCTGATCGAGATGTTCTCGAAGTCGATGTAGATGGCGACGTTCTTGGTCTGTTTGATGCCCAGCAGCGTTTGCAGCGGCTGAAAGATGACCTGTTCGGCGAATTCCGTGCCGCGCAGGATATCGCTGCTGCCCCACATGCGGATGCGCGCCCCGCGCGTCGTCTTGATCCGCCGGATCAGCGGCATGAGGGCAGAATCGGTCGTCGCCAGGATGAGTTCATCAACCGGGTCGGGGTCGAACTGGAAGTAGTGCATGATCAAAGCGTCGGCGAGGCTGTCGCGCCGCTGCACGGTGAAGGTGTCGAAGCCGGCGGCTTTGAACACGTACTGCGGATCGACCGCTTGGCGCTGCTTCTGGCTGGTGTACTTCGTCCAGTCGGCAACCGCCACAGCCCTGAGCTGATCCTTGCTCATCAGACCTGCCGCCAGCGCCGCGCCGCCACGCAAACCGACGGCGAGTTCCTGCACGTCGATGAGTATGCCCTGGCTGCGGAAGTGTTCCAGCAGATCGTCTACGTCAACAATTAAATAAGCTGCCATCAATCCTACCTAAACAACGAACGCCCTCTAGTCAACAGGAAGAGGGCTGTTCCTCGGCATCCGAATTTCCAGAAAAATACAAATGCGCTCTGGGGACTTACCAGATCAGAACAGTCTTGGCTCTAAGTAATGTGGGTATCCTTTGTGACAATTATAACAAATGAGCGCCCTATGCCAATCGGCAACATTATCCCATCTTTTCCGTAAATGTATTATACAGAAGTTCGAGCCTCGCATTGGTGCGAATTGCTTAAGGCTGTCTGAAATGCTGATGAACTTCTAAGAAATCCGATGGCGCACGCGGGCAGGGGCACTGCCGCATCGGAAATGCCGCCGCCCGCCAGCGCCGTCGTGACTTGCGAGATCAATCAGTATGCCTTAGCGAACAGCGCGACGCGGTCGGCGCGCTCGCCGGTCAGGAAGTTGACGCCTTCGCCGCCCGGTTGGTCCAGTGGGTAGCAGCGATGAGTCGCCTGCGTTTCGGCTTTGATGCGGGCTTCGGCTTGGTCGTCTTCTTTCCACCAGCCGCGCGCAAAACCGCCCGCCTCGATCACCTGCTTGAGTTCATCATACGAGCGCACGTCATGGATATTGGCGTCGCGGAACGTCTCCGCCTGGTTCAGCATAGTCGCCTGAATCTGGTTGAGCAGGGTCGTGACCTGGTCGACGATATTGTCCTGCGAGAGGAAGCTCTTGCCTTCTCTGCCGGGGATGTCGCGCCGCGCCGCCACGACCGTGTTGTTCTGCACGTCGCGCGGACCGATCTCCAGGCGCAGCGGCACGCCGCGCATTTCCCAATCATTGAACTTGAAGCCCGGCGTTTCTTCGCGAGAGTCGAGCTTGACGCGGACATCCGCGTCGACGAGCGCCTGCTTGAGCCGGTCGGCAGCTGCCATGACGGTGGACTGCTCTTCGGGCGTCTTGTAGATCGGCACGATCACCACCTGAATCGGCGCGAGGCGGGGCGGCAGTCGCAGCCCTTTCTCGTCGCCGTGCGTCATGATGATGCCGCCGATCACCCGCCAGCTCATACCCCAGGAGGTCGTCCAGCAGAACTGGCGCTGATTGCCTTCATCAAGGTACTGAATGTTGAACGCCTTGGCGAAATTCTGCCCCAGGTTGTGGCTCGTCCCGCTTTGCAGGGCGCGCTTGTCGCCCATCATGGCTTCGATGGTATAGGTGCGCAGCGCGCCGGCGAAGCGCTCGCTGTCGCTCTTCAGTCCCTTGATCACCGGGATGGCAGCTTCATTGATCACCACGTCGGCGTAGATGTCGAGCATTTGCAGGGTTTCGGCTTCGGCATCGGCTTCGGTGGCGTGGGCGGTATGCCCCTCCTGCCACAGAAATTCCATCGTGCGCAGGAACGGACGGGTGCGCATTTCCCAGCGCACGACGTTCGCCCACTGGTTGATCAGCAGCGGCAGGTCGCGGTAAGACTGAATCCACTCGGAGAACGCCTCGCCGATGATCGTCTCGCTGGTGGGGCGGACAATCAGCCGTTCCTCCAGCTCCTTGCCGCCGCCGATGGTGACGACAGCGAGTTCCGGGCTGAAGCCTTCGACGTGCTGCGCTTCACGTTTCAGATAGTCTTCCGGGATGAAGAGCGGGAAGTAGGCATTCTGATGCCCGGTCGCCTTGAAACGCTTGTCGAGCGCCGCCTTCAGCCCTTCCCAGATTTCGTAGCCGTACGGCTTGACGATGATGCAACCGCGCACCGGGGATTGCCCGGCGAGATCGGCGCGGTAGACGATCTCGTTGTACCAGCCGGAGAAATCTTCCTTGGGGTTTGTGAGCGCCTGCGCCATGCGGACTCCCTTGCGCCTGAACGTAGTAAAGTGACTGGCGGGCTATTCTAATGGAAAGCGTTCAGAACCTCATCCCCGAACCTGTGGGGCGCGGGGCGGGCAGGGGAGCGCCTCAGGCGGTCTCGACCGGCAGATCGGGGAAGAGCGCCTTGACCTGGACGCGAAAGCCGGGCAGCACCGCGCCGCAGTCCAGCCAGTCTTCGGCGGTCAGGGGGCGTAGGGTGATCGTGCCGTCGTCGTTGGCGACGCAGACGCGCACCGCCCTGGGGTCGGTGTAGATCAGGATCACCATCTGCGAGCCGTGATGCAGGTAGTTTTCGACCTTCTCGGAAATCTCAGCGGCGGAGTTGCTGGGCGAGATGACCTCGACGGCGATATCCGGCGCCATGTGGAAGCGTCCGGGGACGCTGGGCAGGCGCTCCTTGAGGATGACGCTGGCGTCGGGCTTGTAGACCAGACCGGGGCTAAGGACAAAATCGTTGGAGTCGCCGAAGATGTAGGCGACAGGATGCAGGTCGAGGAAGCGCGTGACGACCTGAATAAACAACATCACGATCCAGCCGTGCAGAGGGCTTGCGGAAGGCATCTCGACGATCACTCCCTGGCGCAGTTCAAGATCACGCCGTTCGTTTTCAGGCAGCGCCGCGTAATCGAAGAAGGCTTCAGCCGTCACCAGAAGTTCGCGCACGACCATACGATCATCCTCGCCTATTCATCGCCTTGAGTATACCACAGAACCGCACAGGGGATCGACCTTTTGTGCTACAATTGAGCGATGACGCGGCGCTGTTACCGAGGATTTTTGCGATGACTGATCAGCCTAATCGTCTTTTCTACGGCGATAACCTCGACATCCTGCGGGATCGGAGCTATTTCCCGAATGCCTGCGTCGATCTCATCTACCTTGATCCGCCGTTCAACAGCGCCCGCAGCTACAATGTGCTGTTCAAGGATGAAACCGGCAGGTCCAGCGACGCCCAGATCACGGCGTTCGAAGATACCTGGCATTGGGGCGAAGAATCGGAACGGCTCTATCACGACCTGGTGACCCAAGCGCCGCCCCGGCTGAGCAACACGATCTCCGCCTTTCGGACGATTGTCGGCACGAATCAGATGATGGCGTATCTGGTCATGATGGCGGCGCGTCTGGCGGAACTGCACCGCGTCCTGAAGCCGACCGGCAGCCTGTATCTGCACTGCGACCCGACCGCCAGCCACTATCTGAAGATCATCCTGGATGCCATCTTCGGCGCCGAAAACTTCCGCAATGAAATCATCTGGAAGCGGACGACGACGCACAGCGATGCCAAACGCTGGTCGCCGGTGAGCGATACGCTCCTTTACTACACCAAGAGCGACACGTTCACCTGGAACACCCAGTTCACATCGCATGATGATGGGTATATTTCCGGCAAATACCGATACGATGACGGGGACGGGCGAGGGCTTTACGCGCTGGACAATATGACCAGCCCGAACCCCCGACCCAACCTGACTTACGAATGGCAGGGCTTCGCGCCGCCGAAGAATGGCTGGCGCTATGCCAGGGACACCATGCAGCGCCTGCATGATGAGGGGCGCATCTGGTACCCAGAGGCGAAGACCAACCGACCGCGCCTGAAGCGTTACCTGAGCGAAATGCCTGGGCGCATCCACGACAATATCTGGGCGGATATTCCGCCGGTCAACTCTCAGGCGCGCGAACGCCTGAACTATCCCACGCAGAAGCCGCTGGCGCTCCTGGAACGGATACTCCTCGCCAGCAGCAGCCCCGGCGATGTGGTGCTCGACCCGTTCTGCGGGTGCGGCACGGCGGTCGCCGCCGCGCAGAAGCTCGACCGGCGCTGGATCGGCATCGACATCACGCACCTGAGCGTCTCGCTGATGAGCTACCGCCTGAAAGACATGTTCGGGTTGACCAGGAATGTCGATTATCAGGTGGTCGGCGAGCCGCAGGATGTCGCCGGAGCGCGCCAGCTGGCGACCGATGATCGCTACCAGTTCCAGTGGTGGGCGCTGTCGCTGGTCGGCGCGCGCCCCCTGGTCGGCGCGCGCCCCCTGGGCGGCGAGATCGGCAGCAGGAAGGGCAGGAAAGGTGCAGACAGCGGCATTGACGGCGAGATCGGCTTTGTGGATAAGCGCGGCAGGCTGGAACGAGTGCTGGTTCAGGTGAAGAGCGGCAGGATCGGCGTGAAGGAAGTGCGCGATCTGGTCGGGACGGTGGAGCGGGAGAAGGCGGCTATCGGCGTCCTGATCACGCTGGAGACGCCGACCGCGCCGATGAACAGCGAAGCGGCGGCAGCGGGTTTCTTCCATTCGGCGGTCTGGTCGGCGGACTTTCCGAAGATACAGGTCTTGACCATCGCCGATCTGATGGCGGGCAAGACGCCGCGCTTACCCAACACGCCCGGCATGTTCCGCAAATCGGACCGAGTGGTCAAGCACGACGAGGAGAACGGCGTGCTGCCGGGATTCGAGTAGCCTGAGGCGCAGGCGATCTCCCGCCCGCGCCTCAGGGTGTTCAGGTTACTGTCCCAACATGCCCATCTGCGCGAGGATGGTCATGTTGTCGATCTCGCTCCACTCGCCGGCGATCAGCCCGTCCTCGTTGGCGAAGGCGACAGCAATACCCTCGATGAAGAGCGGTTGGTTGGTCGGCGGCACGACCATGCCCGCCACGTCGAATCCACCCGTGAACGTGCCGGATGCCGTCCAGCGGTAGACCACCCAGTTGCCTTCGGCGATGAGCGTGTCGTTCGTCGAAACCATGTCGGGCATGGCGGCGCGCAGCGCGGCGATCCCCGCCTTGGTGCCCGCCAGGTCGCCGGCGCCGCCGACATAGCTGGTGAAGTCCGGCGCATAGGCGGCGTCGAGCGCGTCCAGATCGCCCTGATCATAGGCGGCGAGGTTGGCGGTCAGCAGGCGGTCCTTGAACGCGGCGGTGAATTCGGCGGTTGTTGCCTGAAGGGTCCACACCGCCGGATCGATCTCGATGACCGGGGGGATCATCCCTTCCGGCGCGGGGAACTGACCCATCTGCGCCGCGAAGCTGAGGGTGTCGAAGATTTCCTGATAGCCCGCCAGCTTGCCATCGTCGGTGAAGGTCAGGATGGCGTTGGAATAGAGGACCACAGGCTCCCCGGTCGGATCGCTCATCGTGCCGTCGAAGTTCGCCATCGGGTTGGTGAAAGTCCCGGCGAACTCGTAGCGCATCCCGACGTGATTGCCTTCCGCGACCAGGATCAGCGGGGTGTAGCGCAGGTCGGGCATCGCTGCCAGCACGCCCGCTGCGCCGCCCTTCATGGCTGCCCAGTCCAGGGTGCTGCCCGCTATGTGGACGGCGAAATCCTCTGAGACGTAGCTGTCGAACTCGTCGAGACGCGCGGCATCAGACATCACTTCCAGCAGCAGGGCGGCGGCGGCTTTGTTGGCTGCCGCCTGGTCTGTTTGCGCCTGAGCGATGCTGACGATGGGCAGGCTCGCCGCGATGGCGAGTACGATGAATACGAACGCGAACGTCGAACGGATGCGGCTGAACATGATGAGTATCCTCACAGTGATGAACCATCTGCGCAGTTCCAAACTTGTCTGCACATCTGATACCACTGTAGGATTTCATCGTAAAGAGATCGTAAAGCCGGAACTTGACTAAAAAAAGAAGAGCGCCCTACAGAGCGCCCCTCGTCATGTCCGTCTGTCCTTGTCGTGCGGGTTGAACCCTAACGTCGGTCTCCTCGGTCGCCGCCGCGCCGATCTCCTCCGCCGCCGCGCCGGTCACCGCCGCTGCCGCCGCGCCGATCTCCCCCGCC
>JABWBO010000127.1 GCA_013360465.1 Anaerolineae bacterium | reverse complement strand
TTTCGCTTTGAATTCTGGGCTGTACGTGTTTCTCATAGCGCTTCCGATCCACTGATAACTGCGCTATTTTACTGTCCGATTTATGGGGTACATCATAGAGACTCCCAGAGTAAAATACAACATTCCTATCTTGAACATATCCCAGGATTCTGTTCTGATACAGAATTAGAGGAAGATCTATGCCTTGTCCAAAAACCCTCCGGCTTTCATCTGCTAACTGGTGCAATGCGCTTCTACTCATTGACTTGTGACTGTACTGTCGCAGAAAGTCGTATAGACGAGACGACTGCGCCAAATTGTCATACATATTAGTATTTTCTGTAAGACTCCTGTTAAATGTATTGATGTGATCCTGTGCTAATGTCACCTGTTCACGACCTAGTGACGCCGAGGTCTCGGTTATCGCTCTAATGACTTCAGCGTGGCTAAGTTTAGGTCTTTGGAGCGATTTGGAGACTCTTACTTTTTCTGCGAGGTTATTACCAACGATGACGATATCTCTTGGGACCAATCTAGTGTTGCTGAGAACATAGCTCGTGAGTGAGTGATTCTGCTCGAATGATTCTGCTTCGTCTATGCCAAGCCAGTCATTGATATTTCGAACCTGACCGGCAAAAAGATGCTGCTCAGACAAAGCGCTTATCTTGGAATTCAAGAATCGTGTAATACTGTCTTGGTCCCACGGTAGTACAAGTAAGAAGCGATCATTTAGAAGGGCGGAACCGGGATCATTCCGAAAGATGTCAAAAATAACATGATCTCTCAACGCAATAATGATCTTGAGCTTCCCACCCAAAAATCGTGGATCTGCAGCAATGCCGCGGATACAGTAGAATAGACCTTTCTGGCATTTCATCCAAGCATACGGAAAGCGATGATAGTGTTCATCGATTGAGTCCATGAAGAAGTAGAGGGTTGGAATACTCTGCAAAACTTCTTCGATTGTATGCAGGTAATCCTGCCATCGGCTATCTTCAAGATACTCGTTCAGCTGTACATCATCTTTCTCATGAATAATGTGTGCTAGCTGTGCGTAAACTGATATAGGTGTGTCCCGAAACGGATAGAAATGTGTCGCAAGATCAAGGAGTCGCGACGCAACGGAATCCTCTAACCTCGCCTTGATTTGTGGCATAAACAAAACATGTGAAGTAAAAGCGTTGACTATTGCGCATCGCCAAGCCTTGCTCCATTTCTCGGTTGCAAAACGATCCGCAAAGGAGAATGTGAAATCCTGAACATCATCACTTGGAGGAACATCTCTTTGGATTTCGTCAATATAGTAATCATGATAACTGCTGGCAGAGATCAGCGAATGATGTAATCTTTTGAGCGAATATGATTTACCGGTTCCCTTCGCCCCAACGATTACCAGGCTAGTTTGTTGGTGGCTCGGCATCATTTCTTGGGTAGATAACGGGTTGGCAGTTTGTTCATCTAGAGGTTGAGAAGTGCCATCGGTATTTCCGAAAGGAAAGGGGTCAAGATACATAGTTCCCTCGAGTGCGCAGAGCCAGCGCCTTGCATAGCAAGACACCTGCAGAGACCTGGGGCGCAAAAACAGATGACAGATGGTCTTTAGTCTACAACAACAAATGTTAGTGGCTAATTTAACTACTGTCAAACAAAAGGATCGTCAGATCGAAAGAGTCGCCTGTCAAGAATCGTATAGTTTTGTTGCGTCAAAACCGCTTTCAGAAACTCGTCCAGGCTAAGCGTTTCGCCGCGCCTGATTTCTTCCCAGGCAGCGCGGAAATCCTCAAGCGGATTTCCCTCATCTTCCTGCACGGCTTCGGCATTTGGGAAAGCTTCGCCACGTTCTTTGGCATCCGCCTTGACGAGCTGAAGCACGTAGCTCGTCAGATCGGCGAATCCGCGCCGTTTTGCCTGCGCAACCATGTCATTCAGCTCTACATCTGTTAGATTCAGTTTGGGTTGTGCGGACATTGTTCGACTCCCATGACTTTGCGGGTATTGTAGCATGACCGCGCATCGCGAGCGTCTTACGCCCCTGTGTGGGGGTGATAGGGGGCGTTCAACACCTCATGCGTTAGGAGAGAGACCATGATCAAGCGAATTGTGATCGCCCTGCTGCTGCTGAGTCTGGCGCTGCCGGCGGCAGCGCAGGAGCCGGACAGCGACGCCGACGGCGTCATCGACCGCGACGATTTCTGCTGGCAGACCCCCGGCAGCCCGGAACTCTTCGGCTGCACGCCGGAACTGCTGCCCGACCTCGACGGCGACGGGATGCCCGATCCGCTTGACACCTGTCTGACCGAGGCGGGATTGAACGACAATTTCGGCTGCCCGGCGGGCGTCACCCCTGATCTGGACCGCGACGGCATCCCCGACGCGCAGGATCAGTGTCGGACGGAGTACGCCGAGACGCCGAGTGGCTGCCTGCCGGACGCGGACGGCGACGCCATCCCGGATGTCATCGATGGCTGCCCGAACGATGCCGGGCTGGGCGACAACTTCGGCTGCCCGGCGGGCGCTGCCCCGCAGGATGGCGACGGCGACACCGTGCCCGACATCTTCGACTCCTGCCCCGGCGTCGTCGGTGCGCCTGAGCTGGGCGGCTGCACGGATGCCGATGGCGACGGCACACCGGACAACATCGATCAGTGCCCAGATCAGACCGGCGAGGTGACGCTCTACGGCTGTATGTCGGCGACGACGACGGCGCTGCCCGCCGCGCTGACGCCGATCAGCGCCGCCAATGCCGCCCAGGTCCGCGAGATCGCCCGTCTGGTCGTCGGGCTGCCGCGCTTCGCCGTCGCCTCTGACGGCACGCTGGCGCTGCGCGCTTCCGACAACCTGCTGATCTACAACCTCGCCGATGCCGCACTCGCGCCGCGCGCCGAAGCGGTCACCGGCTGGAGCGGCTATCCGATCGCTGCCGCGCCAGGTGTGGTGGCGACCTTCGAACTCCCGATAGATTTCTCACAGCTCCCCTACATCCAGGTGCGCGATGGCAGCGGCGCGCCGGTCAGCCGCATCGACGCCACGCCGGCGGCTCCCAATGAAGCGCTCGGTATCGGCAGCATTCGCTTTCACCCGACGCTGCCGCTTCTGGCGATGGCTCAGACGCCGATCAGCGCGGCGTCGGCGGTCACCCCCGCGCCGGTGCTGCTGCGCGATGTGATCACCGGCGCGACGACGGCGGAACTGAACACCCCCGGCGGCGCGGTCAACCTGGCGTTCAGCGGCGATGGCGCGCGTATCGCGGCAGATTACACCGAAAACGGCACGATCCATGTCGGCGTATGGGAGGTCGGCGGTGGGACGCAGATCGCCAGCTTCGATACCGGCGCGGCGGCGCATTTCGTCGGCGCGCCGCTGGCGCTCAACGGCGACGGATCGCTGATCGCGGTCGGCGCGCCGGACGGCACCGTCAGCTTGTGGATTCTCGCCGGGACGGCGCAAAAACTGGCGATGCTTCAGGTGGTGGACGCGGCGGCTTCCGAGGTGATCTCGGCGGTCGCCTTCAGCCCTGATGGGTCACTCATCGCGGCGGCGGGCGGCGTGCCCTTTAGCGGCGGCTTGACCGGCGTGGAGACGTTCCCCGTCGTGCTGATTGACGTGGGCGCGGGCGCGGTCATCGGCGCGATCGGGACTCATGACAGCCTGCCGCCCGATCTGGCGTTCAGTCCCGATGGACGGCTGCTCCTCTCCGCCGGCGACAGCACGCTTCGCCTGTGGGGGGTGGGTTCCTGAGCTAAGCCAGGGTTCGGTTTTTCTCACAGGGCGGGCGATCCGCCGGCTCGTCCCTACGAGGTATGGGGTGTGCGGACGACCCGGCAGGTCGTCCGCTTTTTTTCAGCCCGACATTACGATGCTGTTTCCGCGTTCTGAAGCTCGATCAGCTCGGCTTCAACCGCCAGCACGAAGGTGTCGAGCGGCTGCGCGCCGATCAGAATCCTGCCGTTGATGAAAAAGGTCGGCGTGCCAGAGACACCCAGGTTCTGCCCGGTGACATAATCGTTGATGATCTCGCTGCGATGCTGCTGATCGTCATAGCAGGCGGTGAAGGTGGGGATATCCATCTCCAGGGTTTCGGCGTAGCTCAGGAACGTCTCGCGCGTCAGTTGGTCCGGCGCGGTGTACAGGGCATCGTGGAAATCCCAGAACTTGCCCTGGTCATCGGCGCATTCCGCTGCCAGCGCCGCCGAAAGCGAATCGGGACCCAGCACCGGATAATCGCGGAAGACCAGACGAATCTGGTCGGGGAACTGCTCCATCAGCGGCGTGATCGTCTCGTCGTGGAAGCGCTTGCAGTAACCGCAGCGAAAATCGCCGAATTCGATCAGCGTGATGACGGCGTCTTCGGGTCCGCGCGTCGGATTGCCGGCAATATCCACCTCGGCGCGGGCGCTGGCGGGGTCGGCTTCGCCCTGCGGCAGCGCGGCGACCACCGCCGCCGCCACCTGCTCCACCAGCGCCGCATTGCTGGCGCCGACCGCGGCGACGGTGTTGGCGGCGACCCGTTCATAGCCGAAATAACCCATCACCAAGCCGACCAGCAGGGCGACGACGGCGATGAGAAAATAGTTGAAAGTCACGCGCGAGATGGTCGCAACCGGCTGATCTGCTAACCGCGCCGGGGCTTCGGCGGGCGTCTGCTCCTGGGCGATAGAAGCTTCGCGCGGCTGCGCTTCTGAGTCTGGGCTGGGGATCAAGGCTACATCCTTCTTCAAATGAGCGACTGCATGATCGTGATGATACACCAGACGCTCCGAGGACGGCAGATTCTACCTGTGGGGCGCGCCGTTCGCGTCTTGCGTCTTGCGGCGGTCAGGCGGAATTTCTGAACGCATCCAGCGCTTGCAACCAGGGCGAATCAGAAATGCAAATTTGTGTACAATGAAGGTGCGAACGCGCTAACTCCCTGTAGAGAGAAAGCATAAACTTTGCTGCGTGGGCTGGTTGTCAAGGAACAGAGCGGTTTTTTCTGGGTCGAAGCGAGCGATCAGACGACCTACGTCTGTCGTCTGCGCGGGCGTTTGATGGAAGCGGCGCAGTCTGCCGACATCGCCGCTATCGGGGATGTCGTGTGGATCGAAGTGGTTGAACCGGGGGTGGGGACGGTCGAAACCGTCGAGGAGCGCCGCAACAGCGTCGCCAGGGCGGTCCGTACCGAAGGCTTGCGCGGCGGCGGCGCGCCAGAACGCCAGCACGTCATCATCGCCAATGCCGATCAGGCGTTTTTCGTCTTCGCGGCGGCGTCGCCGGCTCCGAACACCTACGCGCTGGATCGCTTTCTGGTGATGGGCGAAAAGGCGGAGATCGACCCTCTGGTGATCATCGTCAACAAGATCGATCTGGCGGATCGTGATGAGATCGAGGCGAAGTTCGCGCCGTACCGGGCGATGGGCTATGACATCCTGATGACCAGCGCCCTGCACGGGACGGGCATCGCCGAACTGCGCGAACGCCTCGCCGGGCGCGTTTCGGTCTTCACGGGACCATCAGGCGTGGGCAAGACCAGCCTGCTTAACTGCATCCAGCCGAACCTGGGGCGCGCCGTCAAATCCGTCAGCCAGCGCAACCAGGAAGGGATGCACACCACGCGCGACAGCGAGATGATCAAGCTGGAAGCCGGCGGCTACGTGGCAGATACGCCCGGCATTCGCACGCTGACCGTGTGGGATGTCGAACCGGAAGAACTGGACGCCTATTTTCGTGAGATCGCGGCGTATGTCGGCGTCTGTCGTTTTGGCGACTGCACGCATCGTTCCGAACCAGGCTGCGCAGTGCGCCAAGCGGTTGAAAAGGGTGGCGTCGCCGAAGCGCGCTACGTCAGTTACAAGCGGCTGCGCGCCGAACTTGAAGCAGCCTACGCGCTAAGTTAGGAAAAGGTTCACCGTGTCTACATCATCGCTCATTGGCAAAAAGCTCGGCAAATATCAAGTCACCCGGCTGCTCGGTCAGGGGGGGATGGCGACCGTCTACGTCGCCCACCAGGACGACATCGACCGCGATGTGGCGATCAAGGTGCTGCCGCCTCACCCCGGACAGGATACGCGCTTTATCGAACGCTTTCGCCTGGAAGCGCGGACGATTGCCCGTTTGCAGCACCCGCACATCCTGCCGGTCTATGATTACGGCGATGAAGGCGATGTCCTCTATCTGGTGATGGCGTATGTCAGCGGCGGAACGCTCGCCGACCGGCTGCGCAAGGGACCGCTGCGCGTCGTCGAAGCCGACCGGCTGATGCACGAGATCGGCGGCGCGCTCGATTACGCCCACCGCCAGAACGTCGTCCACCGCGATGTGAAGCCGGCGAACATCCTGCTCGATCAGGAGGGACATGCGCTGCTGACCGACTTCGGCATCGTCAAGCTGATGGAAGCCGGCGCGGCGCTGACCGGGACCGGCGCGATGGTCGGGACTCCCTCCTACATGTCGCCGGAACAGGCACAGAGCGTCGAGATCGATCAGCGCAGCGACCTGTACTCACTGGGGGTCGTGGGCTACGAGATGCTGACCGGCAGGCAGCCCTTCAACGCCGAGACGGCGATGCAGATCGTGCTGAAGCAGATCAGCGCGGCGCCCCCGCTGGACAACCTGGCTCCGCCCTTCGTCGGCGTGATCGGGCGCGCCCTGGAAAAAAGCCCGGAAGCGCGCTATCAGACGGTCGCCGAATTTGTCGAAGCCTTCAGTCAGGCGGCGCACAGCGAAGCGGCGCATCTGTCGCCCGCCCGCAGCACTGCGTCGCTCAACGACGCCACCGTCGAAGCAGTGACTCCGTTCCCGGTCACGCCTTACCCGAAGACTCCGTATCCGCCGCCGACAGCCGACGATGCTCGCTCGCCCGCCGCCTATGCCACCCGTCCTGACGCGCCGGCGCAGACGGGCGCGGGGCAGTCCTCCGGGGCATTTATGCCGCCCCCCACCGGCGCGGGGACCACCAACCCGCCGCCGACGATGGTCGTCACTCAGCAGGGGACCAACCCCCTGGTGCTGCTGGGCGGGTTCGCCATCATCGCCGTGCTGCTCGTCGTGGTCGTGCTGCTCGTCCTGAATTCCAACCGTCCCCCCGGACCCGCGCCGGATGCGTCGTCTGCCCCGCCGCAGGATGAGCCGACTCGCTCGCCGGACGTGGTGGTGGTGACCGCGCCGACGGCGGCTCCCGCGCCGCCCACTTTTGGGCGGGTCAGCTTCAGCAGCGTGCAGGCTCCCGGCGATACGGTCAGCCTGCGTGCCGACAACTTCACGCCGGCTCCCCAAGGCAGGCAGTACGCCGCCTGGATGATCAACACCGAGACCGGCGATGTTCTGCTGCTGGGGACGGTGCGCATCGACCCGCTCGGCGCGGGCGCGCTCAGCTACACCAGCGAGGAAGGCATCTCCCTGCCGACGCACTACAACGCCCTGCTGATCACGGCGGAAGAGACTCCCGGCGCTGCGCCTTCGGATGAGGTGGTCTACAGCGGCGCGGTGCCGCTGACGGTGGCTTCGGCGCTGGCGCAGATCCTTCAGGAATCGCCCGACGGGCTGCCGCCGCGCAGCGGTTCCGGGGCGAATACCAGCCTGATCGAAGGCGCGATCAGCGAAGCCAACATCGCCAAACAGCACGCCGGACTGGCGGCGCGGGCGACCTCCGTCGGCAGCATGAAGACCCATGCCGAACACACCATCAACGCCCTGCGCGGGCTAGAGGCTCAGGAAGACCTCGATGGCAGCGGGCGGGCGGATAACCCCGGACGCGGCATCGGCGTGCCCTTCTTCCTCGATCACATCGATCAGCAGCTGGCGACCATCACCGAGTCGCCGGAAGCCAGTGTGCAGCTGCAAAGCCAGGTTGAGCTGATCCGCGTCTGCATCCTCAACACGCGCGGCTGGATGCAGGAGGTGATCGTGCGCGAGCGGGCGCTGCTGGCATCGGACTCGCTGGAGGCGGTGCAGCGCGATATGGAAGAATCGACCCATTTCGCCGATGCGATGGTCGATGGCATCGACCTCAATGGCAACGGACAGGTCGAGCCGTTCGAAGGCGAATGCGGATTGAGTCAGATCATCGACTTCGGCATCGCCGTGGCTAATTTCGGCATCGTCGAAGGCGATCTGCAGCCGCTCCCGTGAACCTGCGCCGCCTTTTTATTTTGTGCCTGTCGCTCCTGCTGGCGGCGTGCGGCGGATCGCCCACGCCATCCGGGGGCGGGCGCAACCCGCCCACCCTGGAAGCGCCTGCCCAGTTTGCCCAGGAAGTTACCGAGCCGATCTCGCTCGCCAACGTCTCGCGCCTGAAGTATCTGGGACGGCTGACCCAGCCGGAGACGCCGGGGACGCTGTTCAGCTTCGCCCTGTCGCCGGATGGCACGCGCCTGGCGGGGATCAACGATTCGCTGCTGCTCAGCTGGAACCTGACCGACGGCGCGCTGCTGATCCAGACCTCGCGGCAGGGGGTGATGCAGGTCACCTACAGCCCGGACAAGACGGAAATTTACGGTCTGACCGAAGAGGGCGCTGTCCTGATCTTCAACGCCGACAGCGGCGCGGTGGTGGACAGCTTCCGGGGCATCGAGCGATTCGCCCAGGTCGCCGCCTTCGATCCCTTCAACGGATGGCTGGCGCTTGGCGGGCAGGATGGATCGGTCAAGGTGTGGGACCCGTTTGAGCGGCGGGCGCTGGCGACGATTCAGGCGCACAGTGCGCCGGTCACAGCGCTGGCGTTCAGCGCCGACGGAGAGGAGATCATCAGCGCGGCGGGCGACCGGCTGCTGCGCCGTTTCCGCTGGTCGGATCGTACGCTGACGGCGGAGCGCGAGATCGGTCGGGCGGCGTCTCTGCTCCGGCTGGCAGCGTCACCGGGCGGCGGCTGGATCGCCGTCAGCACTGATTTTAACGCCACGCTGTGGTCGGTGAGCGATCCGGCGCGGGTGGTGGCGCTGGAGACCGGTCAGGGCGGGGCGAACCAACTGCTGACCTTCTCGCCGGATGGTCGATTTCTGATCGCCGGCAACCGGGTCGGCGGGCTGACCCTGTGGGATATCGCCAGCGCCCAGATGGCGGCGCGCCTGCCGCAGACCAGCAGCAGCCGGACCGCCGCCGCTTTCGCGCCTTCGGGCGATCTGCTGATCACCTCTGCCCTGGATGTGGGCGTTTCGCTGTGGAATTTGCAGCAGGTGACGGCGCAGACCATCAACCAGGCGGCGCTGAGCGTCGGCACGATACGGATTCATGATGTCGCCTGGACGCCGGACGAACGTCTGCTGCTGCTGTTTGACGCCGGCGGCGCGGTCTACCTGTGGGGGGTCGGCTGATCAGGCGTCGATGACCTCGGTCTGGTCCTTGCCTTCTTCCGGCTCCGGTTTCCACACCTCGGTGGCGATGTCGATGTACAGCCTTCCGCTGAGGTGATCCAGTTCGTGCTGGAAGACCCGCGCCAGCCAGTCCCGCGCTTTGACCCGAATCGGCTTGCCATAGCGATCCTGCCCGGTGATGATCACTTCGTCGTAGCGCCAGACTTTGCCGACGTAGCCGGGAATCGACAGACAGGCTTCGACGCCTTCGACCTGCCTCCGGCTGTGCTTGATCAGTTCCGGGTTGACCAGGACGTACAGTTTGCCGGCGTCGTCGCCGTATTCTTCGCGGCTCTCTTCGTCGTCGGCGAGGCGGACGACGATCAGGCGTTGGCTGACGGCGACCTGAGGCGCGGCGAGACCGACGCCGGGGGCGTCGAGCATGGTCTCGACCATATCGTCCACGAGCGTCTGGAACTTGGCGTCAAACGAGGTGACACGCACCGCCTTCTTGCGAAGGATCGGGTTATCGGGCTGAATGATCGTGCGAATCGTCATAGCATTGGGTCGGCTTCACCTGAACTGGCAATGGGTTGCGCCATTATAACAAAATTGTGACGCGCTTTTATCCCCCACGTGGGCGCGGCACGCGCGGCGGGCGGATGTTGTCGCTGGGCGGCGGCGCTCCCTGCTGCGCGGCGGTCCCCGGCGGCGGTGGATTGAAGGACATGCCGGGCTGCACCTGTCCCGGCGCGCCCGCCGTCCCCTGCATCTGATGATAGGCGGAGAGGTAGTCGAGGATGACCTGCCGCTGTTCTTCGACCCCTTCGGTCTGCCGCTGCATACGCAGGCGCGCCATGCGCCGGGAAATCTCGCCCTGAATCGATTCGGGATCGTGGACGTTGTCGAAGACTTTGGTGTCCTTCGCTGAAGCGCCCAGCAGCGAGATGCGTATCTCACCGCGATTCAGCAGCATGCTGAAGAAGCCTTCCTTTTCAGAGGCGACGTTGTCCACTTGAAGCAGGCGGATGCGCTCGACCTCGTTTTGCAGCCACAGCGGGCGCTTGTGGGTGATGGTGATGGCGTCTGAGCCGATGACCAGCAGGTCGTTGCGCCAGTCCCAATCTGCCAGGAAGAACCACAGCCCGCCAATGATGCCCAGGATGATTGCGGCGCTCACGCCGATCACGCCGGCGAACGGCAGGCTTGGGGCGATCAGACTGACGGCAGCCAGGGTCGCGCTCGCCAGCAGCAGCAGACTCGGAAGGAAGACGTGACGCAGCCAGATGCTCCCGTGCCGCCGGTACATGATCTCGCCGCTGGGGGTGATCATGCGGGTGCGGATGAAAGGCAGCCCGACGTTGTCGATGGAGTCAAGCGGTTCGCTCCCTGCCAGCGCGGCGGTCGGCAGCGCGCCGAGCTGCGCCGTCGGCGCGCCGCCCAGGGCGGTCTGAATGTCCGCCAGCAGGACATCCTGCTGCTGGCGGACGGAACGGCTGCGGTACTGATCGCGCTGGGCGAAGATCAGTGATTGCAGGTTGGGCGCGTCGGCGATCAGATCGAGTGTCAGATTCGCCGCATCCCCCGCCGTGCGCAGATATAGAGTGGCGTAGCGGAACAGGTGGGCGAATGGGTCTCCCGGCGGCACGCTGGTGCTGACCTCCAGCACGCGGTCCAGCGGAATTTCGCTGACCGAATTCTCAAAGCCGATCAGATGCCGCCAGATGCGCACGATGCGCTGATCGGTCAGGACGATGCTGTCGTCGCGCCATTCCAAATAGAGATACGCCGTGAGCAACCCCGGCAGGATCACCATCATGGCAATGGCGACGACCGACAGAGGGGCAGCCTGTGCGGCGGCGACAATCGCCCCCGCCAGCAGCGCGACGGCGATGAACAGCGGAATCCATAACCGCCGCCCGAATGCCCACCAGTGACGGCGGAAGACGTAGAGGACCTGTTCATCGGCGCGCTGCCCTTTGAACAGGCGCTCGCCCTCGACGCGCTCCCCTTCAGCGGCGGCGAACCCGGCAGCGGCAGCCTGTGCCGCGGGCGGAACGTAGGCGGGAGTATTCAC
>JABWBO010000241.1 GCA_013360465.1 Anaerolineae bacterium | reverse complement strand
CGGGCGGGGAGCGCCGCCGGGCGGGGAGCGCCGCCGGGCGGTGACTGCGCCGCCGGGCAGGACGAGCGGTGAACAGCCGGCAGCCTGTGCCCGGCGCACGCGGACCCCGGCAAGAGGCACGCGGACGCCCCGCAGGGCGTCCGTCCCAACTCACCGAAGCAGGGATTCCCCGCCTTTTAACGGAGAAGGGTCAAGCCCACGCCGGTTCGGCGTCGAGCAGCAGGGCGCGCAGGGCGTCCAGCACTTCATAGCCCTTGGTGCGCAGCGGCAGGACGGCGGCGAATGCGCCCCCGGCGGTCTCCCACAGTTCCGGCTTGTCCGTCAGCAGGAACAGCGGCGTATAGTGAATCGACTCCAGATGCATGACGACCTCGTGCCCGGTCCCCTCGCCGGTGTCTTCGATCACCACCGCGTCCGGGAAGAAGGTGATCACCTGTGCCAGCGTGCCCATCAGGGCGTCTTCCGGCGCGTCATGCATGAACCATCCGCGATCATCCACCAGCGCCTTCAGGTCGGCGCGGCGGGTTGGGCTGCCCACGAACACAAACATCGGGGTCTCTGCGGACATCAATTTCAACTCCTCACAGATTCCGTATTACAAAAACCATGATATGATCATTGAGGCGTACATTACAGCACCAATACAAACCATTTCCGAACGTCCGCCTGTGATTCATAGGTGTTTGCACCCCATGACCCAGTTAATCGAAACTCGCGAAAAGCTGTTGGATGAGACCGGCTGGCACATCCTGCACGCCCTGCAAGAAGATGCCCGCATGAGCTACGCCGAGCTGGGGCGGCGCGTCGGGCTGACCGCCCCGGCGGTGCAGGAGCGCGTCAAGCGGCTGGAAGAGGCGGGGATCGTCAAGGGCTACCACGCGGAAATCGACCTCAAACGCGTGGGTGCGCCTGTTTCCGCCTTCATTCGCCTGTCGGATACCGGCAGGAACTTCGACCGGGTGGGGGAAATCCTCAAAGCCATGCCCTACGTGCTGGAGATGCATCACGTGCTGGGCGAGGACTGCTACGTGGTCAAGGTGGCGGTTCCGAGCGTGGCGGCGCTGGATACGTTCTTCCGCCGGGTCAAGCCCTACGCCCACACCACCACCTCGATCATCGTGCATTCGCCGGTGGACCACCGCACGATCTGCGCCGACATCGCCGACGAACCGGAGATGTAAACGCCGATCACGCCCCCAGTTTCGCCGCCGCGACGGCTTTGAGCCATTCCGGCGCGCCTTGCATCGACCGCGCGGCTTCCCAGGCGGCGCGCGCCGCTTCGGGATCGCCCTGCGCCGCATACAGATCGCCCTGCACCAGCCGCGCTTCCGCGAAATCCGTGCCGGTCCGGTTCAGCAGGATTTGGGCGGCGGGCAGCCGATTATGGGTGATCGCCAGCCGCGCCAGCATCACCGGCATCAGGGGCGGCGCGTTGGCGGTCAGCGTGCCGGAAAGGTTGTCCAGGACCATCGTCGGCATCCGCGCGTCGTCGCTCAGCAGCGCGTACAGGCTTTCGCCGATCAGGCTGCGCACTGCCGCCGCCAGCGTCGGGTCGCTGATCGCTTCCAGCGCGCTGCTGTAGTAGTTGAAGAGGATCTCCGGCGGCGTCGGGCTGCTGCTCAGGATGTCGATCACCGTCGCCGCGTAGCGGTCGGCATCGTCGGCGACACGTGCCCCCTCGTCGATGGTATCGAGGATCGACTCCAGGCGCGGGCGCACCCCCTGCGCCGTGACCTGCGTGCGCAGCAGCGCCAGATAGCCCACCGGGTCGTTCGGGGCATTGGCGATGGCGGCGTTGGCTTCCTCCGCCGTGAGCAGCGGCACTTCATAGCGCTCGATCTCCGGCGCGAAACGCGAAGCGAGCAGGGGCGAGATGCTTTCCGCCGGCGGAAAATCTGCCGGACCGGCTGGCAGGGTCAGGGTCGGGCGGAGGGTCGGCTGTGCGCTGGGGAGCGGCGCGCGGGTGGGCAGCGCCGTCATGGTCGGCAGCAGCTCCGCCGCGCCG
>JABWBO010000126.1 GCA_013360465.1 Anaerolineae bacterium | reverse complement strand
GGCGGCGGCGAAGAGCGGCGCGCCCCACAGCGCCAGCAGCCCGATATGCGCCGCGCCCAGCTGCCCCTGAAAGGCGGGGTATGCCAACCAGACTGTGCCGGCGAGGAACGCCGCCGGCGCGCTGCCGGTCAGCCGGCGGACGAAGGCGAACATCGCCAGCCCGTTAAGCGCCAGGGTCAGCAGCGCCGCCAGGTTGAACGCCGCCGTCAGCGGCAGGACAGTGCTGAGCAGCAGCGTCGGCAGCCATTGCAGCGTCACGCTCAGCGCCAGCGCCGCCGGGATGCCATCGGGATAGAGCATCTGCCCGGCGAACAGCGGATTGCCGCCCGTCTCCAGCGCGTGTCTGATGCTCCAGGTCACACCGATGTATTCGTAGGCGTCACTGTGCGGATGCCCGATCAGGTGGGTGTCGATCTGCGCGACCGCCGGGTAGGTGATGATCGCCGCGATCAGCAGATAGGCGAGGAAGATCAGAAGCGGCGGGGCGAGTTTTCTCACAGGGCGGCGCTGTCAGCCAGTCGATCCGTCGGCGTCGCCGGGCGCGTCTGCAAGGTCCGGGGCGTCGGCGTCGAAGGTGACACGGCGGTAGAGGTCCACCAGGGGCAGCGCGGCGTCGATGGAGCGCAGCGCCGCCGTCTGATCCAACCCCTGGGTGATGGCATACAGCCACGTGCCGTCCGCCTGGCGGGTGTAGACTTCGACGCGCGGCGCGTCCTGGGCGATCATGACGTATTCGCGCAGCGAGTCCATCCGAAGGTAGCGCAGGAACTTCTCGCCCCGGTCGTACTGCTCGGTGCTGGGCGAGAGGACCTCGACGATCAGCGTCGGGTTGAGCAGAGTCTCCAGACCCACTTCGACGCTGAACAGCGCTTCGCCGCAGACGACGGACAGGTCGGGGTAGACGTAGGCGCGCGCGCTCAGCCGCACCCGCTGGTCAGAGGCGAAGGCAGAGCAGCGTCCGTCGCGCAGCTGCCCCCCCAGGGCGACAATCGCGTCGAAGACGATGGCGTTATGGGCGCGGCTCGCTCCCGCCATGTCATAGATGTCGCCGTCCAGGAACTCGTGTTTGATCTCGGAGTCGCGCTCCGCCGCCAGGTACTCCTCGACGGTCCAGCGTCTTCTGGGCAAAGCGGTCATATGACGGAATCCTGTCCTGCTGCATCTGCCCCTATTA
The DNA here is from genome assembly GCA_013360465.1 of Anaerolineae bacterium. Taxonomy (GTDB): domain Bacteria; phylum Chloroflexota; class Anaerolineae; order Aggregatilineales; family Phototrophicaceae; genus Flexifilum. The sequence goes on along the minus strand of JABWBO010000126.1, from coordinate 10,256 downwards.
TAGAACCGCCGCGCCTGGCAGTCATGAATCCAGGGCGGCGGTTCCTCTGCAAGTTCAGCGGCGCGGAAGTCAGCGCATCGGCACTGCGCCGATGTCGCCTTCGATCACCTTGACGAAGCCGCTGGCAACCCACCCGACTGTGCCGCGCCAGATGACCTTATACCAGCCGTCGCGGGTCCGTTCGAGGATTGGCAGCAGGTCGCCCCAGGGGATGCGCCCGATCTGCGTCGAAAGCACGTTCGGCTCGGCGCGCAGGCGCAGGGTCGCCTCGCTCTGCCCGACCACGCCGGTCTGGCTGGCGGGGTCGCCCGCCGTGACGAACGGATTGGTGATCGGGGCGTTGAAGCCGTTGCCATTGATGTTGAAGTAGTAGTGCCACACCCAGCCCTGGGTGTTGCTCAGCTGGATCAGATACCACAGCGCGTTTTCGTCGCGCCCAAGCACCTGGTAGGTCTGCCCGCGCAGCACGCGATCCACCGCCGGCGCGCCAAGGAATGGACCCGACCGCACCAGCAGCACCGACGCGCGAATGACCGTGCCGCTCAGCGCGCCGGGAGGAATGGGCGGGGGCGAGGTGGGCGGGATGCGCGTGGCGGTGGGCGTGGGTCCGGCGGTCACGAAGACGCCGCCGCCGATGGGCGTGCCTGTGCCGGGCGTGATCACGCCGCTGATCAGGAACCACTGGAACTGAATAGCGGCTTGATCGATGCCTTCGAAGTATTCCACGACCAGCGAGTGCGTGCCCGCCGTCAGGGTGTACTGGAAGCGGTCGGTGGTCAGCGCCCGCCCGACGAAGCGGTCCAGCACCAGCACGCCGTCGATGAAGACGCGCGCGCCGTCGTCGGAAGACAGGATGAACTCGTACGTGCCGGAGTTGAACAGCTGGACCGACGAGAAGCGCGCCGAAAAGTTGTCATCGTTGACCACGCCGGGGCGTGGGTTGGAGGACCCCCAGTTGAAGTTGATGCCGCTCGCCAGAGCTTCGGAAAGGACGGGGCTGCCGGACAGGTCAGTATTGTTGTAATACTGCGCCGTCCAACCCGTGCCGAATTCCTGCGCCACATCGGCGTTGATCATCACCGCCGCGCCGATCAGCACGAACAGCAGCGCCAGCGTCAAGCCAAGTCTACGCAAGTTCATCTTCCATCCCTTCCTCACCCCGACTGAATGGTTGCGGGCGTCTTGCAGCAGGAGTCATACATCGCGAAGTATACACTGCCCGCCGTTTGGACGCATCATCAGCGCCCTGAGACGATGGTCATGCCCCGTCTGCCGCTGACGATCAGGATTCGACGATGGTCACCGACTGCATGACATCGCCCTGGCGGATGGCGTTGACCACCTGCAGGCTCTTGGCGTCCAGCACCTTGCCGAAGACGGCATGCTTGCCATCCAGATGCGGCTGGGCGGAATGGGTGATGAAGAACTGCGACCCGTTGGTATTGGGACCGGCGTTCGCCATGCTCAGCACGCCCGCGCCGTCGTGCTTCAGGCGCAGCGCTGCCGCCTCGTCGTTCCACTTGTAGCCGGGACCGCCGCGCCCCGTGCCGGTGGGGTCGCCGCCCTGGATGACGAAATCGCTGACCACGCGGTGGAAGACCACACCGTCGTAGAATCCTTCGCGCGCCAGGAAGATGAAATTGTTGACGCTGATGGGCGCCTGAGCGGCGAACAGGGTGACTTCGATGACCCCCCTGGCGGTGGTGATCTGCGCCTTGTAGGTCTTCTTGGGATCAATCCCCATCGCCGGGGAAGCGCTGTAGCTTTTTGCCATCAGGTTCAGCCTTCATGCTCTATTAAGTCGGATAAGGGTCATTATAATCGGAGCATACGCCAACCAGAAGTGAGGGCTTATGCGCTACAAACTATTGGGCAAGAGTGGGCTGCGCGTCTCGGAGCTGTGCCTGGGCACGATGACCTTCGGCGAAACCTGGGGGTGGGGCGCGTCGCTGGACGAGAGCGAGAAGATCTTCCGGCGCTTCAGCGAGGCGGGCGGCAATTTCATCGACACCTCGTGCAACTACACCGAGGGCACGTCCGAAACCTTCCTGGGCGAGTTTTTAGGCGCGAACCGCGACTCCTTCGTCGTGGCGACCAAATATACGCTGACGAAAACCACCTCCACCGATCCCAATTCGGGTGGGAACAGCCGCAAGAACATGATGCGGTCGGTGGAAAGCAGTCTGCGCCGGCTGCGCACCGACTATCTGGATATCCTCTATCTGCACGTCTGGGATTACATGACGCCGGTGGATGAAGTCCTGCGCGGGCTGGATGATCTGGTGCGGCAGGGAAAGACCGCCTACATCGCCGTTTCCGACACGCCCGCCTACATCGTGGCGCAGGCGAACATGCTCGCCGAACTGCGGGGCTGGGCGAATTTCATCGGTATGCAGGCGCCCTATTCGCTGAACCGCCGCGAAATCGAACGCGAGCTGCTGCCGATGGCGAAACACTGGGGGATGGGCGTCATGCCCTGGGGGGTGATCGGCGGTGGGGTGCTGACCGGCAAGTACGACGAGACCGACGACGAGTCGCCGAAACGCTATGACCCGGCGCGCATGACCGTGCGGGAGCGCACGCGGGCGATCATCGATGCCGTCAAGGCGGTCAGCGAAGAGACGGGGCGCAGCCGGGCGCAGGTGGCGATCAACTGGGTGCGTCAGCAGCAGCAGCAGGCGCAGATCGTGCCGATCATCGGGGCGCGCACGGTGGCGCAGATGGAAGACAACCTGGGGGTGTTGGCGTGGACGCTGACCGACGCGCAGCTTCAGCGCCTTTCCGAAGCCAGCGCCATCGATCTGGGCTTCCCGCACGACTTCACGCCGGGCAACCCCTACATCTACGGCGCAACCTACGATTTGATCGACAAACGCCCCTGAATTCCGCATTCACCCTTCTACAAAAAAATGACCCGCCGCGTAGAGTCGCGGCGGGTCGTTTTAAAGCGGTCTCAGGGGGAGGTCCCGCGGGGGACGCTCACTGAGAAGGTGAACGTCCTAGGGGGTAGCCCCCTTATGACTGCGACTGAACACGCGATCACCTCCTTTTCTCTAAGCCTGCGATATGAAAAGCATAACGCAACTTGTCAAAAGGTCAAGAGGGTTCAGATGAGAATTTGCATAAGAGGAACTATCCGTTTTCACACGATTCCTATAGCGATATAATCGAACAAATTACCTATAGCACTCACCAGAGGTCAACCCTTTGAGACGATCACCCTTAGAGAACCCAGAACAGCCCTCCCTGTTCCGCATCCCGGAAGTGGATACACCGAGCGACCTGCGCGAAACCAAACCGGCGGATTACGGCACTTTCAAGGACAGCCTGCGAGCGCCAGTTCACAGCTGGTTTCGCTATCCAGCGGGGTTTTCCTATCGCTTTGTCGACGCGATGATTGATCGGTTTGGGATCGTCCGCGGCGATTGGGTCTATGATCCGTTCAGTGGAACAGGGACGACGCTCATCGGCAGCAAACAACAGGGGATCAATGGGTATGGTGTTGAAGCGCACTCGTTTGTTCATTGGGTTGCCAGTGTCAAGCTGTTTTGGGAATTCGACCTGACAGCGTTAGCCGACGAATTGGGACGGGTTCTGGCTCAGGCGCGTGAGCACGTACACCTTCGGAGAGGCGGCGCGCTGCCCGGTGGAGCTTTTCCCGAACTGGTCTACAAGTGTTATCATCCCGACACCCTATATCAGCTGTTTCTCCTGCGCCAATATGTACAAGAGGAGATTTCCGACACCCACCTGAGAAATCTCGCGCAGCTGGCGCTCACCGATACCCTGCGAACAGCGGCAGCGGCAGGGACAGGGTGGCCCTACATTGCTCCAAACAAGAACACCGGTGAGAAACCAGCAAGAGATGCCTTGGGGCTATTCGCCAAAACGCTCACGAAAATGGCAGCAGACCTGACGAAACTCCCTGCCACCTCTGCCGAGTGTGAGATCAGAAATGTCCTTGGCGACTCCCGTCAAAGGCAAGCCCTGGACGACGGGCAAATCGGTTTAGCCCTCACCTCTCCTCCCTATCTGAACAACTACGACTACGCAGATCGCACACGTCTGGAAACGTATTTCTGGGGAATCACGAAGACCTGGAAAGATATTACCGAACAATTCCGCGACAAGCTGATGGTCGCCGCGACAACTCAGGTCGTTCGCAAACGTCATGATGTGGAGACTGCACTGTCTGAAGAGGTCAGGGACGTAGATGAGCATGTCTATGCAGCAGTGCAAAAAGCGGTGATCGAGCTGTCCTCCCTGCGTCTCAAGAAAGGCGGGAAAAAAGATTACGATCTGATGGTTGCTCTTTACTTCAACGATATGCTGCTGGTCCTTCAAGAGACGTATCGTGTTTTGAGGGCGGGAGGGCGCTTCTGCGTCGTCCTGGGTGACTCTGCGCCCTATGGCGTGTATATCCCGACCCACGATCTTGTCGGTAAGCTCGGTCTTGGTCTGGGGTTCAGGCGTTTTGACTACGAAGAGTTTCGGACGCGCGGGGACAAATGGAAAGCCAACCCTCAGCGTCATCGGGTTCAGCTGCGCGAGGGCGTGGTCATCCTGCAAAAGTAGGTCTCGACTGGAGCGAAACATGGCGAAACGAAAAGCCTCTGCCAAGTGGTTTGAGGAGGGTGATTCACACGGGGCAGCCAGCAAGTTCGGGCAGCTGCTCGGCGAGGCTTTCGCCGATGCGGTCTATCGGTTCATTGGAAGGTATCTCCGCGAACACTATCCCGCATACAGCCTGCTTGAACCCGCCGAAGGCAAAAAGCTCGTTCAGCTTGCTATGCTGGGCGGGACCTCGCGTCAGATGGACAGCGTCATCGTTCCGCGCAACTCAACCGATCCGGTCGCCCTCTTCAAAAGTAAATGGCTGAAGGATGGGCGACACCACAATGATAAAGGGGCGTGGATACTTCAACTGAAGGAGATACGTCGCAAACATCCAACTGTCCGCGGCGCGGTCGCAAACCTGGGTGGATTTTGGAACGAGAGCGCTCGCCTGATGTTTGAACGCGAGGGGTGAGTTCGCATGGTGCTGGCTGCGACGGACGAAGAGGTTTACGGGACACTACAACCATTCGTTGATCAATTCGCCGGCGAGCATAACACTGGTGCGATCAATCTGGGCAATATTCGCGCAATCCGGAACAGACTGCCTGAACCCTGGCATCTTGCCAACTGCGTCGGCGTGCTGCAGGAGAAGGGTTCTTTAGCGGAGATTGCCGACACCTGGCTGGACTTCGAACGCCAGCAGCCAGCGGCAGAATCTACTATCCGCGGCAGGGACCTTGTGAGAGAAGCCATTGACGAACTCCTTGCCCCACTCCCCGAAGACCCTCGGATCGAGCGCTTTGAGCTGTCGCTGCAAATCAGCACCGGGAACATCATTCACAAAGAGGTCGCCGATGTTGAAGACGCGATAGACTTCATCCGAACCTACTTCGCAGACCGTCAGGCGATCCTCAGAACGATCACGCCGCGTCAGAATCGACCGTCAGACGACTCTTCGGACAATGCGAGCGACACGCCGGTCGAGTGACTCCTGAAAAGCGCGGCATCGCTTTGGCATCACCGCGATAACCCTATCACAGCCCCAGGCTTTCGATTGCCGTGCGTATCACCGTTGCGCTGTGGCACAGCGCTGCCGCCTCCTCGTCGTTGATCGGCAGCGGAAGCTGTTCTACCACCCCCTCGCCGCTGACGATGTGCGGCATCGCCGCCGTCACGTCCTTCACCCCGCAGATCTCGTCGCTCGGCGCGCAGACCGTCAGGATGGCGTTCTGATCGTGCAGGATCACGTCGGCGATGCGGGCGAGCGCGCTGCCGATCCCGTAGTAGGTCGCCCCTTTGCCCTCGATGATGCGATAGGCGGCGCGCCGCACCCCGGCGTCGATCTCCGCGCGGGCGTCGGCATCCAGCGAGACGTGATGCGCGCGGATGAAGCGCTCCAGCGGGATGCCGCCGACGCTGACCAGCGACCACGTCAGCACCTCGCTGTCGCCGTGTTCGCCGACGACATAGGCATGGATATGCTGCGAATCGACGCCCAGACGCCGCCCCAGCAGCGCCCGAAAGCGCGCCGTATCCAGCGTCGTGCCGCTGCCCAGCACCCGCCGCCGGTCCCAGCCGTGCGCGACGGCGATCTGCGCCGTCAGGTGGGTCATGATGTCCACCGGGTTGGTGGCGACGATGATCACCGCCTCCGGGGCGTGGGCGATGATCTGTGGGATGACCTCGCGGAAGACCGCCGCGTTGCGGTCGAGGAGCTGCAGGCGGGTCTCGCCCGGCTTCTGATTGACCCCCGCCGCCATGATGACCACGCGGCAGCCCGCCAGATCGGCATAGCCGCCGGCGTAAATATCCAGCGGGTTGGCGAAAGGCACGGCGTGGAAGATGTCGTCGGCTTCGGCGATGGCGCGTTTCTCGTTACGGTCCACCAGCACGATCTCCCGCCCCACCCCGCGCATGACCAGGGCATACGCCGCTGTCGCGCCGACGAATCCACTGCCGACCACGCCTACCTTCATGGCTGTTTCTCCTGTATGGTGATGATCCGATTATAATCGTATCTGCGAAACCTACGGAAACCGAGTATGCCGATCTATCCCATTCTGCCGCCGTTCATGCTGCGTCACATCGTCCGCGCCGGAGACGCCGAAGAACGCCGCCGCGCCCAGTACACCCTGGCGCGCGACCGCGTCATCCGCTCGGCGCGCATGGAGCTGATGGCGAACATTCAGGATGTCGTGGTGATGACGCCGCCCCCTCCCAAAGGGCGGCGCGGACGGGGGCTGCGCCGGACGATCTACATCTTCAAGCCGCACAGCCGCCGCAAGCTGCCCGGTCAGCGGGTGCGCACCGAGGGGCGACCGCCCCTCGGCGACCCGGCGGTCGATGAAGCCTATGACGGGCTGGGCATCGCCTATCGCTTCCTGCGCGAGGTCTTCGGGCGGCACTCCGTCGACGATCACGATCTGCCGCTGGCGGCGACGGTGCATTACAGCAGCAAGTACAGCAACGCCTTCTGGAACGGCGAGCAGATGGTCTTCGGCGACGGCGATCTGAAGCTGTTCAGCCGCTTCACCGGCTCGCTGGAGATCATCGGGCACGAGCTGACGCACGGCATCATGCAGTACACGGCGCAGATGAATTACACGCTGCAAGCCGGCGCGGTGCATGAATCGATCTGCGATGTGATGGGCATCCTGCTCAAACAGTGGAGCCTGGGGCAGACCGTCGAGGCGTCCGACTGGCTGATCGGCGCAGGGCTGCTCATGCCGGGCATCAACGGGGCGGCGCTGCGGTCGATGAAGGCGCCGGGGACCGCCTATGACGATCCGCTGCTGGGCGCGGACCCCCAGCCGGGGCATATGGACGACTTCCGGCGTATGCAGCACGACAACGGCGGAGTGCATATCAATTCCGGCATCCCCAACCGGGCGTTCTACCTGACGGCGGCGGCGCTGGGCGGCAACGCCTGGGAGCGCGCCGGGAAGGTATGGTATAATACATTATGTGATAAGAGGCTGCGTCCGCACTACGGTTTCAAACGCTTTGCCCGGCTGACGCTGCGCAGCGCCGCCGAACTGTTCGGAGAACAGAGCATCGAGGCGTCGGCAGTGCGGGAAGCCTGGGCACAGGTGGGGATCAGCAGCCTGGAAGGGGGATGACGATGCGCATTCTGTTCCGCACTGAGGGCGGATTCGCCTACTTCCCCGGTCTGAGCGCCGAACGCAGCATCGACGCCGACGCGCTGACCGACCCCAAGCGGCGGGCGCTGCGCCGGCTGATTCGCCAGGCGCGCTTCTTCGACCTGCCGGAGCGAGTCGGCGTGCCCAAGCGCTGCCCGCCGGACTGCCACCGCTACTTCATCACGGTGATCGACGACGACGACCGCGTTCACACCATCATGACCGCCGAACCCGTCGCCGATTCTCGCCTCGCCTCGCTGGTCGCGTACCTTCAGGCGCTCGACCTGGACGACGACGACTGAAGGGTGGGCAGACGCGCTCCCCGCATATTTTTCGACTTACAGATCAAGACATGAGCTTAGAGAGGATCGGATGTGACTCAGGGCGAACGACAGCGGGTGGTCATCGGCACGTACACCCATCACGATGGCGCGTCACGAGACGAAGGCATCTTCGTCTTCGCGCTCGACCCCGCCAGCGGGCGGCTTGAAGTGGAGGCGATCTTCTCCGGCGTCGTCAACCCGTCCTACCTGGCGCTGGCGGGTGATGTCCTCTACGCCGTCATTGAAGAGGAGGAGTTCGCCGGAGTCCCCGGCGGCGGGCTGAGCGCGCTGCGGCTGACCGAGCCGCCCCTGCGCGCGGCGCTGATCAACGCCCAGCCCACCCACGACTCCTGGCCCTGCCACCTGACCGTTTCCCCGTCGGGCAGATGGGTGCTGGTCGCCAATTACGGCAGCGGATTGACCGTCCTGCCGATCCGCGCCGACGGCGGGCTGGGCGAAGCCGCCTGCATCGTGCGCCAGCAGGGGCGAAGCGTCCACCCGGAGCGCCAGGATGCGCCGCACGCCCACAGCATCACCTTCGATCCGTCTGGGCGATGGGTGATCGCCGCCGATCTGGGACTCGACCGACTGCTGATCTACCGACTGGACGAGGCGACCGGTCAGCTCGTGCCGAATGATCCTCCCTGGGCGGAAGCCGAGCCGGGGGCGGGTCCGCGCCACGTGGTCTTTCATCCCGATGGGCGCTGGCTGTACGCGATCAACGAATTGACTTCAACGGTGACCTCGTACGCCTTCGATGCGGCGCGCGGGACGCTGACTCCGGCGCACAGCGCCGCCATCCTGCCGGACGATTTCACCGCCGAATCGACGGCGGCGGCGATCCGCCTCGCGCCGTCGGGGCGCTTCCTCTATGCCTCCAACCGGGGCTATGACGGGATCGCCGTCTTCGCCCTGGATGCCGAAACGGGCGGGCTGACGCGCCTTGCGCTGACGCCGACGGGGGGTAAAACGCCGCGCGACTTCGCGCTCGACCCCAGCGGGCGCTGCCTGGTCGCGGCGAATCAGAACAGCGACTCGCTGGTCACCTTTCACGTCGATGCGGCGACCGGTCTGCTGACCCTCACCGGCGTACAGATCGAAATCCCTCGCCCGGTCGCGGTGCTGATGGCGTGAGTTGTCCCCTATCTGTCCATTCTGAGTTAGACTGGTGATCATGGGGCGAGACAGCAACTCTCGCCCCGCCTCGCCTCTACACAAAGCGGTTGCGCAAAAAAGGACAAAGGATCGACGATGAACGGCAAGCGGCTCGTGAAATCCCTCTTTCTTATCTTCGCCCTGCTGGCTGCCCTGAACGTCGCCGGCGGCGCGCTGGCGCAGGATAACCCGGTCGTGCTGGTCGAACTGCCAGAGCCGACCGCCAGCGGCATGGCTCCGGTCAACGACATCGAGATGTACTACGCCGTCTATGGCGAAGGCGAGCCGCTGCTGCTGCTGCACGGCGGGCTGGGCAATGCCGACTACTTCGCCAACCAGATCGCCGCTTTTGCCGAACAGTACCAGGTCATCGCGGTGGACAGCCGGGGACACGGACGTTCGACCGTCACCGACACGCCCATCGGCTACGCGCTGATGGCGTCCGACGTGCTGGCGCTGATGGACTACCTGGAGATCGACTCGGCGCACCTGGTCGGTTGGAGCGACGGCGGCATCATCGGCTTGGACATCGCCATCAACCATCCGGAGCGGCTGAAGAAGCTGGTCGCCTATGGCGCGAACTACATCCCCGCCGGCGTGCGCAGCGACATCGGCGACAGCGCCATCTTCAACGCCTACATCGAGCAGGCGCTCGCCGACTACATGACGCTTTCGCCTGCCCCGGACCGCATGGAAGCCTTCCTGGAGAACATCGGCAACATGTGGGCGACCGAGCCGAATTTCACCCCGGAACAGCTCATGGGCATCACCGTGCCGACGCTGATCCTCGACGGTTGGGACGAAGAGGCGATCTATCCGTCGCACGATTATGAAATGGCGGAGCTGATCCCCACCGCCGAGCTGCTGCTCATGCCCAACGTCGGTCATTTCGCCATGTTCGCCACGCCGGAGACCTTCAACAGTATCGTGCTTAACTACCTGAGCCGCTGAGCTTTCGGTCGGGTTTCTGACGAGAATCTGTAAGAGCGTGTCTGCAAAGCCGGTTTTCACACAACCTCACCCCAACCTCACCCCCTGCCCCTCTCCAATTGGAGAGGGGCGGTTGAGCGCAGCGAAACGG
>JABWBO010000025.1 GCA_013360465.1 Anaerolineae bacterium | reverse complement strand
TCGCGCGAACACACCCCGTAGGATGAGGGGAGTGACCATGCAGGGCGCAGCAAATGCCGTTGAAAACAGCCGTGATCGCCCGCTTTTGGAAGCGAGCAAAGGCTTTAGGTGGGGCATTGTTTAGGAGAGCGTTTGATGGTTGGCTTATAATTCTTCCCTCAACATCTCCTATTCTACCCCACTTTCAACCCCTCCCCGATTTGTGGGTAATGCATAGCCAATTGGAGAGGGGCAGGAAACCGTCAGGTTTCCGGGGTGAGGTTGTGTGAAAACCGGCTTTGCAGACACGCTCTTATACTTTCAGGTCTTCAGGTCGCGGGCGTCTTGACAGACGCCTCCGCGCGCGCTATGATTTCACCATGCTGCGGGTGTAACTCAGTTGGTAGAGTGTCTGCTTCCCAAGCAGAATGTCGTGGGTCCGAGTCCCATCACCCGCTCAACGAAAGACTGTCCTGTACACCAGGGCGGTCTTTTTTTACGGCGCGGTGGACCACAGCAGGTAACGCACCGCCGCGACGAACTCATTCCGGCGGTAGTCCAACCGCACGATGTCCCCCTGACTCAGGTCGGCATAGCCGTCGAAGTAGATTGTCGTCGCTAGATGGTCCCCCGGCAGAAAAAATTGTCCATTCGCCGCCGGAAAACCGCAGTCTGTCGCGTGCCGCCACGACCCGGCAGCCGTCACAGCGATGATTCGCGTGCATTCCAGATACAGACGGTCGCCGGGAAAACTGGTCATATCGACCTCCGCCGCAAAAGCGATGCGCCCTGCCGCTTCGATGGGGCGGACATTCCTGAAGGGGTTGAACGGCGTGATCGGCGCCAGGGCATCTTCAGGGATAGTGAAGTAGGTCGCCTTCAGCGTTCCGGTATGCGGAGCCTGGGCGGTAAAGGCGAGGGTCAGATCGCGCGCGCCGGCGGCGTCTCCGTCGAAGGCGAACCAGAACCTTATGGTCTGTTCAAGGTTCTGCGGTAGATAGCTCCCACCGTTTGCGCTCGCGAATTCTGTGCGCCATTCTTCGGGCATCTGGTCGAGGTGTTCCACCGGGCGGGCGCGCACGCCGTCGATCATCAGGAAGGGGATGTGCCATTCCCAGGGCTGGGTGAGCGTCTGAAGGGTCATCGTGACGCCGAAGAGCGCCCGGTTTTCACCCTGGTAGACCTGCACCGGGGAGAGGACCTGCGCCATCCCGATCAGCAGCCCGCTGCGGTCGGTCAGCGCTACCGTCTCGCCGACGGCGGCTCCGTTTTCCGGCGTCGCCCCGAAGTAGCCCGCCCAGACGCGCCACGCGCCGTCCTTCTGACGATACAGCCACAGGGGCAGGGTCAGCGTTGCGCCGCCGGGACCGATGAAGTTGACCTCGGAGAACATGCGAATGAGGTCGATGCTCGCGCGCAGGCTGTCCGGGACCGGCATCGGACGGACGAGGTTCAGGTTCACGCGGGTGATGCAGGGCTGGGGAATCCGCCCACTTTCCAGGTACGATCGCGTCCATGACGTGAAAGTCTCGGCATCCACCTCGACGGCGGAGAGTTCGTACAGGGTGTCGTAGCGCGCATCGCAGAGCGCGTCGCTCCACATCCTGGCGATACGTGCCTCGTCGGTGAGCTGTTCGTCGGCGGCGGCGAACATGGCGACGCCGATCAGCAGCACGACGATGGCTGCGCCCAGCACAAGCGCCCGGTCAGGTCCGAACTTCATGGCTGCAAGCCTTTCACCAAGCCGATGACGACCAGCGCCAGGAAGGAGAGCGCCAGGCTGAATGGCAGTACTGCTGAGTCCCAGCGCCTGGGGATGATCGCCAGCGGCGCGAGGGGAATCCAGGTGAGCAGGGCGTAGCGCCCGATGCTTGTCACGGCGGTACTCAGACCGGGCAGGATCGACAGGGCGGAGAAGAGGACCAGCCCCCAGTGCAGCCTGCCGCGCGCCGCCGCTATGAACAGCGCGACCAGCGAGGCGAGCGCGACAAAGAGCTGGTAGTCCTCGAAGAGCATCGTCCAGCCCGCGTCCACCGGTGGATGCGCGGCAAGAAAGCGGACGCGCTCCAGGATGCGCACCCAGGGCGCCAGCCAGTCGAGCCGCCCGTATGCCTGCACCGTCGTGACCGGGCTGAGCGGGAGCTGTGTCAGGCTGCTGATGTGCAGCATCCAGGCGGAATAGGCGAGCAGCGGCAGCCCGCAGATCAGCAGCCCGCGCTGCCAGTAGTCGCGATCCAGCAGGGCGCGCCAGCCGCCTGCGCGCAGCGCATCGATGGTGAGCGCGGCGGCGAAGGCGGGAATCTGAAATGCCGCCTGCGGACGAGTCCACATGGTGAGCATGGTGATCAGCCCGCACAGCGCGTAGCGGCGCTGGAAGAAGAGCAGAAAGCCGAATACCCACAGCGCCAGGTGGAGCGGCTCGGCGTAGGACATCAGCCAGGTGTAGCCGCTGCCGAGGAGCGGAAACGCCATGTAAAGGACGGCACGCCTCGCCAGGTCTTCATCGATCTGGTGGCGAACCACCAGCCACACCGCCAGCAGCCCGATCAGCAGCGAGACCTTGCTCAGCCAGAAAAGCGCGAGGTGTCCATCTGCGCCGGTCGCCGTGATGACCAGGCGCAGCAGGAAGGGAAAGAGGGGAAAGCGCACGCTGCTTTCGCCCGCATCGTAGCCCTGTTCGGCGACGACGAGGTAGGAATGAGGATCGAAGTGGGCGAGGTTCGCCGCCCAGTTGGTCGGGTAGAACTGCTCGCCCTCCATATATCCAGGAAGGATCTGCATCGTCACCCCCCAGGCGAGGGAGATGGCGAGCAGCGACAGCCATACGGGCAGGACGGCGGTCAGCCCGCGGCGCAGAGTGGACCCGATGCTGGATTGGGCGGCGTTCGTGATGTGATGCCCCTGATATGCGAGCCTGAACGCCCCGATTGTATCCAATTTGCGCGATAACGGTGGGAAGCGCCGCGCGGTTGGGGTATCATGGCGGCACAGTGAGCCTGACAGCGCGGCTGATGATCTGCGCTCTTCTCCTTATGATTGCGTGTGTGATCGCCTGATGGACAAGCCAACTTCCCTCTCTTCGAATGCCCGGCTCACCAAACTTCGCCTGACGGGACCCTGGCAGGCGACGCCTGTGCCGCTCGACGGGGAAGATGCACTCCCTGATCTGGACAGCGCTTCCGGATGGCGCGAAATCCCGGAATGCGCCCATTTGCAGACGATCCTCTACCCTGAGCAGCCCTACTGGGGCGACGCCGTGCGCGCCGTCAACGATCATGCCTGGCTGTACCGCCGGACCTTCCAGCGCCCCGACGGCGCATTTGAGCGGGCGCGGCTGCGCTTTGAGGGGGTTGATTATTACGCCCAGGTCTGGGCGAACGGGACGTTCGCCGGGCGTCATGAAGGGCACTTTGCCCCGTTTGATCTCGACGTGACCCGTTTGCTGTCCGCGTCGTCGGTTGAACTGGCGGTGCGGGTCAGCGCGCCCTGGGATCCGCCGAACCGCGCCGGGACGTATCCCAGCGACCACGTGCTGCGGGGGATGGTCAAAGGACTGTATGAGCATGGCGAGGGGATGATCCCTCCGGCGGTCAACCCGATCGGCATCTGGCGTCCGGTCTGGCTGCTGCTGGATCAGGGGGTGAGCATCGACCACATAGGGATTCGCACCACCCTGGACGGACGGGTTTCGCTGCGTCTGCGCATCGCCAACAGCCGGACGGAGACCTGGCAGGGACATCTGCACCTCGCCGCCTCAGCGGAGAATCACCAGGGCGGCGGCGCGACCGCGCGGCGCATGATCACCCTGCCGCCGGGCGAACATTTCCTCGAAGAGACGCTGACGATTGCTGATCCGCATTGGTGGTGGTCGTGGGATCAGGGATCGCCCGATCTGTACCGCCTGGAGGCTTCCCTGGTTGATGCGCGCGGAGACTGCCTGAGCATCTGGACGGAATGCTTCGGCGTGCGCTGTATCGCGCTTCAGCGTGCGCCAGAGCGCTTCGAGTACCGGCTGAACGACCGCCCGGTATTCCTGCGCGGCAGCGCCTACATGCCGTCGATCTACCTTTCGGAATGTTCAGAGGCGGGGTTAAAGCGCGACATCACCCTGGCGGGCGACGCGAACCTGAACCTGCTGCGGGTACACGTCCACGTTTCGCCGCCGGAGGTCTATGACCTGTGCGACCGCGCCGGCATGATGGTCTGGCAGGATTTCGAGCTGAACTGGATCCACGACGCCACACCGGAATTCGAGGCGCGCGCCCGCGCCATGCAGCGCGAGATGATCGATCTGCTCGGCAATCATCCTTCGGTCATCACCTGGGCATGTCACAACGAGCCGACAATGGTCTTCGCCCGCCGCCGCAACCTGGAACAGCATCCCGACCCCGCGCTCTATGCCGACGCCCTGGCGCAGGACCCCACGCGCCCGGTCTTCATTTGTTCCGGGCAGATGGAGGACGATTGGCGGCGGGCGGGCGATGTGCATACCTATTACGGGGCGATCTGGACTTCGCACTTCACCGATGTTTACGCACATCGTCCGCTGCTCAACACGGAGTTCGGCTTCGAAGCCCCCGCCGCGCGGGAGACGCTGCAAATCTACCCGATGGTGTGGGAGCGGCTGAATCATCTGGAAGGGAAGATCGACTCGCTTTGGGAATATCAGGCGGACCTGATCCAGTTCCACACGGAGCATTTCAGACGCCTGCGCGGCGAGCGCTGCGCCGGATACATTCACTTCTGGCTGATCGATCAGGTCCCGCAGGTCGGGTGCGGAGTGCTGGATTCCCGACGCCTTCCTAAGGCGGGCTATGCCGCGCTGCGC
This sequence comes from Anaerolineae bacterium, assembly GCA_013360465.1. Taxonomy (GTDB): domain Bacteria; phylum Chloroflexota; class Anaerolineae; order Aggregatilineales; family Phototrophicaceae; genus Flexifilum. Next base: position 39,824 of record JABWBO010000025.1, on the reverse strand, counting down.
CGAGCGTCGCAGCCGCTCCTGATCATGCTGGAACATGATGGACGCCGTCCGCGTGCGCTGTGGGCGCTGAACGACACCCCGCGTGCCTATACGGGGGCGCGCCTTGACTGGCGGGCGACCGACGCCGATGGTCTGGTGCTGCTGGAAGGCGAGCAGGTCTTTGATGTCGCGCCGAACGTCTCGCAGCGTCTGTATCCGATGCGCTGGGCGTTCGATCCCCGCGCCTGTCAGCAGTTCGTCCTGCGGCTGACCGCGGCGGACGGCGAGCTGCTGTGCGAGAACGTCTACCGGCAGCCGTTCGCCCGCCGCCGCCGTCCGGCGGGCTATCCCTGGAAATTCGATCTTTATCTCGGCACGAAGGTCTTCGACCGCGCCGGCGCTGCAAGCCTCGCCGATTCCGGCGTCAGCCCGGCAGTGCGCCTGGTTCCGCTGAAAGTACGCGAGGCATTCGCTGAACGAGTCCTCCGGCAGCGGCTTCCCAACTGGGTTGTCACCCGCCTTGCCTGGATCGCCGACGCTCTCCTTGGCGGTTAGCGCCTGTTACTCTCCTCAACCCCCAGCCCCCTTCTCCCTGTTTTTGTGGGAGAAGGGGGAGTCAAGTCCTCTTGGGGCGAGGATATCCTTGCCTATTTCGCGACCAGTTCTTCCGACTTCCTGGCGACGGGAATCGTTTCGGCAGCGACGAACTGACCGCCATTTTCGGCTGGCGTCGTCCTCGGTTGAGCCATGAGGTAGTTGCCGTACAGCCGCCATTCATCCATGCGGCAGGAATGCACCAACTGACCATTCCACACCGTCATATCCGGGCAGCTTTCGCACATATCCACGCGGCCGTCTGCCAGCAGATCGGGTCCCTGGATGATTCCGATGCTCTGCACGTACATCGGGCGGAACAGCTCGGCGGGATGACGCAGCATTTCGCGCCAGAATTTCCCGGAAGTTTCCCGCACCTGCTTATCCAGTATGCCGAGCGCGAAGGCGATCTTGGGAATCGTGTTGCTCGGCGAATAGATGACGTAGGTCCCGTGCCGCAGATGATGGACCATCTGGAACAGCTCCATCACTTTTGAGCCGACCGACCCGTACATTTTGTGCCGTGTGCCCAACTGCGCCGAGACCAACCACGTCAGCTTATCCTGAGTCTGGCTGCCGCCCATGTACGCCGAGACCTCGTAATGCGGGAAATGCTCCTTGATCTTGGCATAGACATCGGCGGAAGTCAGGTAGGATTCCGCGGTCGATTCTGCGAAATAGCTGGTCTTGGGATCAACCAGCTTGCCATCGGCAAAGTAGTTGTAGCCGCCTTCCATCGCCGCGTTACGGAAGCCGATCAGGACCAGCCCATGCACCCGGTCGATGTTGCGGTTCGCCCAGGCGACCATCTCTGGCACGAAGTCGAGGTTGCCGGGGTAAACCGTCATGCCGAAGCTGACGAACAGCCCGCCGACGGAGTGCGCCATATCGGCGAAGTGCTGGCGCAGCTCGAACAGCTCGGTCTCGGTCTTGCCTTTCCAGTGGGGGCGCTGCTGTTCGCTGTCGATGTGGAAGGTGAAACCAACCACGCCGGCTTTCTTCAGCTTGACCATGAAGTCCCGGTCATTCTCCATCCGAATGCCGTTGGTCAGGATGAGGGGCTTCATCTTCAGGCTACGGATGTAGGCGACGATCTCCAGGATGTCCGGGTGGATCAGCGGCTCGCCGCCTGCGATGGAGATGTTGTCGCAGTTGCGCCACTTCTTGAGGATGGTGATTTCTTCCTTGATTTGATCCAGTGACTTGTGACCCTGCATCCCGTTGATACGGTAGCAGCCTCGACAGTAGGTGTTGCATTTGTCAGTTACTTCCAACCAGCCGATAGGGTTGTCGTTGCCTGACCAGGGGAACCGATACAGCGCGCGTTTCGACAACTGCATTCCGAGTGCCTTTCATGTGCACCGGGGGGGCTTCGGCGAGGAAGTGAGAGGGGGAACAGCCGTTCGACGGAGCGTGACGCTTCGGGGATCGGGGGTTCTCACGACTCATCGCCGTGTCGAAGTCTTCCCGTTCAACCACTGCCCCTATCATACAGCAGTTTACTTAGCCCCGCAAAATACCGTGTGGATTGGGAGTCTGTCCCCGTCGGTTCGCCCTCTGTCCATGACAGAGGATTGACGCAACTGCTCGTTTCTCCTAAAATCTCCCTACTTTCGTTCGCAAGCTGTGCGCCGAAGAGCCTGTTCTTTGCGACCCCAAGACATCATCCTCAGGCAAATCCCTGAGTAAAGGAGTGTTTTGACCGTGTCTAAAACCTATACGCTTGCTGCCAATCCGCGCACCGTGACCGGTAAAAAGGTCGGGCAGATTCGCCGTCAGGGGCTTGTCCCTGCCGTCATCTACGGCGCAAAGGTCCAGCCGACCCACCTTCAGATCGCTTATCGCGACCTGGAGACGACCCTGCTCAAGGCGGGCGGCACGCACCTGATCGATGTGAATGTCGATGGCGCGGTGCAGACCGTCCTGGCGCGCTCCGTTCAGCGTGACGTGCTGAAGGGCACGATCATCCACGTCGATTTCCTGGCGATTGACAAATCGACCAAGATCACGACGGAAGTGCCGCTGCATTTCGTCGGCGAAAGCCCGGCAGTCGCCGCGCGTATGGGCGTCGTTCAGTCGGATATGCAGACCATCGAAATCGAAGCCCTGCCGATGGACCTGATCGATGGCGTGAATGTCGATGTCAGTGGGCTGACCGAAGTCGGCTCGGTCGTCCATGTGCGCGAACTGGTGCTGCCCTCCGGCGTGACGGCGCGCGCCGATGCCGACGCCGTCGTGGTACGCATCGTCCCGCTCCGCATCATCTCTGACATCGAGGAGACGTCCTCGGAAGAAGGCGCTTCGGAACCGGAACTGGTCGAGCGTAAGCGCGGCGAAGACTTCGAGGACTAAGGCTGTTCCAAGAAAATAATCGGGCAGTAGGGGCGGATCTGTGTCTCCGCCCGCCGTTCACGGGCGAACACGTGGGTTCGCCCCTGCAACCGCTGGCGCGTTTGCCTTCCTGCAAAAAGCAAAGCGGGGAACCGGTATCGACCGGCTCCCCGCTGTTTTTTTGCTGCTGAGCGCCGGCTATTCTGCGTCGTCGTCCGAACCAGGGTCATAGCCGCCGTTCATCGCCGCCACCTGTTCCTGCACGTCGTCGCCCGCCTCGCCGCCAACCCCGTTCTCATCGATCTCCGCGCTGTCGCTTAGATCGTCTTCCGGCGCGCCGTCCAGGATGGTCATGCTGACGATGGCATCGTTCGAGTGCAGGCGCACGACCCGGACGCCGATGGTCGCCCGCCCAACATCGCGGATACCTTCCAACCGGGTGCGCAGCACGCTGTTGTTGGCGGTGATCATCAGGATGTCGTCCCTGGGATTCACGCAGCGCATGGCGACGATGGGACCAGTCTTCTCGCTGCGAGCGATGGTGCGAATGCCCGACCCATAGCGCCCCTGCAGGCGGTACTCCTCGACCGGCGTCCGTTTGCCATAGCCCCGGCGGGTGATGACCAGGACGTGGGTGTCGTCGTCGCGCAGCACATCCATGCCGGCGATGGCGTCGCCCGCGGAAAGGCGCATCGAATTGACGCCCGCCGCCTGCCTGCCCAGCACCCGCACCCGATCTTCATTGAAGCGAATGCTCTGCCCGTCCTGGGTCGCCAGGATGATGTGCTGGCTGCCGTTGGAACGCGCCACCCAGTTGAGGGTGTCGCCCTCTTCCAGGGCGATGGCGATCTTCCCGCCGGAATGGACGCTCTCAAATTCCGACATCGCCACGCGCTTGATCCGCCCCAGGCGGGTCGCCAGCACGAAGTAGCCCTCGCCGTCGAAGTCGGCGACCGGGACGATGGCGGTGATGAACTCGTCGGAGTCCAAGCCCAGGAAGGCGTGGATCAGCGTGCCCTTGGCGGCACGGGCGGCTTCCGGCACGACATAGCAGCGCTCGCTGTAGACCCTGCCGCGATTGGTGAAGAACAGGAGGGTATCCATCGTGTTGGCGGAGACGATATCCGCCACGCCATCCTCTTCCTTTGTAGTCATGCCCATTACGCCCTTGCCGCCGCGTCGCTGCGCGCGGTAGGCGCTGGTCGGCACACGCTTGATGTAGCCCAGGCGCGTCAGCAGGATGACGACTTCTTCCTCACGCACCAGGTCGGCTTCGGTGAACTCCGTCTGTACGCCAGAGACTACGTTGGTGCGACGCTTGTCGCCGTACTGCTCTGCCGCCTCGCGGATGTCGTCGCGGATCACCGCCATGATCTTATGCGGGGAAGCCAGGAGGTCTTCCAGATAGGCGATACGCGCCGACACTTCGTTGTATTCGTCGGTCAGCTTCTGATGTTCCAGCGCGGCGAGACGACGCAGCTGCATGTCAAGGATAGCGTTCGCCTGCGCCTCGCTCATGCCGAAGCGATAGATCAGCGATGCGCGGGCGCTTTCGGTGTCGTCGGCGGCGCGGATAGTCTGGATGATGGCGTCGATGCTGTCCAGCGCCTTGAGCAGCCCTTCCAGGATGTGGGCGCGGGCGCGGCGCTTTTCCAGCTCGAACCGCGAACGCCGGGCGATCACATCGAAGCGGTGTTCAATATAGATCGCCAGCATACGCTTCAGGCTGAGGGTTCGCGGTTCGCCGTTCACCAGCGCGAGCATCTGAATGCCGTAGGTGTTCTGAAGCTGGGTATATTTGTAGAGTTGGTTCAGCACCTTCAGAGGCTGTGAACCCGGCTTGAGTTCGATCACCAGCCGCATGCCCTGACGGTCAGATTCGTCGCGCAGATCGGCGATCTGCTTGAGGCGGTCGTCGCGCACCAGCGCCACGATGCGCTCGATGATCGCCGTCTTGCTGACCTGATAGGGGATCTCGGTGATCACGATGCGTGGGCGTCCGCTGGGGCTGTCTTCGAACTCCGCCTTCGCGCGCACTACCACCCGTCCTTTGCCGGTGGCATAAGCTTCTTTCAGCTCATCGCTGGCGATGACCATGCCGCCGGTGGGGAAATCCGGTCCACGCACGAAATTCATCAGGTCGTCAACGGTGATGTCGTCCAGGCGATCCCATTCGTCGATCAGGAAGCTGATCGCCCCTGCCAGTTCGCCCAGATGATGCGGTGGGATGTTGGTTGCCATGCCGACGGCGATGCCGCTGCTGCCGTTGAGCAGCATGTTCGGCAGGCGCGAGGGCAGGACGCTTGGTTCTTGCAGCGTGCCGTCGAAGTTCTCGCCGAAATCGACCGTGTTCATGTCGATGTCGGCGAGCATCTCTTCGGCGATCTGGGCGAGGCGGGCTTCGGTGTAGCGCATGGCTGCCGGGCTATCGCCATCCACGCTGCCGAAGTTACCCTGACCATCGACAAGCGGATAGCGCAGCGAGAAATCCTGCACCATGCGCGCCATCGCATCGTAGACCGAGGTGTCGCCGTGCGGATGATACTTGCCCAGCACCTCGCCGACGATACGGGCGCTCTTCTTGTAGCCGGAATTCGCCCGGATACCCATGTCGTACATGGCGAAGAGGATGCGCCGGTGTACCGGTTTGAGACCATCACGGGCGTCCGGCAGGGCGCGGGCGACGATCACGCTCATCGCGTAGTCGAGAAAGCTGCCGCGCATTTCCTCGTTGATGTTGACCGGACGAATAGTCCCGATGTTTTCGACCATAATCGAATGCGACTCGTGGGTTAGGGAACGTTAGATTAGCCTTGAGACTCGAACAATTTTATCACGAATCAGCACAGAAATCCAGCATGTTTGGAGTTCATTACCCACATGGTTAATAGCTATTGGTTCGATTATCGGCTTGCTCCGCACGATGCGGTGGGGTACAACAGTGATGAAACCTTTTTTGGGATCAAGAACACTGGAGCCTTTCATGAAAGTATTGCGTTTCATCCTGCTAGCGCTGCTGATCCTGATTGTGGTCGTCGGGGTGGGCGGCTTTGTGTTTTTCTGGGACACGACTCGCGGACCACTGCCGCAGACTTCGGGCGCGCTGGATGTTGAAGGGCTGCAAGCCCAGGTCGAGGTGCTGCGCGACGAGTCGGGGATTCCGCACATCTACGCCAGCAACACCCATGATCTGTTCTTCGCGCAGGGCTTCGTCCATGCTCAGGATCGCTGGTGGCAGATGGAGCTGTACCGCCACATCGGCAGCGGCTCGATCAGCGAGCTGACGGGGAAGGTCAGCGCTTCCTATGGGAACGATTTGTTCATTCGCACCGCCGGCTGGCGGCGCGCCGCGACTCGCGACGCTGAGCTGCTTTCCGAGGCGACGAGGGCTTATCTCGAAGCGTTTGCCGAGGGTGTCAACGCCTATATCCTCAACCGTCCAGCGGACGACCTGAGTCTGGAATATCGCATCCTAGGTCTGACCGGCGTGAACATTCCGATTCAGCCCTGGACGGTGGTGGACTCGCTGGTGTGGGGCAAGGTCATGGGCTGGAATCTGACCGATTCCTACGGTCAGGAGCTGGTCCGTCAGGCGCTTTACGCCGCCGTCGGCGAGGGCATGACGCTCAACTACGCGCCGGCATATCCGTACGGACTGGAAGGGGACGGCGCGCCAACCATCGTCCATCCTGAAGACCTGCCCATTTCGGAAGGCACGCTGAGCAACCCCACCGCCAGCGTCACGCGCGTGCAGGGCAATTTTGGACGGCGCATGGCGGGTGGTCATACTGCCGGCGACCCGCTGGCGGGCATGGTCAGCGCCGGCATAGATACTGGTATCGGCAGCAATAACTGGGTCGCCACCGGCACGATGACGGCGTCCGGACTGCCGATGCTGGCGGACGACATGCATCTGAGCCACAGCCTGCCGAGCATCTGGTATCTGGTCGGGCTGCACTGCCTGCCCAAGACCGATGCCTGTCCCATCGACCTGATCGGTTTCGCGCTTTCGCCGACTCCCGGCGTGGTCGTCGGGCACAACGACAGCATCGCCTGGGGATTCACCAACGTCGGGGCGGACGTGCAGGACCTCTACGTGCTGGACTGGAATCCCGACAACCCGCTTCAGTATCGCTGGAACGGCGAGTGGCGCGATGTGACGGTGATCGAAGAGACGATCAGCTTCGGCGACGGCGAACCGCCGGTGACGATTCAGGTGCGCGAGACGCATCTGGGACCAGTCATCAATGATAATGATCTGAACCGCGAGACGGGCGAACTGAGCGGCTTCAACACCACCGATCCGCTCGTCCTGCGCTGGACCGGCTTCGAGCCGAACCAGCTGTTCGACGCCATCATCGGAATTAACACCGCCACCGACTGGGAATCGTTCCGCGCTGCCGTCGGCATGTTCGCCCTTCCGGCGCAGAACATGGTCTTCGCCGATGTGCGCGGCAACATTGGCTATCAGACGCCCGGTCTGATGCCGATACGCCCGGTCGATCACGACGGGCTGACGCCTTACCCGGCGGACGGTGACGAGGATGTCTGGCAGGGCTTCATCCCCTTCGACAACCTGCCGCGCGTACTCAACCCGGCGCGCAGCTACATCGCCAGCGCCAACCAGGCGGTCGTCCCGCTGGAATACTACGATCAGCTGAACGAGGCGCTCGGCATCGAAGCGAACACGCTGCTCAGCTTCGACTGGGCGTACGGGCAGCGCGGCGCGCGCATCGAGGCGATGCTCAAGGAGCGCGCCCCGCACACCGCGCAGACCTTCGGCGACATTCACCGCGACAACAAAGACCTGATGGCGGAGCGCATCATGCCCTACATCGCGCAGCTTGCGCTGGAGCCGGGAGCCGTCAGCGAAGCGCGGGATTACCTGCTGGCGTGGGACTTCCAGATGAATGCCGAAAGCGGACAGGGCGCGCTCTTCGCCTATTTCTCACGTCGGCTGGTGGCAAATGTGTTCAACGATCAGCTGCCGGAAGATATTCGCGCCGGCAACCGCGAACTGATGTCGGCATGGCTGATCATGGAGGACCCTGAAAACGACTGGTGGGATCACGCTTCGACATCGGACGCCAGAGAGACGCGCGACGATATCCTGGCGCGCTCCTTCAGCGAGGCGGTGAGCGAGATCGCCGCCGACCTGGGAAGCAATCCGGCGGAGTGGAGTTGGGGCGAGATACACGGCATCGAGTTCGTCAACACCCCGCTGGGAGCCAGCGGCGTCAGCCTGATCGAGGATATGGTCAACCGCGTCGTGCTGGGTTACGGCGGCGGCAACGACATCGTGAACGCCGCCTCGTGGGATGCTTCGAGTGACAGCTTCTTCGCCCGCAGCATCCCATCGGAGCGGCTGATCGTCGATCTGTCGAACTTCGACAGCAGCCAGGTCGTCCTGCCGACGGGGCAGAGCGGTCATGCCTACAGCCCGCACTACGACGACATGATCGAGACGTATCGCACGGGCGGGTATCTGCCCCTGTGGTTCGGTCGAACCGCGGTCGAAATAGCGACCAAGGATCGGCTGATCCTCAGCCCGCGCTGAAGTCGGCGTGAGAACGCCTCAGCCCCGGATCATCAAGCAGTCCGGGGCTGAGGCGGCTCATTCGGTGAACATCGCCAGAGGATCGATGCGGACCGTTCGGGTGAGCGACAGCGGGAAGATGGCGCTTGGCTGGCAGACCCGTACTTCCAGGTGCAGATGCACCCCGCGCGAGTTACCGGAATTGCCCATCGTCCCCAGCGGCGTGCCGGCGGCGACCGGACGACCCTCGCCGATACTGATCTCCGCCAGGTGGGCGTAGAAGACGAAGACGCGCGCCTGCCGTTCGCGGAATCCCGCCGCCAGGACCGCCCCCTGTCCGCCGCGCGAGAGGGCATCCCAGCCGTACTCCACCACCACCAGATTGCCGAAACCGTAGTTCCAGGGGTTCTGCTTGCCGAGCGCCTGATTCTGCTCCGCCGGCGACAGCCCGTTCAGGTCGAAATTCGGTCGGTCCAACGTACAGGGCAGACAGCGGTAAGCCCCGAAGACTCTACCCTCGGCGGCGGCGCTGATCAGCATGCCCGGCGCACCGTCGCGCGCCACGTAATCGACCCCCTGATGCACGCCGCCCCCATACCACACCGGTTCTTTGAACTTCAGACCGATGTAGTAGCCGCGTCCGTCGGCGGTAGAGACGGGCGAACCGTAGCGCTCCGGCGTCGGCGGGACCTTTGCCGGATCGATGACGCGGATCTCGGCGTACATGTCGTGTTCAAAGAAATCCCCCTGCGGGTCGCGCGGTCGCCAGGTGGAACGGTAGACGCCAGGCGTCGTCGGCGCGATCAGCGTCACCGAGACGTCGGCGGTGCTGCCTCGGCGCGTCGCCGGAAGGGTGACGAACTCCGGTCCACCCATGCGCTCGTCTCCGGCGAACACCAGCTGGAACTGATCGGTCCAGGTCGTCTCGCCGCTGTTGCGTATCCGCCAGGTCTTGGTGAAACGCGCGCCGGGTCGCAGCGGTGTGCCATCGGGGATGGTGATATCGTCCACAAAGCGCGCCTCGCTGACCTTTGCCTTCGCCTCATCCTGAGGGACAACGCTGATCTGCGTGTAGAGAATTTCGCCGAAGAACTGCCCCGCCGGGTTCTTCAGCCGCCAGGTCGTCTGGTAGCTGCCGGGGATGAGCGGCGCAGTCAGTTCGACCGCCACCTGAACACTTTCGCCCGGCTTGGCGGTTGGCACGCGCGCGCCGGCTCCCGCGCCCATCGGATTATCGGCGAAGAATGCCAGGGCGTAGCCGTCGCCCCATGTCGTCGTGCCGGTGTTGCGCACCTGCCAGATCTTCTTAAAGAACGCCCCCGGCGCGAATTTCGTGCCATCCGGCACGCTCACATCCGCCCCATACTGCGCTTCGTCGCGCGGTGGTACGGCGGCGTCGAATAATGGCGCCGGGTCGATGACATCGGGCACGACGTAGCCGGCTTTGCCCTTGCCGAGATGCTGTACGGTGAAAAACAGGCAGACTTCTTCGGCGCTGCCGCTCCGACCGGCAGTGCCGATCACCTCACCGGCGTTGACGAACTGCCCGACAGTCACGTTCGCTCGTTCCAGATGTCCATACCAGGTGACGTAGTTATCGCCATTCCAGTTGTGGCGAATCTGCACGTAGATGCCGTAGCCGGGCGGGTAGCTGGCGATCTTGGAGACGACGCCGCGCTGCGCCGCCAGGACCTCTAGCGGGCGGTCGGCGGTGTCGGGGACAAAGAGCATCCCCTCGCGGCGCTGCACATAACGCGCATCATACTGCGCCGGGTCATCGAAGCGCGAGCGGATGCTGTGCTTCCAGCGCAGCGGAAGCTGCAAGCGGATCAGCCCGGTCGGCGCGACATCGACCGGCGGCGTGGTGATCTTGCCGCTCCCGCCGTCCGTCGCCGGGACGCTGTCGCGCTCCCCGATCGGCGTGACTGTTTCCCCGGACGATTCCCCCGCGTCGGGTGTCACGACCGGATCGGGCGTGGGTTTGGGCTGCGTGATCACCCGCAGGAAGCGCGCCACGTCGGCGGCGACGCTGCGCACGGCGTCGCGCAGGCGATCATAGTCGCCGTGAATGCGGGCGAAGGCGTAAAGGTCGCTGACCCCGACATCGCGCGCCGATGAGTCGAACGCCCAGACCAGCGCCGTGAACGCCCCGGCGCTGCGCCAGCCGTTCAGTTCGGCTCGGACAAAGGCGGCGCGGTCGCCGCTTTCGCTGTGGTGCGCGCCGACCTCGCCAATGTAGAACGGTTTGTCGAGCGCACGAGCGACGGCGACTTCGGCGCTAGAATAGGCTTTCTCGCCGTCATGCGCGTAGTAGTGGATTGAGACCGCGTCCACCGCCGGCAGACCGTAAAGCGCCCGACCGAAGGCATTGACATCTTCGCCGTCCTCCATAGCGCAGACATGGCGGCTGTTGACCAAGCCGGTCGAGATCAGGTGGCTGGGCGAAATGTCGCGTATCGCCCAGCTGACCTCGCGCGCGAAGGCGATGAAAGCGGCGCTGGCGGCGCGACGCGGGAGACGCTGCCCGCCGTCGCGGGGGTGCAGGGCGAATTCATTGCCCAGCTCCCACATCAGGATTGCCGGGTGATCCTTGAAGGCTGTCGCCAACGCCCGCGCCGTTGGCAGGTGGAAGCGCCGCCATTCGCCGTTGATCCAGAAGTCCGAGTGATAGTGTCCGTGTACCTGGTTGTGGAACGGTTCGGTGCCCTGAATAAAGAATCCTGCGCCGGTCAGCCCGTCGTCCAGGCAGAGGATCGCCTGCATGTTGAACTGGTCGATCTGCGCCAGCGCCACGCGCAGGCGGTCGATGCACTCCTGTGTGGAAAACGCCCGGTGGCTGGTGAACAGGCGGACCACCTTGACGCCGAGTTCGTTCAGCGTGGCGAGCTGCTGCTGTTGAAGCGCAGAAGAAGCGTGCGGGACTGCGGGGGTGCCGTAAAACGCGAACTCGCGCATGTTGACGCCGGTCCGCCAGGGAATAGCGACCATAAGAAAACTCCCCAAGAGCAAGGACGCACAGCGAAAGCGCTGCACGCCAAAGAACGGCACTAATTTGCGGTACTGTCAGAACGACGCTCGTATCTTTTTAGAACCCTCTTGCGGGTTGAGGCTTAGAGTACCAGCCTTCCCGTCGCCAGGAGCAGCGCCACGCCGATGACCAGGACGTTCATGAACAGGAAGATCGATAGAAACATCCGCTCGACCGCCGTCATACCGAGGAAACGTTTTTCTTCCGGGATATCGTCGAAGACGAAATCAGCGCTGGGATCGTAGTCGATCTGCGGTTCCAGGGACCCGCCGCGCAGCGAATCCAGATCGAAGCCGGAATCCTGCCCCTCGCTCTTACCCCGTCGTGATTGTGATCTGCCGCTCATGGATTATCCCTCTCTGTTTCTCTGCTCCTGATGCCGATTGTAGCACGCATTTACCAACAGGCACGCCAGTTAACTGGCGCGTTTCCAGTCGCCGCCGACCAGCCGGAATGTCACCGCTTCTGTCGCGCCGCCGCCTACCCCGACGACCGCCCGCAGCAGGACAGCGCCGTCGGCAGTGCGTTCCACAACCGCCGAGGCGACCTCCGCTGCCCCAGCCGGAGGCGCACCGGCGAAGCGCGTCTGTGCCGCCGCTAAGGCTGCCGGATCGCCGGTGTCGTAGAGGGCGTAGAATGCCGACTCGGCGCGCCGGCTGATCCACTCGGCTTCGGTATTCAGGCGGTAGGCGAGGAAGTCGCGCCAGTCGACGCGCAGGACATCGAGCGGCTCATTCGCCGCCAGTCTGAGCGCGCCAATCGAGGTCTGAGGCGCGAAGACCAGGCGCAGACGCCGCAGCACATCGGCGCCGTAGGCGTCCACCAGGCTGGAGACCAGATGCGACCCGGTATCGATGCCGGTGAACTGCTGGATCAGATAGCCGCCGATGGCGTCGCGCAGGTAAGCCGCGTCGCTTGGAGCCTGCGCCGCAAACGCCGCCAGCCAGCGGTCAACCCACAGAGTCGCCGCCTTGAGCCGCAGCGATGGATCGAACGGCTGATCCAGCCGGGCGCGTTCAATGTAAGGAGAAGGCAGGCGAAGCTGCCAGGAGCCGCCGCTGCTCCAACCCGCGACCAGCGCCTCGTCAGGCACGATTTCGATGGTCACTTCCGGCAGCCCGGCGCAGTCGAAGACCGCACAGGTCAGCGACAGCCAGCGCGGCAGTTCAGCGGCGATGCCTGCGGCGACCAGCGAGTCGACCTCGCGGTAAGCGATGTTGAATCCTTCGCCCTGAATCGTCCGTGCGTCGCCCCAGAAGCTGAAAGCCATCGGCACATGCCGCCAGCCTTCGTCGAAGCGCCAGTAAAACCAGACCTGCCCGTAAGGAACGCCGTCGATGATCTCTTCCAGGTGTACCCGCCCATTCTGCCCTTCGACGGCGGTGTCCAGCACCCGACCGGTCAGGTTGATTTCACGGTCCGGGTCCTGCATGAGCGCCTGGTAGGCGTCGAAGTGCTGGGTCTGCTGGGCGATCCAGCGCGCCGTCACCGATGCGTCATTCATCGCCTGCCACTGCACATCCAGGAATGCGGTCTGATCGCCCAGGCGCAGCGCGGTCACTTCCGCCGCCGCCGTCTCGCGCAGCATCCGCTCTATCGCCCCGTCAACCTCGCGCAGCCGCAGCACGACCGCGCCGACCACGCCGGCGATCAGCGCCAGCAGCGCCAGCAGCGCCAGCACAAAGCGGAACTGTGAAGCGCGCCGCCGACGGCGTGACTGTGGATCTTCACCGACGCTGAGGGTGCTGCCTCGTCTGGCGTCGATCTCCCAATCGAGTTTGATGCCCATGCCTAACGCCTGCTCATCCGAATGCGATATCCCCGGCGATCACCCGCCGAACTGCGCCGTCTTCGCCGCGCAGCCGCAGCGCGCCATCGCGATCAACCCCTTCAGCCGTGCCGCGCAGCGTGTCGGCGGGGTTCGCCCTGCTTGTATTCACCACGCTGATCGTCCTGCCGAGCATGTTCAGCCGCGCCCGCCACGCTTCGAAGAGCAGATCGCTCCCCAACTGCGCCGACCGCTGGTCGAAACGGTCCAGCAGCGCCCGCAGCAACCGCGCACGGTCAGTCGATGCGCCGATGTCGCCCAGGCTGATCGCCGTCTCCTGAAACGGGGTCTCTGAGAAGTCCACCGAGACGTTCACGCCCATGCCCAGGACGACGCCCGCCAGGATGCTGCCCTTCCACGCCGCTTCCGGCAGGACGCCGCACAGTTTGCGCCCGTCCACCTGCACGTCGTTGGGCCATTTTATCTCCGCACTGGGCGCGCCTAAAGCCTCAACCGCTTCGCAGACGATGAGCGCCCCCAACATGCCGACATCGCTCTGGGCGGCAGACGGTGGGCGCAGCACGATGGAGAGCATCAGGGCGGAACCGGGCGGCGAATGCCAGGCGCGTCCCAGCCGCCCGCGCCCGGCGGTCTGCTCATCCGCCAGGACGACGATGCCGGGCGCTGCGCCCGCCAGGAGCAGCGACATCGCCCGGTCGTTGGTGCTGCCTATAGTCGGGTAGAACTCGTAGGGGCGGCTGCCCATCGCCCATGCCCGCCGTTTCGGGCTGAGATCGGTCATTCGCCATCTCCGTGCAGCACCGCAGAGGCGGCGTAGACGATGAGCATCTGACCGGGGCTGTAGAGCAGCCAGATGAGATCGCTGATGCCGACAAAGCTCCAGTTCGAGAAGAGCGACCCCGCCAGGATCAGATCGCTGAACAGGAACAACGCCGCGCCGCCCGCCAGCGCTTGAAAGCGCCGCCGATTGAGGGCGAGACCGGTGGCGGCTCCGGTGGTTGTGGCGAGCAGCAGCGCATAGGGGAGCGCGGCGGCGTGCATGACGCCCCGCGAAGCCGCCGGCAGCCAGACGATCCCCAGCCAGCTCGCCAAGCCGAACAGCCACCAGCCCACCAGCGCGGGCAGGCGGCGGCGAGTCAGCCGGTTCGCCGCGCCGAAGTGCAGAATCCCCAGGCTGTAGGCGACATGCCCCAGCCCGAAGGACGCCATACCTCCCAGGACGGCATTTTCACCGGGGATGATCAGCCGCGCCATGAAGAAGTCGCCGAGCGTGCTGAGCGACATCCCCGCCGCCAGACCGAGCAGCATACGCCGCGTGGCGGTCGGGGCGTTGCGGGCGTGTGCCAGCCATGCCCAGGCGGCGGCGGTCAGGGTGATCGACGCGCCCATGCGCGTCCATAGCGGCATGCGGCGCTGCTCATCCCCCTCGGGTTTTCCAAGGATGAAGCCGCCGAATAACAGGATCGCCCAAAGGGCGAGCAGGGCAATATGAAGAGGGCTGAGATGTCTGCGCAGGCGGGATACGGCGATCATGAATAATCATCTCCGAATCAGGAGTCCATTCCGAGTTTGCCCACATTGTATCATCCCGTCTTTCGTGGGTATGATCAGAAGGCAAAGGAATACTGGAAGAAGATGGATTTCGTCGATGGATCACCTGTATACCCCCTGGCGCATGGCGTACATTCGCGGCGAGACCAAGCCTGAGGATGGCGGATGCGTCTTCTGTCGGCTCGCCGCCGAGCCGGACAACCCGCAGGTCATCGCCCGTTCGCAGCACGTCTTCATCACGCTCAACATCTATCCCTACAGCAACGGACACCTGATGATTGTGCCGTTCGAACACGTCGCCTCGCAGGAATCGCTGCCGGTGGAGGCGCTGACCGACGTGATGGTCACGGTCAACCGCGCGCTGGGCGCGCTGCGCCGGCTTTACAACCCGCCGGCGTTCAACCTGGGCGTCAACCTGGGCAGGGCAGCCGGCGCGGGCATTGCCGAACACTACCATTTTCACATCGTCCCGCGCTGGCTCGGCGACGCCAGCTTCATGACTACCATCGGCGAGACGCGGGTGATTCCCGATTCACTGGAAAACACGGCGGAACAGCTGCGGCAGGTCTGGCGGGAACTCTACGGCTAGTCGCGAAAGGAACAGGACGCAATGGCAGCACAAAACGGGCAAGATGTCGTTATCTTAGGAGCCGCCCGCACCCCAATCGGCAAGTTCCTGGGCAGCATGGCGGGGCAGACTGCGGCGCATCTGGGGCAGGTCGCCGTGCGCGCCGCCGTCGCGCGGTCGGGCATCGACGCCGCTGATGTGAGCGAGGTCATCCTCGGAAATGTGGTCAGCGCCGGGGTGGGGCAGGCGCTCCCCCGGCAGATCAGCCTCGGCGCGGGCATCCCGGCGCATGTCGGAGGAGTCGCCATCAACAAGGTCTGCGGCAGCGGCTTGAAGGCGGTCATGCTGGCGGCGAATGGCATCAAATCTGACGATGGCGAGGTGTACATCGCCGGCGGCGCGGAAAGCATGAGCCAGGCTCCCTTTCTGATCCGCGATCACCGCACCGGCTACAAGTACGGCAAGACCGAGCTGATCGACGCGCTTCAGCACGACGGCTTATGGTGCCACCTGTGCGACTGGAGCATGGGCAGCGCCGCCGAATTCATCGCCCGCCAGCTGGAGGTGACGCGCGCCGAACTGGATGAACTCGCCTACAACAGCCATATGCGGGCGCAGGCGGCGACCGTCGAAGGGGGCTTCCATGACGAGATCGAACCGGTGGTCATCCCCGGCAGGAAGGGCGACACGGTCATCGACCGCGACGAAGCGATCCGCCCGGACACGACGCTGGAGGCGCTGGCGAAGCTCAAACCGGCATTCGACCCGGAGGGCGTGGTGACGGCGGGCAACGCGCCGGGCATGAACGATGGGGCGGCAGCGGTGGTGGTCGCCAGCCGCGCCTATGCCGAGCGCAAGGGGTTGAAGCCGCTGGCGCGCGTCGTCGCCTATGGGCAGGCGGCGGTTGAGCCGGCGTGGCTGTTCTACGCGCCGGTCAAGGCGATCCCGGTCGCCCTGGCGCGCGCCGGCTGGACGATGGAGGATGTCGATCTGGTGGAGATCAACGAAGCCTTTGCCGCTCAGGTGATCGCCGATGTCAAGGGGCTGGCGAAAGACGGGCATGTCCTGCCGATGGAGAAGCTGAACGTCAACGGCGGCGCGATTGCCCTGGGGCATCCCATCGGCGCATCCGGGGCGCGCGTGCTGATCACGCTGATCTACGCCCTGAAGCAGCGCGGACTGAAACGCGGCATCGCCTCGCTTTGCCTGGGAGGCAGCGAAGCGGTGGCGCTCGCCGTCGAGATCGAGGAGTAGAACATGGACTATGTGAGTCTTGGCAAGACCGGACTGAAGGTGTCGCGCCTGTGCCTGGGCTGTATGACCTACGGAACGCCGGCATGGCGCGACTGGGTGCTGGACGAAGCCGCCAGCCGTCCGTTCTTCGTGCGGGCGCTGGAAGCGGGGATCACCTTCTTCGATACCGCCGATGTCTACTCGCTCGGCGTCAGCGAGGAGATCACCGGGCGGGCGCTGCGCGACCTGACGAAGCGCGACCAGGTGGTGATCGCCACCAAGGTCTTCAGCACGATGGGCGAGTCGCTGTATCAGCGCGGGCTGTCGCGCAAGTGGATCATGCAGTCCATCGACAATTCGCTGCGGCGGCTCGGTACGGACTACGTGGACCTCTACCAGATACACCGCTTCGACCCGGAGACTCCGATTGAGGAGACGATGGAGGCGCTGCATGACGTGGTCAAGGCGGGCAAGGCGCGCTACATCGGTGCGAGCAGCATGTACGCCTGGCAGTTCGCCCAGATGCAGCACGCCGCCGAGCGTCACGGCTGGACGAAATTCATCGCCATGCAGAATCACTACAACCTGGTATATCGCGAGGAAGAGCGGGAGATGATCCCGTTCTGCCGCGATCAGGGCGTCGGCGTGATCCCCTGGAGTCCGCTGGCGCGCGGCTTCCTGGCGGGCAGGCGCACCCGTGAAGCCCCGGAGACGGCGCGCAGCCGAACGGACGATTACGCGCATCGTATGTACTATCACCCCGCCGACTACGACGTGGTGGACGCGGTGGTGACGCTGGCGGAAGCGCGGGGAGTCAAGCCGATTCAGATCGCGCTGGCATGGGTGCTGCACAAACCGGGGATCACCGCGCCGATCATCGGGGTGAGCAAGATGCCGCAGTTCGACGAGCTGCTGGCGGCGCTGGAAATCCGGCTTTCGGCAGAGGAGATCGCCGTGCTGGAAGCGCCCTACCAGCCGCACCCGATCCTAGGGCATTGAGCCGATCTGATTCGCCACCGCCTGGGCGACGATCTGCCAGCCGGACGCCGTCAGATGCACCGGCGAGTCCGTGAAGTGATCTGACGGCACAGCGTCCCACAGATCGAGGCACGCCCAGCCCCGATCGGCGCACTCCGCCGCCAGCAGCGCCCGGTAGGAGTCGTATGCCCAGCGGGGATACCAGCTGTTATAGCGTACATCGCCGTTCGCGCCGGGCGTGATGAAGATCGGCTCGTTGACGATCAACAGCGCCGTCCCTGCCGACTCTGCTCGCGCCGCGCCCGCCGCCAGGACTTCCAGGGCGAGGTCCCGGCGCGTCAGATCGCGCGGGGCGGCGCTGCCGTTCCAGGTCAGGTCCGCATCCTGATCGACCCGCACCGGCTGGACCTCGGTCATTGCCTGATCCACGCCCGTCGCCGCCCAGGCGACCGCGAAAACCTGCAGCCGCAGCCAGTCGGCGATCTGCCGGCGTGCGCCGAAGATCGTCCGGTCCCACCAGCCGCCGCCTTCGACGAAGCGAGCATCTGCCGGGTCGAGCGCCAGCGTGTAGCGGTGAATAAGTTCGCGGGCGCGGTCGGGGTTGCGCTGCACCAGCGGCGGGTAGACCTGCTTGTCGCGCGGGAAGCCGTCCAGTGTGGTGAACCAGACGACGGCGTCGGGCGCGTACTGCGCCGCCTCGTCCAGCAGCATCAGGTCTTTGAGCGCCGCCTGGATGGGATAGGCGAGATTGTAGAACCGCATCCGGCGACCGTCGGCGGCGCGCAGATCGCGTTCGTTCAGCGCGGCGTCGAGCGTCTCGTTGGTCGAGAGCAGCCACCCCCACACGCCGGAGTCGCCGATCAAGACGATGCGGTATTCGTCCGCCGCTTTTGGCTGGCGGAGGCGGTGAGCGGCGAACATCACCGTCAGACTGTCCGGGCTGAGGCTGTAGGACTGCCCCGGATTCTCGCCGTACGGCAGCCGCGCCCGACCGGGCAGGATCAGGTTGTGCAGCGATACGCTGTTCAGCCAGTCCAGCGCGCCGGTCGCCGCGAAAACGACGTTGCAGAGGGCAAAGAACAGCGCCGTCTTGATGGCGATGCGGGCGAGCTTGGTCCAGGTCATACGCGCCTCACCAGCCCACGCCGAACAGCCTGCCCAGGGCGCGCAGGGAGTCGTCGAAATGGGGCAGGGCGAACCACACCCAGCCCAGCACGATGTAATGGAAGGTGATGAACCAGGTCAGCAGGGTCCACAGCCGCTTCTGGCTCGGCTTCTGGTTCAGCCCGCGATACCAACCGCGCGTGGCGTCGCTCCAGCGTTTGTGTGCATACAGCCCTGCCGCCTGCCACAGACCCCAGACGGCGAAATTGATCGTCACGCCGTGCCACAGCCCGATCAAGAGCATGGTCGCCAGATGCCCGATGCCGACGATGACCGCCGGCGAAGGTTTGCGGTCGCGGCGCAGTAGGGCGCGGGTGAGCGGGCTGAAGACGTAGAAGCGCGCCCAGTCGCCCAGGGTTTTATGCCAGCTCTGCCAGAAGGCGGTGAGGGTCGTCTTGAAGTAGGGGCGGTCGAAGTTTTCCGGCAGCTGAATCCCAAGCCAGATGCCGACGCCGATGGCGATGTCGCTGTAGCCGCTGAAGTCGAAGAACAGCCGGAGCGCGTAGCCGTAGAGCAGTAGCCATAGCGCGCCTGCCCCCTGTGCCTGATCGACGTTGACGGCGTTCAGCGCCAGACCGAGCGCCAGCGTGTCGGCGAGGACGAATTTTTTGAAGACGCCCACAGCGATGCGCGCGCCGCCCCTTGCCCAGCGGTCGGCATCCCAGCGCCGCTCGGACGCCAGCTCGGCGGCGAAGCGATCCGCCCGGTCGATAGGTCCGGCGATCAGCGCCGGCGGAAATAGCGCGTAGACGGCGTAGTCGCGCAGCGCCAGCGCCGGCAGGAGACCGCTTCGCCGGTCGAGGAGCGTATGGATCAGGCGGAAGGCGATGTAGCTGAAGCCCAGCCAGTTGAGGTCGAGGGCGCTGGCGATCTGCACATCCTGCCCGGTCGCGCCTCGCCAGGCGGCGCTCAGGATTCCCGCCAGCAGCTCGGTCTTCAGCAGGATGAACAGCCCGATGATCAGGATGATCAGCACGCCGGTGCGCCCGCCGACGGAGACCTCGCGCAGCACCCGCCAGAGCGCCACCGCTGCGCCGGCGGCAGCTGCCATACCGGCGATCAGCGCTCCCAGGTCCGGGGGGCGCGAAGGGGTGATCCGGGACGTTTCCGGCAGGTAGCGATTGAGCGCCAGCAGCAGCACGACGCCGACCAGCAGGGCGGCGGCAAAGGCGTCCTGGCGGGTCGGGCGCTGCTCCGGCGCGCGGCTCCACCACCAGGCGGCGATGACCAGCCCGATGGAGGCGGTGGGCAGCAGAAAATCGCTGAAACGGATCGGCAGGCGGGGCTGAAGCAGGAAGACCGCCGCGCCGCCGGCGATCAGCAGCAGCCAGGCATAAAGGCGCTGAGTCAGAAGCCTTGATAGATCCACGTCGGGGCGCTGTCCGTCGTCAGGACCAGGAGGGCGATGATCAGCAGGCACAGACCAAAGGCGATGCGGTTCTCGCGCGCGAAAACGACCGCGATCAGCCGACGCATCAGGGGGCTTCGCCGCACCACTTCCACTCTCCGTCTTCCTGCACGACGCGGTAGGAGGTCAGCGGGAAGGAGGTCGTCTCCGTGCCGTAGACGGCGACGATGCTGCCGGCGCAGGCGACCACGTCCGACTCGCCGCCGCGCGAACAGGATGCGCCTTCCAAACGCGCTTCGACCGAGCCAAAGGACGCCGC
Source organism: Anaerolineae bacterium (assembly GCA_013360465.1). Lineage (GTDB taxonomy): Bacteria > Chloroflexota > Anaerolineae > Aggregatilineales > Phototrophicaceae > Flexifilum. The sequence goes on along the minus strand of JABWBO010000025.1, from coordinate 19,406 downwards.
CTGCTGCTCCCATGCCGACTCCATCTCGCTGCAAATCAGCGAGCGGATGGTGTCAGCATGGGCTTTTGCCTTGGCGTCCATGAAGCGCAGCACAACATCCGCCGGGTCGCTGGTCGCACCGCCGCCGCACGCCGCCAGCAGCAGGAGCGCGGATACCGCGATGAGGCGGAACGTCCACATCCGCCGGAAGATCAACAGAGAGAGTTTGTGCATGGCGTGTGCCTTATCCTTGCGCGGTGGGGTCAAGAAAGATCGTCCGGCGGATTTCGTCCAACATGCGCAGCGCCAGCAGATTGCGCAGGTTCGCGCCAGAAAACGCCGGGAAACCGTTATCGAAGCGCAGCGTGTCGGTCCCCCAATGGTTCATGTGGATGCCGTCCTGCTCCAAACCGAACCCGTCGAGCGGGCGTGACGCCAGCCAGAGGTTGATCAGCGGGAGCTGGTAATCTGCCGCGATCTGGATCACCTTGTTGTTGAATTCGACGGCTTTCCACCAGTTTGGATCGTTGGGGTTGGCGCTGAACGTACTCAGCACCGGGATGACGCCTTTCGCCAGCGTCTCTTCGACCAGGCGGCGCATCTGCTGATCGTAGGCAACCTCGTTGATGTGTTTCACATCATTGCCGCCGAACATGATCAGCGCCACGCTGGGCTGTTTGCGCCGCAGCTCGCACTCCAGCGGGGTCTCGCCTTGCTGGCAGGTATCGGGACTCGCCCAACCGGCGTCGAAAAGGGCGTAGGTGTTCAAGCCGATGCGCGCCGCCACGCTCTCGACCTGGGTGGATGCGCCGAAATAGTCCAGCGAGTCCTGCAGGTAGTCATAGGGACCAAGCGCTGCTCCTGGGCGGCTCATCAGCGTCAGGTAGAGCGGGTCGGCGCTCACGCTGTCGCCGATCTTGGTGACGACATGGGAGTAGTTGCGCATTTCCAGCCCGCGCTGGTAGACGACGCGCATCGCCTCGCTGACCGGCGAGATGATCGGCGCGCTGTAGAGCGCTCGCAGCGCAGGCGACTCGGCGTTTTCTGGCAGGGCGTCGGCAAGTGTGCTGACCGGGACCTGGCTGAAGCGCAGTTCTACGCTGAGGTTGAGGAAGCCGCTCACCACCCAGCCGTCCATGAAAATCGTGCCATCTTCGAGCGTCTGCTGCACATGCACCCACGTGCCAACGCTGTTACGTTCGATGATCTGCACCGGGACGCCGGTGCGTAGGCGGGCTTGCGTCGGGTAGGTGGTTCCCGGACCCTGGCGGACATTGATGTCCTGAAAGGCGCTGGTCAGAGACGGCGAAGCGGGGTCCTGCATCAGGGCGGAGCCGGCAAACGCCAGGAGGATCAGCGTCACGGCAAAAGCGGCACAGAGTCGTTTCATCGGGAGGACTGCCACATGGTATGCGCACTCGAAAGGTCAAGGCACGGAGTCGGCGTGCGATCTGGAACGTGTTCATTATACAGGACGCGCGGTTCCTGCACAGTGAGGAATGAGGGATGAAGAATGGGGGATGAGGGGTGAGGGATGGGGGATGACGGATGGGGAATGAGGGATGAGAAGAGCAGGAAGCTCCTCCTCTTCACTCATCCCTCACCCTTCATCCCTTCGTCTTAGTTGTAGCCCAGTACGCCGACGACCGACCGCACGGCGTTGGCGCTGATCTCCAGCATGTCCTTCTCTTCGTCGTTGAGCTGCATCTCGATGATGCGCTCGACTCCGCCTGCTCCGAGTACCGCCGGCAGACCGAGGTACAGCCCGCTGTAGCCATACTCGCCGCTGGTCAGCACGGCGCTGGGGATGACCCGTTTCTGATCGCGCACAATCGCCTCGACCATCTCGACCGTGCCGGCTGCCGGAGCATACCAGGCGCTCACGCCGACCAGTCCGACGATTTCGCCGCCGCCCTTGCGGGTGCGCGCGATGATCTGCTGGAGCTTGTCTTCGGCGATCAGTTCGCGCACCGGGATGCCGGCGACGCTGGTATGGCGGGGCAGGGGGACCATCTCGTCACCGTGCCCGCCGAGTACGATGCCGTGAATGTCGCGGACGCTGACGCCCAGTTCCATCGCCAGGAATGCCTTATAGCGCGCGGTGTCGAGCGAACCCGCCTGCCCGATGACCCGGTTTGCCGGGAATCCGCTCTCGTGCAGCGCCACATGGCACATGGCGTCGAGCGGGTTGGAGACGATGATCATCACTGCATCCGGCGAATACCGGGCGGCTTCGCGGACCACCGCGCCGACAATCGCCTGATTCGTCGCGACCAGCTCGTCGCGGCTGGGGAACGTGCCATCCGGTTTCTTCTTGCGCGGGACGCCCGCCGTGACCACAACGACGTCCGATCCAGCGGTCATGGCGTAGTCGCTGCCGCCGCTGATGTTCAGGTCAAACTTCATGACCGGCGCGGCTTCGAACAGATCAAGCGCTTTACCCTTGGCGAAATTGCCGGGCGGGTCGCCGGCGATGTCCACCAGGACGACATCGGCGATCTCGCGGCTGGCGATCCAGTGGGCGCATGTCGCGCCGACGTTGCCGGCGCCCACGATGGTGACTTTGCTTCGAGCCATGATATTCACTCCGTAAACCAAGAAACAAATGCAACAGCGAATTGCGGTCAAAACATAGCGCAAACCACTGCGCCTGGATAGTGACAAGTGACGGCGTTTTGACCTTGATCATGAAGACCCCCTCTCACAGCGTACTGCAAGAGGGGATTGCGCCGCAAAGCCGACTGTCTGTGACCACGCGGCGGCTAGGAGTTCAGCGAACCGATATCCCAGTGCGAGGGCGACCGCCACAGTGTGCTGAGCAGCAGACGCCGAATGGCGATCAGCTCGTGCGGCATGCGGTCGTACAGCTTCATGATCAGCTCCTCGTGCAGCAGCAGCTCGCGGGTCCAGTCGTCGCGATTCACCGCCATGAGTTCCTGGAATTGCGCTTCGGTGAAGTCCTCCATGCCCTTCCAGTCCAGATCGTTGTAGCGGGGCATACGCCCGATCGGCGCTTCGACGGCGTTCGCCGCCCCGTTGGCGCGCTCGACGATCCAGCGCAGCACGCGCATGTTCTCGCTGAAGCCGGGCCACAAATAATTACCCTCGGCATCCTTACGGAACCAGTTGACGCTGAAGATGCGCGGCGGATTGCTGATCTGCCTGCCGATGTTCAGCCAGTGGTTGAAGTAGCTCGCCATGTGATAGCCGATGAACGGCAGCATCGCCAGCGGGTCGCGCCGCACGCCTGCCGCCGCATCGAGCGCCGCCGCTGTGACTTCCGAACCCATCGTTGCGCCGATGTAGACGCCGAATGTCCAGTTGAATGCCTGATAGACCAGCGGCACCGTCGTGGCGCGCCGCCCGCCGAAGATGAACGCTTTGATCGGAACGCCTTCGGGGTTTTCCCATTGTGGGTCGATGCTGGGGCACTGGCTGGCGGGAGCGGTGAAGCGCGAATTAGGATGCGCTGCCTTCCTTTCGCTCGCCGGAGTCCAGTCGTTGCCCTGCCAGTCGATGGCGTGCGCCGGCGCAGGACCGTCCATGCCTTCCCACCAGACATCGCCATCGTCGGTCAGGGCGACGTTGGTGAAAATGATGTTGGCTTTCAGCGAGTCCATCGCGTTGGGGTTGGTCTTGTACGACGTGCCGGGCGCGACGCCGAAGAAGCCCGCCTCAGGATTGATGGCGTAAAGGCGTCCATCCTTGCCCGGCTTGATCCAGGCGATGTCGTCGCCGACCGTCGTCACCTTCCAGCCCTGATATTCCTGCGGCGGGATGAGCATGGCGAAATTGGTCTTGCCGCAGGCGCTGGGAAACGCCGCCCCGACATAGGTCTTGCGACCCGATGGCTCTTCGACGCCGAGGATCAGCATGTGTTCCGCCAACCAGCCCTCATCGCGACCGAGTACCGAGGCGATGCGCAGCGCCAGGCACTTCTTGCCCAACAGGGCATTGCCGCCGTAACCGCTGCCATAAGACCAGATCGACCGCTCTTCAGGGAAGTGGACGATGTACTTGCGGCTGACATCGCTTTCGCAGGGCCAGGGGACATCCTTCTGACCGGGTTCCAGCGGCATGCCGACCGAGTGCATACAGGGTACGAAGTCATCGCCCGTGCCGAGGACCTCCAGCACTTTGGCGCCCATGCGGGTCATGATCTTCATGTTCACGACGACGTAGGGCGAGTCGGTGATTTCAACGCCGATGTAGGCGATGGGCGATCCCAGCGGACCCATCGAGAAGGGGATGACGTACAGGGTGCGCCCGCGCATGCAGCCGTCGAAGAGACCGTTGAGGGTCTCGTGCATTTCCTTCGGATTCACCCAGTTATTGGTCGGACCGGCGTCATCCTTGTTGAGGCTGCAAATAAACGTCCGGCTCTCCACGCGCGCCACGTCCGACGGGTCGGACCGCGAAAGGAAGCTGTTGGGGCGCTTGTCCGGGTTCAGGCGGATGAAGGTGCCGCTTTCGACCATCAGGTCGCAAAGACCCTGGTATTCTTCTTCGCTGCCATCGCAGAAGACGACGGCGTCTGGCTTGCAGAGTGCCACAGCGTCGCGCACGAACTGCTTGAAGCGCTCGCTTCGGGCGGCATCAGGAAAAACAAGCGTCTCAGGACTGACCGGGCGGATGTCGTTCGGGATAGCCATGCCTGCCTCCAATGAGTTAGGTTCTATCCAAATGGGGTTGAACATGGACAACTATAGCACGTCGTCGTGACATTGATGTCGTGACAGATCACCTATTCATTTGTGCATTTCATCACAGGAAATTGCTAGAGCGAATCTTTGTTGATCTGTCCTTCTTCGGTCAGGTGGGCGGTGGAACCGATCTGACTGAGCCGCCAGCCATCCGCCTCCTGCTCGATGAAGGTGATCGACGTGTTTCCGAAGGCGTGACCGCCGGCGCTCATCTCTTCGGGGAAAAGATGGAGCAGCAGGACGCGAATCCATCCACCGTGCGTGATGATGGCGACTTCAGGACCTGGCTCAGCAGCCGTCGTCTCCTGCCAGAAGTCATAGGCGCGGTCTTGCAGCATGCGGCGCGATTCGCCTTCGGGGAAGATGAACCCCATGTAGTCGTCGCGCATCTGCCGGACGGCGGCGGGATGGCGCTCGGACATTTCCGCGTAAGTGAGACCCTGAAGCGCGCCGATGTTCAGCTCGCGCAGGCGCGGATCGAGGCGCGGGCGCAGCGCCAGCCGCTCGCCGATCAGCCGCGCGGTTTCGGCGGCGCGCTGCAGGTCGCTGCTGAAGATAGCGCTGATGGGGTTCTGCACCAGGTACTCGGCGAGCGCCTGAGCCTGGGCGAGTCCCACGTCGTTGAGCGGCACATCCTCCATCCCCTGCCAGCGTCCTTCGATATTCCAGTCGGTCTGACCGTGCCGGATCAGCAGAATCCGTATGCCCACGCCTGCACTCCACCTTGTCTATCACCCTGAATGAGCGTCACAGTATAGACTGATCCAGCGCCGCGCTGCCAGAATCGCAGGCGTGAGGTTGACGTAAGCTCCGTACGGCGGCACAATTGAGCCAATTCGAACGTCGAGCCGATGCTGTATGTCGAGGAGCGCAACTCGTGGATAGTCATGGACACCCCAGCCGACAGCCTGTCGCCTTCGGGCTTGCCCTTACGGCAGGCGGCGGACTCGTTCTGATCATCATCGCCCTGGCGTTGGGCGTGGTCAACAACGCCGCTGTCGAAGGGGGCGCGGTCGGCTATCTGTTCGTCGCCGGGCTGCTGCTGCTGATCGTCGGCATCGTGACCTGGGCTGCCGTCGTGCGCCCGTTCGAACATTTCGACGACATCAATGAGCCGAAAGACAGCGGGCATGGGCACGGTGCGCATGAGGCGCACGGTGAAGACCTGCTGCTGCCCGAAGGGATGCAGCAAAGCCTGCCGTCGGGCGAAGGAAAAGCCGCGCTGCCCGCCGCCGGCGGACACGCCCACTGAGGACAACCCGAACCAGCAGACCTGTCGCGCTTTGGAGCGGGATGGGCTGCTGATGAGTCGTTATGGCGCGCCCGACTATCCCTGAACGCCAGCCGATCGGCGACAGCTTCGCCGGTTATGTGGTGATCACCGAAGGAACCCAGGCGCTTGCCGCTGCGCCGCCGCCGGACTGCACTATCCTGGCGAGCGGCGCGTTCGTCGTCCGCTATGGGCTGCGCCTGCTGGGCAAACCGCACTTGTCTATCGTGCCTGGGCTGGTTGTCATCGATTATGGCACGATGCTGACCGGCGAAGACGCCTGGGAGTTCATCATCCGGAGCAGCAACCGCTATCCGCGCGCCGAAGTGTTCGGCTGGCGCGAGGATGGACGCGAGGACATGCTGACCGTCAAGCTGCTCGATCTGGCGCTGCCGCCGCAGGTGTTGGTCTATGCCGATGCCCTCAGCCGCACGCCGGTTGCCGCTCCAACTCGTTTGATCGCGCCTGACGATGCGCCGATTACGCCGCGTTTACGCCAGAATTTGATGCAGGACAGCCGATGAATCCTCAGCTTGACGACATTTTCTCCGACGACCTTCCGCCCGATCACCGTTCCGGCGTGGTGGCGGTGGTGGGCGCGCCCAACGTGGGCAAATCGACCCTGATCAACCGGCTGCTGGCGCAGAAGATCGCCATCGTCAGCCCCAAACCGCAGACCACGCGCCGCCGGCAGCTCGGCATTCTGACCGACGAACGCGGGCAGATTCTGCTGATCGACACGCCGGGGCTGCACGCGCCGCAGCACCGGCTGGGGGAATACATGATCCAGGTGGCAGAGACGGCATTTCGCGAGGCAGATGCCATCCTGGTGCTGATCGACGGGTCTGAACCGCCGTCGCGCCGTGACCAGTATCTCGCTGAAACGGTGATGCGGCTGCGCGGCGCGACGCCTGTCGTTCTGCTGATCAACAAGGCGGACCTGATCAAGCCGGAACAGCGCGAGGAGCGAATCGCCGCCTACCGCGCGCTGATGCAGCCAGACCATGCCCTGTTGGTCAGCGCGCTGACCGGCGAAAACGTCGCCGACCTGATGACGCTGCTGTACAGCCTGATGCCGCTCGGTCCCCGCTACTATCCGGTGGATCAGGTGAGCGATCTGAACCTGCGCTTCATGGCATCGGAGGTCATCCGCGAGAAGATCATCGGTACGACCGACGATGAACTGCCGTATTCGGTCGCCGTTGAAATCGAAAGCTACAAAGAGCGCAGCGAAACGCTGCACTACATCAGCGCCATCGTCTATGTCGAGCGGGAGGGGCAGAAGGGCATCCTGATCGGCAAGAACGGCGCGAAAATCAAGGAGATCGGCGCGGCGGCGCGCGAAGAGCTGGAACAGCTGCTTGAGGTCAAGGTCTTTCTGGAACTGCATGTGAAAGTCCTGAAGGACTGGCGCAGCGACGAGAATCTGCTGCGCCGCCTTGGCTACCGCCTGCCCAAGGACGAGCGAGACTGATCCGCACACACCCGGCGAGGAATTCGACGCATGACTGAACATGATATTCGCGAGAAGCTGCGCGCCTACATCACCCGCGAACTGATTCGCGACGCCAAGTATCCGCTGAAGGACGACGAAGGAATCATCTCCGGCGGTTTGATGGACTCGTTTGCGCTGGCGGAACTGGGCGTCTACGTCGAGAAGACCTTCAACGTCTACATCCCTGATCCCGATCTGACCGTCGCCAAGATGGATACGCTCGACCTGATGGTCGCGCGGGTCCTGCGCGATCTCTAGCCGCGCCGAACCGTCACATGCTCAGCCTGGAAACCCGGGACCGCTATCATATGCTGCTGGACTCCGCCGTCCTGACCTCTGCCGATTCCGCCGCCGTCGCCCTGGTCATGATCAGTCAGGCGTCTCCGCCGCTGGTCATCACGCGCGGCGAGTTTCGACGGCTGATGCAGCGCGCTGCCGCCGCGCTGCGGGCACAGGGCGTCGGACCCGGCGACCTGATCGTCATCGCCCACACGCACGGGCTGGAGAGCATCGCCGCCTTCTGGGGTGCGCTGTGGATCGGCGCGATCCCGTCGATGTTTCCCACGCTGACCGAGAAGCTCGATCCGCTGATCTACCGGCAGAGCGTCGGCGACCTGGCGGCGCGGGAGGGCGTCAAAGCCGTCTTCACGACCGACGATTTCGCGTCGCTGCTGCGCGAAGTGGTGTCCTGCGCCGTCTACAGCACGGCACAGGTTGAGTCGGCAGCGCCGGCGGAGTCGGACGGCGTGCCTGCCGCCCCGGATGACATCGCCTTCTTACAGCATTCCAGCGGGACGACCGGGCTGCAAAAAGGGGTGGCGCTGTCGCATCGGGCGGTACTCAACCACCTGGCGAGCTACCACGAAGCCATCGCCCTGAGCGAGTCCGACGTGATTGTGAGCTGGCTGCCGCTGTATCACGACATGGGCTTGATCGCCGGCTTCCTCATGCCGCTGATCCAGGGCATCCCGCTGATCCTGATGTCGCCGTTCGAATGGGTCAAAGCCCCGGCGATGCTGCTGCGCGCCATCACCGAATACCAGGGGACGCTCTGCTGGCTGCCGAACTTCGCCTACAACCACTGTGCCCGGCGCATTCGCGAGCGCGACCTGGAAGGGCTGTCGCTCGCCTCGATGCGGCTGTTCATCAACGAGTCGGAACCGGTCGCCGACGAGAGTCACCGCCTGTTCTTCGAGCGCTTCGCAGGAATCGGCTGCCGCCGCGAGATGCTGACCGTCGGCTATGGCATGGCGGAGAACGTCTTCGCCGTCTCGCAGACGCCGGTGGGGACGATCCCACGAGTCGAGATGCTGGATCGGGCATTGCTGGAAGTGCAGGGTCGGGCGGTCGTCGTGCCGCCGGACCACCCGCGCGCCGTCACCAAGGTGTCGTGCGGAAGTGTGATCCGCCACACCGAAATCCGCGTCGTCGATCCGGCGTCGGGGCGCGTGCTGGGCGACCGGGAGGTCGGCGAGTTCGCCGTGCGCAGCGACTGTCTGCTGAGCGAATATTACAAGCGCCCGGACCTTCACCCCCTGGGCGCTGACGGCTGGTTCCTGTCCGGCGACCTGGGCTATCTGGCGGACGGCGAGGTCTACGTCAGCGGGCGCAAGAAAGACCTGATCATCAACGGCGGCAAGAACATCTTCCCTGCCGACCTGGAAGCCATCGTCAATCAGGTGGGCGGCGTCTACCCCGGTCGGGCGGTGGCGTTCGGGGTGTTCGACGAGCGTGAAGGGACCGAGCTGGTCGTCGTCATCGCCGAGGTGATCGGCGCGCCCGATGACGAAGGGCTGCGCGCCATCAATGCCGACATCCGCCGGACAGTGGCAGCGCGCGCCGGCGTGACCGTCAGCTACGTCAAACTGGTCGATGATCGCTGGCTGATCAAGACTTCCAGCGGCAAGATCGCCCGTTCGGCGAACCGGGCGAAGTGGCTGCAAGAACGCGACGCCGAAGGGGCGGACTAGCGCAAGGACGGGGCGTGCGATTTCTCCGCTGGCTGCTGCTGACGGCGTTTCTCCTGACCGCACCTGGAGGACGACTCTTGCGCGCACAGGACGCCATGATCAACCCTGAAGTCGGGCGCGTCAACCTGCGCGCCGCGCCATCTCTGGAGGCGAGCATCCTCGAAACGCTGCCGGGCGGAACTTCGCTCACGGTGATGCGCCTGTCGCCCGGCGGCGGCTGGCTGTACGTCATGACGGATCGCGGTGCTGTAGGGTGGGTCTACCGCGAACTGACGACCTTCATCCGCGAAGATGCCGCAGTCCTGCTCGATGGACGGGTGCGCCTGGAACCGACGGTGATCGAGCGGGTCGAGGCGCTGCTGGCGCTCGGTCGGACGCTCGGACGGCGCAGCGACGCCTTCGCCAAGGTGGGTGACAGCCTGACCGTCGCCGATCACTACCTGAAACCGGTCGCCGAAGGATTCGCCCGCCTCGCCGATTACGGCTACCTGGAAAGCGCCCTCGCCGGCTTCAGCGGCGACTCGTTCGCCCGGCGCTCGCTGGCAGCGGGCGTCGGCTGGACTTCGTACTCGGTGCTGACCGCGTCCTATGCCGACTCCGAAACCTGCCGGGAAGACGAGCCGCCGCTGCTGTGCGAGTACCGCCTCATGCAGCCGGCGCTGGCGCTGATCCTGCTCGGCTCCAACGATGTCGGTGTGCTGGACCCCGGCGAATATGCCCACAACATGCGCCGGATCATCGACCTGACGACGGCGCGCGGCATCGTGCCGGTACTCAGTACCATCCCGCTGCGCGTCGGCTTCGAAGAGCGGGTGGACGCCTTCAACCAGATCGTGCGTGGGCTGGCGGCGGAATATCACCTGCCCCTGATGGAGACCTATGCCGCGCTGTGGCTGCTGCCGGGGTATGGTCTGGATGAGGACGGGGTGCATCCCAACGCGCCGCCTAGAGGCTTCGCCGGATCGGTCGATTTTCGCGCCGGCAACCTGTATTATGGGCATGTGGCGCGCAACCTGACGACGCTGCAAATGCTGGCTGCCCTGTGGGAACTCATGGACGACGCATGAACCGGTTCTGGCTCCTGGCGCTGCTGATCCTGAGCGGGTGCGCAGCGGCGGGGGTTGCGCCGCTGCCCACGCCGGCGCATCTGCCGACCGCCGCACCCTTCACGACGATGCCGCTCCCGGCATACCCTTCACCCTCCGCTTCAACGCCGATCCAGCCGATCCTGCTGCCCACTCCATATGGCGCTAATCCGTCGATTGTGCCGGCGAGCGCTGAGCCGTCATCGCCGGAACCCACACCCCTAACGACGCTTTCGCGCGGACTGGAAGGCGCGCCGCCGCTGATGCCGGATGCTGTGGTCGCCGCGCTTCCGACCCGCGCCCTGCGCCCGATCTCCGCGACCGCGCTCTCGCCAACGCTCGCGCCGCTGCCCTTCGTCTTCCCGTCGCCTACGCCTTTCATCGTCGCCGCCGCGCCGACCGCCCAGCCGGTCGAGGCGGCAGCCCTGCCGCCGCTGGACGCGGCGGAACTGGCGCTGTTCGGCGTGCCGCTGCTGTGGCAGTTCGACACGCCGCAGGTCCGGGCGATCATCGAGCGGGGGCGGGCGCTGGGCAACAACCCGCGCGGCTTCACGACGGTCGGCGACAGCAACAGCCTGAGCGGCGATTTTCTGCGCCCGCTGATCCTGGAGAACTACTGCGCCTGGGGCAGCTACGGCTATTTGCAGCAGACCGTCGATTACTTCAATACCCCTCCCCTGAGCGGCGGCGAGTCGGCGTTCACGCATCAGAGCGCCGCCGTGCAGATGGGGTTCAACAGCGCCGCCGCGCTCGACCCGCTTTGGGCGACGGACGCCCGCTGCGAATCGGGCGAGACGCCGCTGACCTGCGAGCTGCGCACGACGCGCCCCGCCGCCGTCATCCTGATGCTGGGCGGCAGGGATGTGATCGCCATGTCGCAGACGGCGTATCGCGAGAACATCAACCGAATTCTCGATGAGACGCTGGCGCGCGGCGTCATCCCGGTGCTGACCACATTCGTCGTGCTGCCAGGGCGCGACGCCTACGACTCCTCGCTGGCGTTCAACGAGACGCTGGTCGATCTGGCGGGCGAACGGGGCACGCCGCTGATCCATCTGTGGGCGGCGGCGCGCCCCCTGCCGGACAGCGGAATCGCCAGTGACGGGTCACATCTGCGCACGCAGCCGGGGCGCTTCTGCGACTTCGACGGCGGCGAGCGGCGCTATGGCGGCACGCTGCGCAACCTGCTCACCCTGCAAGCCCTGGACCTGCTGCGCCTTGCCCTATCGAGCTAAGGAAAAACATCGTGACTCTGACCGTGAAGAGCGCCGTCGAATATCCGCTTGAGGTCCTGTGCGGCGTGATCAACCGATCCTTCGTAGGCTACGTCGGCGGCGAGGTGAATTTCGCCCCGCGCTTGCTGGCGGGCTTCCTGACCCAGAACGGGATCGGCCTCGTTCGCAGCCTGGTCGTCCTGCGCGACGACGAGCCTGCGGGAATTGCGCTGCTGGCGCGGCGCGGGGCGTCGATCCGCGTGGGGCTGATGGGGATCACCCAGGCGGCGCAGAGTCAAGGGGTGGGGCGCTGGCTGCTTGGCGAGATCGAGCGGGAGGCGCGCGACAGCGGCGACCGGACGATGACGCTGGAGGTGATCGAGCAGAACCCGCGCGCCGTACACCTCTACGAGTCTTACGGATACCGCCGGATGCGCCGCCTGCTGGGGTGGACTGGCAGCAGCCTGACCGGCGAACCGGCGGCGCTTGTCAGCGTCGATGTCGCCGAAGCCGCCCGCAAGATCACCGCCTGGGGATCGCCCAATTTGCCCTGGCAGTGCAGCGGCGAGACGGTGATCACCGCCGGTCCGCCGTCCGCCGCCTACCGCCTGGGCAGCGCCTATGCGGTGATCAGCAGCCCGTCGGCGGAGACGATCACGATCAGCGGTCTGGCGGTCCCGCCGGAAAGTCAGCGCCAGGGCACAGCGACCCGGTTGGTCGGTGCGCTGATCACCGCGCATCCCGGCAAGGCGTGGCGCGTCCCGGCGATCTGCCCGGAGGAGTACGGTCCGATCTTCGAGCGCAGCGGCATGACCCGGTCCGCCGTCAACCAGTTTCAGATGGAGAAGCTGGTCGGCTAGCGCGTGGCTCAAGTTATCGGCGCACTTCAGTGGATGCTAGGGTCTGTCTGCAAACTGCTCACCTCACCCCGTTTCGCTGCGCTCAACCGCCCCTCTCCAATTGGAGAGGGGCAGGGGGTGAGGTTGTGTGAAAACCGGGTTTGCAGGCACGCTCTAGATGGCGCTGGTCCCGCCCGCCGGGCGAAGGTTGCTGGGGGTACGCATAATCAGGAGATCCGCCATTCCCTCCAGTACGTCCTTTTCAGGCTCGTTTCGCAGGGCGTGAACCAGTTCAGCCATCGACCGGAAGCGATCATCCGGGTTCTTTTCCAACGCCTTCATGATCGCCTTTGCCAATGGACGCGGCACGTCCTTGTTCGCCTTCCGCGGATCAGGGGAGGGCTGCTGAATCTGCGCGAAGACCACCTGCCCAACGTTTCCGGTGAAGGGACGCTCGCCGATGACCATTTCGTACATCATGATGCCCACCGAATAGATGTCGGCGCGGTGGTCGACTTCGCGGGCGTTGACGATCTGCTCCGGCGCCATGTACTCAATCGTGCCGACGGTCTCGGCTCTGGTCAGTGTCTTCGCGCCCTGGATCTTGGTGACGCCAAAATCCATGAGGACCACCCGTCCGGTCTCGTGCTCGCCTTCGGAGACCAGCATGACATTCGAGGGCTTGATGTCCCGATGAACCAGACCCGCGTCATGCACGGCGGTCAGCGCCTCGCCCAGTTTGGTGACGATCTCGACGACCTTGTCGGCTGACAAACTGCCCTTCGACTTGAGGAAGTGACCCAGATCCTGTCCGTCGAGGTAATCCATGACCATGTAGATCAATCCGTCCTGGCTGTCGATGGCTCGCACGCGAGCGATGTTGGAATGGTGGAGAGACATGCCGGTCTGGGCTTCGCGCTGGAAGCGCTGCAGCATCTCATCGTTGGGGGTGGCTTCGCTCAGCAGCGTTTTGATTGCGACGATTTCTCCGTTGCCCTCCGCGCGATACACCTCTCCCATGCCGCCCTTGCCAATCAGGTCCTGCACGACGTAAGTCCCGAGCTTGCGACCGGACAGGGTGCCGGGATTCTTGATGACCACGCCGCGCCGGATGCGATCCAACTCGTTCAAATCGTAGCGCAGCCGGTAGAGATTGCGATCAATCAGATGCTGAGACCGGTTGCGCAGCGGCATGAACAGGGCGACTGAGATCAGTGCCGAAATCAGCACCACGAGGACGGGCTGCGACTGCCCAGTCAGCGACTGCAGACCGACGAGCAGGATGGCGAAGGCAAGCAGCGCGACCGTACCCGCAGTACCGTAGACCAGCGACCGGTTGATGACCAGATCGATGTCCCACAGGCGGTAGCGCATGATGGAGATGAGCAGACCAATGGGTATTACCACTGCGCTGGCGCTGCCGATCAGAAAAACTGCGTGATAATACACGCCGCCGAGCGGAAAAGTTTCGGGGAAAAGCGCGCGAATGATGAACGCGCTCATGTACATCACCATGTAGGCGACGAACAGAACCATGAACCACTTGATCTGCTGGCGCTGCGTGGGGGTCGAAATGTAGCGAAAGCGATAATAATAGCCGTAGGAAAGCACCAACCAGACCGGGACGGTGACGACTGCGATAACCCAAGGCGACCAACTGAAGGGGTAAAGCGGCGAATCCGACGGCATTGCCCACGCGAGAACTTCCAGCAGCACAATCACGCTGACGTAGCGCATCCAGCGCGGAACGATGCGTCCATCGGGAAAGGTGATCGCTGTGAAGGCGAACAGCGACCAGCCCAGCGGAGAGAGCAGATAGTAGCCCCAGGTGAGTCCATTCTCAGCGAGAAATGTCGTCAGATTGGGGATGGCGAGGTAGAACGCCGGGCCCCCGGCGCCAAACGTGATCAGCGCCAGGGATACCAACAGAGCGAAGCGGTCATGCGATCTGCGCCAGAAGATCAAGACGCCGATGAACAGGAAGAAGACATGAACCACCAGACGCACCAGGACCTGCCCCCAGACGTAGAGGTCCGCCCATCCGCTGTCGGCAAGTTCCTCTGCGGCGAGCGCCTGGTGGTACGTGAGGGCGGCAAATGTCATCTGGCCAATGAAGATCACCGAAGCTATCAGGAGTGCGCCATAAAGCGCCCGTCCGAGCCAGAGCCAGGTCGGTGATGCGATTTCGACGGTCGCGGCATCGTTCAACGAAGCGGATCTGTTCGATGAAGACGCATTATCGCTCATGCAGTCCTCGACATTGTTGTAGGGTGTTTTGTGGCTGACGATTATAGTCAATAGAATTGGAGCGTGTCCACAAATTCGGGGGCGCTTCGGCGCTCTCGCAAGCGGAACCGGTACCGTGCCGACCAATCGCGGCAGCCCGCAGACGGAATTCGGCTACACGGGCGAGCCGCTGGACGGCAACGGGCTGATCCACCTGCGGGCGGCGCGTCCTCTGCCGGACAGCGGAATCGCCAGCGACGGGTCACATCTGCACACGCAGCCGGGGCGCTTCTGCGACTTCGACGGCGGCGAGCGGCGCTATGGCGGCACGCTGCGCAACCTGCTCACCCTGCAAGCCCTGGACCTGCTTCGCCTCGCCTTGAACGGCACATCAAGGACTGAAATAGAGACGGCGTCATCCGTGTGAGCGAGCCAAGGTATTCGCTCGGCAGGCGCTCGCTCGTCAAGCAGATGTGGTTAAAATCGTGATATATATATTAGGACTGCTTCTATTCGCGCAGCTGAAGGCTGATCCGCAAAGGTAAGGTTGTTCGGTTTTTGCGTTTGTGAAAGAGGCAAAACCGCATGTTAAGACGTATGTTTCTTGTCTTCCTGAACGCAGCGCTTGTTTTAGTGCCACTTTCGACGGTGCGATCACGGCAGAATACGCTGCCCGCACCCACACCCTCTCCGCGTGGATACCATCATATGACCTACGATCTTGAATCAGATCGGGTCATCGTCTCTGGCGGTCTCACAATGACATCGGACAGGAGTTTTGACACCCACACGGACACCTGGTCCTACGACATCCATACGAACACCTGGACACTGATGAGTCCCGCTCAAGCGCCTTCGAATCACGGGCTGCTGGCTTATGATGCCCAGTCGGATCGCGTGATCATGTTCCTGGGCGGGGATTGGCCCGCCATCCTCTTCAGAGAGACCTGGGCTTATGATTACAACACCGATGCCTGGACCAATATGGAACCGGAAACGGAACCCCCGGCGCTCTTAGGCAGTGCGCTGGCTTATGATTCGGAGTCTGACCGTATGATTCTCTTCAGCGGGTTAGATGTCGTCAATTCCCGTCCGCCTAATCATTGGCTATTTCCCAACGAGACCTGGGCATATGATTTTGACAGCAACACCTGGACGCAAATGAACCCGGCAGTCAGCCCGCCGGGACGGAACTATGCGGCAGTGGCTTATGATGTCCAGGCGGATCGCGTTATCCTGTTTGGCAGCGTTATTGCAGCAGATAACCCTGATGGGTTCGTGGTGGTTAACGACACCTGGGCTTATGATTACAATACCGACTCCTGGACGGCGATGGAACCCGTTGAAGCCCCTTCGCCGCGTGGATACGCGGATATGGTCTACAACGACAACCTGAGACAGGTCGTCCTGTTCGGCGGGATATACGAGTCCAGAGGCAGGGAGGACCCTCTCGGCGATACCTGGGCGTATGACTTCGCTGCCAATACCTGGAGCGAGCTGCATCCCGCCGCATCTCCCAGCGAACGTGGTTGGCATCGGATGGCGTATGTTCCCTCAGCGGATCGAATTGTCCTGTTCGGTGGCGGAGCCAGCCGCCAGCAATTCGACTCAGAAACCTGGATTTACGATCCCGATGCAAATAGATGGACTGAGTCGGGGCGTTAGCGACTCCTTTTGACATGCGAATACTGGATCGCGGGCAGACGCGGCGCGATCTCTTCCCATTCGATGCTCGTGATCCGCCCGCCGTCGAACTCCGCCAGCATCCACTCGTGAACCGCCTGCACGGCAGGATCATCCTTCGTCAGGGCGAGACCGGTGCGCTGGCGGATGATGAAGATCAGCCCGGCGACGCCGGAGTCTTTGGTCAGCGAAACTTCCAGCGGGCGTCCCAGCAGCCGAGGCACGTCAAACGGCGCGTACATCCACCAGAACTTGTTCAAGCCGTCGGCATGGACGCCGGCGCGTGTGCGGTGCGCGTCGCGCCCATACAGCGGGTACTTGGGCGGAATCGACTCATTCATCGCGGCGTACAGATTGACCAGATCGTTGAGCGCCCGGAAATCCGGTGGTTCCGCCTCGAAGCAGCCCATGCCGATCAGATGCAGCAGCACCGCTTCCAGCGGGGCGTTGCCGGTGCGTTCCCCCTTGCCGAGCATCGTGCCGTTGATCGCCGCGCAGCCTGCGCGCACCGCCGCCAGGCAGTTGGCGACCACCAGCGCGGTGTCGTTGTGCGGGTGGAATTCCAGGGCTTCCGGCGCGACGCCCAGCGCCCGCACCGCCTGGACCATGCGCGGGATGCTGCGCGGCAGCGCCACGTCGTCGTAGGGCAGCCCCAAACCCATCGTGTCGCAGATGCGGAACTTCGGGCGCTGTGCCTCGCCGTAGGGCTGGGCGATCTGCATCACCGCTTCGACGAAGGGCAGCATGAAGTCGAGCGGGGCGCGGGTGGCATCTTCCAGGTGCAGGCGCGGACGGATGCCCGCTTCCAGCGTCAGGCGGACGGCTTCGAGGTAGGTCTCGGCAGCCTGATTGCGCCCGCCCGGCTTGAACTTGTGGAAGGTATGATAGTCGGAAGCCGATGCCAGCATCCCCGTCTCGCGCACGCCAAGCGAACGGATCAGCGCCACATCTTTGGCGGAGGCGCGAATCCAGGTGGTGGGTTCGATAGGCGCGCCGGATCGCCAGCGGTCCAGCGCGCCGTCCAGCGCTGCGCGGTCGGAAGGGCGGTAGACGAAGAATTCCGCCTGGCGGATGGCGCGCGAGCCGCCGGTGAAGCGGCACAGGATGTCGTAGATGGTGAGACTCTGCTCGGTGGTCAGCGGCAGCCCGCCCTGCTGACCGTCGCGGTGCGTCGTCTCGGTCGTCCAGGCGTCGGCGGGCAGGTCCTCCGGGCGGTTTTCCGCCCAGACGTAGCGCGGAAACGAGTCGCGCGGGAAGTGATCCTCAAAGTACTCCGGCTGTGCCGGCTCAGGCATGATGGACATGTGCAGCCTCGAAATGTTGACCCCGATCTGACATCAGCGTAAAATAGGTGATCAATACTGTCAATCTTGATGGAGAAATCAATAGATCATGGCGCGACGACAATACCTGACGGCGGGAGAGGCGGCGGAACGTCTGGGCGTCAGCCGGGCAACGCTCTATGCCTATGTGAGCCGGGGGCAGATTCGCTCGGAAGTGGGCGACGAATCGACGCGCGAACGGCGCTATCATGCTGAGGATGTGGAGGCGCTGGCGGCGCGCAAGACGTATCGCCGTGACCCGGCGAAGGCGGCGCAGGATGCCCTGCACTGGGGATCGCCGATGCTGGACTCGGCCCTGACGCTGATCCGCGATCACCGTCTGTATTATTGCGGATGGGATGCGGCAGCCCTGGCGCGCGAGGCGTCGTTTGAACAGACGGCGGCGCTGCTCTGGACCGGCGACCGGGCGCAGGCGGGCGCGCTGTTCGACGCGGCGCGTTCGCCTGAGCGGCTGGAGGGACTGTCCGCCGCGCGCGATCTACCGGCACCCCATTTGCCAACAGCACATTTGCCGACGCCGGCGCGCATGGCGGTGGCGCTGGCGTTCGCCGGCGCGGATGATCTGGCGGCATATGACCTGAGCGCGCCGGCGGTGGCGCGGACCGGGGGACGAATCGTGCGCCTGCTGGCGGCGGCGCTGACCGGCGGTGAAGGAAGAGGACCAGCAGAAGCCGGGATCGCCGGGCAGATCGCAGCGGGCTGGGACCGCCCGGACGCCGCGCCGCTGATCAACGCCGCGCTCATCCTGTGCGCCGATCACGAACTCAACGCCTCGTCGTTTGCCGCGCGAGTTGCCGCCAGCACGGACGCCAACCCCTACGCCATCGTGGCGGCGGGCTTGGCGGCGCTGACCGGTTTCAAACACGGCGGCAACACCGAGCTGACCGAGGCATTTCTGAATACGCCGGGCGATCTGGCGCGGGCGGCGGCGGACCGGCTGCGGCGCGGCGAGCGCATCCCCGGCTTCGGTCATCGACTGTACCCGGCAGGCGATCCGCGCGCCGTCGCCCTGATCGCCATGATGCGCGAAGCAGCGCCGGGTGCGCCGGTCCTGGCGCGCCTGGATGCGCTGACGGCGGTCATGAGGGAGGTGAAAGAGATCGCCCCGAATATCGATCTGGCGCTGGCGGCGCTGGCGCGGTTGCTCGATCTCCCGCCCGGCGCGTCGCTGGGGATGTTCGCGGTCGGGCGCTCGGTGGGGTGGATCGCCCACGCCATCGAGCAGTACGCCGGCGGCATGCTGATTCGCCCGCGCGCCCGCTACGTCGGCGAGATGCCCGCAGACGATTGATCGGCGGCGGGAAAGCCAACACCGGGAGAGCCGCCGGCTCTCCCCTACACCATCCGTGCCGTAGGGGCGACCCGCAGGATCATGCGCCTTCCCTTCATCACCGGAACAGGGCTTCCAGCGCCGAGGTCTGCCGCAGGTGCGCGCGAAATGCCCGCATCTCTTCCAGAGCGGCGTTCAGGCGGGCGCGCTGTTCCGGCGCATCCGGGGCGACCTCGCCCGTGCCCGGCGCGATGACGAAGCCCTCGGCGGAATCGGAGACGCGCACCAGCGCCCCGCGCGCCTCCAGCGCCGCCAAGCCCAGATCGACG
>JABWBO010000004.1 GCA_013360465.1 Anaerolineae bacterium | reverse complement strand
ACCAACCTTTTCCGATGCCTTGGCACTCGTGCGCCAATTTCTCTGGACGGTCTATCCGACTTTTCGAACATCGAGGGAAGAACCCGATATGCTCAAAATCCCCAAACCGCTTTTTGATACGCTCGTTTCTACTCTGTCCTATGCCGCTTGATGTGCAAAGTCGAACTGAGAATTCGCTGAATGTCTTGGTCGCATGATGAGGGCATCAGGTATAATGGGAGGTAGTTTTCTGTGACACCTATCAGTGAAATCGATCTCGTCACCTCTTGATCACTTGAAGGAGCAAGACTCATGCCGGCACGTACAGCACAGGCGATCTGGAAAGGCAATCTGAACGAAGGAAACGGCGCGCTCAAGCTGGGCAGCGGCGCGTATGAAGGAGCGTACTCGTTTCTGTCGCGCTTCCAGGACGGCAGCGGCACCAACCCGGAAGAGCTGCTCGGTGCTGCTCATGCTGGATGCTTCTCGATGGCGCTGGCGGCGCGCCTTTCGCGCGAAGGGCATACCGTCCACAGTATCGAGACGACCGCCCAGGTTCACCTGGAAAAGGGCGAAACGGGGTTCAGCATCAGCCGTATTGATCTGATGACGGTTGGCAGCGTGGAAGGTATCACAGCGGAGAATTTTGCAGAAGCCGCTGCCGCCACCAAGGACGGCTGCATTGTCTCGCGGGCGCTTGCCGCCGTGCCGATGACGATCAGCGCGACTCTGGCGTAAGACTCTTCTGCCGAGCCTCGGCGGCTTAGGCTGTTCCAGACAAAAGACGCGCCAGCGGTTGCAGGGGCGAATCCACGTGTTCGCCCGTGAACGGCGGGCGTAGACACAGCTCCGCCCTACAACTGCTCGATTATCTTCTTGGAATAGCCTTAGAAGCATTTCCCGCAGCGCCGCCACCAGCCTGGCTTCTACGTCCCCGTGCGGCAGGGATCACTGCCGGTTTTGGTGAGAACCACAACAATCCACTCTGTCGATTTGTGTCGGCAGGGCGGGTGTTTTTCTGTATAATCCGCCGAACTCTCGTTGGCTAACGTAAGGATCACCCTGCGTGATCTGGGACTGGAGCGCGATGGAATTCGTACTTGCCGCTTCCGCACCGTTTGGCATAGCGCTTCTCCTGAGCGCGGTAGGAAGCCGGCTTCCTCGCAGGTGGCACACACTGCTGACGGCTGGCGCATCTGCTGGGCTGTTCGGGTGGCTCCTGGGATACCTGCCCATCGTCACGCAGCAGGGCGCGGTCGAGACTTCTTATGAATGGGTGAGTGCGCTCGGTCTGAGGCTGACGCTCTACCTCGATGGCTTGGCGCTGCTGTTTGGGCTGCTCATCACCGGGGTAGGGGGGGTGGTGGCGCTGTACACCAGCAGCTACTTCGAGTCCGAAGCCGAAGCCAACCGCTTCACCGCGCTGCTGTTCGCCTTCATGGGAGCGATGCTGTGGCTGGTACTTTCCGGCAATCTGATCACGCTGTTCATCGCCTGGGAGCTGACCAGCATCACCTCTTATCTGCTGATTGGCTTTAAAGGCGATAAAGAAGCTGCGGCGCGGACGGGGGCGATGCAGGCGCTCGTCATCACCGGGGGCGGCGGGCTGGCGCTGTTGGTCGGGCTGGCGCTGCTCGGCACGGCGGCGGGGACCTTCGAGATGAGCGGTATCCTTGGCAATACCGCACTGCGCGATCACCCGCACTATACCGCCCTGGCGATCCTGATCTTCGTCGGGTGCTTCACCAAGAGCGCTCAGTTCCCGTTCCAGTTCTGGCTTCCGGGCGCGATGGCTGCGCCCTCGCCGGCATCTGCCTACCTGCACTCGGCGACGATGGTCAAAGCCGGCATCTATCTGCTGGCGAGGCTCTATCCGGCGCTGGGCAGCACCGAGTTATGGACTTCGGCGCTCCTCGGTATTGGCTTGACGACGATGCTCGTGGGCGCGGTGATCGCCCTGGGCAAACGCGATCTCAAGGGACTGCTGGCGTACTCGACGGTGAGCCAGCTCGGCGCGCTGGTGGCGCTGCTTGGGCTGCCAGACTCGGCGGGGCTGAAAGCGGCGTTCGTCGGAATCCTGGCGCACGGGCTGTACAAAGCGGCGCTCTTCCTGACCGCCGGGGCGGTCGATCATGCGACAGGCACGCGCATCATCGACCGCCTGGGTGGGCTGGCGAAGACGCTTCCGGGCTGGACGGCGGTCGCTGTCGTTTCGGCGCTGTCGATGGCGGGCATCCCGCCTCTCTTCGGTTTCGTCGGCAAGGAAGTGCTGCTCGACGCCGTGATCGGCAGCTACGAGGTCGCCAGCCTGCCCTTGGTGATCGTCGGCGTCAGCGCCGCGCTGACGGTGACGGCGGCGTTGATCCTGATCTTCGACGTGTTTTTGGGCGCGCCGCGCGACAGCCACGCGCATGGGCATCCTCCGGGAGCGGCAATGCTCATCGGTCCGGCGCTCCTGACGGTGGGCACGCTGGCGCTTGGGTTGCTCCTTGAACCGCTGATCGTGCCCATCATCACGCCGGCTGTTCCGAAGGCTTTTGTACTGCATCTGTTTCATGGGATCACCCCGCCGCTGATCGTCAGCATCATCGCCGTCGTCGCAGGCGCGGCAGTCTTCGCCCTTCGCCGGTCCTGGCTGGCGATCCGCCCGCCGGCGCTGCCCAGCGGCGCGGGAGTCTATGAGCGTGCGGTCGCCGGGGCGAGCTGGATCGGAGATCGCCTGCTGAGTACGCAGAACGGCAAGCTGCGCGTTTATCTGACGGTGATCCTTGGCGCGGTTGCGCTGCTGATGCTGCCTGCGATCCTCGCCTACAATGGGCAGCGCAGCGTGGACTTCACCCTGCGTAACACCGGCGATGTACTCAAGCTGATCCTGCTGTTCGTCTCCGTCGGGGCGACGGTCGCCGCCATCCGGGCGCAGCGGCGCTTCGTGGCGGCACTATTTCTGGGCGTGATGGGGTATTCGATGGGCGTCGTCTTTTTGCTGGAACCTGCCCCCGATGTTGCGCTGGTGCAGTTTCTCGTTGAGACGCTTTCGACCATCTTGATCATCGTCATGATCAGCCGAATTTCGCTGACGCTGCGCGACCGGGCGACGCGGATCGAAAGTCGGCAGAAGCCGCTTTCCCGCCTGCGCGACATCGCCATCGCGGGGATTATGGGGTTGATGGTTGGTTTGTTCGCTCTGGGCGCAGTGATCAACCGCCCGGTGCGGGAATCCAATGTCTCCGACTGGTACATCGCCAACGCCAAGTCGCAGATTGGCATCACGGATGTCGTCGGTTCGGTTGTAACCGACTTTCGCGGGATGGACACCCTGTTTGAAATCACGGTGTTCGGTTTCGCGGCGCTTTCAGTGCTGACCCTGCTTACGCTGCCACAGTCGCGCGAGCTGCTGACCGGCAAAGGACGTGCGCGGCGTCACACCGACGGTCCCTATGCCCATGTGCCGGAAGAAGATACCTACGGGATCGCTTCCTTCTCAACGCCACTGACCCGCATGGCGGCGACAGTCGTCCTGCCGTTCGCTGTCATCATCGCGCTGGTGCATCTGCTCTACGGCGGCGATGCCCCGGGGGACGGCTTTACCGCCGGCGTCGTCTCTGGCTTGGCTGTGGCGCTGTGGTACGTGGTGTTCGGCTACTATGAGGCGAAGCGCCGGCTGCATCGCCTTCGACCCGGCGCGCTGATCGGCGTCGGCATCGGGCTGGCACTGATCAACGCGGCGCTGCCGCTCGCCTTCGGACGTCCTTTCCTGGCGCACACCGGCTTGGACATCGATCTCCCCGCCGGGCTGCACGTCTCTTCGACGCTGCTGTTCGAGATGGGTATTTTCCTGGCGGTCTTCGGCGGCTCCAGCGTCGTCATCGAAGCCATTGCGCACCCCAAGGAGGTGGAAACCCTGTGAACGCCATTTTCGCCATCGTCACGGGCATCCTGTTCGGATTAGGGGTCTATCTGCTGCTGCGCCGCGATCTGGTGAAGACGGCGATGGGCTACTATGTCCTGTTCACGGCGATCAACCTGTTTTTTCTGGCAGTTGGCGTCTTCAACGGCGAAGTGGCGCCCTATGTTGGCGAGCAGGGGCAGCCGAGCGATCCGCTCGTGCAGGCGCTGCTGCTGACTGCAATCGTCATCAGTTTCGGAACCTACGCGCTGCTGCTGGGCATGATTAACGTCGCTTCACGCCGCTTCGGAACCATCGACTCCGATGATGTCGATCATCTGCGCAGGTGACAGCCGCATGAACAATGTCGCTGTGCTTGGACCGATCTTCTTTCCGTTCGCCGGGGTGATCGCCTGCCTGCTGCTGGCGCGCAGCAACCGCATCCAGCGCTTCGTCGGGCTGGCGGCGATGATCGCCGCCTGGCTGAGCAGCCTGGTGGTACTGGCGGCGGTCTTCGACCAGGGTGTGCAGGTTTACCGTGTGGGCGGATACAGTCCGCCGTACGGTATTGCGCTGGCAGTCGATCTGCTCAATGGACTGTTCGGCGTCATGACTTCGACGGTGATGACCGCCGGAGCGCTGTACGTCGTGGGCAGCAAGGATAAGTGCGCCAACTACCCCGCTTTCATGCCGCTGATGCTGGGCATGGCGACCGGCTTGGCGGGGGCGTTCTATACAGGCGACATCTTCACGCTGTTCGTGTTCGTCGAAGTCATGGTGATGTCGTCTGTCGGGCTGACGGCGATCTCGGACAACAAGCTGGGGTTGGAAGCCGCCATCAAGTATCTGCTGATCAGCGCATTGGGGTCGCTTTTTCTGCTGCTGGGCGTCGGTGCGATCTATGCCAGCTTCGGCACGCTCAACCTCGCCGACATCGCCCGCGCCCTGGAAACGGGGGAGCGCCCGCTGCTGGCGCAGCACGCCGCGCTGATGCTGATGTGTGCTTTCCTGCTCAAGAGCGCCGTCTTCCCGTTCCACTTCTGGCAGCCGGATTTTCACACCACTTCGCCGACGGCGGTCAGCGCCATGCTGTCGTCGGTGGTCGTCAAAGTCGGCGTTTACGGATTGATCCGCCTGACGACGCTGCTCTTCATCCCGGAATCGCAGATTCTGCGGTTGGCGCTGCTGGCGTTGGGGATCATCGGCATCTTTTTCGGTGGTTTAGGAGCCTTTCGAACGCACGACGCCAAACGGATGCTGGCGTATTCGACGTTTGGACAGATCGGTTTCATCCTGGTCGGGATCGGCTGGGGGACACCGCTGGCGCTGGCGGCGGCGATCATCTACGCCATGAACCACGCCTTGATCAAGTCGGCGCTGCTGATGCTGACCGGCGCGGTCGCCAGCCGCCTGACCAGCAAATCGGCGGCGCTGGCTCAGCTTCAGGGAGTCGGCAAAGAGATGAAAGGCGTCAGCCTGCTGTACTTCGTCGGCGGGCTGGCGCTGTCCGGCGTGCCGCCGCTCAACGGTTTCATCAGCAAGCTCGCCCTGGTGCAGGGCGGCATCGGCGCGGAAAGCTGGATCGCGCTCGGACTGGCGGTCGGTGGGGGCATCCTGACGCTGATGTACATGATGCGCACCTGGCAGCACGTGTTTCATGCTGAGCCGGAAGATGTGGTGAACTTTCGCCCTTATGGCGACAGCCTGATCGCGCCGGCGATCCTGATCGGTTTGTGCGTCGTGCTGGGGGTCTATGCGACGCCGCTGGTCAGCGCCGCGCAGATGGCGGCGGCTCAGCTCGGCGAGCCGAACCTGTACATTACGGCAGTCCTGGGACCCTAGGAGGTGACGGCGTGATGGCAATTGCGGTCCTGGCGCTTCCCCTGGCGCTGATCTGGATGCTCCTGAACAACCAGCTGACGCCCGACAGCTTTCTGGTTGGCTACCTACTAGGCGCAGGCGTTGCTGCCGCTGCTGGGGCAGGGCGGGCGCGACTGCGCGGGCGCACACTCCCGCGACAGGCTGTCGCGCTGATCGTCTACAGCGTCATCCTTGCGCGCGACATCTTTCTTTCGGGCATCGACGTGGCGCATAAGGCGCTCAACCCCAAGACTCTGCGTCCGGGAATCCTCGCCGTCGATCCGCTCGACCGGCGCGGGCTGTACGCTGCGCTCAGCGCGCACAGCATCACCATCACGCCGGGGCAGCTGGTGGTGGAATTCGATCACGAGAATACCATGTACGTACACTGCCTGGATGTGGTAGCGAGCGATTCGACGGTCGCCAGCGATCAGCGCAAGCGGCTGCGGCTGTTCAAGAGGATTTTGGGCGATGGCTGATCTTTCCGGGCTGGTACAGTTCAGCGTTCAGGCGGCGCTGCTGATCACGACTCTGCTGCTCCTCCCCTGCGCCTATCGCGTGGCGGTCGTCGAGTCCTCTGCGGAGCGGCTTCAAGTGATCGATACCATCACCACGCTGCTGATCGGTATCATCGCCCTGCTGGCGCTTTCCGCCGGAAACGCGCAGTACATCGACGTGGCAATCGCTCTGGCGGCGCTGGCGTTCATCGGCACGCTGGGGGTTGCGCGCTATCTGGCGGAAGGAAAGGCGTTCTGATGGTCGGTCAGATCCTCGGCTTGATCGCGCTGTGGTTTGGCGTTGGTTTCGCCGTTATTGGCATCGTCGGGCTGCTGCGCTTTCCAGATGTGTACACGCGCATCCATGCGGCAGGTAAGGTCTCAACGCTGGGGTTGGTGGGAATCCTCGCCGGTGTGGCGCTGCTCATGCCCGAAGCGACGCCGCGCGCCATCGTGCTGACCCTGTTTGCTGTCGTCACGCTGCCCGTCTCGTCGCACGCCATCGCCAGCGCGGCGTATCAGCGCGGTATGCGGGGCAAGAACTACGTGCGTGACGATCTTTCGGCAGTGGTCGGCGGCAGCGCCGGGTCGGAAAGCGACGGCGCGAGGTGAGGTCGCCCTGAGCTGCCGCCGGGAGGCGTTGGCTGCGCTATCGAAAGAGGCAGAAGCAAGATGCCGCGCCGGACGCTGCTGAGTTACAGTGTCCAGCGCGGCGCGGGGTATTGGATGCGAGCGAGCCGCTACTTCAGTTCGGTGCGAATCTGCGCGGCGAACAGGTACTCATAGGTGTTCTGTGCGACCCCCTGTTGCAGCAGGAGCGCCAGCGGGACATCATCGCCCGCCGGCACGGTCGCCGAGACGATAGCGACCGCGCGACCGCGCTGCAAGAACATGACGGCATCGATGGCATCGACCTCGCAGACCGTGCGGGTGCGGGTCAGCATCGGCGCGGTTGTACCTTCCTCAGCTGAGGCAGCGAACCCTTGGTCGATGTAGCTCTGCTCGTACCAGCCTTCAGCCAGCGCTGCCGCTGCCTCTTCAGGTGAGGCGAAGCGGTCCAGCCCGTAGCTGATCGCCATGAATCCGGCGCTGGCAAGGTCGCAGGTGGCATTGGTGACACGGTGCTGAACTCTCTGGCTGTGCCCATGCGCTCCGAAAAACGCGGCGGCGGACCCATCCGACTGATCGCCAGGGAGCAGTGCAAGCGTCTGTTCGCTT
This sequence comes from Anaerolineae bacterium, assembly GCA_013360465.1. Lineage (GTDB taxonomy): Bacteria > Chloroflexota > Anaerolineae > Aggregatilineales > Phototrophicaceae > Flexifilum. The sequence continues at coordinate 191,541 of JABWBO010000004.1, read as the reverse complement.
GAAAAGACTCCCGAAAACTCGCTGTCCACCAGCAGCGGAGCCGGGATTGAGTTGTTCAACTGTTCCATCGCCGCTTCATAGTCCTCGGCGACAGCGGGAGCCGGGGCAGTGTAGGTCGTCTGAACCAGCGCCGGATCGGTGACGATTACGATCGTATTGAGCGCTTCGCCGGGCGCTGTCGCAGCGGCGGGATCGCGCAGGTCGATAGCGACGACGTTTTCCTGCCCTTCAAGGACTTCGCCGAAGATGGTGTGACGGAAATCGAGATGCGGGGTCGGGGTGGTGGTGATGAAGAACTGGCTGCCGTTGGTTCCAGGACCGGCGTTTGCCATCGCTAGCCAGCCTGAACGGTCAAAGTTGAGGAACCCGATGAATTCGTCTTCGAACTGATAGCCGGGTCCGCCGGTTCCGGTTCCGGTGGGGTCGCCGCCCTGCGCCATGAAATTCTCGATGACGCGGTGGAAGGTGGTGTTGTTGTAGTAGCCCTGCTGCGCCAGGAAGACGAAGTTGTTGACGGTGATTGGCGCGTAATCTTCGAAGAGATCGACGTAAACCGCGCCGGCTCCGGTGCAGAAGACGGCGGCGTAGTCGAGCGACGCATCGAGTACCTGCTCGGCGGCGGCATACTCGCGGGTCGCCGGTTCAGGCGCCGCAGCAGCGTCGCAGATCTGCTGCGGCGTCTGGGCGGTTTGGGCAAAGGCGGCTGGCGCGATCAAGAGAGCAGCCGCCAGGACCACCAGAACATTCACGAGATTTCGCTTCACGCTTGACTCCTTGGTACGGTTGAAGAGGCTCATTGTAAAGCATGGCTGCCGGCGATGTCACGGTAGTTCCGCCCGGCGCTTAACGGCTGAGCGAAATGATGACCAGTTCATGGGGCGCGAGGCTGGCGAGCGGTTGGTAATCCTCGAAACCCCCGCCGTCCGCCAGGGTGAGCGCGGCGACCTCATCGGCATTGACGATGCCCTGCGCCGCCGTCCGTCCCCCCAGGTCCGCGCCGGTCGTCAGCGTGAAGCCTTCAACCGCCTTGTCAGAGAGGTTGAGGAGTACCAGGACGGCGGCGGCATCTTCGTCCGCGCCGATCTCGACAAAGCTGAAAACCTCGCGCGCGTTCGCCCGCACACGGAAGCGCGTTCCGTCCCCCAGACCCAGCTGCGCGCGCAGGCGGATCATGTCGCGGTAGGTACTCAGCAGCGACTCCGGGTCGCCGGTCTGCGCGGCGACGTTGACCTCAGCCGCATCCCGCTGAAGCGCCTCCCAGGGCGTCCTGCGGGTGAAACCGCCGGTGGCGGCGTCGGCGCTCCACTGCATGGGGGTGCGGATGCGTTCGTCGGGCTTGCTGCCTCTCATGCCGATCTCTTCGCCGTAGTAGATGAACGGCACGCCCTGACTGAGCAGCAGCAGACGGGCGGCGACCTGCGCATTTTGCACGCTGCCGCCGAGCTGATCCATCACCCGATTCTGATCATGGTTGGTCAGGAATGCGCCGAAGCGCGCGGCAGGGTAGGCGTCGGCGACGCGCTGTGCCAGACCGGCGACGGCTCCAGACCGCCCGGTGTCGGCGCTTTGGAGCATCGCCCCCGCCAGGTCGAACTCGAAGGCGATGTCTATGGCGTCAGCGATGACGTACTCTGCAATATCGTAGGTGCTGGACCAGATTTCGCCGACCAGCAGGGCGGTTGGGTCGATGGATTTCACATAGTCATAAAAGACAGTCATCCAGGCGAGGGTGGAGTCGGTATTTTCCTGGATCAATTCCTCTTCAATAACGTGCTTGACTCCATCCAGTCGGAAGCCGTCCACGCCAACCTCTTCCAGCCAAAAGCGCACTATGTCGTACATCTGGGCGGTGACATCCGGGTTGGTATAGTTCAGATCGGGCATCCCTTGCCAGAATAAGCCATAGTAGAAACGACCGCCGCGCCCGTGCCAGACGACCTGATTGCTCGGACCCCGCCAGGCGGGGTCCTGATCGCGCCAGAGATACCAATCACTGAACGGGGTGTCGCCGGCAGCCGACGCCCGGAACCAGGGATGATCGATGCCGGTGTGGTTGAAGGGCAGGTCGATGATGATGCGGATGCCGCGATCATGGGCGGCGGCGAGCAGCGCGCGGAAGTCGCTCATCGTGCCGTATTCAGGATCGACGCTGTAGTAGTCGATCACGTCATAGCCGTGATAGCTCCACGACTGCATGATCGGCATGAGCCAGAGCGCCGTCACGCCGAGGTCAGAGGTCGTCGCCGGATCGCCGTCATTCAGGTAGTCGAGCTGCGCGGCGATGCCATCGAAGTCGCCGACGCCATCCCCATCGCTGTCATAGAAACTGCGCACGAAGACCTCGTAAAAGACGGCGCTGCGCCACCATTCAGCGGAAGCGCCATCCTGACCGTAAGCGGGCGAAAGACCGACGACGAGTACCAGCAGCAGGGAGGCGCTGATCCGTGTCCAGAAACGACCGCGGTGCATGGACATAAGGTCTATTTCCATTCTCCAAAGCCTGGAAGCCGCGTTTGAGATGATGCAGGTTCAGGTGCGAACCCTGCCGGATCATTATAGTGGATGTTGCGCGGACTGAGGCGCAGTGAACCGACGAAACGCGGATCGAAATCATGGTGGACTTGCCTGACCCCCTGTACTGAGGGGGTGACAAGAATGGAACATGTGTGCTATCATTGAGGTGGGGTTGAGAGAAAGCCGAGACCCTCTCAACCGGGGTGGAGACCATGAAGCCGACCGACATCAAGAGACTTCAGAAGCGCAGCCGAGTGATGCGGGTGACGCGCGTAACGCCGACGACCCTGGTGGTCTACAGCCGATCCAACCCGCAGCTTCAGCACATCGTCACCATCGAGTGGGACCGGCGGGCAGGCATCCGCGCCCGCTGCACCTGCCCCTGGGCGCAGCATGGCGGCGCGGCGTGTTCGCATGTCCTGGCGGCGCTCAATTTCCTGGCGGCTGAGAAGCATCGGACGATCAGCTTCTGGCTGAACGTCGATGATGCGCGTCGTCAGAAGCACCGTGTGCTGACTTTGCGGGCAGGGGATGGCGACGTGTTCATCACCAGCCGCCCTGCGGATGAAGAAAAGGCATCGTGATTTGCCGGGCAGCGCTGACGGCAGGAACGAAAAACCGCCGGGCGGACCCGTCGGCGAGAGGACCGTTTGATCCCTCTCGCCGCGCGCTGCCATCCTGGCGGTTCGGCTGCATCGTCCTCGGCGGACGCTCAGGCTTCCGCCAGTTTTTCCTTCGCCTTCAGGTCTTTCAGGCGCTTCTCGTTGTTGAGGATGCGCTTGCGTACGCGCAGCGTGTTCGGTGTGACTTCCAGCAGCTCATCCTCGGCGATGAACTCGATGTAATCATCCAGGCTCATGCTCAGGTCGATATTGACCTTTTCCTCTTTGCCGAAGTATACGGTGTGTACGGCTGAGAGCTGCTTGGTCTTGCAGACGTTGACCGCCAGGTCTTCGGCGCGAATGTGGATGCCGACGACCATCCCCTCGTAGACTTCCGCGCCCGGCTCGATCAGGAATGTACCGCGCTGCTTGACCTGATCAAAAGCGTAATTGGTCGACTTGCCGGTTTCCCACGCCACCAAACTGCCGAACTGGCGACCAGGGATGGAACCGGCATAGGGTTCGTAGCCGTAGAAGATGGTGTGAAGCTGCCCCATGCCGCCAGTCGCTGTCAGGAAACGGGACCGCAGACCGAGCAGTCCGCGAGTCGGGACCAGGTAGGTCATGTAGGTCGTGCCGCTCTCGGTACTCATATTGATCATGCGCCCGCGCCGCGCGCCGAGCATCTCGACGACCGTGCCAGTGAGATCGTCGGCGACCTCGATATGCACTTCCTCGATCGGCTCCAGCAGTTCGCCCGATTCCGCATCATCCTGCAAGATCACTTCCGGCTTGCTGACCTCGAACTCGTAGCCTTCACGGCGCATCGTCTCGATGAGGATGCCCAGGTGGAGTTCGCCGCGCCCGCTGACGATGAATTTCTCCGGCGAGTCGCCATCTTCCACGCGCAGCGCCAGATTATGGCGCGTCTCGTTGTACAGCCGCTCGCGCAGCTTGCGCGACGTGCCCAGCCCGGTCTTGCCTTCGCGCCCGGCGAACGGCGACGTGTTGATGCCAAAGGTCATGCGCACCGTTGGCTGTTCGACGCTGATCGGCGGCAGCGCCTCGGCATACGCCGGGTCGGCGATGGTATCGCTGATCGCAATGCGATCGAATCCGCCGAAGGCGAGGATGTCGCCGGCGCGCACCTCATCGACTTCCTGTTTGGCGAGGTTGTGATAGGTGAAGAGGTAGGCGATACTGCCTTTTTCCGGCGCGCCCTCCACCGGGATGCGCATCACCTGCTGCCCCCGGCGAAGCACACCGGAGCGCAGACGTCCCACGCCGATCTGCCCTTTATAGTTATCGTATTCCAGCGTGGTGACCAGGAGGCGCGGGGGCGCATCGACTTCGATCTCCGGAGCGGGGATCTCCTTGATGATGGTCTCGAAGAGGGCGGTGAGGTTGTCTTCCATCGTCTCGGCACTGTAACCGGCTCTGCCTTCCAAGCCGACGGCGTAGACGACCGGGAAGTCCGCCTGATGGTCGTTCGCCCCCAGCTCGATGAAGAGGTCAAAGGTCTCGTTCAGCACTTCCGCCGGGCGGGCGTACTGACGATCCACCTTGTTGATGACGACGATGACCCGCAGGTTCTGCGCCAGCGCCTTGCGGAGTACGAAGCGCGTTTGGGGCATGGGACCTTCTACGGCGTCAACCAGGAGCAGCGCGCCATCGACCATATTTAGGACGCGCTCGACTTCGCCGCCGAAATCGGCGTGCCCGGGGGTATCGACGATGTTGATCTTGGTTCCGTTCCAGGTGATCGCGGTGTTCTTGGCGAGAATTGTGATGCCGCGCTCGCGTTCAAGGGCGTTGCTGTCCAGGATGCGTTCGCCGGCAGCGCCGGCGGCGCTGGCGTCGCGGAAGACCTTCGACTGCTTGAGCATTCCATCGACCAGAGTGGTTTTGCCATGATCGACATGGGCAATGATGGCGATATTGCGGATATCGCTGCGTATTTCCGTCACATACGAACCTTTGTAGCTCAGATTTTATGGGATCACTAACTGCCTGTATTGTAGCAGGTGACCATTAAGCGACATAGTGGGGAATCTTATGAAGATCAGCCGACAGTCGCAGCACGGCGGCGTACCTGCACGGTCGCCAGTAGGACGCCGAGCAGGATGAGCAGGCTGCCGACCCACAGGCTGGTGGTCATCGGCTGACTCAGGAGGATCACGCTCAGGAGCGCGCCGACGAGCGGCTGGGCAAAAAAGTAAAGCGACGCCACCGAGGCATCGACCAGGGCGAAGGCGCGGCTCCACAGCCACATCGCCGCCGCCGTCGAGACGACGCCCAGGTACAGGATTCCCAGGATGACCGGCGGCGTGATTTCCCCGATGGGGCGTGCCGAAAGTTCGACCGCCGACGCCGGCAGGGTCAGGATCAGCCCGCCGATCAGCCCGTAAACCGTGACGATGGTGGTGTCGGCATGTGCGCGCAGGCTGACCGCCCGCACCAGGACGGAGTACAAGCCCCAAGTCAGGGCGGCAACCGCCAGCGCTATATCGCCAAAGAAGGTGTCTGATGAGAAGTCGGCGTTCGCCAGATCGATGATGATAATGACGCCGACCGTCGCCAGGACGACCGCTGCGATCCGGCGCAGGGTCAGCTTCTCGCGCAGCAGCAGTGCCGCGAAGATCAGGATGAACGCCGGCGAGGCGCTGGTGATCAGCGAGCCGTTGACCGCCGTCGAACGATCGGTGCCGACGAACTGTGCGCCGACGCTCACGCCAAAGCCAATCAGCCCAACCCCCAGCAGTTCGATCTGACGCCGACGGGGGATGGCGATAGCAATGCCGCCTGCCCGCGCAACCCCCAGCAGGACGACAACCGCCATCGTCAGCCGGATGCTGAGCAGCGTGAATGGGGGGATGACCGGCAGAACAAGATCGGAGACGACATACATGCCGCCCCAGATGGCGGCGGCGGAAACCCCGTAGATGGCACTGCGCAGCGATCGATTCATGAAGGCGACCTGTGGTCCTTTCTGGTACTTGTCACAAACTGCAGCGTGCTGATTTGAAGGCTTCTTTCTTGTAAGTTCTATCGACTCGGTTATACTTGTGACGGTCGTGCGACCCGGTTCGTAACAATCCCCTGTTGCGCGCCGAGTTTAGCAGCCGCTTGTGGGCAAGAAGCAGTATTTTATACGGAGAGGTCAGTCTATGCGCACTAAGAAATCTATGCTCGTATTGCTTGTGCTGGCAGTCGCGCTGAGCCTCAGCGTGGTGATGGTGCAGGCGCAGGACATGCAGGTGATCAAGATCGCCTCGCAAAGCCCGCTGTCGGGCCCTCAGTCGATCCTGGGCATCAGCATTCGCAATTCGGTGGAGCTGGCGATTGAACAGCTTCAGGGACCCCTGAACGACCTGGGCTATTCGGTTGAATTCGTCCCCTTCGATGATCAGGCGACTCCTGATGTCGGCGTTTCCAACGCGCAGAATATCGTCAACGACGCGGCGATCCTGGCGGTCGTCGGTCACCTGAACAGCGGCGTCGCGCTGCCATCGTCGGAAGTCTACAATGACAACGACCTGGTGATGCTCTCTCCTGCCAACACCAACGTCAACATCACCGACCGCGGCTACGCGACGGTCAACCGCGTCTGCGGTCGTGACGATACGCAGGGCGCAGCAGGCGCAGCCTTCGCCGCGACCATCGAAGGCGTCGAAACCGTCTATGTCCTCCACGACACGACCGCCTACGGTCAGGGCGTCGCGGAATTCTTCATGGCGGAAGCTGAAGCGCAGGGTCTGTCGGTCCTTGGCTTTGAGGGCACCGAAGAAGCCGCCAACTTCGACGGCATCATCCAGCCGGTCCTGGCGCTGGAACCGGACCTGATCTACTTCGGCGGCATCTATTCGCAGACCGGCATCTTCATCAGCCAGGCGCGCGCTGCCGGTTATGAAGGCTTCTTCATGGGTCCCGATGGCTTCGACTCGTCGGAATTCGCCGATCTGTCGGGCGATGCCGGCGTCGGCACGTACTACACGTCGGTCGCCGCCCCGGTGACCGTCTACGAAACTGCGGCGCAGTTCGCGACGGACTACGAAGAGAAGTTCGGCGAAGGCGTGCAGCCCTTCGGCGCGCAGTCGTTTGACGCCGCCGCTATCGTCCTGCAGAGCATCGCGGCAGCTATCGAAGCCAACGGCGGCGCAATGCCGACCCGCGCTCAGGTTGCCGAAGCTGTCCGCGCGACCGAAGGCTTCGAAGGTCTGACCGGCGCGATCACCTTCGACGACAACGGCGACCCTGAACTCGCCAACTATTTCATCCTCCAGGTCGGGTCGGCGGACTCTGCCGAGTGGAACAACAACGCTCTACTGTCCACTCAGTCCATCGCATCCCCGCTCATGGCAGCGGCGATGAGTTCCTAACCGGACCATGCAGTATTTCATCGGGGCAGCGCATACGCTGCCCCGATGCTGTCTTGGCTGTTCGACTGGCGAGGTTTTTCATGACCACAGAGACACTTTCCACGCGCCCGACGACGGGCATCCTTGACTCGCTTCGGGAAAACCCGACGGTCAAGCGCATCCAGTCGAACTGGATTTATCGGTATATAGTTTTCCCCATCGGACAGATGCTTTTCTTCATCGTGGCGGCGGCGCTGGTGATGACGGTTATCGCCTATGCGGTGTCCATCGTCGTCCCAGAACCGCGTCCGAACATCAACCTGGCTGCGCAAATTACCAAGCAGCTTCCGGGCATGATCGTCAGCGGCGTCGGCATCGGCTTCGTCTACGCCATGATCGCGCTCGGCTATACGCTTGTTTACGGCGTCCTCAAGTTCATCAATTTCGCCCACAGCGAAATCTTCATGGTGGGGGCGGTGGTGGGTTTCGAAATTACCGATCGGCTCGCCGCTTCCGGCACGATTGCCTCGTGGAATCCGCTGATCCTGGTGCCGTTCGTGGTCATCTCGTCGATGCTGGTCAGCGGCGGGCTGGCGGTGCTGATCGAGCGGGTGGCGTATCGTCCGCTGCGCGGCGCGCCCCGGCTTGTCCCGCTGATCACCGCTATCGGGCTGTCCTTCTTCTTGATCGATGGCGTGCGCGCGCTCGTCGCGGTGACGCGCAACGATTTCAACCTGACCTACCCGACGCAAGAGCTGGACTTCCTGAAGAATCCGATTCCGCTCACGTTCAACGGACCGGTCGTCGGCGGGACCAACATCGGCGGCGTCACTTACGAACAGATCACCGCCGACGGCGTGGTCCTGGACGAATGGCAGGTGGAGAGCGCAACCTACAGCAGCATCACCGTTGGCGGCGTGACGCTTGGCGGCGTCCCCGTCAAGGCGAATGACATCTCCAGCGGCGAAACAGGATATGACATGATCCTGGTTGAAGGGCGCGACCTGGATGAAATCGAAGACGGCGCCAATATCGTCAACATCCGCATCACGGTGATCATCATCGTGCTGAGCGCGGTCATCATGCTGGTGCTGCTCAACTACTTCGTGAACGGCACCAAGATCGGCAAAGGCATCCGCGCGGTGTCGCAGGATCAGGCGACCGCCGGTCTGATGGGGATCAACGTCAATCGTATGGTCGCCATCACCTTCTTCCTGGGAGGGGCATTCGGCGGAGCAGCCGGGGCATTGTTTGGGCTGAACGTCGGCACCGTCACGCCTTACGTCGGCTTCATCCCCGGTCTGAAGGCGTTCACGGCGGCGGTGCTGGGCGGCATCGGCAACATCACCGGCGCGCTCCTGGGCGGTCTGACGCTGGGCATGGTCGAAGCGTTCCTGAACGGCACGCTCGTCTATTTCCCGGCGCTCGGTCAGCGCTACACCGATATCTTCGCCTTCTCCGTGCTCATCCTTATCCTGATCTTCCGCCCCAGCGGTCTGCTCGGCGAGCGCGTAGACGAAAAGGTGTAAGCCTATGACGACCTCAAGAGCTGCCGTTTCGGAAGCAGGGGCGCGCTCCGGGTTCTGGGGGCGCTTCCTCAGCCCGACGAGCGCCGCCGTGTTCCTGATCGTCTATCTGGCGGTAGTTATCGGGCTGCTGCTGTCGCTCGACCGGGCGAGCCTGTGGTTCTCCATTCAGAGTACCATCGTCTTTCCGGCGTTCATCCTGTCACCGCTGCTGATCCATTCGGCGCCCATTCCCAGGACGTGGAAGGCGGTCCTGATCGGTCTGGTGATGCTCATTGCCATGCCGATCATCGGCATTTCCGACAGCAGTTACCTGGAACTGGCGATCCAGGTCTGCATCTTCGCGGGGCTGGCGCTCGGACTGAATATCGTCGTCGGCTTCGCCGGGCTGCTGGACTTGGGCTACATCGCCTTCTTCGCCGTCGGCGCCTACGTGTGGGGCATGTTTACTTCGACCGCGCCGACGATCTTCAACGAACTCGGCATCCTGATCCCGCCGGATTCGCAGGCGGTCGCCTTCATCATTTTCATCGGCATCGGCATCCTCGCCGCCGCCTGCATCGGCATCCTGCTCGGCTTGCCGGTGCTGCGTCTGCGCGGCGACTATCTCGCCATCGTCACGCTCGGTTTCGGTGAAGTCATCCGCATCATCGCCCGCAACGGCGACAGCCCGACCAACTTCACCAACGGCAGCCAGGGGCTGCTGAACGTCGGCAGACCGCTGGTGAGCGCCGACATGGTTTCACGGATCGACGAGCTTTCCAATACGCTAAATATTCGGGTGGTCGGCAATCTTCAACCGCTGACCCAGCAGATTCTCTTCTATTTCATCGCCATCCTTATGCTGGGGATCATCCTGGTCGTCGCCAACCGCCTGCAAAACTCGGTGATCGGGCGCGCCTGGACGGCGATCCGTGAGGACGAAGTCGCGGCGATTGCGATGGGCGTCCCACTGGTGCGCATGAAGCTGATGGCGTTCGCGCTCGGCGCGGCGTTCGCCGGTGCGATTGGCGTGCTGTACGGGGCGAAACAGACGTTTGTCAGCCCGGAGTCGTTCACGCTGCTCAACTCGATCTCCATCCTGGCGATGGTCATCGTCGGTGGTCTGGGGAGCATCAAGGGCGTGCTGCTGGGCGCGATGATCGTCACGCTGCTTCAGCTTCAGGTCCTCAAGAATTTCTCGCTTCAGCTGAATGCGCTCAAGAATATCGATTATGTGATCCTGGGCTTCCATATCCGCGACTGGCCCACGCAGCTTGAACCGGCGAAGTATGAGCGCTTCGTCTTCGGCATCCTGCTGGTGTTGATGATGCTCTTCCGCCCCGCCGGCTTGCTGCCAGAGTCGCGCCGCCGCCTGGAGCTGATGCAGACGAACGATCTGCCAGACGAACCTCCGAGCGATATTCCCGGCACGCCTAGCGGTCCCGCAAACCCCGCCGCTGCAGGAGATTGATGTCATGCTGCTTGATGTGAAGGATGTCAGCAAATCGTTTGGCGGTATCCGTGCAGTGCGCAGCGTCACCCTTGGCATCGAAAAGGGCAGCATCAGTTCGATCATCGGACCGAACGGCGCGGGCAAGACGACGCTTTTCAACCTGCTGACCGGCATCTACAAAGCCGACACCGGCTCCATTATCTTCAACGGACGGTCGATGATCGGACTGCGCCCCGACCAGGTGAACGCCGCCGGGATGGCGCGGACGTTTCAGTCGATCCGCCTGTTCCCGACGATGACGGTGCTGGAAAACGTCATGGTCGGCGCGCACTCGAGGCTGCATGTCTCAATCTTGCAGACGCTGAGCCGGGTGTCGGCGTTTACCCGGCAGGAGGAACGCCTGACGGAAAAGGCGACGCAGCTCCTGCATTTCGTCGGTTTGGCGGGCAAGGGCGACGAGGTGGCGCGTAATCTTCCCTATGGCGACCAGCGGCGGGTGGAGATCGCCCGCGCGCTTGCCAGCGATCCTGAACTGATCCTCCTGGATGAGCCGACCGCCGGTATGAACCCGAACGAGAGCGCCGACGCGATGGCGCTTTTCCGGCGGGTGCGCGACGAACTGGGCATCACCGTCGTGCTGATCGAACACGACATGAAAGTCGTCATGGGCATCAGCGAGCATATCTCGGTCCTGGATTACGGGGAGAAGATCGCGGACGGCGCGCCCGCCGAAATTCGCGCCAACCCGCGCGTGATCGAGGCGTATCTCGGTCGCGGGGCAGCCAGCGGCATCGACCCTAACAATCCGAATCCAGCCAAAGCGGAGGCAGCCAAGTGAGCAGCGCAGCGCCAGTGCTGAAGATCGACAATCTGCACACCTACTACGGGCATATCCACGCCCTCAAGGGGATTTCGCTCATCGTCAAAGCCGGGGAGATCGTCACGCTGATCGGGGCGAACGGCGCGGGCAAGAGTACGACGCTGCGCACGATCAGTGGGATGGTGCGCCCGCGCCACGGCGTGATCGAGCTGCGCGGCAAGACCATCATCGGCTTGAAGGCGCATGAGGTCGCTGCCCTGGGGGTGGGACACGTGCCGGAAGGACGGCGTATCTTTCCGCTGCTTACCGTCCGCGAAAACCTGGAAGTCGGCGCCTGGAACGTCAAGGAACGGTCGCAGTTTGACGAGCGCATGGATCAGGCGTTCACGCTGTTTCCTCGCCTGAAGGAGCGCGTAACCCAGAAGGGCGGCACGCTTTCCGGCGGCGAACAGCAGATGCTCGCCATTGCCCGCGCGCTGATGGCGGACCCCGAAGTGCTGCTGCTCGACGAACCGTCGATGGGCTTGGCTCCGGTGCTGGTCGAGGCGATCTTCGACATCGTGCAGCGGGTGAACAAGGAAGCCAAGAAGACGATCCTGCTGGTGGAGCAGAACGCGCTGATGGCGCTGGAGATCGCGCATCGCGGCTACGTCTTGCAGACGGGCGAAGTCGTCCTGAGCGACAGCGCCCGGTCGTTGATGGTCAATGAGGATGTCCGCAAGGTCTATCTCGGCGAGCATTGAGCGGCGCAGGGGTGTTCTGTGGCGAAACCGGCGCACATCCTGATCGTCGATGACGAGAGTACCGTGCGCGAAGTGCTGCGCAAGTATCTGGAGCGGGACGGCTTTCACGTCAGCGAGATCGGCGACGGGTTAGCGGCGCTGGCTTTTCTGCGCGAGCAGCGCCCTGATCTGGTCATCCTGGACATCATGCTTCCCGGCGCAGATGGTTTCGCCATCACCCGGGCGCTGCGCGGCGAAGAGCCGCCGCTGGTTGCCGAAGGCGAGATTCCGGTCATCCTGCTGACCGCCCGCACCAGCGAACTGGATCGCATCGCGGGGTTTGAACTGGGCGCCGACGATTACGTCGTCAAACCGTTCAGCCCGCGCGAGTTGGTCGCCCGCGTCAAGGCGGTGCTTCGGCGCAGCGGCATCACTCCGGAAGAGGAAGATGCAAAACCCTTCGCGGCGGCGCATCTATGGATCGACCCGCGCGCCCGCGAGATACGTATCGACGGCAGGATGATCATGCTCACGGCGAAAGAATACGATCTGCTGCTGTTTCTGGTGCGTCATGCGCGGCAGGTATTCAGCCGGGAGCAAATCCTGAACCACGTCTGGGGCTACGAGTTCTACGGCGATGCCAGCACCATCACCGTACACATCCGCCGCCTGCGCGAAAAAATTGAACCCGACCCCGGCGAGCCGCGCTTCATCCAGACGGTCTGGGGCGTCGGCTACAAGTTCGACCCCACCCCCTGAAACTGGCGCATGGATGAATCCTTGGAAACGCTGCTCACGCTGCTCACGGCGATAGCGCTCTTTTCGATGGGCAGCGCCTATGCCATCTACCGGGCGCGGCTGCTGCGCCGCCTGCCCAGTCTGCGCTGGGCGCTGTTCGTCATGGTCATCCTGATCGTCGCCCTGCTGTTCGCCAACGTCTGGGTGAGCGCGCAGCTGATGTTCATCAGCCCCTATGACCTGAATCTGACCGGCGTGCTGCTGGTCTTTGCGGCGCTGGTGGCGATTGGTTTTGGCTTTTTCGTGTCGCGCGCCATCACCGAGGCGATCAGCGAGCTGGGCGGCGCGGCGGAGCGGATCGCCCAGGGGCGGCTGGATACGCGCCTGCCTGTGGAAGGACGCGACGAGCTGGCGCAGTTCGCCCGCACGTTCAACGCGATGGCGCGCAGCCTGCAAGAACTGGACGCGCAGAAGCGGCAGCTCGATCAACAGCGGCGCGACCTGATCGCCTGGGCGTCGCACGATCTGCGCACGCCGGTCACCTCGATTCGCGCGATGATCGAAGCCCTGGCGGATGGTGTGGTGAGCGACCCGGCATCGACTGCGCGCTATGCCCGCGATATGCAGTCGGAGATCGAGAATCTGACCCGGCTGATCGACAATCTGCTGGAACTGGCGCAGCTCGACGCCGGGCATATCCACCTGGACAAACAGCCTACGTCGCTGCGCGATATGGTATCCGATACGCTCAGCGGCATGAGTGCGCGCGCGGCGCTGGCGGGAATCGCGCTTTCCGGCGCTGTGGACGACTCCGTCGATCTGATCTCCGCCGCGCCGGACAAGATTCAGCGTGTACTCAACAATCTGCTGGACAATGCGCTGCGCTATACGCCGCGCGGTGGAACGGTGCGCATAATTGTCGAACGCGACCGTGACATGGCGCACATCGTGGTCAATAATCATGCAGAGGGGATGGAGATGCTCGACGTAACGAGCGCCTTTACCCGTTTCTACCGCCGTGAATCCTCGCGTGCCCGGTCAGACGATGGACGGCGCGGGGCAGGGCTGGGGCTGGCAATCGCGCGCGGCTTCGTGGAAGCGCACGGCGGCATCATCGAAGCGCAATCATCGCCGGGGCAGGGCGTGACGATCACTGTGAGACTGCCCATTGAACCTCGTGAAAGGGAACGAGCCGCATCATGACATCGATTCGCGTCACTGTTTGGAACGAATTCCGGCACGAAAAGCAGCATGAGCGCGTCATCGCCGTCTATCCGGATGGCATCCATACGGTCATCGGCGACGGGCTGAAGGCGCACGGAGTCGAGAACGTTCGCTATGCCACGCTGGACGAGCCGGAGCATGGACTGACTACTGAAGTTCTCGCCGAAACCGATGTACTCCTTTGGTGGGGACACATGGCGCACGGTGATGTGCAGGACGAGATCGTTGAGCGGGTTGCCGCCCGCGTGCTGGACGGCATGGGGCTGATCGTGCTGCACAGCGGTCATTACTCGAAGATCTTCAAGCGCCTGATGGGGACCACCTGTGACCTGAAATGGCGCGAGATGGGCGAGCGCGAGCGCGTCTGGTGCGTCAATCCCGCGCACCCTATCGCCGAAGGGCTGCCCGATTACTTCGAGATCCCGCACCACGAGATGTATGGCGAACCCTTTGGCATCCCCGAACCGGATTCGCTGGTCTTCGTCAACTGGTTTCAGGGCGGCGAGGTGTTTCGCGGCGGATGCTGCTTCCTGCGCGGACGCGGCAAGATCTTCTACTTCAGCCCCGGTCACGAAACGCACCCGATCTATTTCCAGCCGGAAGTGCGCCAGGTGATCGCCAATGCCGTGCGCTGGGCGGCGCCAACAAGTGGACCCCGTATCTTCGTCGAGAACCGCAAGCAGCCGATCGAACCGATCAGCTGAAGCAAAGTTTCCCCGTGTTTCAATGAAGTGGGCTAGCCAGCGGCTAGCCCCTACGAAAGATCGGTGTGGTGTAATGACGCAGCATGTGGACCTGGATGGGCTGCTGGAATTCGCCCTGGATGCGACATTTCAGGCGGGACGGCTGACCCTTGGCTATTTCCTGCGCGGGATCGAAGTCGAGCGAAAAAGCGATTCCAGCCCGGTGACGGCGGCGGATCGCGGCGCGGAACAGCTTCTGCGCGCCGCGATCCGGGCGCGCTTCCCGGCGGACGGCGTGCTGGGCGAAGAATATGGGCATGAGTCCGGCAGCAGTGGGCTGACCTGGATCATCGACCCGATCGACGGAACGAAGTCGTTCACGCACGGCGTGCCGATCTATGGATGCCTGTTGGCGTTAGTGAACGAAGCCCACGAACCGCTGGTCGGCGTGGCACATTTCCCCGCCCTCAACGAGACCGTCTATGCGCGCAAGGGTGGCGGCGCGTTCTGGAATGGGCGTCGGGCGCGCGTCTCTTCCGTGTCGAAGCTGGCGGATGCGGTGGCGCTGTGCAGCGACCTGAACAACTGGGGAGAACGCGCGGATTCGTGGGAGCGGATCGTACAGGCGACCACCTTTCAGCGCACCTGGGGAGACTCCTACGGTTATGCGCTGGTGGCGACCGGGCGCGCCGAGATCATGATCGACGGCTGGATGGCGATCTGGGACAGCGCCGCTTTCGGCGTGATCCTGCCGGAAGCCGGCGGTACGTTCACCGACTGGCAGGGCGCGAGCCGTATCGATGGTGGCGAAGGTTTCGCTACCAACGGCGCGCTCTATGAAGCGGCGCGCGCGCTGATCACGCCGCGATGAACTGCGAGAGCGCCTGCACGAAGGTGCGCGGGTCGAGCGGCTTGGCGAAATAGGCGTTGAAGCCCGCCATCACCGCACCCTGCGCGGTGGCGGGCGAATCATATGCCGTGATGGCGATGACCGGGATGTGACGGGTGGCGCTGTTAGCGCGGATAGCGTTGAGCGTCTCCCATCCATCCATGCGCGGCATCGCCAGATCGGTCACGATCAGCGTCGGGGTGATGCTTTCGAGCATCGCCAGACACTCGCGACCATCCGTCGCAACCGTGACGTCGATCCCGTGATGCTGAAGAATCTTCGAGATCATCTGGCGGCTGTCGAAATCGTCTTCGACTACCAGGATAGTCCAGCGAGAATAATCCACCTGCATTTCCCTCACTTACTTGCTAGCGCCTGTTAGGCTGTTCCAGACAAAAGACGCGCCAGCGGTTGCAGGGGCGAACCCACGTGTTTGCCCGTGAACGGCGGGCACACAGCTCCGCCCCTACTGCTCGATCATTTTCTTGGAACAGCCTTATGAACTTTTCTCCCCTCAACCCCCTTCTCCCCGTTTTTGTGGGAGAGGGGATACAGGGGTGAGGGGAACTCCTGCCGCAGAAGTTCATAACAGCCTCTAGGCTTGCTGCGCGCTCTGAGTCAGGCAGCGTATGATTTCGCCCAGGAAAGTGCTGATTCGAAACGGCTTGGAGATGTATCCGTCGAAGCCGCCGGCAAGGATGCGCTCTTTGTCTCCCACCATCGCGTGCGCCGTCAGGGCGATAACCGGGGTTTTCTGAAAGTTCGGGTCGGCGCGCAGCGCGGCGACCATCGCCCAACCATCCATCACCGGCATGGACAAATCCAGGAGGATCAGCGTCGGGCGAACCTGCCGGACCAGCTCCAGACCCAGCGCCCCATTGAACGCCGTATGCACTGTCGCGCCGTTGAAGGTCAGCACCTTGGTGACGAGAGTCAGGTTATCCATCTCATCATCAATAGCGGCGACCACCCAGGATGAAATCTCCGCTACCTTGAGCGCGTCGGTGCGCGAACTTTGCGAGGCGGTTGAATCAGGAGGGGGCATCGTCATGGGTTCGTTTTCACGGAAGCTGCCGCCGCCATTGCTTCAGGAGACTCTGCAAGTTTAGCGATTGGCAGTGCGACTGTGAAGGTGCTTCCCACGCCCAATTCACTGCGGACGGTGATCGTCCCCCCCATGATCTGGACGATTCGGCGGGCAATCGCCAGCCCCAGTCCCGTCCCGCCGTATTTGCGGCTGGACGTTCCGTCGATCTGTCGGAATTCCTCAAAGATAGTCTCATGAGCGTGCAGCGGGATGCCGATGCCGGTGTCGCTGACGGCGATCTGCCAGCCCTCGGCGTCGTTCCGTCTGGCGGCGAGCGTGATCAACCCCTGAGTGGTGAACTTGATGGCATTAGAAAGCAGGTTGGTGACGACCTGAGCCAGTCGTATGGCGTCTTCCGTCATGGTCTCCGGCAGGTCCGCAGCGATGTCCAGCTTGAAGTCGAGCGCCTTGGATTCCGCCAGGACGCGGTTCTTCTCGTAAAGATCGTGAAACCAGGGACGCAGCGCGAAGGGCGCACGAATCAGATTCATGCGACCGGCTTCGATCTTGGCGATGTCGAGTACGTCGTTGATCAAGCCGAGAAGCTGCTCGGAGTTCGCCAGGACGCGCTCCTGATAGCGCGTCTGCTCCTCGTTGAGCGCGCCCGTCATGCCGGCGAGCTGAATCTCGGTATAGCCGATAATGGCGTTGAGGGGTGTGCGCAGCTCATGCGACATATTGGCGAGGAACTGGTTCTTGAGCTGGGTCGCCGCCTCGGCGATCTCTCGCGCCTCGGCAAGTTCGGCGTTGGCGCGCACCAGGGCGTCGTTCTGCGCCTGAAGCTCGCGCTCGATGCGCTTGCGCTCGGTGATGTTGCGCATCAGGACGACCCGACCGATCGGCTCGCCGCGCCCATCACGCAGCGGCGAGATGCGGATTTCATAGCTGATCCCTGGCTCGCCGGGGCGGTCGAATGTCACTTCCTCCTGGTACGGTGTGTTGGCGCGATAACGTTCGGCAAGTTCCGGGCGCTGCCGGAGCATCGGAGCAACCTCGGCGATGGGCTTGCCCACCAGGTCAGAGGGACCTGCCTGGAAAAGGCTGCTGCCCGCCGGATTGAGATCGACCAGACGCCCCTGCTGATCCAGGACGAACATCGCGTCGGGCAGGCTGTCGATGACGACATTGCGCGCGATCGGCGCGATATCCAGCAGGTTGAAACGGAGCATCCCCCAGGTCAGCGCGCCGCCGGTAACGGCGAACGCGAATGGAGTCAGGTCGAATTGCAGGGTCCCAAAAATAGTGACGGCGTTCGCCGCAAACGGAGCTGCGAGACCAATGATCAGGGCGATAAGCTGGCGCTGGTAGGCGGCAGGCGCTTTGATGAACTGCCGCAGCAGCAGCCAGGCGCCGCCGAGCAACAGCACATAGGCGTAGAAGGCGTTCACCCAGAACCACATGCCGGTCACCGTCGTCGTCGTGCTGACGCCGGACTCCTGGGTCCGGCTGATCTGCTGCCACATCAGATGGTGGTAGTCGTTGGTCCAGATGATGACAGTGGTGAGGAGGGGGACCACCAGCAGTATGGCGAGGGTATTGGTCCTCAGGAGCGCGTCTCGACCGGTGTAGGCGGCGGAGAAGGCGAATGAAGCAACTGGCACAAGGACGACTGCGATGAATTTCAGGCGGTAGACGGCAAGCCAGAAGGTTGTGTCGATGCTGGAGATTTCCAACAGGTAGAGGACAGTCCAGTACAGCACTCCAACCATAAGCGCTGTCATCGCCACAGACGCCGCCCTTGAGTGCTGGCGCTGTCCCCAGATGCGCACCGCCAGGAGGAGCGTCAGGATCGCCGTCGCGCCGAGCAGCACAACCACCAGAGGTTGATTCATTAGACGGGACCTCTCGCCCCGAGTTCATTAGGCACGGCTCAGGATCTGAGCGTGCTGGTTTTGAGGAGTACGGAGGGGCAACGCTCAGACTCCTCTAGTCTAAATAACTATTTTAATACTGTCAAACGTACGGTTGGGTTATCTTGTCGGCGTCAGCAGGTCCAATACTTCGGCGCGCGCCGGAAATGACGACTGCGTCCCCGGTTTCAGGACGGATCGCGCCGCGATGGCACAGGCGTTTCTTGCCGCCGCCGTCGGGCTGAAACCCGCCGCGAGCAGGTAGGCGAAGCTGCCGACGAACGAGTCGCCCGCGCCGGTGGTATCCACCGCTTTGACCGGTTCCACCGCCACCTGTGTCACCGATCCGCCTGCCAGGACCAGCAGCGCACCTCGCTCGCCCAGGGTGATGATGACATTCTTTGGACCGCTGGATTGCAATGCCTGGGCGGCGGTGATCGCCTGATCGCGTGTGCGGACCGCGCCGCCGGTCAGCATTTCCGCCTCGATCTCGTTGGGGATCAGCCAGTCGGTCAGCGCCAGCAGATCCTCCGGGAGCGCCGCTGCCGGGGCAGGGTTAAGGAGGGTGATGACGCCGGCAGCGCGCGCGATGCGAAACGCCTCCAGCGTCGCGTCAATCGGCGTTTCCAACTGGCACATGACCGCATCCGCGCTCTTGAAGACGGGGGCACTGCGCTGGACATCGTCCGCCGAGAGCATATCGTTTGCGCCGCCGACGATGACGATGTTGTTCTGCCCGGTCTCGGAGTTGACGACGATCAGGGCGACGCCCGACGCATTCGTATCGTCGAATAGGACAGCTTCAGTGCTGACTCCGACGCTGCGATAGTTGGCGAGCGTCATATCGCCATAGATGTCGCGCCCCAGCTTGGTGATGACCGTGACTTCTGCGCCGAGCTTCGCCGCCATCACCGCCTGATTTGCGCCCTTGCCGCCGAAACCCATCGAAAAACGGGAGCCGTGCAGCGTCTCTCCCGGGGCAGGCAGATGGGGGGCATAGGCGACCAGGTCGATGTTGGAACTGCCGACCATTACCAGCTTCGGTCTCTTTTTTCCTGCCATTGTCCTTTTCCTTCAGGAGAGCAGGAGGCGTCGGCAGTGACGCGCTCCTGCACCGCGCAGGTTGTTATAGTGTGACTGTGCCGCAGACCGACGTTTCGATGCCCATCGCCAGGAACATCGCCGCCTTCGCCGCCAGCGCCTTGTCGGCGTCGTCTGCCGATGGCGCGTAGGCGACCTGGATGTGATTGGCTTTGTGGCGCGCCATCATCTGATCGCGGCTGACGCCGTGCAGCACCGCATGCATGATGGGCCACTGCGGCGTGGTCAGGTTCCAGCGGCGTTCGGTCTCCGCCTTCGGCAGTTCGACGACGGTGGCGCGCCCCAGATCGGCATGCAGCGTGCCGCCCATGACGAAGACACGGCTCCAGACGATTTCACCGGACTTGCTGATACCGCGCAGCGTGCCGCCGCCGAAGGGAAAGTACATGGGAGGCTGACGGTCGCTGAACGCTCCGGCATAGCCGCCGATGAAGTGCGATGCCGGGGCTGCGCCGGAGATCAGAAAGACCCACACATAATCATCCATCCCTTCGCCGCGAAAGTGTTCGCCCCAGCGCAGATCGTGCAGGGTGTTCGCCGGGTCGAAGCCCATCGCCGTCCAGACGCGGTTGGTGATCAATCCGTCCAGCCCGGCGCATTCATCGACCTCGTTGAAGTGCGGCAGCGCCCGACCGGCATACAGTTCGACGCCCTCCGCTGAGTAGACCGGTGGACGTTCGACATTGTTGAGCAGCCCTTCGACCAGGTCGCTCGCCGGAGCCATATCCTTGAGTCCCTGCTGATACTGTATGCCGATGGCGTCGCAGCCGAATTCATGGGCGATGCGCACGGCGGCGACGTACATCTTGAGCTGATCGCGAATCTGGCTGTCGGTCAGTTCGGTGGCTGCATCGGACCCGGTGTTGAAGGTCATGCCGCGCTCATCAAGCCAGCGCCTGGCGGCATCCGCCTCGGCATCGCTGACCAGGCGCATGGTGGCGACCAGTGCCGACTGGCTCAGCCGCTCCTTGTAGACGCCCGCCGGGTTGAGCAGCTCGTCGTCGATAATGGCGTTGTACATGCCCATGCAGCCCTCGTCGAAGACGCCCATGATGGCTTTGTCGTGGGCGATCTGAGCCGCCAGCGCCTCGCCGAGGGTGCGCTCAGCGGTGGGCAGATCGTCCGCGCTGACGCGGCGCACATGCGAGGTGTCGTGATCGATCTTCCCTTCGCGGAGCCACTGGCGTATCGCCCGCTTGAACGCCTCTTCGGAGAAATCTTCGCTCCAGAGGGTGCTGTAGGGGATGCCGGCTTTGGTCAGCGAGCCGTTCAGATTAAGCATACCGACCAGACCGGGCCACTGCCCGCTCCAGTTGGCGACCGTCAGGATCGGTCCCCGGTGGGCGCGCAGCCCCGCCAGCACGTGATGGCTGTACTGCCACACGGCTTCTGCGACGATCAGCCGGGCGTTGGGGTCGATGCCGGCGAAGACATCCATACCCATGCGCTGGCTGTAAATGAAGCCGTGCTGCAGGTTGGGATCATACGGATGACCGCGCCTGACGGTGATACCTTCGGCGGCAAAGGCTGCTACGACTCTGGCTTCCATCTCCGCCTGGGCAGCCCAGCAAACCTTGTTGGCGGAAAGGCGCAGATCGCCGCTGGCGATCAGAATTGCTTCGTTTGCCCCAACCGGGGCAGGGTGTGACAGGGTAGGAAGTGCATAGGCACACATCACGGTTTCCTTAATCAGGCATATCTACAAACAAATCGTGCAGAAGTCTACCGCGTTTCGCCGCACGGCGCGATTCCTTTCCACCTGGAAGCGCCGCGCCGCGCCACCGCCTGAAGTTTGTGCATTTTTGATTGACAAGCCGCCACCGGGTGCGTTATACACACATTCGGCGGCTCGATGATCCCGCCGAAGAATTGTGATGCTTGAGGAGAATTTCATGAACAAGCCCCTGCGGACGGCGCTCCTCGCGCTGTCTGTCCTGATGTTAGCGCTGTTTGCGATGTTCGCCGCAGCGCAGGACGATGCCCCAGCCCTGGTCGTGATGTCTGGCACGATCCAGAGCGTGCTTGGCTGCCCAGGCGATTGGCAGACGGACTGCGAAGCGACGGCGCTGAGCTATGATGCCAACGATGACCTGTGGTCGGCGACATTCACGCTGCCTCCGGGCGACTATGAGTACAAAGCTGCCCTGGACGGGACCTGGGATGTGAACTACGGACTTCATGCCGAACCCGGCGGAGCCAACATTCCGCTGTCGCTGGCGGAGGAGACCGAAGTGCGCTTCATCTATCATCACGGCACGCACTGGGTCACCGACAGCGTGAACTCGCTGATCGTCAACGTGCCCGGCAGCTATCAGGATGAGATCGGCTGCGGCGAGTGGGAGCCGGGTTGTCTGAAGAGCCTGCTGCAAGACCCGGACGGCGACGGCGTCTATGTGTTCAGCACGGCGCTGCCCGCCGGTTCGTACGAGGCGAAAGTTGCCGCCAATGAAAGCTGGGACCTGAACTGGGGGGAGTCCGGTGCGCAGAATGGCGCGAATATTTCGTTTACCGTCGCTGCTGATGGGCAGGTGGTTGAATTCCGCTTTGACACGACCAAGAACAATGTCATGACGATCATCATAGGCGGCGAAGCGCCGCCGGCAGTCGGCAATCTGGCGGAGGCGCGGGCGCACTGGCTGAGCGCCGACATCATCGCCTGGAACGTCCCACGCCTTCCGGGCGCTGAATACCGGCTGTACTACAGTCCCACCGGCGGACTCACCCTCACCGAGGCGGGCATCGAGGGCGGGGCGTTCCTGAAGCTGCGCTCGGTGCGCACCGGCGTTGACGCAGCGCTGGCAGCCCGATTCCCGCAGCTGGCGGAATTCAGCGCGCTGCGTATCAGCGCCGACGATGTCGAACGGATTCCTGAACTGCTGCGCGGGCAGGTCGCGCTCGCTATGTACGACATCTACGGGGCGCTGTACGACGCCACCTCGATTCAGATTCCCGGCGTGCTGGATGACCTGTACGCGACTGACGCGACGCTGGGTATGGTGTTCAACGAGGAACGCGCGCCGCTCTTCAACCTGTGGGCGCCGACCGCGCAGAGTGTGCGGGTTCATCTTTTCCCGGACAGCGACCCCGCCAGCGAGGCGCTGCAAGTCCAGGATATGGTATTCGACCCGGCGACGGGGGTCTGGCAGTACTGGGGGGAACCGGATTGGTACGGCAAGTACTACCTGTTCGAGGTTTCGGTCTACGTGCCATCCATGCAGTCGGTGGTGAGCAACGTCGTCACTGATCCGTACTCCTTCAGCCTGGCGATGAACAGCACCCGCAGCCAGATCATCGATCTGACCGACCCGGCGACCATGCCGGAAGGGTGGGCGGCGACGGCGAAGCCGGCACTCGAAGCGCCGGAAGACATCGTGCTTTATGAGCTGCATATGCGCGATTTCAGCATCTACGACGAGAGCGTACCGGAAGCGCATCGCGGGACCTATCTGGCGTTCACCCATGCCGATTCGGCGGGTATGCAGCACCTCCAGCGGCTTGCGGCAGCCGGACTGACGCACATCCACCTGCTGCCGGTCTTCGATATCGCCACCATCGATGAAAACGCGGCGGCGCGGATCGCCATCAGCCGCGAAGGGCTGTCCGGTTTTCCACCTAACGGCGAAGAACAGCAGGCGTTGATCAACGCCGTGCGCGACGACGATCCGTTCAATTGGGGATACGATCCCTTCCATTACACCGTCCCCGAAGGCAGCTACAGCACCGCACCTGACGGCGCGGAACGCATTCGCGAGTTCCGGCAGATGGTCCAGGCGCTCAACGCAGCCGGGCTGCGGGTCGTCATGGATGTGGTTTACAACCACACCAACGCCAGCGGACAATCCGACTTTTCGGTACTCGATCAGATCGTACCCGGCTACTACCACCGGCTGAACGCAGAGGGGCGCGTGGAATCCTCGACCTGCTGCGCCAATACCGCCACCGAACACGCCATGATGGGGCGCCTGATGGTGGACTCGGTGCGCGTGTGGGCGACCGCCTACAAGGTCGATGGCTTCCGCTTTGACCTGATGGGACATCACCTGCGTTCCGACATGGAGGCTGTGCGCGCCATGCTCGACAGCCTGACGACCGAGACGGACGGAGTCGATGGCGCGCAGGTCTACGTTTACGGCGAAGGCTGGGATTTCGGCGAGGTCGCCAATAATGCGCGCGGTATCAATGCGACCCAGTTGAACATGGGCGGCAGCGGCATTGGGACCTTCAACGACCGGGTGCGCGACTCGGTGCGCGGCGGGAATCCGTTCGGCGGCTTGCAGGATCAGGGGTTCGCCACCGGGTTGTGGGTCGATCCGAACACGGTCGATGCGCGCCCGCCTGCCGTACAGTTGGAGACGCTGCTGCTCTTCCAGGACCGGATTCGAGTGGCGCTGGCGGGCAATCTGCGCGACTACAGCCTCACCGATTACACCGGAGCTTCTGTGACCGGGGCGGATGTCGATTACAACGGCAAACCGACGGGATACACGCTTGATCCGCAGGAACACATCGTCTACGCCGAAGCGCACGACAATGAGACCTTCTTCGACGTGATTCAGACCAAGTCGCCGGAAGACCTGCCGCTGTCCGAACGCATTCGCATGCACCATCTGGGCATCGACATCCCGATGCTAAGCCAGGGCGTCCCGTTCTTCCACGCCGGCATCGACATGCTGCGCTCGAAATCGGGCGACAAGGATAGCTACAACAGCGGCGACTGGTTCAACTTCCTGGACTTCACGTATCAGGATAACGGTTGGGGGCGCGGACTGCCCATCGCCGACAAGAATCGCGAGAACTGGTCTCTGTGGGGACCGCTTCTGGCGAACCCCGATCTCAAACCGTCAGAAAGCGACATTCGCGGGTCGGTGGCGCACTTCGAGGAAATGCTGAGCATCCGCCGCAGTTCGCCTCTCTTCCGCCTGCGCAACGCTGAGCAGATCACCCAGGTGGTGCGCTTCCCCGATGCCGGGGCAGAGCAGACGCCGGGCTTGATCGTGATGGAGCTGAACGACACCGTTGGTGAAAGCATCGACCCGACCTACGCGGTGATCTACGTCCTGTTCAATGCCGCTCCTGAGACGGCGGAGTATACACTGGAATCGGCTGTCGGTTATCCGCTGGCGCTGCATCCGGTGCTGGCAGACTCCAGCGACCCGGTAGTCCGAGAAGCCGCCTTCAACCCGGAGACGGGGACGTTCAGCGTGCCCGGACGGACGACGGCGGTGTTCGTGGCGCTCGACGCCGCTGTGCAGTAAGCGGCTCACGCGAAAGCGTGATCGCGGTATGCCGCGCCCGCCCATCCGGCGGGCGCGGCGCTTTTCTGTCAGGTGTGGTCCTAACGCTTGCGAGGTGCGGTGCGTCCCAACCTGCCCAGCAGACCGGCGCGCTGCGTCCTGCGGAAGGCGACAGGGATGGAGCGGTCGCTCACCCAGGGAGCATAGGGAGCCATCGTCAGGGCTGCCAGCGCCAGCAGCGGACGGTCGTAGTTGACCCGCCAGCCGGAAAAGTCGCGCCAAGCCTGATCGCGGTCCGGCTTAAGCGGCACGCCGCGCGTTGCCAGTTGGTCGAGCATGTCGTTGAACTCGTCCTGAGAGATGCTGATCGGGTCGCTGGGCTGCGGCGCGGGATTGTAGTCGATGGCGAAGTAGTCGGCGACGTGTCGCAGTGCGACATAGCCGGCGCGAATCATCAGGCGCGCGGTGGGCGGTGTTTCTCGGCTCACCGCCGAGATCAGGATGGCGGCGGCATCCAGGACCGTCCCGGCGGCGGTCACCCAGGAACGATGCGGATCAGGCGACCGGAAGAAGACCAGGGCGATCAGCGATGTGTGCGACTCGTCGATTTCGGCAAACCACTGCTCCCATTCGTGCCAGACGCCGTCCATCGCTTCCAGCCCGCCGATGCGATAGGCGCGCAGGATCATCTCCTGGGCGGAGGGCGGCGACCCGGCGCGAGTTTCCAGCAGAGTCACCATGACTTCGCGCTGGCTGAAGGCGCTGTACATGGTCGGCAGATAGGCGATCAGCAGGGCGACCATCGTCAAGCCAAATATCGCTGCCGAAAACTCGAAGACCAGCGAAAGGACTCCCTCGCTCTTGGTAAAGCCAAGCGTCAGCAGCGATGATCCCGCCAGGCTGAAAGAGTCATAGAGCGCGAGGGAAAACGCCGACCAGAACATCAGGGTGTAGCCCAGGATGATCAGCACGACCCAGACCACCGGTAGGATGAGCAGGGCGATGGGGGCGAACAGCGCCATTGTCGAATCGAGTTCTTCGTAGGTCTTTCGCGTGTTCGCCCGCATCCGGAAGATCAGATAGACGGCACGAAAGACCAGAGAGGTCAGCGGATCAAAAGCGCTGCGGGGCAGGACGAAGGTGCGCACCGCCGCGCTGATCACCGCGAAGACGATGCCGACTCCCAGCAGGAAGACCAGCGCCCGCGCGGTGAACTCCAGGATTTCAGGCAAGAAGCTCCTCCATTGCGCGGATCAAGGCGTCAGCGTCGTGGTCGTCGTTGTAACCCTGGATAGAGAGGCGCAGGTACGGGCTGCCGTTGAGCGCGTGGACCGGCGCTTCGATGTGGTAGCGCTCGAAAAGCGCTTCTTTGATCGCTTCTGCGGCGAGGTTCTGCGGCAGGGGGATGGCGCACATCTGGCTGAAGTGCGTCGGCGGGGTCAGCACTGCCAGACCGGTCAGCGCGTGAATCGCGTCCCGCGTACGCAGCGCCAATTCATGACTGCGGGCGCGAACTGAATCCCAATCGTAAGCGCGCATGAAGGCGACCGCTTCCGGGACCGCCAGCAGCGCCGCCGGGTCGCGCGTGCCCTGCTCATGATGACGCACTGTGAAATCAGCGATCTCGCGCCAGCCCCAGGAAGGGAAGAGAGGGCGCATCGCCGCCTGATACGGCTCGGCGACGTAGAGAAAACCCGTGCCTTTGGGCGCAAGCATCCACTTGTGGCAGCTGCCGCCGTAGAAGTCGGGATCGATGTCCGAGATGTCGAGAGGCACATGTCCTGGAGCATGTGCGCCGTCGATGATTGAGGTAATGTCAGCGGCGCGCGCCCGCGCGCAGATCGCTTTGACCGGAAACCGCAGCGCGGTGATCGATGTGATATGGCTGAGGAAGACGATTTTCGTCCGGGGAGTCACGCGTGCCCAGAATTCCTCGACGAAGGCGTCATCGGTGGTGTAAGGGATCGTGATGGGTACGACCACCAACCGGACGCCGGTGCGTTCGCTGACCTCCTGCCAGATAGTCTGACAGGGCTGGTATTCGTGATCGGTCATGACAATCTCGTCGCCCGGTTCCAGCAGTGCCAGGAGCGACTGCGTCGCCAGATAGACGCCGGCGGTGGCGTTGGGGACGAACACGCAGTCCTTTGCCGGGCAGCCGACGTAATCCGCCAGGACGTCGCGGGCGTCCGCCATCAGCCCCGCCGCACGCACCTTCAGAAAGCGGACGGGATTACGCTCCAGCTCCAACTGCCAGGACTGGTACGTCTCAAAGACGCTGATCGGGCAGGCACCGAACGAACCGTGATTGAGGTAGATCACCGACGGGTCAAGTAGGAAGAGCGGGCGCAGGCTTGCCGCATCATTGGCACGCACGACGGTGGGGGATGCTCCGTTCATTCAGCCTCCGCAGAAAAACGCGCCAGCGTGAAAAGCGAGAGGTCGCGCAACGGTTCGCCGGTCAAGGCGAGATGCGCGATGGTCTGCCCCAGCACCGAGCTGAACTTGATGCCATGCCCAGAGCAGCAGGAGGCGATGACCACGTGGCGGTGTTCCGGGTACAGGTCGATCATAAAATACTCGTCGGGCGTATTGGTGTAGAGGCACACCCGCGACGGTTTATGCTGTGACGCCGTCGGAAAAACGCGCTCGGAAAAACGAGTCATGGCGGCGATCACTTCCGGGTCGGGCAGGCGATCCGGCGATTGGGGATCGATTGGCTTGCCGCCGTGTACGCCGACCTTACTGCCGCTGCCATCGACGCTGGGCAGCCCATAGAGGATATGACCATATTCGTTTTGCAGATGCCCGAGTTCGCCGGATTCGGATTCCAAGTCTGCCCATGCCAGGAAGGAGTCGCGCGCCATCGCCACGTAGACGGGATGGTCGTAAGCATGACGGAGGATGCGGGATGCGCCGTGCGAACTCCCGCGACCATGATCGATCTCGAACTGCTCAAGGAGGAGGACGCGCGCGCCGGAGCGGGCTGCGGCGTAGGCGGTCGCGCTGCCGACGGCGCCAGCGCCAATCACGATCACATCGTACATGGTTTCTTCGCCTTGTGTATAATCGGCAAATTCTAGCATAAGACGGTTCATCCGACGGAGTCCATAACCATGACGTTCAACATGGTCGAGCGCGCCCTGACCCTCGAAGATCAGATCATCGCCTGGCGGCGTGATTTTCACCAGCACCCGGAACTTGGCTTCAAGGAGTTCCGCACGGCAGGGGTGGTGGCGCGTGAATTGAACGCGATGGGCGTCGAAGTGACGACCGGCGTTGGCAAGACGGGCGTGGTCGGTATCATCGGCGATGGCGGTCCCGTCGTCGGCATCCGCGCCGATATGGACGCGCTGCCCATCCTGGAGGCAAATCAGGTCGAGTATGCCTCGAAACACGATGGAGTGATGCACGCCTGCGGTCATGACGCCCACACCGCCATCCTGCTCGGCGTGGCACGGATGCTGGTTGAAATGCCGGATCGTCCGAAGGGGCAGATTCGCCTGCTGTTCCAGCCCTGCGAAGAGACCGAAGGCGAGGATGGCTACAGCGGCGCATGGCACATGATCAAGGACGGCGCGCTGGATGGGGTGGACAAGGTGATCGCGCTGCACGTCGCCAGTGACATGCCCGCCGGCAAGATCGCCATCAACCCCGGTCACATCAGCGCCGCCGCCGACAACTTCTTCGGCACGGTGATCGGACGGGCGACGCACGGCGCACACCCGGACCAGGGGGTCGATCCGATCTTCATCGCCGCCCAGGTGATCAATGCCTTACAGGGGGTGATCAGCCGTCAGCGCGATCCGATTCATCCGGCGGTGGTGACGGTCGGCAAGATCAACGGCGGCACGGCGGAGAACATCATCCCCGACGACGTGACGATGAGCGGGACGATTCGCAGTTATGACCGTAATGTGCGCGAGAAGTTGTGGGCGGATGTCGAGGGCGCGTTCGCTCTGGCGCGGGCGTTCGGAGGGGATTACCGTTTGCACCTCAAGAAGGGCTGTC
The DNA here is from genome assembly GCA_013360465.1 of Anaerolineae bacterium. Classification (GTDB taxonomy): domain Bacteria; phylum Chloroflexota; class Anaerolineae; order Aggregatilineales; family Phototrophicaceae; genus Flexifilum. The sequence goes on along the minus strand of JABWBO010000004.1, from coordinate 162,747 downwards.
CCAGCACGCACAATGATCCGAAGGTGGCGGCGCTCATCCATGACACAGCAGTCGATCTGTTCGGCGCGGATCGCCTGTTCGAGCGCCTGCCGAGCCTGGGCGGGGAAGATTTCAGCCTGATGGCGGAACGTGCGCCCGGCGCGATGTTCATGCTGGGCGCGAAACGCGATGAGATCAATCGCCCGCATCACAACCCGCTCTTCGACCTGAACGAGGGCACTTTCAAGGACGGGGCGGCGCTCCTTGCCGAGACGGCGCTGCGCATCCTGCAGGGACAGTAAGGCTGTTCCAAGAAAATCAGTTGTAGGGGCGGAGCTGTGTCTCCGCCCGCCGTTCACGGGCGAACACGTGGGTTCGCCCCTGCAACCGCTGGCGCGTCTTTTGTCTGGAACAGCCTAAGAGCGTACACGAAGCCTGCGGGCGACCCGCCGGGGCGCCCTTACGGGAAACGGCGTGAATACTCTGATCGCCTCTAGAACCTGTCATGCACTTCTACGGCAGGAGTTCCCCTCACCCACGCGCGCGGGGCGAGGGGACTCGACTCCCCCTTCCCCCCGTTTTGTGGGAGAAGGGGGACTAGAGGGTTGAGGGGTTCGTGACAGCCTCTAGCGCTGGATGAGCTGGAATGCCAGCCATGCTCCCCATCCGATCACCATCCACAAGCCGAAGACGCCGTGCAGGCGGGCGGTGCGCCCCATCGCCTGATGGAGCGTTTGCTGATTTCGACTCGTGCCGAAGATGTAGACCAGCCGGCGCGCCTCTGGGACGGTCAGCAGCACCGCCAGGGTGGTGATCGGCATTAGTTCGGAGACGACGAACGCCCCGACGGTCATATAGGCGGAGACGACCAACACGAAGTAGATCTGGCGTGCGCCGGTATCGCCCAGGCGCACGGCGAGCGTGTTTTTCTTCACCGCCCGGTCTGCGTCCAGGTCGCGGATGTTGTTGGCGAGCATGATCGCCGCGACCATAAAGCCGATGGGGATGCCGACGACCAGCGGTGCGGCGGAAAACTGGCGCGCCATGACATAGTAGGCGCCCAGGACCATCAGCGGACCCATGAAGATGAACACGGCGATCTCCCCCAAGCCCTTGTAGGCGAGGGGGAACGGACCCGCCGTGTAGCTGACCACCACCAGCACGCCCGCCAGCCCGATCCACAGCAGCAGCGGACCACTCTGTGTCAGCAGGAACAAGCCGATCAGCGAGCCGGCGACGACCGTCACGACCGCGCCGATCAGCACCTCGCGCGGGGTCATCACGCCGCGCTTGAGGACCATCCCCTGCCCAGCCTGTTTCAGTTCTTCCGCCCCCCGGCGGTAATCGAAATATTCGTTGATCAGGTTGGCGGCGACTTGCAGCAGCAGCGCGGCGATGAGCGACAGGACGAAGCGCAGCAGGTCGAAGACGCCGTTCTGAATCGCCAGTGCCGCCGCCACTCCCAGAGGGACGTAGGTCGCGGTCAGCGTGCGTGGTCGCGCGGCGCGATACCAGGCGTTGAAACGGGAGGGGCGGGTCTCTGCCATTGGGATTTGCTCACGTTGTAATGTACTCTGGGAACGTGCCCTGTATTATAGCAGGTGGGCAGCGGACGGGTGATCAAATGAACGCCGCCCGGTTTCGCCGGGCGGCGTTCAAAAAGGGGGAACATCTTTCGGGGCGCTGTGCCCCTGCAAACAATTCTACGTCTGGGCGAGGCGTTCCGAACGCCTCGCCCAGACGAAACCGCCTAGTTGTTGGAGATCACGGTGCTGCCCACACGCACCGGGATCTGCCGCGGCTGAACTTCCGGCGTCTTCGGCAGAGTCAGCTTGAGGATGCCGTTCTCCAGCGACGCCTCGATGTTGTCGATGCTCACCGCCAGCGGCAGACGTACGCTGCGCTGGAACTTGCCGAAGGTGCGCTCCAGCAGGATAGCGCGCGCATCCTCGCGGGTTTCCTGCGGGATTTCGCCCGCGATGGTCAGAACGCCGTCATGGAAGTTGACCTGAATCTGATCAGCGGTCAGTCCGGGGACCGAAGCGCTCACCATGTAAGCAGCATCGTTCTCGTATACATCAAGCGGCAGGGTACTCACCGCTGTGTTGGAACGTGCGCCGCTCCAGGCTTCCTCAAAAAGGCGATCCAGCGCATTCTGCATGACCGCCATCTCACGGATCGGATTCCAACGGATAATCGTACTCATCTTGTTCCTCCACATGCACCGGACTGCTGTGCGTTTCGTTATGTGTTTACGTCCCTAAAGATAGCGCAGCAGTGTAAGAGCCGTATCGACTCCGTATAGGAGGAGCGTATGAGACTATCAGAATTACGTATGCGGGACCTCCGCGCGGTCATACAGGCGGGTTAGCGCCGCCAGCCGCCCCCGCGCCGGACCTTCCAGCATGTCGGGCGTGAAGCGCCACTGCCAGTTGCCATAGGGCTTGCCGGGTGTGTTCATGCGCGCCTCGCGCCCCAGCCCCAGGATATCCTGCAAGGGGGTAACTGCCGTGTGCCCCACCGACGCCCAGGCGAGGCGGATCATATCCCAGTGCGGCTCGATGGTGCGGTAATCGCGATCGACGTAGCGCATCAGATGATCGCGCGCTTCGTCACCGCTCTCGTCGGTGATGTACCAGCCGAAGGTCGTGTTGTTGTCGTGCGTGCCGGTGTAGACGATGCAGTTTTCGACGTGGTTATGGGGCAGGAATTTGGCGTCGCCGGTGCTTTCGCCGAAGGCAAACTGGAGTACCTTCATGCCCGGCAGGTTGAGCGCCAGGCGGATGGCATCCACTTCCGGGGTGATCACGCCCAGGTCTTCGGCGATGATCGGCAGCGCCCCCAGGGCGGATTCGACGGCGCGGAAGAATGGCAGACCGGGACCCTTGATCCATTCGCCGACACGGGCGGTCCTGGCGCTGCCGGGGACCGCCCAGTAGCCCTCGAAGCCCCGGAAGTGGTCGATTCGCAGCAGGTCTACCTGTTCAAGCTGCGCCTGGAAGCGGCGAATCCACCAGTGATAGCCATCCTTCGCCATCACCTCCCAGCGGTAATGCGGGTTGCCCCAGAGCTGACCATCTTCGGAGAAATAATCCGGCGGCACGCCCGCCTGCGTGATCGGCTTGCCTTTGGGATCGAGGGCGAACAGATGAGGGTTTGCCCAGACATCGCTGCTGTCGTGGGCGACGAAAATCGGAATGTCGCCGACGAAGCGGATGCCTTTTGAATGGGTGTAAGCGCGCAGCGCCGCCCATTGTTCAGCGAAGACCCACTGCTGAAAACGGTACAGGTCAAGTTCCTTGCCCAGCCGCTTTTCCGCGTCGATCAGGGCGTCGCGGTCGCGCAGCGCCAGCGCTTCATCCCACTCCGTCCAGGGTTTGCCGCCATGCGCGTTCTTGAGCGCCATGAACAGCGCATAATCTTCCAGCCAATGAGCGTTCTTGCTGCCCCAGGCGCGAAACGCATCAACATGCGCCTTGCTGGCACGGCGGGCGAAACCGTCATAGGCTTTGCGCAGCACCGCCGCGCGCCAGGGGATGATCCAGCCGAAATCGACGTGATCCTCCGGGAAGGGCGGTTTGTCGGCGACATCCGCCTGACTCAGCCATCCGACATCGATCAGCATGTCCAGGCTGATCAGGTTCGGATTGCCCGCCATCGCCGAAAGCGCCTGATACGGCGAGTCGCCATAGCTCGTGGGACCGAGCGGCAGCACCTGCCAGATCGACTGGTGGGCGCTGTGCAGCCAGTCCACGAACTTGTATGCCCAGGCTCCGAGATCGCCGATGCCATAGCGACCGGGCAGCGATGTCGGATGAAGGAGAATCCCGCTGGCGCGCGGAAAGAGTGTCATGAGACCATGTCCTTTCATGATATGCGCGTAACATATCACAACCTCTGTCGGCTATACTATAGTTTCGTGCAGACCGACGAAAACTACCAAGGCGCGGATGGATACTTTACGCGGACACGTGGAACGAATCACCTTCAATAACCCGGATAACGGCTATACGGTGCTGACCCTGAAAGCCGACCCGCTGCATTCCCAACCTAAGATCGATGGCATGGTCGTCGTGGTCGGCACGCTGCCGCCGATCACGACGGGGGAAGACCTGGAATTCACCGGCGCATGGGTGGAAAACCCGAAATATGGGCGGCAGTTCAAAGCCGAGACCTGCGTCCCCGCCGCGCCCAGTTCGCGCGAAGGACTGATCGCCTATCTGGGCGGCGGGCTGGTCAAGGGAATCGGTCCGAAGACGGCGGAGAAGATCGTCCGCTTCCTGGGCAAGGATGCTCTGCGCACGCTGGATCACAACCCCAACCGGGTCTTCGATGTGCCGGGACTGAAGCGTGACCTGGCGGAGAAGCTGGTCATGGCATGGCGCGACGGACAGGACAGCCGGCGCGCGCTGATCGAACTTCAGGGGATCGGCATTTCCGGGGCGATGGCGGCGCGCATCGTCAAATACATGGGGACCGATGCCCCGAAGACCGTGCGGGGGAATCCCTACACGCTCGCCGACGATGTGTACGGCTATGGATTCGTGCGCGCCGATGCGGTGGCGCGCGGGCTGGGCGTGGCGGCGGACGATCCGAACCGCATCCGCGCCGGGCTGCGCTACACGCTGAATCAGGCGGCGTTCGACGGACACGTCTACCTGCCGCGCGGCGAGCTGATCCGCCGGGCGGGCGAGGCGCTCGCCATCGGCAGCAACGAGTCGCTCATCAAACAGATCATCGCCGAACAGGTCTTCCAGGGATATCTGATGGTTGAAGGCGACGCCCAGAGCGACGAAGCGGCGATCTACACGCCGGAATTCTACGAGGCGGAGACCAACGCCGCGCAGCTCCTGAGGCGGCTTGCCGGTTCCCAGTCGCCGCTGGCGACCAAGACGGAGTCGGCACTGGATACCGGACTGCTGCGCTCGCTGGAACGGGAGCATGATCTGGCGCTGACGAACCAGCAGCGCGATGCGGCGGCGGCGGCGCTGCTGCACAAGGTGACGGTGCTGACCGGCGGACCCGGCACAGGCAAGACCACCACGCTGAAGATCGTCATTCACGCCCTGGACTCGCTGGAGGCGAGCTTCGCCCTGGCATCGCCGACCGGGCGCGCCGCCAAGCGCCTGAGCGAAGCCACCGGGTGTCCGGCGATGACCATCCACCGTCTGCTCGGCTTTTTCCCGGATACCGGCGAATTCCTCTACGACGAGACCAACCCACTGGATGTCGATGTGCTGGTGCTGGACGAAACATCGATGCTCGATCTGATGCTGTTCGACGCCGTGCTGCGCGCTTTGAAGCCGGAAGCGCATCTGATGCTGGTGGGCGATGTCGATCAGCTGCCGAGCGTCGGCGCGGGCAATGTGCTGCACGACGTGATCGAAAGCGGGGCAGCCCAGGTGACGCGCCTGAAGACGATCTTTCGCCAGGAAGCCGGCAGCATGATCATCGCCAACGCGCATCGTATCAATTCCGGCGAACAGCCGATCCTGGACAACAACGGCAGTGATTTCTACTTCTTTGGCGCGGAAGACCCGGAACAGACCGGCGACCTGATCGTCGATATCGTGATCAACCGCCTGCCCAAGCGCTTCGGCATCGATCCGCTGCGCGAGGTGCAGGTGATCGCGCCGATGTATCGCGGACCCGCCGGCGTCGATGCGCTCAACGCCATGCTTCAGGGCGCGCTCAACCCGGCGCGCGGCACGCCGGAAACCAAAGCGGGCGGCAGGGTGCTGCGCGTTGGCGACAAAGTCATGCAGACCAAGAATAACTACGAACTGGATGTTTTCAACGGCGACATCGGCTATGTGGACGAGATCGACCGGGAATACGGCGTCTCCGTCGAATTCGATGGCAATTCGGTGCAGTACGAGTTCCAGCAAGTCGAGCAGCTGATCCATGCCTACTGCATCAGCACCCACCGCAGCCAGGGATCAGAATATCCGGTCGTGGTGATGCCGGTGCTGACACAGCACTACATCATGCTTCAGCGCAACCTGCTGTACACTGCCGTGACTCGTGCCCGGCAGATGGTGGTGCTGGTTGGCAGCCGCAAGGCGGTGGCGATTGCCATCAGCAATGACCGGGTGACGGAGCGTTTCAGCGGGCTGCGAGCGCGTCTGCGCGGGCGAGGATAAGCGCGTTGCGCCGTCACGCCGACAGGATATAATCCGTAATCTCTGCTAGTGCTGTTTTTCAACCTGTGTCGTCATCCTGCATCTGGGGAGTCTGTTATGCCAGATCAACCAATTCGCTTTGACCTTCCGCAGTCCGCGATCCCAACTCATTGGTACAACGTTCAGCCAGACCTGCCGCGCCCGCTGCCGCCAGTGCTGCATCCGGGGACCAAGCAGCCGGTCGGACCCGCTGATCTGGCTCCGCTGTTCCCGATGGCGCTGATCGGGCAGGAAGTCAGCCAGGAGCAGCGCATCGAGATTCCTGATGAGGTGCGCGAGATCTATAAGCTGTGGCGTCCGACGCCGCTGCTGCGCGCCAGGCGGCTGGAGAAGGCGCTGGATACCCCTGCGAAGATCTACTACAAGTACGAAGGTGTCTCGCCGAGTGGGAGCCACAAGCTGAACACCGCCGCGCCGCAGGCATACTACAACAAGGCGGAGGGTGTTCAGGGCTTGACGACGGAGACCGGGGCGGGACAGTGGGGGACGGCGCTTTCACAGGCGTGTACCTTCTTTGGGCTGGAATGCGTCGTCTACATGGTCAAGGTGAGCTACCAGCAGAAGCCGTATCGTCGGGTGATGATGCAGACCTTCGGCTCGACAGTGTACGCCAGCCCCTCAGAGAACACCAACGCCGGGCGGAGCATCCTGGCGCAGCACCCGGACAGTACCGGCTCGCTCGGCATCGCCATCAGCGAGGCGGTCGAGGCGGCGGCGACCAGTGGCGGTAAATACAAATACGCCCTCGGCTCGGTACTCAATCACGTGCTGATGCACCAGACGGTGATCGGGCAGGAGGCGCTTCAGCAGTTGGAGATGACGGGCGACTACCCCGATGTGGTGGTCGGCTGTGTTGGCGGGGGCAGCAACTTCGCCGGCATCGGGCTGACCTTCGTCCACGAGAAGCTGAAGAAGGGCAAGAATGTGCGCATCGTCGCGGTTGAACCGGCGGCGTGCCCCAGCCTGACGCGCGGCAGATATGCCTACGACTTCGGCGATACTGCCGGTATGGCTCCGATGGTGAAGATGTATACGCTCGGCGCGCAGTTCGTGCCGCCGCCGTTCCATGCCGGTGGGCTGCGTTATCATGGTATGGCGAGCATCGTCTGCGAACTCTATGACCAGGGCATCATCGAAGCCGTCTCTGTGCCGCAGCTGGACACGTTCGATGCCGCGCTTCGCTTCGCGAAATCCGAGGGTATCGTCCCTGCGCCGGAGCCGTCGCACGCCATCGCGCAGGTGATCCGCGAGGCGCTGGATGCCAAGCAGAAGGGCGAGGCGCGGACGATCCTGTTCAACCTGTGCGGGCATGGTCATTTCGACATGGCGGCGTACGAAGCGTACCTCGGCGGCAGGCTGGAGAACTACGAATACCCGCAGGAAGATATCGACGCGGCGATGGCGTCGCTGCCGATCGTCGAGGCGTGAGCCGCTGAATCCGACTGCGGAATCATGGCGTGTGAACGGGGCATGGCGCGGCGCGTCATGCCCCGATTTTTTCCTGGACTGGAGATAAGATGACTCAGGGCATGTGGACACGGGTGGACGCCTATTTCAGCCAACTGCTGCTGCCGCCCGATGCAGTGCTGAATGCCGTTCAGGCGGCATCGGACGCTGCCGGGCTGCCGCCGATTCAAGTGTCGCCGACCCAGGGGAAATTCCTCTGGATGCTGGGGCGTCTGTTGAATGCTGGGCGTATCCTGGAGATCGGTACGCTGGGCGGCTACAGCACGGTTTGGCTGGCGCGGGCGCTGGCTCCGGGCGGACGGCTGATCACGCTGGAAGTCGATTCCCGACATGCCGATGCGGCGCGCGAAAATATGAAGCGGGCAGGGCTGGCGGACCGTGTAGAGGTGCGAAACGGCAGCGCGCATGATCTGCTGCCCGCGCTGGCAGCGGAAGGCGCTGCGCCGTTTGATCTGGTCTTCATCGATGCCGACAAAGCCAGCACGGCGGTGTACCTGGACTGGTCGCTGCGTCTGACGCGCGCCGGCGGGCTGATCATCATCGACAATGTCGTCAGACAGGGCAAGGTGATCGATAGACAGATCGATGATGCGAGTGTACAGGGAATCCGCCGGGCGATGGATTGGCTGGCGGCGGAACCGCGCCTGAGCGCGACAGTGCTTCAGACGGTAGACGGCAAGGGCTATGACGGGATGGTGCTGGCTTACGTGATCGATACGAGTTATGATGGTCGCGCTTGACGAAGATGGTACACATGTTCTATAATAGAACGTGTGCGCTAAAATCAGAAAGGAAACCGTGAGATGACGAGCATTGTCTGGGTCGAGGTTCCGGTCAAGGATATTGAGCGTGCAGTGCGGTTCTACCGGGCGGTGTTTCAGTTCGAGGCGACCGAGATTCGCGACGACGGCGCGCGGCGCACGGCGACTTTGTTCGGCGATGGCGATGCCGGCGGACCGGGATTCTCGCTCAACCAGACGGCGAATTTCGAACCGAGCGACAAGGGCATGTACGTCTACATCAACTGCGGGGAGGACCTGATGGAAGCGCTCAGCCGTGTCGTCGGCGCGGGCGGCGTCGTCGTAACCGAAAAGACGTACATGGAGGGGGCGGGCTACTACGCCACCGTGAAGGACACCGAGGGCAACGCCTTTGGTCTTTACTCGACCCATTGATCTCAAGCAGAGGACCCGGAACAGCGCTCCGGGTCCTCTGTTTTCTTCTGCTTGTCCCCCGTTTGGCGGCGTTCGATCACCCACCCCAGAGTCGCTCCAGGAAGCGCACCTTCGCCAGATGATGAAAGCTTTGCCCCCCTTCATGATTGTTGAAGGGGTAGATGGCGATCTGCTTGTCGCCGGCGTAGTGGTTATAAGCAGCGTAGACGGTGGAAGGGGGACAGATGTCGTCCATCAAGCCGACCGAGAAGAGCGCCGGCGCGTCGGCGCGGGCGGCGAAGTTCATGCCATCGAAATAGCTCAAGGTGGTGAAGGCAGCATCGATCTTGTCGCGGTGAGTCTTGAGGTAGCGGGTGATCTCGTTGTAAGGCGCGGTATCGATGAGCGTCGTGGCGCGGCGGTAATGGCACAGGAAGGGCACATCGGGCAGCGCTGCCGCCACGTGACCGCGCATGAGCGCCGCCGCTGCCAGCGTGATGCCGCCGCCCTGGCTGCCGCCGGTGATGGCGATTCGTCCAGAATCCACCTGGGGGTGCGAAGTCGCCGCCTCAACGGCGCGCGCTGCATCGGCGAAGACGCGGCGGTAGTAGTAAGTGGTCTTGTCGAGGATACCCTGGGTCATGAAGCCGGGGAAGAACGGATTCGCGCCGTCGGTCGGCAGGTCGGGCGTGTCGCCGGGCGACCATGTGCTGCCCTGCCCGCGCGTGTCCATCAGGAGCAGTGCATAGCCGCAGGCGGGCCACTGGAAATGGTCGAAGGAAAAGCCGCGACCGCCGCCGTAGCCCACATACATGACGATGCAGGGGACCAGTCCTTCAGTTTGCGCCGGCAGGATGAACCAACCTTTGACGGGCTGCCCTCCGTAGCCGTTGAAGGTGACATCGTAGGTCTTGAAGACCTTTGAACCGTGATCGACGGGTTCGAAATGGGCGTTGAGATCATAGCCTCGCGTATAGGCGAGCGTCGCCGACCAGAAAGCATCGAAGTCGGGCATCTCCTCGCGCGTGGGACGGTAGTGCTGTAGTTCATGGAAGGAGAGATCAAATAAGGGCATGGCATACTTCCTCTGAGCGATGCTGACGTAGATTCACAATCATGCCCACGAATGTAACGCGATCAGCCTGAAATGAGCGAATCCAGCAGCGTGCCGAAAGACTCTCCGTCGACGGGTCCGAACTGACGCCAGATGATTTCGCCTTCGGGGCTGATGACGAGTGTCTGCGGAAGACCGATTACGCTGTAGTCCACGAGCAGCGAGTCCGGCGGATCGACGAGGAGCCGAAAACCCAGCTGGTGTTGTTCGGCAAACCTGGCGACCGCCGCACGACCCTCGCGCACGTTGATGCCGATCAGGATGTGCGTTTCAGCGCGCTCGGCAGCCAGTGCCGCGAGCAAGGGCATCTCAGCGACGCAGGGGGCGCACCATGTTGCCCAGAAGTTGAGGATAACCCAGCGCCCACGCTGCTGAGACAATCGAACAGGCGTACCCTCCGGGTCCGCGAGTGAGAAATCTGGGGCGGAAAATGGCTCTTCTTCCGAAATCGCGTCTGGGGCAGGGCTGTCAACCCTTCCCACGCATCCAGCCAACACCACGACGAGCGCGGCGATCATGAACATGCGCATCAGGTTGGGAATAGCTTCTGGATGATTTCGACACGGTATGCCCGGACTGCCGGGATGATCGCTGCGGCGACACCGAGCAACAGCGGCGTGAGCCAAAGCAGCGTCGCTTGTGTGGGCAGGAACTGCACCGGGATTGGTATTGCCGACTGCGCTGTCAGCAGCGCGGCGATGACGAGGGCGGTGACATACCCGAGTAGCTGCCCCAGGATGATACCGGCGATTGTTGCGATCAGGGACTCGAGGATCACCACCCGAAAGATGGATGTGCGGCTGCAGCCCAGGGCGCGCATGAGTGCAATTGTACCCTCGCGCGCGGCGATGGCATTGTAGAGGGACAGGAACGCTGTCAGCCCCGCGATGACCAGCACTAGCCCACCGACAGCGCCAAGGATACGCTCGACTTGGGCAAAGAGATCGAAGAGCGCGCCAAGCTCCTGTCCAGGAAACGCCGCCTGAGCCTGAGTTCCGGTCGAGAATGACTGCCACAGCAGATTCGCCTCGATGAATCCGGCAGGCTTGACGAGTACCGCAGTGATCATCTGTTCCGGCTCAGTCGGCTCAATGGCATAGTCGAACGCCGACAGCCTTTCGTCTTCCTCATGTTCGTGCGTATGCCAGATGCTCTCCAGCGAAACGAAGACGGCAGTGTCGTAAGGGCTGGAGGTTGAATCGAACACGCCGACGATGGTATAGGGCTCGTCGTGGACATCCTCTTCCAAACCCGGTGCAACGCCATGTGATGCCAGAAACGTGTCGCCGACAGTGAGACCCAGCGCCTGCGCAGCAGCGCTGCCCAGGACCGCCTCAAACGCTGCCTCAAAGAAACGTCCCTGAACGATGCGGAAGGTTGGCGGTTCAGTGGTAGATGGACGCAGTTCCAGGAGGTCGGCGGACGTGCCAACCAGGCGCGCTCCGCCGACATTGTCGCCGAGCGCGATGGGGACGGCTAGCGTTGCACGGGTGTCGTCCCTAAGTTCGGTGTACAGGGTTGTTGGGATATTGCCCACCGGCGCGCCCTGCAAGAGCAGTGTGCTGAGGACGAGCTGCTGCCCGCTGCCCTTCGCGCCGATCACCAGCACCCCGAAGGGATCGCTGGCTCGAACGATACCGCGCCTAGCACCGTCGCTGAGGGATAGGACGACCAGCGGTAGAGCGACTGCCAGACCGATGATCAGGAGGGTGATGCCGCTTTGGACCGGGCGGGAGCGCAGGCTTCGCCAAGCCAGAAATAGGTCGTAGGTCATGCCGGTGCGATCTCGCTTTCGCTTAGATGCCCATCACGCAGGTCATAAACGACTGAGAACCGAGCGGCAAGCAGCGGATCATGGCTGGCGACAATCAATGACGCATAGTTCATCCGACAGACGCTTTGCAGCATATCAAGGACGAGGGCGGAGCTAAGGGCATCAAGCGCCGCCGTCGGCTCATCCGCTAGCACCATCACAGGTTCGTTCGCCAGGGCACGGGCTGCGCTGACGCGCAGGCGCTGTCCGGCGCTGAGTTGGTGAGGACGATGCTGCGCAAAATCGGAAAGCCCGACTGCGCCAAGCAGATCGAGTGCGCGCGCTCTACGCCGGGCAGTGGGTATGGTCTGAAGGAACATCATCGGCATGAGGACATTTTCGAGCGCGGTGAAGCCGGGCATGAGGTGATGCATCTGAAACATGTAGCCGACCTTGGCGGACCGGACGCGGTCGCGCGCAGCTTCGCTCAGTCGATAGAGCGGCTGATCATCCAGATAGACTTCCCCGGATGTTGGGCGGAGCAGACCGGCAGCGATGTTGAAGAAGCTGGTTTTGCCGCTGCCGCTGACACCGCGCAGAAGGGCGTGAGTTCCGCGCGCCAGGTTCCAGGATGGAATGTTGAGGACTATCCGCGACTCGATACCGCGGGCGCTGTAGGCGAGGAATACCGAATCGAAGCGCAGCATCAGCCCAGCGCCTCGACGAGATCGGCATAAAGGCGGACGAGGCTGACCATGCCGGTCTCTTGATCGACGGACTGTCCGATTTCCAGACGCCCTGTAATGCGCACCGGGCGATCGGTGGCGACGGTGGACATCCCATCGGGCATATAGATCAGGGCGATGTCGTCGGGCCAATCCGACGCCGTGCTGCAGAACGGACAAAACGCCAGCTTGACGCGCGTGAGGACGAAGTAATCCAGTTCCGGTTTCAGGGGCGGAGCCATGTAACCTTCCAAAACTGCCTGTCTGCCATCCAGTGAGACCAGCTTGTCGGAAAGCAGCAGTCCGGTGCGCAGGTTGTAGCCGTCGTAAAACTCGTCAAAGCGGATACGCACCGGCTCGGAGTCAAAGGTGATCACGCTGCGCGGTGTCGGCTGAAGTGCCGCGTCGGTGGCGGCGGCGATGGCGCGCGCCTGACCTTCAAGCAGGTTGAGATCGAGCGGTGTCGGCGTCACGGCTTCCGGGTTTCCCTGCTGAGATTCATCCATCTGTGCCGTGAATGAAGCCTGAAGCGCAGGCGTCGCGGCGGCAGTACCTACAAAGGCGGTCTGCGGCAGTGGAGTGACCTGCTGGACTGCGCCAGATGGAATGCTGCATCCCCCCAGGAGAGTAAGGCTGGCAGCAGCGGCTATCAGTGAAAGGAATAGCTGTCTGCGCAACATGATTGGCGGTTCCTCCCGAATCAAAACGCCGGTGGGGATTTCCCCACCGGCGGAAGGAAGGGTTAGCTGCCCGCAGCGGGGTTCAGACCGAGTGCGGACGCCATGATGAAGAAGATTTCGCTTTGGTGGTAAAGACCGACTACGCTCTGAGCGCCGGGACCCCAGGCGAACACCGGAACATCCTGAAGGGTATGGACGCCGGTGCTGCTGCCAATATCGAGGACGCCGGAAACCGGGATGCCGTTCGGATCGTCTTCCGGGTTATCGACGTACACGCCGTTGCCGTCGTCAATCGCCGGGACGCGCGGCACAGGGCTGACCTGGAAGTCTTCGGTGTGATCCGGTCCGTTGTTGACAGTGCCGGCGAAGACGCGGCTGGCATCCTGCCATTCCGGGAAACCGTCACCGTCGACATCGGGGTAATTCGGATAGCGGGCACCGTTGTAAACGTCGATGGCTTCCCTGCGTCCTGCATCATCGGTCGCGGCAGTGAACTCGTCGAGGTTGACGGTCCCATAGACATCATAGCCGTGTCCGTGATCCGCCGTCGCGATGATCAGCGTGTCAGGAGCATTTTCCGCCGCCCACGCCGCTGCCGCTGCAATCGCCTGATCGAATTCAATCAGATCGCTCAGCGCGCGTTCCTGATCGAGCGGGTGCAGCTGCTTATCGACGCTGGCAGCCTCGACCTGCAGATAGAAACCGTTTTCGTTCTGGCTCAACACCTGGATCGCCGCCAGGGTCATGTCCGTCAGACCCGGCTGGTCGGTGAATTCGCCCAGGTTGTCGGTATAGACGTTGCGATCCAGCCAGACGTTCATGTCATTCGGGTGGAATACGCCGAGCATCTGATCGGCGCCGCCGGCAGCCAGCGCGGCATTCATCTCGGTCGCGCTGGTCACGATGGTGTAGCCGGCTGCTTCGTATTCGGCGTAGAGGTCGCGGTCATCTTCGCGGCGCGAGCCTTCGACCGTCTGGGGGATCAGGCGGCGCGCGCCGCCACCCATCAGAACATCAACATAGCCCGATTCAAGCGCCTGCACGAGGTAGGCGTTGCGGTTTCCGTTTCCGCGATTGCGCCCATGCGCCCAGACGGCCGCCGGAGTTGCGTCGCTGAAATCAGCGGTCGTGACGACGCCAACCGACATGCCGTAAAGGCGGCTCACGAGAGAACCCAGGGTTTCGACGCGCGGATCGTCGAGCGAATCGGGCGAGGTGTCGCTGTAGCTGCCGGTCGCGTTGACGCTGCCGATATGACCCGTGTTCAGGGCGCTGGCGGTGTTGGCGCTGTCCGCCATGATGGAGTCAACACTGCTGGTGCTGGCGAGACCGATAAACTCGGCGCTGTCCATCGCCAGACGATTGATCGGACGCCCCTGAGTGATGCCGCGCGCCGCGCGGGCGGCGGTGATGGTCGGGACACTCATGCCATCGGCGACGAAGAGGATGATGTTGCGCGCCACACGTTCGCTGGAAGGTTCGCGGACGACCCAGGTGACGCTGGTGGTCGCGTCAGCAGCAGTCACCTCGACAACATACTCGCCGGGCGCCGGCGCGGTGACGCTGCGCCAAACCCAGGACTGCGCCGGTGTCGGGGCATCTTCAGGTCCAAATGCCCAGCTTTCGGCGGTGGGTTCGGTCCCAACAGTGACAGCAAAATCCTCTGGAAGGGCTTCTGCGTGGACTTCGACGCGGAAGTCGAACACCGCGCCGGGCAGGAACTGCGCCTGATCGACCGGCAGAACAAGTACGGGAAGATCTTGCGCGGATACCGAGGCGAATGGCAGCAGCATGGCGAACGCCAGGAGCGCCACCATTCCCGTGCGCGACAACAAACGGACGAATGACATAAGCTGGACTCCCTCCAAACCATTGCAGAAATGCCGGGTCCTATCAAACGAACCGGCGTCACTGTTTGTAGCAGAGTCCAGTTAAAACGCTGTTGCAGTTCTCGTTAACAGGATGTCATCGTGCAGTGAAGAGACTCAATATCATTTAGCCTGCTTGGTGCGCCACCGCCTGAACGTGCCGACGATGCCGTACGGGAAGACCAGGACGACGAGGATGAAGACGATACCCAGGATCAGTGCCCAGTTCGCGCCGATGTCGATGCTCGCCCCGCCAACCTCGATGACCAGATCGCGCAGCAGGCGATCCCCCAGGTGCAGCCCGGCAGCGCCGATGACCGGTCCGGTGAAGGTCCCCGCGCCGCCGATGATGGTCATGAGCAGCGGATCGATGGTATTGCTGACGTTCAAGACTTCCGGTCCGACCTTCTTGTTGAGGATCACCTGGACCAACCCTGCCAGCGAGGCGATCATGCCGGCGAGGGTGATCGCCAGCAGCTTGAAACGCAGGGTGTCGAAGCCGATGGTGCGGGCGCGCTCCTCGTTTTCGCGCACCGCCAGCAGCACCGCGCCGGTCGGCGAGAAGATGAGCCGGCGGATGAACAGGAAGGTCGCGGCGAGCAGCGCCAGCGCGATGTAATAGAAGGTGAGGCGGCTCCGTGTCGGGTCGATCCAGACCGGTAGTTCGGTCAGCGCAAAGCCGTCTTCGGCGCGCGTCAGGGCGAGACGGCTGAAGAAGATGTAGAACATCTCGGCGACCGCCAGGGTGAACATGGCGAAGTAGACGCCGCGCAGTCGCAGGGTGACCATGCCGATTACCAACCCCAGGACGGCGCTGATGATCAGGGTCAGCCCGATGCCGATCAGCAGCCCGACCTCGCCGGTGAGGTCGGTATATTCCAGGACAACCCCCAGGATGTAGCCGCCGATGCCGAAGAAGAGGGCGTGCCCGAAGGAGATCACGCCGGTGAAGCCGAAGACGAGGTTGTAGCTCATCGCCAGCACCGCCAGCACGAAGACTTCGATCAGGATGCCCTGCCAGTAGATCGACTGACCGACCGGGCGTCCTCTCACGCCGAACGGGCTGTCGCCGCTGACCCAGCCGATGGCGTGGGGCAGGATGATCAGTGCGATCATGAGGACGACGTAGAACCAGTTGGAAGCAAGTGTGCGGCGAAGCATCGGTCAGCGCCCCTTTCCGAACAGACCGCCGGGGCGGACCAGCAGCACCAGGATCATCAGCATCATCGGCGTCATACTTGCCAACACAGGCAGACCGATCTGCGGCTTGCCGGCAAAGACCTGCATGACCGCTAGCGCCAGACCGAGCAGCAGACTGCCCATCGCCGTACCGGCATAAGACCCCATGCCGCCCAACACGACGACCGCGATAGCCGAGAGCAGGAAGAGGTTCGCCAAGCCGGCGGATGCGCCGAGGAAGGGGGCGGCAATCGCCCCGCCGAAAGACGCCACAGCACAGCCGATGGTGAAGACGAGCGTGAAGACCATGCGCACGTTGATGCCCAGTGCCTCGACCATCTCGCGATCTTCGACCCCGGCGCGGATGATGATGCCGATGCGCGTCCGCTGGAGCAGCAGACCGATCAGGATGATGAGCGCAAAGCCGATGCCGATGACCACCAGTCGATAGACGCCGAAGCTCTGCCCGAAGAGCTGGAAGCTCTGATCGCGCAGCGAGAACAGGACGGTCCAGCTGTAGGGAGTGGTACTCCAAATGAATTCGACGGCTTCGGTCATCACAATAGCAACGCCGAAGGTCAGCACGATCTGAAAGATGGGGCGGGCGTACAGCGGGCGCAGCAGAAACCGTTCCAGCAGCCCGCCGAGGACGGCTCCGACAGCGACCGCCGAGATGACCGACAGGAAGAAGCGAATGTTGGGGTCCGGGATCGCCGCCATGACATCGGGACTGTGGTGTACGGAGTAGCTGACGTAGGCTCCGACCATGAAATACGCGCCCTGTGCGAAGTTCAGCACGTCCATCAAGCCGAAGATGATCGACAGCCCGGAGGCGACGAGGAAGAGCAGCATCCCCTGGAACAACCCGGACATGAGGGTGATGCCGAAACTTCCGAGATCGGGCGAGAGGAAGTACCCGAAGACGACGACGGCGACCAGGAGCGCAACGGAGACGAGGATATTTGGTCTCATGCCACACCTAGATAACGTTGGATAAGCGCCTGATCCTTAACGAGGTCGCGCATGTCGCCGGCGACGGCGCTTCGCCCTTCGTCGATGATCGTGTAGCGGTCGGCAAGCTGGCTCGCCATGCGGAAGTTTTGCTCGACCAGCAGGACGGTGGTCTGCTCGGACAGGCGGCGGATGGCGTGCATCAGCTGTTCGATGATCACCGGAGCCAGCCCTTCGGAAGGCTCATCGATGAGCAGCAGACGGTTGTCGGGAACCAGGGCGCGGGCGATGGCGAGCATCTGCTGCTGCCCGCCGGAGAGGTTGCCGCCCGGCAGGTGAACCAGACGCTTGAGGTCTGGGAATAGGTCGAAGATGAGGTCCGCCTTGCGCGCGAAATCGCCCGACCGGCGCTCGGCGATGTGCAGATTCTCGCGGACGGTCAGCCCTTTGAAGATGGCGCGATGCTCCGGCACGTAGCCGATGCCCAGCCGGGCAACGCCGAACGAGCGCATGCCGTTGAGGCGCTGTCCTTCGAAGCGGATTTCGCCGCTGCGCGGGGGCGTGATGCCCATGATGGTGCGCAGGGTGGTCGTCTTGCCGGCTCCGTTTCGTCCTAGCAGCACGCCGATGCTGCCGCGCGGCAGGTTGACGTTCACCCCTTCCAGGATGTGAAACTGCCCGATGAAGGTGTGAATATCCCTGACTTCCAGGATGGCTTCGCTAGCCGCCATGACCACCCCCTGCCGCCTCGTTGAGATCGCCGTACAGTTCTCCCAGGTAGACGCTCTGCACCGTCTTGTTGGCGGCGATCTCGGCGGGCGTCCCTTCCGCCAGCAGACGCCCCTGATTCATGACCGTGATGCGGTCGGAGACGCCCATGACGACGCTCATGTTGTGTTCGACCATGATGATCGTCTTGCCGCCCTGCCGCCGAACGCGGTCGATGGTCTGGATGAGTTCGGGGACCTGCTCCGATGCCATGCCGGCGGTTGGTTCGTCGAGCAGCAGCAGTTCGGGATTAGAGGCGAGGAGGATCGCCAGTTCCAGCTTGCGCTTGCCGCCGTGCGGCAGGACGGTCGCCGGGAGCAGCGTCTCGGCGTTCAGCCCGACCAGGTCGATCACCTGGCGCGCCCGCTCGATGTAGCGCTGAAAGGAATCGGCACGGCGAAACAGCCGGTAGTTATCGCCGCTGAGCGCCTGCGCCGCCAGACGGACGTTTTCCAGCACCGTCAGATTCGGGAAGATGTTGGTGATCTGAAACGACCGTCCGATGCCCAGATGCGCTCGCCGGTGCAGCGGAAGATGGGTGATGTCCTGACCTTTGTACAGGACCACGCCGCTGGTCGCGGCATGATTTCCGGTGAGCAGGTTGAAGAACGTGGTCTTGCCTGCGCCGTTGGGACCGATGATCGAGTGCATCGACCCCTGGGCGACTTTGACGCTGACGCCATCGACCGCGATCAACCCGCCAAATGCCTTACGTAAATCGCGCGTTTCGAGAAGAATGTTTTCCTGCATCGTCTCAGCAGTTCTTCAAATACGTGCAGAGGTCGGTCAGCCGACCGACCTCTGCACTTTTCAGGGACGGAGCCTACGAACCGAGCGACGCCATGAACGCTTCGTTCATCGCGCAGCGGTCTTCCGGCGCGAGGCAGGGCGGCGCGATAGTCAGCGCGTCCACCTCTTGCAGGAGGGTGTAGAACTTGAAATCGGGATCATCCAGGTTTTCGAGTTGAACGATGTACATCGGTACGAGCGCCTGATGGTCGCCGGGGCGGATGATGTACTCGCCCTTGGGACCATCGAAGGTCATGCCTTCCAGCTGCGGGATGAGGGCTTCCGGCGTGGTATCGCCGGCCGCACCTTCGACTGCCGCGTAGAGCGCCTGGGCGGTGGCGAAGGCGCACTCGGTGAACAGATCAGGCACGTCAGCGAAGACCGCCCCGTGCTTTTCGACCAACCAGCCGTTGATCTCGGTCTGCGGCAGCGTGTAGTGATAGACGATCCAGGAGATGTCGCCCAGATTCGCCGGGGTGGCAGCCAGCTTGACGATATCGTTGGAGTTGAATGCGCCCAGGACGGTCATCTGATCGCGCACGCCCAGCTCGTCCAACTGCTGATAGAGGGGAATGGCGGTGTCGCCCGCCCAGATCGGCACCAGGACGTCCGCGCCGCTGTCGAGAATCTGCTGGATGTACTGCGTGAAGTCGGTCGTCTCCAGCGGAGCGTAGATCGTATCGATGGGGAAGGTGATGCCCGCCGCGCTGTAGGTCGCCACAGCCGCATCAGCCGAGGAACGCCCGAAGTCGTAATCGGCAGCCAGGATGACGAATTCGCTGCCCAGGTTTTCGGTGGCGTAAGCCGCGAAGGCTGCGAAGTCCTGGAAGGTATTGCGGCAGACGCGGAAGGTGTTGACGTTGAAATTGGCACCGGTGATGGTGGGCGATGCGCCGGGGGCGGCGAACAGGATGGTGTTGTAGTCCAACGCCACCTGCTGCAAGCCAACGACGACGCCGGACGACGGCGCGCCGACGAGGATTTCGACGCCTTCCTGTTCGATCAGCTCACGCGCCTGGCTCGCCCCGACTTCGGGGTCGCTGGCGGTGTCGCGGATCAGGATTTCGATGGGGCGACCGCCGATGGTCACAGCAGCAAGCGCCTCGTCAATACCGGCGTAGTCGGCAGGGTCGAGACCTGCCGCGTAGACCAGCCCAAGCTGAAAGCCGTTGACCAGCTCGACGCCGTAAGTTGCCAGCCCGGTGGAGAGATCGGTCAGCAGACCGATCTTCAGGACATCCTGTGCGCTCGCGCTGACTGCACCGATCAGCAGAAGCGCTGCCAGGACAAGCAAGACGATTTTCTTCGACATGAATAGAAACTCCCTTGAAACAACAGAACCTGTGGATGCCGGTAAACAAAACGGGGAAAACTGACCCCGGATTACCCGATGTGCTTGTGAAAGACAGCATTGAACTCGTCGAATTTCTCGACGAAGGGCGTGTGCGCGCAGTCGGCGAAGACGACCTCGGTATATGCGCCGCCTGCCACCTGATACTGCTCCAGGACGGCGCGCGTCTGACCGATCATCGGCTGGGGCTGCAAGATATCCGCGCCGGGGAAGCCGGGCAGGTAGCCCAGTGTCCCCAGCGTGACCAGGTCGAAGAAGGAACTGTCGCCGACGATCTGATCCTCCGCACCGCGCACCCAGAGGACCGACGGCTTCGGAGTGATGGCGAACAGCCGCGAGACGTCGCCGGCATACTTCGGCGATAGGGCGTTGACCATGCCCCATGCGCCGGGGGCGACGCCGGGCCAGTTCGGCGAGACTGCCAGATCGCCGGGATAATCCTGATCGCCGACATGCGTCGAGAGCAGCGACGACAGCAGGTCTTCTTCGCGCGTCGGGCGGAAGGGCGGCTTCCAGTAGAAGCTGTTCATGACGATGCGCGGCGCGGACTGAGGGTTCTCCTCACTTCGGTCGCCCTCAGAGACCCGCCGGGCGAAGTCGCGGTTGACTGTCCCGCCGCCGGTCCCGGCAAAGTCGGCGGCATTCGGCGCGCCGTCTACGCCGTGCGAACCGCCGAAGCCGTAGGGCGAACCCGGCGCGGCAAGCGTAACGGTCAGGAAGCGATGCGAGGCGTCGATCAGCAGCCGCCAGATCACCGATCCGCCCGCTGAATGCCCGACGACGTGGGCACGGTCCACGCCCAGGTGATCAAGGAGCGCCAGGGCGTCGTCGGCGAGATCGCCGGTCCCGCGCGTCGCGTCGATATGTTTTTCTGGATCAGCGTCGCCATAACCGCGCTGATCGGGCGCGATGCCGCGATAACCAGGCGGCAGCGCCAGCATCGTCTCTTCCCAGAAGGTGGCGCTGGAAGCATTTCCGTGAAGGAACAGGACCGGAACGCCTCCTTCGGGACCGCTGAACAGAACACGAGTGGTCAGACGAGGGGTTGAAACTGTCTTAGCGGTGATGCCAGGAAGGGTTGGAACAGGCATAGTTTCCCCTAATGCTTAACGATATTCGAAAGCGATCAGCATTTCGCTGAATATACTACGAAACGGGCGATTCTTCCGGCTAGAAAAGTTTAAGAATTGACAAAGACGGGACAGAATGTTCCAACTGCAAGCCGTCAGCCATACTGCTGAGTCAGCACGCGCCGGTCGATCTTGCCCGGCCCCGTCTTGGGCAGCTCCTCTACGAAGATGACGCTCTTGGGAATCTTGTAGCGCGCCAGGCGAGTCGCCATGAAGGCGAGCAGGTCTTTGGCGGAAAGCGCCGTGCCCTGCCGGACGACGACGATGGCGCGCCCAACTTCTCCCCATTTGTCATCCGGCACGCCGATGAGCGCGGCTTCAGCGACGGCGGTATGGGCGTGCATAACGCTTTCGACTTCGGCAGGATAGATGTTCTCACCGCCGCTGATGATCATGTCCTTCAGGCGACCGACGATGGTGTAGTAACCTTCCGGATCGCGTACCGCCAGGTCGCCGGTATGCAGCCATCCGCTGCGAATCGCTTCGACGGTCGCTTTGGCATTGTTCCAGTAGCCGGGGGTGACATGTTCGCCGCGAATGATAAGTTCTCCCGGCTGACTCGGCTCACACTCCGAGCCATCTGGCTGCACGACGCGGACATCGACGTGCATCAGCGGAAAACCGACTGCGCCGGGCTTGCGCCGTACATCGGCAGCCGGCAGCCAGAAGGTGTTGGGTCCGGCTTCGGTTAGCCCATAGCCGGTCTTGAAGTCGACGCCTTTCATCCAGAAGCGCTCGAAGATCGGCAGCGGGCAGGGCGCGCCGCCGCTGATCACCAGCTTCATGCGCGAGAAGTCCGCCGTCTCCCAACGCGGATGCTGCTGCATGACCACGAACATGGTCGGCACGCCGAAGAAGACAGTCACGCCGCGCGTCGCGATCAGGTCAAAGACCTGGTCGGCGTCGAAGCCGGCGCAGACGATGCTTTTGCCGCCTGCGTGGATCAGCGGCAGGGTAAAGACGTTCAGTCCTCCGGTGTGAAAGAGGGGAGCATTCAGGATCGCCACGTCGTCGGCGGTCAGTCCCCAACTCGTCACCGTATTGACGCTGTTCCAGGTCATGTTGCGGTGGGTGAGGACAGCGCCTTTGGGCAGCCCGGTCGTGCCACCGGTGTAGCAGATCACCCAGGGATCATCAGGCGACAGATCTGGGCGATCATAGAGATCATTGGACAGCTCGTCGCGCTGGGCGAAGGGGAGGTCGTCATCCGCTGCCGGATCGCCGAAGGCGACAAAATGGCGTACCGATCCGAGATGAGGACGGAGCGCGTTGACCTGTTCGCCGTATTCCTGCGAATAGATCAGCACCAGCGGAGCGGCATCGTCCAGGAGATGCTGAAGCTCAGCGACGCTCAGCCGCCAGTTCAGATTTTGCAGGATAGCGCCGGTCTTGCTGCATGCCATCCAGACATCGAGGTATTCGGTACAGTTGACGCTGTAGACCGCCACCCGATCCCCCCGGCGTACCCCCAGCTGACGCAGAAGATTCGCCGTCCGGTTTGCCGCGCAGTTCCAGTCGGCGTAGGTGATCACCTGACCGGTGGCAGCGACCTCCAGCGCCGTTCGCAGCGGCGTCAGCCTGGCGCGCCGGTCGAGCCAATCGGTAACGAAGAAAGATCTCTGATGCTCACTCATGATTTATGCTTCTCAAAAGAAGGGTAGAAAACGCCCCGTCCGCTGCATATACGCTGCGTACTCCGGGTAAGCCTGTCTCAACAGCGATTCCTCGTAACGCGCCTTGATGGTGAAGAACGCTGCCAGCGCCGCGACCATCGCGAACAGCGCAAGATGACCGTGCAGCGCTGCTGCGCCAAGCGCGCCGGTCAGCACGGCAGTGTAGATGGGATGGCGGATGTGACGATACAGACCGGACTCGACCAATCGCGCGCGCTGATCGGGCGTCGGGGATATCTTCGGCAGAGACTGGTTACGCCGCTGGTGCTCGACTACCGCCAGCACAAAAAGCCCGCCTGCGCCGGCGATCAGCGCCAGCCCCAGGATCACCAGGAGTCCCTCGGCGCTTCGCGTCAGCCGCAGCCATGCCGCCGCGAAGATGGCGAAGAGAGTCATCTGACCTGCCACGAATGCCTGCGCCCAGTTCATATCATCCCTGATCCCAACCGAATCCTCGCTGTGACCGAATTCAAGCGGCGGTCGTGCATCACGAGTGACGCTCACCCCCACCGTACCGCCACTGCGCTCCAGGTATAGCCGGTTCCGGCAGCCGCCAGCACGATCAGATCGCCGGGGCGAATTTTTTCCTGCGCCAGACCGATTTCCAGCGAAAGCACCTGATCGACGCTCTGAATGTGTCCATAGTTGTCGAGATAGGCGCTTCGATCGGGCGTCAGCCCGATGGTCTCTAGAATCTCCTCGAAGAACGAACGCTTCATGTGGGTGATCCCCAGAAAGCGAACGTCTTCCATCGCCGCGCCGCTGCGTTCGACCGCTTCGCGGATCACGCGGACGAAATTGGGCAGGGAGACCACGCCCAATCGTTCCGCCATGAATGCCGAGTCGGTCACATCCAGGCGTCCGCGCAGATCGCCAAGCGCCTCCGCCGCCCCATCTTCGAGCGCGCCCGGCGCGTGTGTCAGGATGACCGCTTCCGACAGACTGCCGTCGGTCAGCGCCGAAGCTCCCAGAATTAGGTTGCGAGCCGCCCCGTATTGCAGCAGCATCGCGCCGCCGCCCGCCCCGAAGTTGAACATGAAGCGCGCCCGCTGGTTGGCGGGATTGACCAGGTCGTTCTCCCGGCTGCCCGCCGCGAGCAGGGCGTAATCCTGATGAGGACCCGCCAGCATCAGCCCCTTGGCAGCGTTGATCGCGATCGGCGCGCCCGCGCAGAGCGCATACAGATCGAAGGCATAGGCGTTGACCGCGCCGACGTTGCTGGCGATCTTGGCGGCGGCGTTCCAGACGTTATGATCCTTGTATTCACTGCCGTGAGAAATGACGATGTTGATCTGAGCGGGGTCAATGCCTGCCAGATGGATCGCCTTGCGCGCAGCGGCGGATGCCATCGCTGTGACGGTATCGTCGCTGCCGGCGACGTGACGCTGGTGGATGCCCATCTTCTCGCGCAGCACTTTTTCAGGGATGCCGGTTCGCCCCACAAGGTCGGCGGCAGTCTCGACGCGCTTCGGAAAAGCGGTCCCCCAACCGACGATTCCTACTGTATCGCTCATAAAAAAGAGACTCCGCCACATCTACAACCACAGGAACCACGATGCTGCCGCTGACTATAATACGCTTTCCCCGCCCTCTGCAACTCCGGCTGTGGGTGACATATGTCATGTTTGTCGCCTTGAGGCTGGCGAATAGGCAATCGTCCAGATTCTTGATATAGTGAAGACAGACGATCATCAGGCATCTCCGTCACGAGCGAGCAAGGACATGGGCATGGCACAACCGCTGACGATTCTGTTCCTTTCCAGTTCCTTCAAGGGTGAAGTCATGCTCCAGACTGCAAAGGCGCTGGGGTGCAGAGTCGTATTGGTGACGGAAGAAAGCCTGCGCAATGAGCCGTGGCCCCGCGAGAGCATCGATCTGTTCCAGTTTGTGCCCGACCTGCGGCGCTACCAGGATGTGACGAATACCGTCAGCTGGATGTGCCGGGGTATGGTCATCGATCACATCCTGCCGCTCGATGAATTTGAAGTCGAGCTGGTTTCGCTGCTGCGCGAACACCTTCGCCTGTCCGGCACAGGGGTCACTGCCGCGCGGCGGTTCCGTGACAAGCTGGCGATGCGCCAGATCACGGATGCTTCCGGCATCCTGGTGCCCGAATTCATCCAGGTCAAGAACTACGACGCTCTGCGCAAGTATATGGAGCGCGTCGCGCCGCCCTGGGTGCTGAAACCGCGCACTGAAGCGGGATCGATGGGCATTCGCAAGCCGAACTCCAGCGAAGAAGTGTGGCGCGTACTCGACGAGCTGGGGGACCGACAGTCGTATTATCTGCTGGAACAGTTCATCCCCGGCGATGTCTACCATGTGGATACGCTCACCGTCGATGGCGAGATCGAGTTCGTGAGCGCACAGAAGTACGGCGCGCCCCCGATGCAGGTCTATCAAGGCGGGGGCATCTTCATGTCGCGCATCGTGCCGCGCGAGTCGGATGATGCGCCGGCGCTGGACGCCATCAATCGCCAGGTGCTTCAGGCGCTTGGCATGGTCAACGGCGTCACGCACGCCGAGTTCATCAAGGCGCACGGCGATGGGCGCTTCTATTTCCTGGAAGCGGCGGCGCGAGTCGGCGGGGCGTTCATCTCCGACATGATCGAACAGGCGACCAACATCAACCTGTGGCGCGAATGGGCGGCGCTGGAGGTCGCGCAGCTGCGCGGCGAACGGTACAGTCTACCGGCGACGCGCAGCGACTACGGCGGGGTGATGGTCACGCTTGCGCGACAGCAGCACCCGGATCTTTCGGTCTACAACGATCCCGAAGTGGTGTGGCGCGCCAACAAGCCGTATCATGCGGCGCTGGTGGTGGTCTCGCCTGATCCTGCGCGCGTCGAGTCGCTTCTGGCGTCTTATGCCGAGCGCTTCGCGCGCGATTTCACCACTTCCGCTAAGCCGATGGATGCCACGCGCACTGGTCAGACCGGCTGACCGTGCGTCTATGAAGAAAATCTGTCGATTTCGTACCCTGATTTGACCTGAACCTGTCAGACGCCGCCTAGCCGAAATCATGACCCTTTTCAAAGCGCCTTATCCGCACGACGATCCTTCTTTGCCAATGCTGCTGCCCACGCCTGATCGGCTGATGGCTCCGCCGGCATATACCGGACGCGGCGTCACCGTCGCCTTCGTCGATTCCGGCTTCTACATGCATCCCGATTTGACCGGGCGCATCCTGATCCATGTCGATGCTTCGACACATCACGTCATCGAGGAGCCGTCGGTCGCCCAGGTGGACGATCTGAGCTGGCATGGACAGATGACCAGTGTGATCGCCTGCGGCGATGGCACGGTCTCTGGTGGGCGCTATCGCGGATTGGCGCCCCGCGCGTCGCTGGTCCTGGTCAAGGTCAGCAGCCCGCGCGGTCAGGTCAAGGAGCGCGACATCCTGCGCGGGCTGCGCTGGCTGATCGATGCCGGCAGGCGGTTCGGGGTTCAGGTGGTCAACATGTCGGTGGGCGGCGACTTCGTCAGCGACGATCCGGAACACCCCCTTCACTGGGCAGTGAAGCGCCTCGTCGAGATGGGGATTACGGTGATCGCCGCTTCGGGGAATCGCGGCGTCGGCGAAGTCGTGCCGCCAGCCAGCGCCCCCGAAGCCATCGTGGTGGGGGGCTATGACGATGGCAACTCGCTGGATCGTGCGCGGTGGGGCATGTTCCACAGCAATTACGGACACGCCCATGATGGTTCGCCTAAGCCGGATGTGGTCGCCCCCGCGCGCTGGATCGCCTCGCCGATCCTGCCCGGTTCCATTGTCGATCGCGAAGCCTACTGGCTGGGACCGCTGCTGGCGACGGAGAGCGAGCGCGCGCTGAAGCGCCTGCTGATGAGCGGCTATGGCGATCTCAGCATCTCTCGCGAACATGCGCAGCATCCTGATCGCAGCCTGTATGCGCTGCTGCAAGCGCGCATCAACGGACACAAGCTGGTGGATGCCCGGCATCAGCATGTTGATGGAACGTCGGTCGCCGCAGCCATCGCCACATCGGTGGTAGCGCAAATGGTGGAGGCGAATCCTCGTTTGACGCCGCAGGAGATTCGGTCTATTCTCATGCGAACCGCCGTCCCGCTGCCCAACGTCCCCGGCGAGCATCAGGGGAGAGGCGCGATCAACCCGGCTCTGGCGGTCGAATCTGGCGCACAAACCAGCCTGTCGCAAGCCGATCAGCAGAGGGATAACGGACGATGAATCGCGAACACCACCGTTGGTACAGCCCGTCCCTGAACCGCGACATGCAGCTGCTGGTCTTCGGTCATGCCGGGGCGAAGGTGCTGCTTTTTCCGACATCCAAGGGGCGTTTCTACGAGTGGGAAGATCGCGGCATGATGTGGGGCGCGCTGCGCGAACCTCTGGAGCGCGGCTGGTTTCAGGTCTTCGCTGTTGACAGCATCGACGAAGAGAGCTGGTATGCCTGGTGGGCGCATCCGGGCGGGCGCGCCTATCGCCATCATCAGTATTTCGAATATCTGCACAATGAAGTCCTGCCGTTCATGCGCTGGAAGAACCCGAATC
This sequence comes from Anaerolineae bacterium, assembly GCA_013360465.1. Lineage (GTDB taxonomy): Bacteria > Chloroflexota > Anaerolineae > Aggregatilineales > Phototrophicaceae > Flexifilum. The sequence goes on along the minus strand of JABWBO010000004.1, from coordinate 135,456 downwards.
CTTATACCATCACGATGGGCGCGTCATTCGGAGCGTTTCACGCGGCAGGATTCGGGCTGAAGTACCCCTGGGAGGTCAATCGCATCCTGGGGATCTGCGGGTTGTATGATATTCGCGCCTTCACCGGCGGTTACAGCGACGACTACGTGCATTTCAATAATCCGGCGTCGTTCATCCCACACGAGTACGATCCGGGACGGATCGATGCCATCCGCCGGCAGGACATCATCATCGTCGCCGGCTCTGGCGATCCTCAGGTGCAGTGGTCGCGCGATTTCAGCGCCATGCTGTGGTCCAAGGGGTTGTGGAACGCCTATCGCGAGTGGGATGGCTGGGTGCATGACTGGCCCTACTGGCAGCGTATCGTGCCGAAGTATATCGGCGGACATGATTAGGTGCACAGGTTATTCTTCTTAGCTTATTCCTAAACGAGGTGAGGGTGAAATGAGCGAGGGACTGCTGAAAGTTGGCGTATTTGTTGGGCGCGAATGGTCTTTTCCGCCGGCGTTCATCGATGAAGTCAACCGCCGCACATCCGAGACCGGGGTGATGGCAGACTATGCCAAGGTGGGCGGTACGCAGATGAATGAGCCGCTGCAATACCGCGTCATCATCGATCGCATCTCGCACGAGGTCCCGTATTATCGCAGCATGCTGAAAAACGCGGCACTGCAGGGAACGCTGGTCATCAACGATCCGTTCATGTGGACGGCGGATGACAAGTTTTTCGGAGCGTCGCTGCTGAGTAAGATGGGCATTCCGCACCCCCGGACGGTTGTGCTTCCCAACAAGGAATACGTGCCGGGAATCGTCCATGAAGAGAGCCTGCGCAACCTGATCTACCCGATCGACTGGGAAGGGATCGTCGACTATCTCGGCGGCTTCCCGTTGGTGCTGAAGGATGCGCACGGCGGCGGATGGAAATCGGTTCACATCGTCCACGACATGACCGACCTGTTCGAGAAATACAACGACAGCGGCTTGCTGACGATGATCCTTCAGGAATACATCCACTGGGACAACTACGGACGGTGTATGGGGCTGGGGCAGCAGCACGTGCATGTCATGAAGTACACGCCGCGCCCGATCTATGGCAACAACTACCTGCCGGAACACGACTTCCCGGATGATCTGGTCGAGCGCATGGTCGATTACACGCTTCGGCTGAATCGCGCCTTTGGCTACGACATGAACGCTGTCGAATTCGCCATCAAGGATGGTGTACCTTACGCCATCGATTTCATGAATCCCGCGCCGGATATGGATATGAATTCATTGGGGCGCGTCCATTTCGACTGGATGGTCCAGACGATGGCAGAAGTGGCGATCCGCTATGCGCTCGATCCGGAGGCTCAGACGCGGTCGCGCTATCAATGGGGGAAGCTGGCGCAAGCGTTAGACGGCGGAGGTTGAGCGGCGATGCTGCGTGAAGCCATCGAGACCTATCACGAGATTCTGAGCGCCGGCAGCCTCGCCGCTGAGACCGATGGTGAGATGCGCGGGCATCTGCGCCGCATGGGTCTCTACTTCGGTGACCGCCCCATCTGCACGGTGCTGCGCCCGCATTTCTACTTCACCGATCAGTGGGCATACCTCAAGCACGAGACCGAGATCCTCCTTGGGGCTTTTGCGCGGGCGCACGAAGCCTGTCTTCACAGCGCAGAACTGCGCCAGCAGTTGGCGCTGCAAGCCTATGAAGAGCAGCTGTTCAGCCTGGATATTGGCGGCATCGTCCCCTGGACAACCTCGCGGCTGGATTCCTTCTTTCGTCCTGAAGAGGGCAAGCTCCAGTTCGTAGAATACAATGCGGAAACCCCGGCGGGCATGGGCTACGGAGACGTGCTGGTCGAGATGTTCGAGATGCTCCAGCCGATGCGTCGTTTCGAAAAGCGCTTTCATGTCCACGCCATGCCGATGCTGAAAGATCTGCTGGGCGTACTGCTTCAGGCATACGCCGAGTGGGGCGGGCAGGGCAAACCGCAGATAGCGATCATGGACTGGCGCGAGGTTCCTACGCTGAACGAACATGAGCTGTCGCGCCGGGCGTTTGAAAGCGAGGATGTCAGCGCCTTCCTGGTTGATCCGCGCGCGGTAGAATATCGCAGCGGCGCGCTGTGGGCGGGCGACCGCAAGATCGATCTGATCTACAAGCGGGTGCTGATCAACGAGTTGATCGACCGTATGGGGATCGATAACCCAATCGTGCGGGCATACCGGGATCGCGCGGTGCTGCTGACCAATTCTTTCAGCTGCAAGCTGATGGCGAAGAAAGCATCGTTCGCCTTCGTCAGCGATGAGCGCAATGCCGGCTTGTTCACCGCCGAACAGCGCAGCGCCATTGAGCAGCACATCCCCTGGACGCGGTTGGTCAGCGACCGGCGGACGGAGTTTCAGGGGCGCGAAGTCGACCTGCTGGAATTCCTGAGCGAGAACCGCGAGCGCTTCGTGTTGAAGCCGAACGACGAGTATGGCGGCAAAGGGGTGATGCTCGGATGGGAATCCAGCCAAGAGGCGTGGGATGAGGCGCTGATGCACGCGCTGTCCTCGCCTTTTGTCGCGCAGCATCGGGTAGAGCCGATCACCCGCCTGTTCCCTGCCTGGATCGACGGACACCTTGACATCAGCCCGCGCTATGTCGATGCCGATCCGTACGTGTTCTATGGGCGAACGGTCTATGGCTGCCTGACACGTCTGTCGTCGGTTTCACTATTGAACGTCACCGCCGGCGGCGGATCGGTCGTGCCGATGTTCCTGCTCGAACGGCGCGACAGCCAATAAAACGCAGGACTCCGTATCTTTTCAGCGGACGAGCCGCTGGTTCGACCGCTTGCAGGCTTCTTTTAAGACTTCACGATAGGGCATCCCCGTCAGCACCGGTCTTTCATCAACTTTCATCAAAAAGAAGCGACCATCCAGTCCACAATGGTCTGGTATGGTCGCCTTGTCCCCGCTACACTTAACATTGCCGCATCAGAGTTCACATTTGTCAGGGAGGGAATACCGCTGTGAGCGCCCAGGCGAACGCGGAAGGCACACGCCCGGCTGTGCCAGAGGCGCGCACTGCCGATATGCGCTGGTTGATAGGCTACATCGGCAGACACAATGGCTCCGCATTTGGTTCCATCTTGAGCGGCATGATCGGCGGCATGGCGACGGCTGCCGAACCGCTGCTCATCGGCATCATCGTCGATCATCTGCAGGCGGGACTGTCGATGGATCAGATGATCGGCGACATCGCCATCCTGATCGGTCTCTCGCTGATCGCGGTGCTGGCGTTCTTCGGCATGCGTCACTTCAGCGGGAATATTGCTTATGCGGTGAACTACGATATCCGCCGCGACCTCTACGAAAATCTGCTCACCCAGGATAACGGCTTCTTTCAGCATCACTCGACCGGCGACCTGATCTCGCGCGTCCATGCCGACACCGAGATGATCTGGCGTCTGCTGGCGATCGGCTTCAACCGCGCTAGCAGCGCCCTGCTCAACCTGCTGGTGGTCTTCATCCTGCTGGCGACGATCCATCTGCCGCTGGCGCTGGTCGTGTTCATCGTGCTGGCGCTGTCAACAGCGTTCCAGATTCGGGCTGGCGCGGCGCTCACGCCGATGTTTGAGGCGGTTCAGGATCAGGCAGGGATGATCGCCTCGATTGTGCAGGACTCGGTGACCGGCATTCAAACCATCAAGACTTTCGGGCGTGAGGACAGCATCAACGCTCGATTCGCCGTTCAGAATAAGGAATACCGGCGGCGCTGGCTGTACTTCAAGCGGCGCTATGAGCCGGTCGGTATGTTCCCCAACATGATCAGCAATCTGACGATGGCGGTGGTGGTGCTGTTCGGCGGAATCCTGACCGTGCAGGGCGCGATGACTCTGGGTAACTTCACGCAGTTTCTCTTCTTCCTCGGCTGGATCAGCCAGTCGCTGCTGCACCTCGGCACGATCTATCAGCGCTACCAGCAGACGGGCGGCGCGCTGGCGCGGCTGACTCTGCTGCTGCGCCGCACCGACATCGAATCGCCGCCGGACGCCGTGCCGCTGCCGTCAGTGCGTGGACACATCCGCTTCGAAAACGTCGGCGTCCAGATCGATGGGCGCTGGCTGCTGCGCGGGATCAACCTGGCTATTCCGGCAGGCACGGTGGTCGGCATTGCCGGACCGACCGGCTCCGGCAAGACGCTGCTGGTCAGCCTGCTGGCGCGGGCGCTGGACGTGACTGAGGGGCGTGTGCTGGTCGACGGCGTGGACGTGCGTGATCTGTGTCTGGAAGACCTGCGACGCGGCATCGCTTATGTCCCACAGTCAACGTTTCTGTTCAGCGCGCCGCTGCGCGAAAACATCCGAATGGGCAAGGATGATGCCGGCGAAGAGGCGCTGGTGCGCGCAGCGACGATTGCGCGGGTGACCAGCGATCTGCCTCAGCTCCCCAAGGGCATGGAGACTCTGGTGGGTGAAAAAGGGGTGATGCTCAGCGGCGGGCAGAAGCAGCGGGTCGCCATCGCTCGGGCGGTGGTGCGGGACCCGGCGATCCTGGTGCTGGATGACGCCCTGTCGAGCGTGGATACACATACCGCCGCCGACATCCTGCACGCACTGCGCGATGTGCTGCGGGCGCGCACCAGCCTGATCATCGCTCACCGCATTGCGACGGTGAAAGATGCCGATCTGATTATCGTCCTGGATAACGGTGGGGTGGCAGAAAGCGGCACCCATCACGCGCTGATCGGTCAGAATGGCATGTATGCGCGGATGGCAGCGCGCGAATTCGAGGAAGACGAAATTGAGTTCATCCAGCATTGATGCGCGACGGCTCTCCGCTGTTGATTTGCAGACAGAAAAGATCACCGACCGCTATCTCTTCCGCATGTTGGGGCAGTTTCTCGCGCCCTATCGCGGTTCCCTGGCGCTGGTCTTCGTCGGGCTGGTCATCGTGTCGATCCTTTCCACCGCGCTGCCATACCTGGTGCAGCAGGCGGTGGACGGCCCAATAGCCGCCGGCGACCTGGACGGATTGATCCCGTTCGGGCTGCTCTATTTCGGCGTGGTCATCGCCATCTTCGTCCTGCGATTCGGCTATATCTATCTCCTTCAGACGGTCGGTCAGAACACCCTGCGCGATCTGCGCGCACGGCTGTTCGAACACATCCTGCGGCAGGACATGCGCTTTTTCAACGTGACGCCGGTTGGGCAGCTCGTTTCGCGTATGACCAACGACATCGATGCGCTGACGGAGCTGGTTTCGACCAGCGTGGTGATGGTCGCCACGAACATGGTCACGCTCATCGGAATCATCATCGCTATGCTGCTGATCAATGCGCGGCTGGCGCTGATCGCCTTCATCGTGCTGCCGGTGATGATCGGCTCGACAGTTTACTTCCGTAAGCGGATCCGCCAGGCGTCAAATCGCTATCACCGCCTGGTGGCGGAAAAGTTAGCGTTTCTGAACGAGCAGTTCAGCGGCATGCTGGTGATTCAGCTCTTTGGACGACAGGCAGTCAGCCGCGCCGGCTTCAAAGAGAAGAACGACGCCTATCGTGAAGTACACACCGACCTGCGCGATTACTACACCTGGTACGCTTCCACGCTTCAGGTCTTGATCACCCTGGGGCTGGCGCTGGTACTCTATGCAGGTGGGGAAGGGGTCTTCGCCGGGTGGGTGACGCTGGGCATGCTGATCGCCTTTGTGGACTACACCCGCCGCATGTTTGAACCGATTCAGAACCTTGCCGAGCAGATCGCTCAGGTGCAGACCGCGCTTTCGGCGGGCGAGCGTCTTGCGCGTATGCTGCATGTCGAGCCTTCGGTGGAAGAGCCGGCGCAGCCTGCGGCGACCGCCGGTGTCGCGCTGACGGTCGAATTCGACCATGTGACGTTCGCCTATGAGGAAGGGCATCCGGTCATTCAAGACCTGGTACTGCATATCCCCGCGGGGCAGCGCGTAGCAATCGTCGGCGCAACCGGCGCGGGCAAGACATCGCTGGCGGGGCTGGTCGGTCGGTTCTACGATGTGACGCAGGGCGCAGTGCGCGTCGGCGGGGTCGATGTACGGCAGATCAGCGCCGCTGAACTGCGCCGCATGGTCACGATTGTGCCGCAAAACCCCTATTGTTTTACCGGAACAATCGCCGAAAATATCAGCCTGTTCGACACGGCAATCCCTCGTGAGCGCATTATCCAGGCGGCGCGCACCGCCTGTGCCAGCCGATTCATTGAGCGGCTGCCGCAGGGGCTGGATACGCCGCTGCTGCCGGGTGGGGCAAATCTCTCGCAGGGACAGCGCCAGCTCATCGCCCTGGCACGCGCGCTGCTGCATCATCCGGACAGCATCCTGGTCCTGGATGAAGCGACGAGCAGCATCGATACCGAGACGGAAGAAGATATTCAGACCGGGCTTCACCGTGTACTCCAGGGACGAACCAGCATCGTCATCGCCCATCGTCTCAGCACGGTGCGCCAGGTGGATCGCATCCTGGTGATGCAGCGCGGCAAGATCGTGGAAGAAGGGACGCATGACACGCTCCTGACGCTTGATGGCTTGTATGCGCAGCTGTACCAGCGGCAGTTCATCGAAAGCGAAGAGGCAATATGAAGATCACTATCGAGGGCATCTATTTCGGCGCGGTCAAAGTCTTCAGCCACGAGTATTTCCAAGATCATCGCGGATTCTTCATGGAAGTCTACCGGCGCGACCTTTATGCTGAAGTCGGCTTGCCGACGGATTTCGTCCAGCTCAATCTGGCGGGATCGACCCAAGGGGTGCTGCGCGGTTTGCACTTTCAGTGGGAACCGCCGATGGGCAAACTGATGCGGGTGACGCGGGGCGAAGCCTTCGTAGTCGCCGTCGATGTGCGAAAGCATTCCCCAACGCTGGGTGGCTGGCACGGTGAAGTGCTTTCCGACCAGAACCGCCGGCAGATGTGGGCGCCTGCCGGTTTCGCGCGCGGTTACTGCGTGCTGTCGGACTATGCGGAGGTCGAGTACCTGTGTACCGGAACCTATGACGGCAGGCACGAGTCCGGTATTCTCTACAATGATCCGGCGGTAGGCATTCGCTGGCCCATCCCGGACCCGATCCTCTCCGCGCGGGATCAGGGCGCACAGACGCTCGCGCAGTGGCTTACGCGCCCGGAATCCGACAATCTGCCTTATCCGGGCTTGTTCACCGAAGCATAGCCGCGCGGATGTGTGCTGTGCCAGTGCCACGCCGTCTCGATGATCTGCTGCAATTCGATGTACTGCGGTCGCCAGCCCAGCTCGCGCTGGATGGCTGTTGAATCGGCGACCAGTTCCGCCAAGTCGCCGGCGCGGCGCGGACCCGATGTCGTCGGAATCGGATGCGTCGTCACTTCGCGGGCGCATTTCACGACTTCCCTGACCGAGAACCCCCTGCCGGTGCCGAGGTTGTAGGCGCGGCTCGGACCATCTGCCAGCGCTTCCATCGCCAGGATGTGCGCTGATGCCAGATCGAGGGCATGGATGTAATCACGGATCGCTGTGCCGTCTGGGGTAGGGTAGTCGTCCCCATAGACGACCACGCTATCGCGCTGCCCCAGGGCGACCTGGAGTATGATAGGAATGAGATGCGATTCCGGGTCATGGTCTTCGCCGATATGGGCTGAGGGATGGGCGCCGGCAGCATTGAAATAACGCAGCGCGCAGGTCTTCATGCCATAGATGCGGTCTACCCACACAAGCAGGCGTTCGATCATCGCCTTGCTCTCGCCGTAGGGACTTCCAGGGATCACCCGTTCCGACTCGTCGATGGGTACTCTGGACGGTTGGTCGAAGAGCGCTGCCGTCGAGGAGAGGATGAAGCGCTTGACGCCGTGCGCCGCCGCTGCTTCCAGCAGATTGGCAGCGGCGATGACGTTGTCGCGCAGATACTTGAACGGCTTCTGCATGCTCTCTGGCACGACGATGTAGGATGCGAAGTGATAGATGCCATCGAATGCCTGGGAGTCGAAGGCGGCATTGATCGCCGCAGGGTCCAGGAGATCGCCGACGACCAGCTTCGCGTCGGGATGCACCGCCTCGCGGTGTCCGGTGACCAGGCTGTCGAACACCGTCACGCTATCGCCTCGCCTGATCAGGGTATCCACCATGTGACTGCCGATATACCCCGCGCCGCCGGTGACCAGTACATTCATGTTTGCGTTCTGCCTTCCGATTGTGTGGGATTCTACGAGAATCGCAGAATTACCCAAATATTTCCCAATTTAACCCAAGGAGCCGTGTTTTCCCGCATTTATCGCAAGGGCACTGCGCGGCTCCAGAACGCACTTGCGGACAAGCAGCGATCTTCGCCCGCTGGGATCACGTCCCATCCAATCGCGCCACCGCCTCTGGTTTGAACTCGAAGATGAGGTCCAGGTGTACATCGGTTGTCAGGTCGAGCCGGTATTCAACGACGACCTGATCCAGATCATAGGTCGTGGTGAATGGCGGATTGGACTCCACCACCTGCGTTTCTGGCGGCAGGGTGATCTGCACGGTCACGGCGTCGCCTCGCGTTCCCGGCTGTTTCTGGATGATCAGGCGATAGCGACCGTACCTGCCGAAGCGCTCCCATACCGCAGGCGAGTCGTAGGTGAACTGGATGCGCCGCGAGTCGTTATAGGGAACGACAAACGCCGTAGAGACCAACCAGAGATCGTGCAGCTCGCTTTCGATGGGGAAGCTGATATCGGACGGCGCTTCCACCACCTCCGAGTCTGGCGGACCGTAGATCTGAACCATCGTAGCATAGTCGATCCGTCCGTGAAATTCCGGATCGACCGCCGGGTCGTTGTCTGCCAATTCCGCCGGGTACTCATAGGCGATCGTGAGCCGCTTGCTGAGATCGCCGTCATCGAGAAGCGTAACGTCGTAGGTCAGATCGCGGATCACCGAGCGGTTGGACTTGTTGCCGAGGTTGCTGTCGACCACCATCAGATAGTCGTTCGCCGGCTCGGTACGCTGACTGCCGGACCAGCCCAGCATGTCGATGGCGTGATTCAGCCCGTCATCGGCGAGGTGGACCATGACATGTTTCTCCTGTACTGCCCGGAGCAGGGCGTTCAGGATGAGTGTGTTCCGTTCCGGGTCGCGGCTTGCTTCCTGCCAGTCCGACATGATCTTGGTGTAGATCGCCGCGACAAATGCCTTGTGGGGTTCGATTCCTGAGCTGAAGGCGCGGATGTCGTAGACCAACTGGCGGAAATTCTCGGCGGTCACGCTGACGCGGTACTCGTCGAGTTCCACTTCGCCCAGGGCTGCAAGGATGTATTCGAAGGCGTAAATGTCGAACGACAGAACGCCATCGACCGGCGCGTTGATGTTGCTGCCGTTGTTGTAGTACCACATCGCCATTTCGGCGGTGGAGGGAAAGTCGGCATGCCAGCTTCCATCCCAGGCAGCGTAGATCGGCTGTCGGTACTGAATCCACCAGTTGGGGATGCCCAACGTGTTTCCCATATCGGCGGCTGGCGAGACCGGGCTGTCAACCGTCGAGGCGCTGTAGTCGTACTCGACGATTCGACCATTGCGCACTTTGAACCATCCCCATGTGCTGAGGAAACCGCCGGAGGGGCGGAGTTCGTCGCTGTTAACCGCCAGCACGAGATAGTTCTTGTCGCCATCCAAGCCCAGCACGACGTTGAGCAAATTCGTTGAGTCGATCAGGACGCCGTTGATGCTGGAAACCTGTTCGTAGAAATCGTCAAGGCGTTCCGTCATGCGAATGATATCGAGCGACGCACTTTCAACGGGCAGGGCTTCGAGCATGGTCTTGGCTGCGTCCAGCTCAGTTTGAGCGCGGGCGAACTGATTTCGACCGATCTCCAGCAGTTCGACCAGCCGGTCGCCTGACGAGATCTGGGCAATGGCGGTGTCCGGCTCGTCGCCAGAGACGAGATAGAACACGGCAGGACGCAGCCCCGCCAGCATGGTGTCTGCCGAACCGGTCAGCGCCCTGGCGATATCGAGGCTCCTGAGCGCGACATCCACATTGGGGTGGATCGTCTGGAATGGGCGCATCAGGATCAGGCGATTCTGGCTGATCTCCAGGCTCTTATCGACATTTTCGACGCCTTCGGCGAGACGTTCATAGTCGTTCAGCGAGATGCTGGCGGCGGAGTCGCCTTCGATACCGGTCAGGATGCGCTCCAGTTCGGTGATCGCGCTGTTGATCCCGCTGAGCGAATCCACCACCAGCGCCGCATAGATGACGACGGCGGCGACGGTGATGCTGAGCAAGGCGACGATGATGCCGCTGACCCTGCGCCGAATGCCGAAACGCTTGAGGATCTTTCGGAAAATACCCCCCTTGCGCTTGCGCCGGCGCACCCGGCGGCGCGGTTCGGGGGTCGTATAGAGCGGACCTATGGAGCCGGGTGGCGACTCCTCTTGTGCCGTCTGGCTGCCAGACGGCTCGTCTACAGATGAGGTTTCGGGAGAAATCGCCATGAACAGACCTACTCGGTAGTTGTAAGAGATGAATGCTGGCTTGCACAGTGGAATTGTGCGCGTCAGTTGGGTTTCGCGCAAGACTCTTCTGTTAGCCTGGTCCTGTGTCTAGGTGTGCTGTGGAACATCCTGTCCGACCCGCAGACTGTTCATGATGCCGTTGGAGTCGGCAGGAGCAGGCGGCGGGGTGATGATGCGCGTCATCACCGCCAGAGCTTCGGCTCCTGCGCCGAATTCGGTGTTCACGAGCGTCTCAATTTCCGCCCAGAATCGCGCGCTCTCGAAATCTTCGCGCCAGGTGTTGACCTGCATGATGTTTGGATGAAGCGTTTCGTTGGGCGTTTCGATCTCATTGAACAGCTCTTCATGCATCTTTTCGCCGGGGCGAATGCCGGTGAACTTGATCTCGATATCGCGGTACGGGCGCAGACCGCGCAGACGAATCATGCGTTCCGCCAAATCGACGATGCGCACCACTTCGCCCATTTGCAGCACGTAGATATCGTCCCCGTCGGTCATGCTCGCCGCGTGGATGATCAGGTTGACCGCTTCCGGGATGCTCATGAAATAGCGTGTCATATCCTGGTGCGTGACCGTCACTGGACCGCCGCGATCAATCTGCCGGTTGAAGGTTGGCACGACGCTGCCCCGGCTTCCGAGGACGTTCCCGAAGCGTACCGCCGCGTAACGGGTGGTGGTCTCCGGCTGAAGCGAGAGCGCGTGCAGCATCAGTTCGCACAGCCGCTTGCTTGCGCCCATCACACTGGACGGCTTGACCGCTTTGTCGGTCGAGATCAGGACGAAGCGTTCGACATGGAACTCCTGTGCCAAGTGGGCCAGATTACGCGTGCCGCGCAGGTTGACGCGAACCGCCTCCGATGGATAGTGTTCCAGCATCGGGACGTGTTTGTAAGCGGCGGCGTGGAAGACGATCTGCGGCTGATGAGTCTGGAAGACTTCCGCGAGCGTCTGCCGCACCGTGATGTCCACCAGCGCTTCGACAAGGTGAATCTCGGGATGCTTGGTGGTCAGCTCGACTGCCAGATCGTACAGCCCGCTCTCGTTGTTATCGAGGATTACAAGCTTGGTTGGTGCGTAGCTCATGATCTGCCGGGACAACTCGGAACCGATCGAGCCAGCCGCGCCGGTGACGAGGATCACTTTCGCTTTGACGGGCGAAAGATTAACACTTTCATGCTGGGTGATCGGCGTCCGACCAATCAGATCTTCTGCCTGGACATCACGCAGTACCTCGGTGGTGTGCTGCGCGCTCACCATCTCCTGAATATCCGGGACGACCTTGATCAGCGCCTTGGTCTTTTCACAGATGGTCAGGATTTCACGGAAACTGGGACCGGAGATGTTGTGGATGGCGACGACGATCAGGTCGATATTGTGCCGCTCCGCCAGTTCGATGATGTCACTTCGGGCGCCGATGATCGGGCAGCCTTCGACGTACATGCCGCGTTTCGTCACGTCGTCGTCGATGAAACCGATAACCTGGTAGAGGTTCTGGCGGAAGCGATGCTTCAACTGCCAGGCGAGGACCTGACCGGATTCACCCGCGCCGACGATGAGGACGCGGGTGGGATTGGACGGGAATTTGTGAAACACGAAAGCGCGCCATCGCCAGCGCAGCCCGCTTGCCAGCCGGGAACGATAGCGGATGGCGATAAAACCGACCAGGGAGCCGACATTCCCCAGGATGATCACCTGAAGCGGCAGGGCATCCTGCTGGCGCAGCGCCGCCGTCAGGACGATGGTCGCCAGAGAAGCAGCCAGCATCGCATTGACGATGAGCATCACCCCGTGTCCGCTGGTGCGCTGCCAGATACGGCGATAGACGCCGAATGCCAGAAGCGAGAGCGCCAGCACGCAGGCGTTCAGCAGCAGGTTGCCAAACGGAACTCTGAATCTGACATAGTCGCCATCGGTGAGTATCAGAAACACGATGGCGAGCAGATACGCCCCGATGGCGATGATGATGTCAACGGCAATGTTGAGTCCGATGCGCCACGCGCGCCGCAGGCGTAGGTTTCTGATTTCTCCGTTGGGGTACGTTTCCATCGATTTCCCTTGATGATCCTGCTGTGTTCCATTGTGACGTCGCCGGCGCTCTGTGCTGGACTATGTCAGTGAGCTTACCGGCGACATGACTCGATTATATCAGGATAATCCGGGATTCATCCTTCAGGTTGGCTCATTGGGCAGCTACTCTTCAGCGGATTCCGCCGACTCGCGTTCCTCGACCGCCTGCTGGACGCGCTCACGCCGACCGCCGTTGCTCTTTCCACGGGGAGCAGTCTTGGATGTGGGTGTGTAATAGTAGCCATAGGAGTAGGTGTACTCGTAGGTCTCGTCGCGCGGGTTGAGGCGGTTGAGGATGATCCCCTTGACCTCAAGTCCCAGTTGCTCGAAGCGTTCTTTCGCCTTCTGCGCCGCGCCGCGCCGAGTTTTGCTGGCATCCAGGACCAGCAGCACGTCGCCCTTCGCCGTTGCAGCCAGGACCGTGGCGTCGGCGACCATCAGGCAAGGCGGCGAGTCGATGAGTACCACGTCGATATTCGGGGCAACCCGGAAGGCTTCAATCCAGCGCTGCATCAGCGCTGAACCGAGGATCTCGGTCGGGTTGGAGGGGATGAAACCGCTGGTGATCACACGGAGACGGGGCACCGATGTGTTCTGGAGACACTGACGCAGATTGGTCGGCAGTTTGTCTTCGTTTTCGCCATCCAGCGAATTGACACTGGGATCGGCGAACAGCAGGGTGGTTAAGCCGACATTATTTTCCAGTTCGAAGATCTCATGCATCTTCGGGCGGCGGAGGTCCGCATCTACCAGGAGTACCTGCAAGCCTGCCAGCGCCATCGTGATCGCCAGGTTGGCGGTGGTCATGCTCTTGCCTTCTTCCGGGCTGGGGCTGGTGATGATGTAGACGCCCTTGCCGGAATTGCCGCCAGAGAAGAGCAGATTGGTGCGCAGTGTTCGATAGCCCTCGGCTATCGGCGACATGGATGGATAGTTGTAGACGAGGCGGTCGTTATAAGTATCGGTACGCTTGCCGATGCGCATGATCGCGCCCATGACGGGAAGACCGAGCGACTGCACGGCGATCTCGCTGGAGCGCACCACATCGTCGAGGTATTCGAGGGCGATCACCGCGCTCAGCGCGATGATTGCGCCGATGAGACCGCCTGCCATCGATGCGCTGATCAGATCGACGCCGCTGGAATTGGTGGGTACAGTCGCCGATTCCAGGATTTCAAGACGGTTAGCGCGCTGTTCGAGCTGGTCAATCGATTGATCGTAGCTGTTGATGACCGTCGAGGTCTCGCGAATTTCACGGAGCAGGTCGTTATTCTGCGCCTGGAGACGGATCAGATCATCGTTGTCGGTCGTGATGGCGATCTGCTGCTCCAGTTCCGCCTGCTGGTCCTCGAACTGCCGCTTCATGATTTCGAGCTGAGCGCGCTCGCTGCGCTGGCTCTCAAGCCGCTGCTGCTCAGTAGCATTCAGACCCGGAGCAGTGAGGATCAGCTGTTCGGCGAGCGCGTTGGCGATGTCCGCCGCCAGCTGAGGATCGGTATTGACGACGGTGATGCGGAACAACGACGTATCGGGAATCTGGCTGGCGCGTACGATGCTGCGCAGCACCGCCGGTGGGAAGCCTTGCAGACCGACCTGTTCGAGCGTTGCCTCGAGGACGTCGTTCAGTTCCAGCACCTGGATGTAAGTCGCCACCAACTGCTGGGCGAGGACAACCTCGCTCGCGGTGGGATTCGCCTGATTCAGGTAACTGCCGATGGACATCACCACGGACGCCTGATAAGTCGGCGGCGTGCCGGTGTTGAGGATGAAGGTCATGCCGCCGGATATAAAGGCTGCAATGACGATCAACCATGCCCATTTGCGTGCAAAGCGCAGATAGTAGGTCACATCCATGAGGCAGATTTCTCCTGGTCGGTGTTTCATTCGGTATTGTAAAACGCAAACTTCGAGTTGACCATAGGACGTATATTCACGCGACAAATGGGTGTCAGATTCATGAGCGGTTACGCAGGTGTTATACATCTCGACGGCGCACCGCCCGACCCCGCTCTGATCAAACTGTTGAGCGAGAAACTCGCTCATCGCGGACGGGATGGGCAGGGAATTCTGATCGGCGAGACGTGGGCGATGGCGCATTGTCTGAATCGCTTGACAAAAACACTGCAAAGCGATGTGCAGCCGCTGACCTGGGGCGACCTGACGCTGGTCAGCGATGCCCGTATCGACGGACGGCGTGCGCTGATCGACCGGCTTCGGTCAATGCAAGAGGACGCAGCCGATGATGCCAGCGACGCCGCGCTGATCCTGCACGCCTTTCGCGCCTTTGGCGAACGCTGCGTCGAATACTTGATCGGTGACTACACCTTCGCGCTCTGGAATTCCGAAGAACGGTCCCTGTTCACGGCGCGCGACCCGCTGGGCAAGCGTTCGTTGTATTACGCCCTGACTCGCGATGCCTTCATTTTCAGCAATGAGCTGCGCCCGATTCGCCTCTTTCCGGGGCTGAGCCAGGACCTCGATCCGGTGTACATCGCCGATTTCCTGGCGCTCGGCGACGGCTTCTGGATCGACCGTACCATCACACCTTTCACCGCCATTCATCGCCTGGACAGAGGGCATTCGCTGACTCTGCGCGGCGGCACGATGAGCGTTCGTCAGTTCTGGTCACTCCCAGAGGGACTGCCGCCGCTGCGTGTGCGGCGTGAGGCGGACGTGATCGAGCAGTTCAACGCGGTGTTCCGTGAGGCGGTTCGGGATCGGCTGAATGCCGATCGCGTGGTCCTGACGCTGAGCGGCGGCATGGACTCGTCTACGGTGACGGCGGTCGCGGTGGATATCCTCCGCAAGGGCGAGAACAGCGCCGAATTCACGGCGATCACCTCGGTGTATACCGCCATCGATGACCCGGAGCTGCTTTATGGCGTTCAGAATGCCCAGGCGTTGGGCATCCAGGCGCATCACGTGCTGCATCGCACAGACCACTATGCGCTGCTGCGCCCGTACTACCACATCGCCAACGCGATCCGCCAGCATCTGATTCCGGGGGAGGCACTGCGTTTCAAAGAGGCGCTGGCATCGCTGGGCAACACCGCGTTCATCGCGCACCTGGGGGACGAACTCGGCGGGGGCGGTTCGCTCGCATCGTATCTGCCGCAGATGAGGCTGCCCCAACTGCTCTCATCAGGCGTCGAACTCTGGCGCTATTTCGGAAAACGCCCGGCGCTGGGGCTGTGGTCGTATATGGTAGGACTCCTGAAGCATGAACCCCCTGCCAGGGGAAGTGAAGGGCGTGAGTTTCCGCCCTGGATCGCGCCTGACTTCGAACGGCACTATGGCATTCGCGACCGTTGGGCGTTCTACTGGGATCGTCTGGCTGAACTGGGGAAGGGCGCGCGCAGTCCACACCTCGTTCGCAGCATCCTGGACCCTGATCACTATGTGGATGATGAATTCGTCGCCGCCGACTTTGTACCGGCGGACTCAGTCGATCCGTTCGCCGATGTGCGGCTGATCGCGTTTCTGCTGAGGCTCGATCCGCTGCCCTGGCTCTACAAGAAATATCTGCTGCGCCGAGCGATGCAGGGGATTCTGCCTGATGAGGTGCTGCGCCGCCCGAAACAAATCCTGGGCGATCTCGCCGGCTATCATCTCGCCCAACCGCAGAGCGCCTGGATCGACCAGTGGACGCCGACTGACGAGATCAGCAGCTACATTGTGCGCAGCGCAGTCCCCAAGATCACCGGAGCGAACGCGCGGGCATACGCCGGGCAGATGCGCCACATGCGCCCCCTCATGCTGGACCTGTGGCTGCGCAGCGAAGCCATCCTCAGACGGAAAGTCGATGAACTGAATTCGCGAAGGGCTGCGCCATGACGCCGCATTTCTACACGCTTTATGGGCTGCATCTGCGCAGCACCGGGGCGATACATGGTTTGAGGGAGACGGAACCGGCGGAAACGGTCGATCTGGATATCATCGACGGGATCATGCCGGATGGACTGGAACCGGACTCTGCTGGGTGGGTCGCGACAGATTGGCTGGAAGTCACAAATGATGCTCCTGCAGCCATGCGCGACCAGACGATCCGCCTTTCGCTGGATAGGCGCTACCTTCAGTGGCGGTTGGGGTCCGATGTGGCGGCGGCATTCGCCCTGGATGGAAGCCATCTTTACACCCTGTGGTCAGAGCAGATGGACCCGGCGCTGCGCGCTTTCAACCTGTTCGGTCCGGCGCTGGGGATGGCGCTCCGGCTGAAAGGGGTGTCGCCGCTGCATGCCAGCGTGGTCGATATTGGCGACAGCGCCATCGCTATCGCCGGACGCAGCGGTATGGGCAAATCGACGCTGGCGGCGGCGTTCGAGCGCGTTGGCTGCAATATCCGTTCCGACGATCTCTGTGTGGCGATGGGGCAGCAGGATGGGTTCTTTGTCCCGGCTGGACCGCCGCGTGTACGGCTTCTGCCGGACGCAGCCGAAGCGCTGTACGGGGGGATAGGCGGCGACTCGGTGTCAGACAGCCCGAAGCTGCAAATCCCCGTTCGCTGGCTGACCACCGGGGCGATACCGGCATTTCAGCGGCTTGATGGCGTCTATCTGCTCACGGGACGTTCGGGGGAGTGGGCGATCAGCGAAATGCCCAGAAACCTGGCGCTGTTTGCGCTGCTTCAGAACATGTATCTTCGCCATCTCACCAGCGGCGCCATGCGCCAGATGGAGCTTGTCACTGCGGGAGCGCTGACTCAGCGACTACCGGTGTTCACTTTGCAGACGCCGCAGGGGCACGATAAACTGAAAAAGCTATGCCGAGAGATCATCTCTCGACATAGCTGACTTGCTGACCGGGAAGATCACGCTGGGACGCCAACCAGGGCGCACGCCACGACACCACGGCGCAGGACGTTCCGCACCGCGAATATGCTGGGAACGCTGCTTTACTCGCCCGAAGAGATGCCGGTCATCTCCTGCGCCAGGGCAGGATCGACAAGCTGAATTTCGGTAAGGAGCGAGCTGGTGGCGCCTGTATCCGGTTCTACCCCACCGGGAGGGAGCGGCGCAGTGCCGCAGAACGCGCCAGAATTATTGCTGCCGCGCCCATCGCTACAGGCATTGTCAGGAGCTTCACCGTTCTCGAACGTCAGCGTGACATCCTCAAGGCGACCATAGACCGTGAGGGTTGGCGCCGCATAACGCCTCAATACCAATGGTGCTTGTGCCATGTGCGTACTTCCTCCGGGTTTCATGCAAATGATGCAGGATGATTCATGCGCGATAACTCACCTATGTCAGTATACAGGCTTTCGAATCATTTGTCACGTATTTGCCTAAAAGTTCACAAGATTCACGGGGTTGTTCGCCTGCAAACAGCCTCCTGCGAACTTACGCGACGACCTGGAGCAGTCCCATCTCCTGGAGCCGATTTAGCAGCTGCACGGCATCGTGCGCCGCCTGTTCCTGCCCGACCTCATATTCGGTGGTCAGGGCATCGACGACTGCCTGGACCGTCTGGGGCGACTGGACGTAGTTCCAGATGAACGTCCCTACCTCATCCAGACCATAGTAGACGCCGCGCGCAACATCCAGAATGACGGTCTCGTCCGGGATCTCGGTCGAGATCTGGTTGCTGCTCGCCACGATCCTTGTGTTGAGTCCGATCATAGTTTTCCTCGATGCCGGCTCGCCAGCAGTGTGATCGTCAGGATAGATGCTTATCCATCATTGTATCACGTTGATCATTGGGCTACTAGTACCCTGATGGAAAGGGAGACGATCCGGTGGAGGCATGGAAGAGCCAACGCCTCCACCGGACTCCGAAGCGCCAAACAGCGGACGCTAGCCGGGAGGGACGGTGAAGTCACAGACCAGGCTGTAGCTCAGCCGTTCGCTGATGACCCGATGTACGCCAGGCATCGCCGTCCAGGTCCCAAAGAAAGTGCGCGAGATGGCATTTGCCGTGAGACGCTGCGGTTCGGTCACCGAGACCGCCAGGTTTTCAGCGCCATCGACGATGATGCGCCCCGGATCAACGGTCGGGGCGGACATGGCGTCGCCCAGGCTGGGGAACGCCGGCGGCGTGAAGCTGAACGTCACCTGCTGGTTGGCGCGGATTGGTCCGTTGGCAGGCTCGCAGGATTCCATAGACACTTCATTGGTCGCGGGCGGCGGAGACGACTCCACAACCGGGATCGACTGGCAGATACCGCGTTCGCGAACCGATGCCTGCCTGACCCATGCTCCAGAGATGAGCTGCCACCAGACTACGCCGTCGGGATCAACGGTTTGAACGACCGGGACGACCAGCGCGCCGCTCAGCAGGCGCGTGCTGATCTCGTAGAAGTCGCCGGGACCGGCGCGTAGATCGTCATCGGCGCGCATCTCGCGGCGGCAGGTGGTATCGACAGTAGGCAGCGGAACGAGCGTCGCCTGGTTCTCCGGCGAAAGCGTCGCCATCGACTGCGTGGCAATCTGTTCCGGCGGAAGCGGTGAGAGCAGGTCCAGAATGGGGACCGGCAGATAGTCGAGCGGCAGCCCGATCAGCTCCTCTTCGTTGTAGGGTTCCGACGCCAGGGGCTGCACGGAGGCAAGCCCGACCTGATCCACAGCGACCCGCACGCGCGCGCCGGCGGGCACGTTCAGGAAGGTGCTGAGGTCGCTAAAACGGGCGACATCTGAGGTGATGGCGGCGCTGCCGTCGATCACGTCGAGAACGAGCGCGTCGCCCGCCTTCGCTTGAATAAAGACCGTGCCCGCAACCACGATGATGGTGTTGTTGATGACGAAGGGGAAACGGGTGCGGCCCCCGGCGGTTTGAATGACGACGCCGCTCTGCGGCGCGCCTTCGCACGGAGCATCAGCCCTTCCGGTGGACAGGAAGTTCAGGAGGAAGGGCTGAGCATACCCGGCGCTCGGGTTTTCAACCGGTTCCAGCAGCATGAGTCCGCCACTGAGCATCTGACTTTTCACCCACGCCATTGAGTCCAGCCCAGGCGCGAAGACGCGCACCCAGCCGCCCGATACAGTTCGCCCGTTGGCGGTCAATGCGGTGTTGATCGACACGCGGCTGATGATGATGCCGTCGTCGGTCGGCGTGCCGCGCAGCAGTGCCGAACCGAGCGTGGTCACCTCAAGTTCCGGGGCGCGCGGGCTGTTGTTCGCCATCAGAGCATCGCCAAACATCCAGACGGTGGTGACTCGTCCTTCAGCCCGGTTGAAGGACCCGTGCAGCTTCAGCACGGCGGCACTAAAGGTCGATTCGTCGGAGATGGTGCGGATCAGCCGGAGATCATCCAGCAGTGCCCGGTCGCCCGGCTGATCGAAAGGAAAAGATCCGGCGCGTGACTCGATGGCGACATTGCCATCGCCATAACATGCGGTGTCGGGGTTCATCCCACCGCAAGCCGCTACCGTTCGCGAGAAAGCTAGTCGGGTGTTTTCCGGGCAGGTTGCCGCGTCCTGGGCGTGAACGGTGAAGGCGGATATGCCCAGGAATGGCAGGAGCAGCAGCCACAGACCCAGCAGGCATATCTGGTATCGCCGCGATGACGCATGGTGCGGCGTTTCATCAAAGTTATGACTCGCGCGTTCCATCACAGTCGATCTCCTCAGCAGAGCGTTACTCGGCAGAAATTATGCGCCAGATCATATCACTGCCGACAGCAAGTCGTCATGTTGTAGTTGGCGGCGCGGCGATCTATCGTCGGAGTCTAGTTTGGGACTTCGCGCCCGATTTTGCGTTTATACTTGACTCAGTGGCGTGAGTCGCCTGGCGATGACGCAGCGAGGGGAGAACGGTATGAGGCGCGCCGCCTTGTGGGTGATCGGGCTGTTTGTACTCGGCATTGCCGGGTTGGTGTTCGGGCAAGACTCTCCTCCGGCATCGTTTGAGCGGTATCGGCAGATCGGCTCGATTCCGCCGGTGGGCGTCCGCTACGACGCCGAGCGCGATCAGATAGCGCTGGTGCGGACCAGTGGTTCACTGTCGCTGTTCAGCGCCGGCGACCTCAGCGAGAAATTCGAGCTGTACGAGAGCGGCGCCTATAACGCCTACGAGTTCAGCCATGATGGGCGCTGGCTGGCGCTGGCAATCGACCGCCGCATCGAATTGTGGGACACCGCCGCCGGTCAGGTCATCACATCGATTGAACCGCCGGGGTCCAACTACGTGACCGGTCCCCTTATGTTCTCCGATGACGACTCGTACCTCGTGTTCACCGCCGTCGTCCCCGCCTCGCAGGCGACGCGCCGCAGCGAAAACGACATCGATCTGCTGCCCTGGCTGTGGGATGTACACGCCGCGTTGGACCTCGCCGACTCGCGGCTGCCGGGGCGCGTTGATGCCTACGCCTTCTTCGACTATCGGTCCGGCAGCCTCTTTCTGGGTCCGAACGACATCCTGCTGGCGGCGATCCCCGGACGCTATCAACTGATCGACGCCAATGCCGACGCTTTGATCTCATTTCAGGATATCGAAAGCGAACGGTTCGAGAACGATCCGGTCTCGCTGTGGTTCAGCGCCGCCGGCGATCTCATGTACGTCCTCAAGACCGATACCGGCAACATCGTCCAGGTCGATACGCGCGCACGCCAGAGCTTCGAGCTTCCCCTGGGACGCGAACTCAACGGGCGTCAGATGAGCGCCTTCGAAGCATTCAGCCCATCGGGCGTCCTTCGCGTCATGGGGCAGGGGGGGACCGGTGAAATCATCCCGCTGGTGCGCGACCTGTTCGGGTACGATTATCGCGCCGACTGGAACTACCACCCACTGACCATCACGCTGCTGGATATCCTCCAGCCTGAAACTGCCGCGGCGCGCCAAACTTATCTGCTGCTGCATATCTTCGATGAGGCGCGCGGAGTCGGCAGTGTGGAATTCATCACGACTGCCAACGGTCAGCAGATGGCGATGCACCCTGACGGGGATCGCCTGACGCTGCGCGACGTCGGGCAGGCGTCGCCGATCACGGTGTACGATCTGGACAGCGGGCAGCCCGTACTGCGCTTCGAAACATCGCTCGCCGATTCGACCGGCGATGCGCTGCTGGCGTATAACGCCGCCGGCGATTCGATACAGGCGGGGTGGCAGCGTTACGACGCATCGTCCGGAGCGGTGCAGTACGAAGCGCTCGATTTCAGCGCGGCGTTTGTGGAGTTCTACTTCAGCGACGACAGCCGCAAACTCGTCACGATGACGGACAGCGAATGGTGGTTGTGGGATATCGCTACCGATACCCTGCTGCGGCGCGAGCGCCTGGAGTTCACCGGTGCGCGGCTGGCGACCTGGCGGGATGGTCAGCGCTTCCTCCTGGTTTCGAGTGCGAGCAGTAATGGGGTAGAGATCTACGACATCGGCAGGGGAGAGCGCCAACGCCTGGACTTTGAGACTCCGCCCGACATGACGCTTACGGATGTCGTTCCCAGCCCGTCCTGGGGGCACTATCTGGTCGTCTACGCTGCCAACCAGGCGACTCAGCATTCTCCTAACGGGGCGATAGCCCTGTACAGCATGGGAATCGGTCAGCGTGCCTTCATCGCCGGAGTCGACCTTCCGGCGAATCTGGTCGATTACGGGTGGATAGACGACACGACAGCCTATATAACAGGAAGTCGGTCGGGCGGCGGAACTCCCGACCGGGTGTACGGCATTGAGTATGATCCCTCCGGCGCGCCTGCCTGCCTGCTGGCAGCGCACCCAGCGGGGCGGGAGACGTGGATCGCGCTCTGGGAGCGCATCGCCTACTATCGCAGCGCCGACGATGTCGCGCGTCTGGCGCAGGCAGTATGCGCGGCTCCAGACGAAGCGGCTGTGCTAGCGCTGCATACGCCGACGCCGACTGTGACGCCGGTCCCAGAGGCGACCAGCGCGATGATGCGGCTTGCCGGCGTCCCGGCGTGTCTGACTCAAAGCTTCACCGACGAGGCGCTGGCGTTCGCCCGCGAATGGCGGAATCTGACCGAGGGCATGTCGGCGGATGAAATGGAGGCGCTGAGCGATCTGCTGTGCGAGGGATTGAGCGGGGAGTATGCCGGCGGCTACGCGCCGCGTGTTGGCGCTGTCTCTGACACGCTGATCTACGCGATCCGCGTCGAGACCGGTGAGCGTGTACTGCTGTCGGCACTGCCCGCTCAAGTGTCCGAAGCGCCCGCTCTGGATATCGTACGTGAGGCGTTCCGCCGGCAGTTCGGTTTCATCCCGGCAGATGCCGCCATCAGCCCGGACCGCCGGCTGCTGGTGGTGCGCTCAACCGGCGACCATGCGCTGATTTACGCGCTGGACAAGCCCTATGACGCGATGATCGCCGAGGCGACGGCGACCGCCGCCGGCACGGCGCAGGCGATACCCAATGCCATTCGGGTGCGCCCGACTGCGACGGCGCTGCCCGACATGATTGGAACGGCGCTGCCGACGCTGACGCCAACGTTCATCCCTACCGCGCTGCCGGCGGTCAATCTGGAAACGGCTGTGCCGGAGATACCGGTGGAAACAGTCGAAGAGGTCTGCCCCTGGACGCAAGCACGCGCGTATGCCGACCGCTCCGCCGTGTTCGCGCCGACTGGACGCCTGATCGGCATAGTCCCCGACAGCGGCGTCATGTGGACGCTGGACATGACGAACGCCAGACTCTACCCGGATGAGACGTTGCCCCGCTGCGCTTATGGTCTACCCTGTGAATTCTCCTCCGACCAGAACTGGATACTGATCCTGGGCGGCGACATTGCGGTCGCGCGCCCCGATGGAAGCGACCGAACGGTGCTGATGACCCGTGCTGAAAGCGAGGCGGCTCTGTTCAGCGCCGGATGGGCTGACCGGGAACGGGTATATCTCGATGTGTCCGGCTACCTGCCGCAGATCGATCAGAGTGAGCGCGTCCTTCGCCAGTACTACGACGTGAACAGTCGGACCTTCAGCGAACCGGCGCAGGTGAGTGAGGAGATCGATGTCAACGGTCTGCCAACCGAGGTGGTCAGCCTTCAGCCGCTGGGCGGCGCGCTGCGCATCGTGAGGACTCCGGTCGTCCTGCCGAACGGGACCGGCTACCGCTACTACCTGTACGACGCGACGACCGGACACTATGAGATGTTTGCCGAGGCGCGCCCGGAAGACAGTCATGGGGTGGAGCTGTACTTCGAGTGGGATCCGACCGGCACGCGCCTGTACTACACCCCGCCGCTGCGTCCTGATTACGGTACCGGCGTCGTCTGGGATGTGCCTCGGACTATCTCGTATCAGGAGACGCTGATGGTTTTTGACACGAGGATAGGCGCGCATACGCTTACATCCTTCCGTGCGATGGATGAGTGGTCGCGCGATGCTCGCTACCGCTATGGTCCTTACTACGCGGCAGACCAGCAGGAGCGGCTCGACGCCGGTCTGCCCGTGCCGACTCTACGCCTGCAGGATGTTGAGACCGGTCAGGTCCGGCTGTACTGCCCACCGGAGCGCATATGGGATATCGATGAAGCCGCCTGGTCGCCGGACGGACGCTATGTCGCGCTGCGCGCTTTGCAGACCGGCGATCAAAGCGAAGCGACGCGCCAGTTCAGCACGGTCTACATCCTGGACCTCGACACCGGGGAGATCATCGATATGCAGGCGGATATGAACGCGATCCTGGTGTGGACGATGGAGGAGGGGGGATATGGCGGCTGATGCCCTTCATTTGCTGCGCTGCCGCTGGCTGATCGCGCTGCTGGTCATGGCGGCGCTCTCGGATATGGCGCTGGCGCAGGACTGCGCTGCTCCGTGTGTGACCGGCGAAAGCAGCGTTGTGATTTCGCCTTATGACGTGTACATCACGACGCAGGACTTCGTATCCTTCCGCGAAGGTCCGGGGACGGCGTTCGACCGCATCGCAGTCGTGCCGGCGGCGCTGACTCTGCCGGCGGTCGGGCGGACGCCGAACGGACGTTGGATACAGGCGGAATACCTGGGGCAGCGGGGCTGGATCGCCGCGCGCTATCTGGTGTGGAGCGGCAATGTCTCGGCGCTGCCCGTTTCGACGATGGAGGAGCGCACCCGCGTGGTACGCACCGGAGCCATCGGCTATATCAATGAGGGCACGCCGCTGTTCGACCGCAATCTCCGTCCCGCCGGAGCGGCGACCACTTCGGAGGAAGTCGAGCTGATCGGCAGGCTGGGTTCTGGAACCTACATCTGGCTTCAGATCGATTATCAGGGCGCGCCTTACTGGGTGCGCTCATGGGAGATCGAGTATGATGCCGAGTACGCCTATACCCTCGACGCTGCCTATCTGATCCCTTATACACGGCTGGCGCGCGCCCTGGACGGCGACATTCGGCGCATTGGCAGCCGACTGTACACCATCGAAGATATCTGGAACCGGCTGGCATCGGGAGGCAGCGTCTCATGCGGGAATATTCCGAGCCTGGTCCGGCGCACGGCACGTGAGGTCGATCTGCGCCAGGAGCCGGTTTTCGCCCCGGTATTTCTGGCGTTGGACGATGCGGTTCTGGGGGTGAACACGGCGATCACGGCGTTTTCTTCCGCCTGTGATCGCCCGGACGACGCCCTGTATCTGACGCAGCAGGAAGTTATTGCGGCGCTGACGCGCCTGGCGGAAGCGCGGCGCAGCCTGGTCCTGGCGGATTCGCTGACGGCGGCGCTTTTCCAGCGCGACCCGCTCATCGTCAACAGCCGGGGCAGGTGAGGAAGCAGGGCAATTGCGAGACGCGTCTATGTAGTTGGGAGAGAGAACGTGAAGCTACAGAGAATCATCATCACTTTGGTTGGAGTCTGTCTACTGCTCGTGGTGAGCGGGGCGATGGCGCAGCAGGACGATGAGCCGCGCGAGGTGCCGCTAATCTGCGACAAGTTCGAGAGCGGCAGCGAAGCCGAGCGAGTCAGCTATTATCTCGGTGAAGGGGCGGCTTACTTCAACGCCGGCGAACTCGCCCGTGCCAACGACAGCTTCAGCTGCATCGTCGAGCAGATTGACGCGCGTCACGCCCTCGGCTATGCCAGCCGCGGCGATGTCTATGCAGCCCAGCGCGACTATGTTGAAGCTATCGAGGACTACGGTTCGGCGGTGGTGTCCGATGCGGGGCTGGTGGGCGCGCTGAATAATCGCGGAATCGCCTACGCCGCGCTGCGCGATTTTGAGGCGGCGCTCGCCGACTTCAACCGGGCGCTTGATGCCGAACCGAACTACAGACTGGCGCGCGTCAACCGAGGGATCATTCAGGCGCTGCTGGGGCAGTACGAAGCCGCGATTGCCGACCTTGAAGCGGCGATTTCGCAGTCACGTATCGATGTGGCGCTCGCCGACCTGCGGCGACCGGACCGGCGAGGAGACGACCCCTATCCTGTTTATGATGCGCTGGACGCGCACGCCTACGCCATCCTCGGCATGGTCTATTCCGCCTACGCGCTTGACAACTACCAGGGCTATCTGCTGCTGACCGATCCGCTGGGCGACCGGCGCATCCAGAGCGCCGCCGGATCGCTGGAATCGCGCGCTAATTTCGACCTGCGGCTGGACGACATCTCCTGGCTGCTGGCTGCGGAATTCATCCCCGGAGGCTGATGATGCGCCTGAAAGTGATAGGGCTGCTGATCTGCCTGCTGCTGGCAGGCGGCGCGGGCAGGGCGCAGACACCGACGCCCGACCCGTGCGATCCGTCGGGTGACACCGCGTATTTCGTCGGCATCGGCAACGCCTGGTTCAACGCCGGAGACCTGACGCGCGCTATCACGGCGTATACCTGTGCGCTGGAACGCGACCCGGCGTCGGCAGAAGCGCTGGTGCGACGGGGCTATGCCCGTTCGGCTCAGGGCGATGATGGCGGTGCGCTCGCCGATCTTGAGGAGGCGCTGACGCGCGACCCCGATTATGTGGATGCCTATATCCACAGGGGGGTACTCTACGTCCGCCAGGGGATTTTCGCGCTGGCGCAGGCGGATTTCGACGCGGCGCTGGCGCTCGACCCACAGAACGTCGTGGCGCTGCAAAATCGGGCGGTCGCCTATGCTGCCGAGTTCAGATACCCGCCGGCGCTGGCGGACTTGAATGCGGCGCTGGCGATTGCGCCCGATGACCCGGAGCTACACGCGGCGTTGGGCGCGGTCTATCTGGGACTGGCGGCGGAGAGCTACGGACAGTTCCGCGCGCTGGCGGGTGACAATATCCCGATCACCGGAGGCGTGCCGCGTGCGCTCTATCTGGCGTTCGAGCGCAACGCGCTGACCGGCAACTTCGGCGAATGGCTGGCATTCTTACGTGCAGTAGAGGATTGAGGCTATGAGACGCCTGGGGCTGCTGTTCGCCGTGCTGCTGTTTGCGCTGCCCGTCCTGGGGCAGGAAAGAGGCGGCGGCGCGCTGAGGATGGATGTCAACAGCTTTTCCTACCTGCGGCATCTTTTCCCGCAGCTGCTGGCGGTGGATGAAACGGGGCGGGTGATCCCGGCGACCGATGCGACCGGTGAGCTGGTCGAGGACTGGTCGGTGGAATTCGGTGAGTTCGTCGCACCGGATGGGGTGGTGCGCGGACGGACGTTGGTCACGTACACCCTGCGGGATGATCTGACCTGGGCGGATGGTGCGCCGATCACGGCATTCGACGCTTTTCCCAGCTCGATACGTGCCACCTGGGGGTTCGCCGACGGTGGACGCGACACTTACTACGATGGAGTAGGGCGACTGCTGAACAATCTTACCGAGGCAATCTATGCGCCGTACTCCGAGCATGAAATCCAGATGCTCGTCCCAGCAGAGACTTGTGCCGCGCTGGAAGCGCGCCCCAATTTTCCGATCACATCGGTACACAGGACCAGTCCTGATGCTCTGCAAGAAATCGCTGGGGAACTGGACCCTGATCAGTCGGTCTATCATCGCCACGAACAGGCTCTGCGGTTCCTCAACCCCAGTGTGTCATACCGTCCACGGATGGCGTTTGACGTGATCGCGCCCGGTTTTCGTTTGGTCGAAGTAGGTGATGATTACAGCCGCCTGCTCGTGGGCGATCTGGCGATCACCACCCGTTTCAGCGACTACGCCGACCGCTCTGAAGAGGTGAAGGCGTTCATCAGCGGCGACCTGGATGTGATCATCAACCCATCCTACACCCTGCGCGCCGACCTGCGCAGCGTGCCCGGCGTGCAGATCGTTGAGCAGGTGGGGCGGGCGTGGTATGCGCTGGGCTTCAACTTCGCCGATCCCCAGAATCCGCGCAGCGCCTTCGATGCTGCCACCGGTGAACCGCTGGATCAGGGTGCGCATCCGCTGTTCAGCGACCTGCGGGTGCGTCAGGCGATCCGCCTGGCGCTGAACCCTGACGCCCTGGGGGCGGCGGCGACCGCCGGGCACTACACCCGGCTTGCCAGCGATCAGCTTCCCTGGTCCTGGGCGTACAACCCGGACCTGGCGATACCGAAGAGCGATCCCTTCGAAGCCCGTTTGCTGCTGGACTCATTGGGGTGGCGCGACTGGGATGGCGACGGGATTCGCGAGTGTCACGACTGCGCGACGGCGGAAGAAGACGCCGTGATGGAATTCTCGCTCCTTTACAGCAGCTATGACAGCGTAGCAGCCATCACCGCACGCGGAATCGCCGAGCAGCTGCGGCGGGTTGGCGTGCAGGTCAGCCTGCGTGAAACGTCGGGCAGTGTCGAGTACGATGCCAACGCGCAGGATTTCGGAGCGTACCTGCTGGCTGTTGCCGAGCAGCAGCCGGTGGCGGCGGACCGCGCCCGCCTGTACCGACAGTCAGAAGATACCGTCTACGGCGAAGGGGTAAATTTCATCTCCTACGTGAATCCCGAACTGGAAGCGGTCTTCGACCGCGCGGCGCACGCACCAGACTGCGATTACGACCTGCGCGCCGAAGCGCTGCGCGAGGCGAGCGCCATCCTCTATGACGACATTCCCTACCTGCCGCTGTTCGCCGTCAACGACTTCTACGCGGCTCAGGGGTGGGTGAGCGGGTTCGCGCCGCGCCAGAACGATCCTTTCTGGAACATTGACTCGTGGGTGGTGAACCGATGAATGCGCGAAGAAACAGTCTTGGACTGCTGCTGGCGCTGCTCCTGCTCGCGATCCCGGCGGAGGCGCAGGAGGACGGATACAGCTTCCGCGCCAAGATGATCTTTGGCAGCGCCTTCATCCATGCTCTGCCTTCGACCGATGCCGCCGAGACCGCTTCGATCTTCGAGGATAACCTGGTCGATGTCGTCGGACGCAACATCGACGGCGTCTGGTTCGAAGTGCGGCGTCCTGGACGAAGCTACACGCTCGGCTGGATGCTGGCGGAGTTCCTGGAATATGACGAAGGACTGCCGGAGCGGCTGCCGCTGACCGATTTGACGACGGGGTGGGTGGGCGCGTCAGTGCTGACGCGCGATCCGGGATTCGCGACGTACGCCGTAGATAACCTGATCCTGCGCGACTCGCCGGTCATCCGCAGCGGACGGCAGATCGGCACGATCCCTGCCGGAGCGGTGCTGCCGGTGCTGTATCGCAACCATGCCGGGACATGGCTGTTCGTCAATTATCGTGGCAGCCTCGGCTGGGTGGCGACATTCAACACGCGCCCTGCGCCCGGCATCGAAAGCGCGCCGGTTGCTCCGGGACTCGCCGCTGAGGCAGAGATCACCTTCGAACAGATTCCGCCGGAGGTGCAGCGGGCGCAGATTGCCCGACTGCGCGACTATCTCTACGCCACGCGCACGGTTGCGGTCGGGCTGGAAAACCTGTGGTATGCGGTCGTCTCGCGCGAGATCATGCCCTGTGAGCCACCCGACTTCGTGCGTGATTATCCGTATACCGCCGACGATTCGCGGCAGTTCCCCGAACTGGAGCGCTACGTGCCTCGTCTCGACGAGGTTGGCGCACTGATCAATGCCGCCATCGAACCGCTGACGCGCTGTGGGGTTTTCGACCGCGATGTTGCAGGACGGGCGCGCAATGCGGCGATCAACGCGCGCGTCGCTATCGATGCCACGCTGGCTGCGCTGATCCTGGTTGAGGAGCGGATCCGATGAAGGGGGCGCGTCCAGCAGGAGCGGCGCGCCGCTCCATCATTCCCGCACAATCATCCGCCGGCACTGAGGTGCGGGCGGGTGAATCCGGTGTAGGGTTTGTCGAACACGCCGCCCGTTTGCAGCAGGCAGACCTGCTGCCACTCGAAGCGGTAGTCGCTGTAAGTCCAGTAGGGAGCGACGCGCCAGGTATAGGTTCCTCCTTCCTGGGGCAGATGATCCAGGATGATCTTGCTCGTCCCGGTGGTGCTGTCGAAGGCGCGGCGGACCCCGGTTGGCGAAATGACGATGACGCTGTAGACGTTTGCGCCGATCAGCGTGGGGTAGGTGACGGTCAGCTCGCGGTCGCCCGCCATGAAGTCGCCGATGCGGGAGAACGATCCTCCCCACTGCTCACAAATGTCATAGGAGAGATCAAAAACTTCTGGCACACGTCCGTTGCGGTCGCGGGGGAGGATGCGCCCGGTTGGGGGGATGCTGTTGAACGCCATGCTGGTGCGCAGCAGTCGCGCATAGACCCAGGCTTTGCCGCCACCATAGGCGATTTGCAGCCACTGCCGCCCATCCCAGCGCGTTACGAAATCGCCGGCGCGTCCCAGGATGACGACGGATGTGTTGCGCGGCAGGCGGTCGAGAGTAGGGTAGGCGAAATCAGGTCCGGAGCGGACCTCCGCCAGATCGACATCGACCAGCCCAAAGATTTGGTCAGACTGGGCTGAAGCGGGAAGGACGGCGATCAGAAGCAGCCCAACGCCGAGGATGAAGCGAAAAAGCCGGTTTGACATGGCGACACTCCAAGACAGGTGCAGCCTGAGCTAGCGGAATCATGACACAATCTAGACTTAAGTGTAGGACAAAAATCGTAACCGTTGATGTAACGTTGAGATATAGTCGTTTGCCTGATGGCAGAGCGCTGACAATTCGATGGTGGTTCCGCAATGCCGGATGAAAAATAAGTCATCTGGGCAGTGGAATTGTTCACTTAATTTTCAAGCGGGGTGATTCGCAGTATAATCATCTACCGTAGCCAGATCGAACAATCAAACACTTTCCCTCTTCATTCGGTTTGTTGGGCATCCTGTCAACATTACGGGGGTACACGATGTCGAAGAAAATCTTGTGCGTGCTGTCTGAATACGGTTATTGGGGAGAAGAGCTGGTGGGACCGCTGGAAGAAGCGGATGCTGCCGGCTATGAGACGGTCTTCATAACGCCGACGGGGAAGCGCGCCCATGCGCTGCCGCCGAGCGCGAAGGCTGGTTACTTCGACCCGCCGCTCAAGAAAGTGGTCACAGACGAATACTATGCCGCGAAGACGCGCGAGATCGACGCGTCGCCGCGCCTGGACAACCCGATCAGTCTGAAGGATTGGTTCCCGGAACGCCCGTACTTCAACGATCAGAACTTCGGTCACGAACTGGTCGCCTATCACAAGAAGCGTGAAGAGTGCTGGGACCAGCTGGCGGAATACGACGCGCTGCTGATGGTCGGCGGCAGCGGTCCCCTGATCGACATGGTTAACAATCAACGTCTGCACGACATGGTGCTGGGCTTCCTGAAGCTTAATAAGCTGATCATCGCCGAATGCTATGCGGTGACGATCCTGGCGTTCGCGCGCGACTGGTCGGAGCGCAAGAGCATCATCTCGGGGCGGCACGTGACCGGACATGCGCTGGAATACGACTACAAGGACGGCACCGGGGTACTCGGCATCGACGCCAACTTCGGTCCTCCGTTCTTCCCGCTGGAGTACATCCTGCGCGATGCAACCGCACCCAACGGGCAGTATCACGGCGGCGTCGGACATGAGCGTTCGACCATCCTCGATTATCCATTTCTGACTGGGCGTTCGACCCAGGACTCTAAACTGGTCGGACAGCTGATGGTCAAGGTCCTCGAAGAGGGCTTAGATCGCTACGGCTGGTAATCATCTTCCCAGGGAGGAAAGGCGGACCGCCAGTGGTGACCGCCTTCCCTTGTCGAAATCATTCGCGCGGCAGTACACCCCCTGAGGAGGAACCATGCCCGGCAAACCTGGACGTTACGCGATGATCGAACAGTTCCTCGCGGACGGAATTCACTATATGTTCGGCAATCCCGGCACCGTGGAGCAGGGATTCCTGGATTCGCTCGAACAGTATCCTGACTTCAAGTACATCATGGGCTTGCAGGAGACCATCGCGGTGGCAATGGGCGATGGTTATGCGCGCGCCACACGCAGACCGACGGTCGTGCAGCTGCACAGCGGTGTCGGTCTGGGCAACGGCATCGGCATGATGTATCAGGCGCTGCGCGGTCATGCGCCGCTGGTGGTGATCGCCGGCGAAGCGGGGATCAAGTACGATGCGATGGATGCCCAGATGGCGGCGGACCTCGTGTCGATGGCGAAACCGGTGACCAAGTGGGCGACCCGGGTCGTCGATCCAAATTCGCTGCTGCGCGTGCTGCGCCGGGCGATCAAGATCGCCATCACCCCCCCTTCGGGTCCGGTATTCGTGTGCGTCCCTGCGGATGTCCTTGATGCCATCAACAATGAAGAGGTGTTTCCGACGCCGATGCTGGACACCGCCGCCGCACCTTCGCGCGACTCTCTGAACCGGGCGGCTGCGATGCTCGCCGGGGCAGAACATCCGCTTATCCTGATGGGCGATGGCATCACGTTCAGCAATGCCCAGGATGAGCTGGCGCGGGTCGCCGAACGGCTCGGCGCGGATGTGTACGGCGTCGATTCGTCGGAAGTGAACATCAGCGCGCTGCACCCGCTGTACAAGGGCACGACAGGTCACATGTTCGGCAAGGCAAGCGCCAACATCACCCATAAGGCGGATGCCGTCCTGGTCGTTGGAACCTACGTCTTCCCGGAAGTCTTCCCGAATCTCTACGATGCCTTTAAGGCTGGCACGCGGATCGTCCATG
Organism: Anaerolineae bacterium; assembly: GCA_013360465.1. Taxonomy (GTDB): domain Bacteria; phylum Chloroflexota; class Anaerolineae; order Aggregatilineales; family Phototrophicaceae; genus Flexifilum. Next base: position 103,063 of record JABWBO010000004.1, on the reverse strand, counting down.
TCGATCTCAACGCTTACGAGATTGCCAAGAACTTCTCGGTCGATCTGGGTATCGTCGCTGATCCGAAGCGGACCCTTGCGGCGCTGGACGAGGCGCTGGCGGCGTCGATGAGCGACGCGCATCGGGCAGCGGCTGAAGCGCGGCTCGAGGCGGCGCGGCAGCAGGCGGCAGCGGCGCGGGGGGCGGCTCTGGCGAAAGATCAGGGTCGGCGCGACGAATTCCCCCTGCGGGCGTCGCGCTTCATGGAAGCGCTGGCGCAGTATGTGCCGGAAGATGTGATGGTGTTCGACGAGGCGCTGACCTCCTCGCCGGATGTCACCCGCTATCTGCCCCCCACACTGCCGGGGCATTTCTTCCAGACGCGCGGCGGTTCGCTGGGCGTGGGCATCCCCGGCGCGTTGGGGATCAAGCTGGCGCATCCCGCAAAGACGGTCATCGGCTTCAGCGGCGACGGCGGCAGCATGTACACCATCCAGGCGTTGTGGACGGCGGCGCGCTACAACATCGGCGCGAAGTTCGTGATTTGTAATAACCAGAGCTACATGCTGCTCAAGCTGAACATCCTCCAATACTGGAACGAGCAGGTGGGAGACCCGGTACACGAGTTCCCGCACAGCTTCGACCTGGGGAACCCGGTGGTCAACTTCGCCCGGCTGGCTGAATCGATGGGCGTGCCGGCGGCATGTGTGAATCATCCAGATCAGGTGGAAGCCGCGGTCAAGCAGATGATGGCGACCGATGGTCCATTCCTGATCGATATGGTCATCAGCAGCGACGTACCCTAGGGTACGTCGCTGTCGTCTACTGGATAGGCAAAGGAAAAAGGGGAGAACATGACGCAGCTTGCGCCATTGACGAAAGAAGAAGTTGAAGCGATGGTGGTGGATTGGTATCAGGGCTTGGATGTACACCGCGCTCAGGTGGATTTGATCAAGTACATCCACAGCACCGAGCTGCAGATGCGTTTCCCAGAGGCGACGCTGCGCACGCAGGCGGAATTTGAGCTTTGGTTCCAGGGAGTGATTCGCATCTTCTTCGACGAGGTACACACGATGCAGTCGCTCGATGTCAGGGTGTCGGAAGACGGATCGAAGGCGGATGTCAAGCTGGTTGTGCGCTGGGAAGCCAGTCGGTGGAAGCCGCCGGCGGCGAACAGCGAGCGCCTGCGCTTTGACGCCTATCAGACCTGGGAAATCAAGCGGTGCCCGAAGTCGCTTGCGCCGGCGATCACCCTTTACATCGTGGACGAGCTGCGGCAGCTCGAGGGCGGAGTCCCTCTTTAGGCGGCGGCGGAGTCTGTAAGCAGTCATCCATTTTCGGTTCCAACCCTAATTATCAATTTCAGGAGTGATTCATCATGGCGAATACCGACCTCGTTCTCAAGATGTACGACCTGTTCAGCAAGGGCGATATGGCGGGCATCAAGAACGAATTATTCCACCCCGAGATGAGCTGGACGATGCCGGGACATCACCCGCTGTCCGGGCGCATGGAAGGCGTCGATGCGGTGATCGCGTTCTTCGGTGCGCTCTTCCAGGCGGGGATATCCGTCGATAACGTCCACTTCGGCGAACTGGACGACGGCACAGTCGTCGAGAAGCATACCGGACACGGCAAGATCGGTTCCGAAGAATTCGTGTTCCCCACCTGCACGACCTACGGCATCAAGGACGGCAAGATTTACGAAGTACGCGTACACACCGGCGATCAGCACACGGTGGACCGCTACATGTGGACGATGTTCAGGCTTAAGGGCATCCCGGCGCGTCTTGCGGAGTAGTCCCGCCTTCACGGTCGTTTATCCATTTACAGCGATCTCGCTGGGGGAAACAACATGCCTCATGTAACAGCAGAGCTTGTCGGTATGGCGTACGATGCCCTGGCATCGGGCGACCGCGCCGAAATTGAGAAGTACTGGGACAACAGCATGAAGTGGCTCGTCCCAGGACACAATCCGCTTTCCGGTTGGTATTACGGATTGGATGCGTTCCTGGCATTCATGGGTCAGGTCGGCGCGCTGTCGAATGGCAGCTTCAGGATGACCGGCATCACTGTGCTGGTCAACGATGAATGGTCCGCTGACGTGACGCACAACCTCGGTTTCCGTTCAGGTCACGAGGGGACCGGACAGATTCCGCACACCAAACTGGATATCGACGTCATCCACCTGCTGCGCTGGCGCAATGGCAAGGTGATCGAAGGGCGCGGCGCGATCTTCGGCGATGGCGCGAACGAATACGATCTGTTCTGGTCGCCGGTCGCCTCTCACAGCGGACAGCGTCTTAATACGGAGGATGTGCCGTTGACCAACCGCGATGTGATCCGCAAGGTGGTCGAGGAAGTCTGGAACGTCAACGCTCAGGACCGCATTCCGGAGTTTTATAACAAGAACTACGTCTTCTTTCAGGAAGGCGGCGGCGAGGAACTGGGGCAGGAGAGCGTCAGGCGCTGGCTGGATACGCTGCACACGGCTTTCCCAGACATCCGCTACGAGATTGACGCGGTCTACTGCGAAGCCGACAAGGCAGCGATGCGCTATCACGTCACCGGAACGCACACCGGGGATTTTCGTGGGCTGCCGCCGACCAACAAGGCGATCAACCTGACGGGGCATATGATGTTCCGCCTGTACGACAACAAGATTTCGGTCGCTCATGGCTACTGGGACATGCTTGGGCTGCTTCAGCAGCTCGGCATTCTGCCGCCCTTCGGCGGACCGCCCAGTCGCTAGCTAATGCGTCGCTTTGCCGCCGACCAGAGCGCGGTCGCGCCCCGGTCGGCGGCGGCATCATTCGATTGAGGCGACCGCTGATCTCGCAGGGCGGTCCTATCCAGATGAGGTGCGTAGTGCCAACTACACCGGAACACAACAAGAACACGGTCATCCGCTTCTTCCTGGCAGCGAACAATGATCAGCTTCAGGAACTGGATAAGTTCATGGCGGAAGACTTCACGACCTATGGTCCGCAGTCGCTTCTGCCAAAGGCGGTCGGACGTGATGCGCATAAGGGTGGAATCGGCGGGTTCAAAGCCACTTTCCCGGACGCGAAGATCGAGATCATCCACATCTTCGCCGAAGGCAACAAGGTCATGACGCATCAGAAGGTCACCGCCCGCCACGTCAAGGAGTTTATGGGCGTCCAGCCGACGTTCAAGTATCTGACCTGGACGGCGACCCAGCTTGCGCATTTCAATGACGACGGCATCATGGTCGAACGGTACGTCATCGAAGACTTCATGTCAATGTTCCAGCAGCTCGGCATCCTGCCGACCAAGTTCGGCGGCTAAGGGATCACCGTTCCGTCGCGACGTATCGTCGCAGTCGCATACATCCAGCGTGGGTGATTTTGAAGGAGATGTTTTCATGGGCATCGAACTGAACAAGCAGAATGTTCAGCGTTTCTATGATGAGGTCATCGGCATGGGCGACGTCAGCGTCATCGATGACCTGATGTGCAGTGAATTCGTGCATCACGGTGATGCGCTGTTTCCCTACATCGGCGGCAGCGAGGCGATCAAGCAGGGCGTCAAGGGCGTCAAGACCGCTTATCCCGATGGGCATACGGTGATCGAGGACATGGTCGCGGAAGGCGATATCGTCGTCGTGCGGCTGACCTGGCGCGGCACACACCTTGGACCCTTCATGGGCAAGGAACCGACCGGCAAGGTCCATAAGTGGGCGGGGCTTTCGACCTATCGTTTCAACAATGAGGGCAAGATCATCGAACGGTGGGCGAACCAGGATGTGATGCCGCAGCTGATGGCGCTGGGCATGATCCCCGAAATGAAACTGGGCGGCGGTTAGGCTTCGAGCGGGAAGAGGACTCCGATCATGTCTGTAGATGCGAATAAGATGCTGGTGAGCGAGTTCCATCAGGTCGTCATGGTCGAGCGCCGATTGGACGAGGTCGCGCAGTTCATGCGCGACCCTCTTCTGGATCGCGACTCGAAGGGTGTGCCTGAACCACTCGACCGTGTGAAACGATCTTTTGCGATGTACTTTTCGGCATTTCCCGATCTTCAGTCCAAAGTGGAAGACATCACCGCCGAGGCTGACAAGGTGGTCTGCCGACTGACCCTTACCGGAACACATCAAGGTGAATTCATGGGCGCTGCGCCCACCGGTAAGTCGTTTTCTGCCTCAGCAATACATATCTTTCGAATTGTTGATGGGAAGATCACTGAACGCTGGGAGTGGGTTGACCGCATGGGAATCCGCAATCAGCTGGGAATCCAGAACTGACGCTTGAAACCAGGCGATAATGATGTGAGCGCTGGGCGACACAAGCCGAGATTAATTCCGGGGGACGATGAGATGGGCGTGCAGCAAGAAAGCAATAAAGCTCTCATACGCGATTATATAGAGAATGTCATAAACAATCACATCCTGGATCGTTTTGCCGATTACATCCCGGAGGATGGCATCGACTACAGCGCACCACCCGGCATCCCACGTGGTCATGCGGGCACACGGATGTTCTTTCAGATGTTCTTCGAAGGATCGTCCGACGCGATAAATACGATTCACGGTCTGGTCGCAGAAGACGATAAAGTGACGGTCATCTCGACGATAGCCGGGACGCACAACGGCAGCCTGATGGGGCTGGCGGCGACCGGCAAGCGATTCTCCGTCCAGCTTCTGGAGACCGTGCGCATCGTCGACGGGAAGTATGCGGAGCGTTGGGGCGGACTGGATATCGTCGGGCTGATGATGCAGCTTGGCGCGATTCGCGATCCCGACCAGAAGGCGAAAGAAGAGCAGTACGCGGCGATGGTTCACCGCTATATCTATGGCGTGAACCACGATGATGAGACTGCGCTGCGTGACGTTTTCGCCAAGGATTTCCTGGATCATAACAATGCCCAGGTTGCCGGTTTGCCGCCGGGCGTCGAAGCGGTCGTGATGGCGCATCACATGCTCAACCAATCGTTCAGCAATCTGACCTTCAGTATCGACGAGATCATGGTTGAAGGCGACAAGGTTGCTATTCGCGTGCATGCCGAAGGCAAGCATACCGGTGACTTCTACGGTTTCCCGCCTACCGGAAAAGACATCCAGTGGACGGCGCATCGCATCCTGCGGGTGGAAAACGGCATGTTCGTCGAAGCCTGGAACGAATTCGACCAGGTGGGCATCCTTCAGCAGATGGGGATCGTCCCGTCGTTCGCGCCGCCGCCGAACCCGGAAGCCAACAAGGCGCTGGTCCGCAGGCTGTATGAAGAGGAAAACAAGCACAACGTTGATATCGTCGACGAGCTGATGTCGCCAGATTTCGTCATGCACGGCGACGCGCTGAACCCCTATCAGAAAGGTCTGGAACCGATCAAACAGGGCGCGAAGATGACCCAGGAAGCTTTCCCTGACCTGGTGGTCGAGATCGAGGATATGATCGCTTCCGGCGACAAGGTGATGGTGCGCCTGCGCTGGACGGGGACGCATTCTCAATCGTTCATGGGCATCCCGGCTTCGGGCAAGAAGATGACCTGGACGGCGATTGCGACCAACCGTGTCGAGAACGGCAAAATCGTGGAGCGCTGGTTTAACTCCGACGTATTCGGACTGCTTCAGCAGTTCGGTTTGGTCCCTGGGGGAACCTGAGTCGATGGCGTACGAGAGCAAGAGCAAAATCGAGTGGCGGCTTTCCCAGGTTGCGCCGGGTGAACCATACGCCCAGCAGCGCGGCATCAACTACCGGGCGCTGCCTGTAGATGAAGCTGGACGATGCGATGCTGCGAGGGGCATTCCATGATTTGAGCATCGTTGCGCAGAGCATGATCGCGACCGGCGACCGGGTCGCCACGCGCCTGCTTTTCACCAGCACGCACAGCGGTGAGTACATGGGCGTGCTGGGTTCAGGGCAGGTCTACTGCTGGAGCGGGATGGTCATCGACCGTGTTGAGGACGGACGGATTGTAGAGCGCTGGACCAATATGGATCGCTTCACGCTACTGACGCAGGTAGGGATCATTCCTCGCTTTGGTTGAACCCTATGGATGTGCCCGCTGTTGAAGGGCGCATGTATCTTCAGGAAGGATCATGACGACGACAATCGCAGCAATGAAGGCGCTTGCCGCTCAATTTCAGCAGCAGATCAATCAGCACAACCTGGACGGGGCGATTGCGCTCTTTGACCAGACCCTGATCGATCATACACAGGGACCCTCGGTTACGCCCGGCACGCAAGATCTGCGCGCGCAATACGGGTCATTTCTGAGCGCGTTTCCTGATTTCCTTCTGGAGCTTGAGGCGATCAGCGCTGAAGGCGAATGGGTTGTGCTGCACGGCATTTACCAGGGGACCCATACCGGCAGCGCTTACCTGAACGCTCCTGCCGCCGGTAACCCATTCAAGACGTATGTCGTCGAAGTGTTTCGGGTGAAAGATGGGAAATTCGTCGAACGTCACCGCTGGTTCGACATCATGACCCTGATGCGCGCCCTCCAGACGCCGGGCGGATCTGAGCCGGCGATGGGGACTCGCGCTGGGGCTTTCCCGAACACGACGACCCCAGACCAGAAGCGGACGCGAATCCGCCAGTATTTTAACGAGATGGTCATCCCGCGTAATATCGACCGGATGCCCTTCTTTCTGGGTGACAACGTGCTGGACCACAGCGCGCCTCCCGGGCTGCCTTCCGGCGTGGAAGGCGCGCGTATGTTTCTTAACATGAATTACGCCTCGTTCCCTTGGACGGACTACGACATTCAGCACGTCATCGCCGATGGCGATCTGGTGACGGTGGTGTTTGAGATCACCGGCGAACATACCGGCGCGCCGTTCTTCGGGATTCCGGCGTCTGGCAAACGTTTCAAGGTGCAGTGCATCGAGATCGAGCGCGTGCCCGGTGAACACTTTCTGGAGCATTGGGGCGGCATGGACTTCGTCCAGTTGAGTGCGCAGCTTGGCTTGGGCTTGTTCGGCGAGAACCTGGATCAGCAGCAGGCAGCGGTGGAACGGGATGTGCGGCGGCTCGCCGAAGACTACATTGAGGGCATGAACGAAGGCAACATCGACCGCGTGATGAGCGTCTTCGCCGACAGCTTCATTGACCATCAGGTGGTCCCTAGCGGGGCGACGATGGGCAACGACTACGCAGCGGTGCGCCAGGCGCATGTGATGCTGCACGAGTCTTTCCCGGACGTGAAATTCAGCCTGCGGGACCTGATCATCGATGGCGACATCGTGTTCATGATGGTACGCGGTGAAGGCACGCATATGGGCGCGTTTTTCGGGATGCCGGCGACCGGCAAGCACATCAAATGGGCGGGTACGCGCGTGCTGCGCTATGCCAACGGCAAATTTGTCGATGGCACGAGCGAGTTGGATCAGGTCGGCATCCTTCAACAGATGGGCATCGTGCCGACTCCGCCGGTGGTCTACGATGCGGCGGAACACAAGAAGCTGGTGCGCAGCCTGATCGAAGAGATCAATCATGGCAACCCGCACGCTTACGCGCGGTTCATGGCGCACGACGTGCGAACCACTTTCGAGAGCGCTGAAAACTCCGTAAGAGGCGTGCGCGCCTTGAACGACGACCTGGGAGTGCTGCGCAGCGCCTTCCATGACCTGCACCTGGAAATCGAAACGGTGGCGGCGTATCAGGATAAGGTGTCGGTGCGGGTGCGTTACAGCGGGACCCATGCCGGGAACTATATGGGCGTGCCTGGCACAGGACAGATGTACCACTGGAGCGGTGCGCTGACCTTTCGCATTGAAGATGGCAAGATCACCGAGATGTGGACCAACACCGACCGCTTCACGCTGCTTCAGCAGGTTGGCATCATTCCGCGTTTTGGCTAGGGCGGGCGCGGCGGGGGGCTTCAGGACGAGGACCCGCATGATCGGTCCGCAAGGTGGGCAGACCTCGACTCGCAGAATTCGTGAATCGTCAGGTTCGGCGGACTTGAAGGGGCAACAGATATGATTCTTGTGACAGGCGCTACAGGGAATATCGGTCGCGAACTGGTGACTCAGCTGGCGCAGACCGGTAAGCCGTTTGGCGTCATGGTGCGCAACGCGGCAAAAGCGCAGGCGATGCTGGGATCGATCCCGAACCTCAGGATCGTCGAAGGCGACGTATCCAAATCGCAAACGCTTGCCGCAGCGCTAGAGGGGGTGGATCGCGCGTTCCTCCTCACGCCCAGCGACTTCCGGCAGGTGGATCAACAGGGCAACTTCATCAACGCCGCCAAGGCTGCCGGCGTCAAGCACATTGTCAAGCTGTCAGTCGTCGGTGCAGCCCCTGACGCGCCGACCCAACTGATGCGCTGGCATGCGCAAAGCGAGATCGAACTTGAACAATCCGGTATCGCCTGGACGCATCTTCGCCCCCATGTCTTCTATCAGTACTGGTTTCAGTTGGTGTACCCGATCAACTCGACCGGCGGATTCTATGCCTCGCTGGCAGCGAACGTGGCGCTACCGGCTATCGACATTCGGGACATCGCCACCGTCGCCGTGCGCTGTCTGACCGAGCCGGGACATGAGGGCAAAGTGTATCGGCTGACGGGACCTGAAGCGCTGACGAATGTTCAGGTTGCCGAGAAGATCGGCAAGGTGATGGGCAAGAACGTCACCTATTCCTACGTGCCGCCGGAACAAACCAAAGCCGGCATGATGCAGATGGGAATGCAGCCCTGGTTCGTCGATTTCGTCGTCGGCATGGACGAAGCCTACAGCACCGGACGCTACAGCGAAGTCACCTATGACTTCTACAAGATCACCGGACGCCAGCCGATCAGCGCTGAGCAGTTTTTCAGCGATTTCGGCGGTTTCATCAAAAATCCACCACAATTTGAACTGAGTGCATTCGCAACAGGAGCGCCGCAGGTGAACACCGAAGAACTGAAAGCAAAGATCATTCGCCTCTACGACGAACTGAACCGTAACAATTTTGACGTGCTGTACGAGATCATGGACCCGCACTTCACAGCGCACGGCGAGACGATGGGGTTGGACCCCAGCGACAAGGATCATCTTACGGCGGTGGCGCGCGGCATCCAGTGGGCGAAGTGGGTCTTCCCGGACCTGTACGTCAGCGTCAATGACCTGGTCGCCGAAGGGGACAAGGTCGCCGCTCGCCTAACCTGGCGCGGCACGGTAACCCAGGAAGTCTATGGCGTGCCGCCGAACGGGCAGACTATCGAGTGGACCGGCATGGCGATCAACCGCTTTGAGAACGGCAAGATCGTGGAGCGCTGGTTCAACAGCGATGAGATGGGCATGATGCGCGGCATGGGACTGCTCCCGCCCATGGGCGGCGGCGCTCCCGCGGCGGCGGCAGATGCTCAGCCCACCGCCGTTCCGCAGACGGACCTACCGGCATCTTCGCCCGTCGGTCCGCAGGTCTCCGACTCGGAACTGGAAGGCAACAAGGCGGTTGTCCGCTTCTTCTACGAGCATGTGTTCACCGAAGGACATGTCGAGAAGCTGAAGGACATCATGGACGAGAATTTCGAGGATCACGGCGAGGCGCTGTTCGGCAGCGCGCATGGGCGCGCTATGCTGGAAGGCGGCATCGCCTACATGTCGAAGATGTTCCCGGTCAAGGCGGTCCAGGTGATGGATATGGTCGCCGAGGGCGATCTGGTCGGTGTGCGCGGCGTGATGACTCTGGTACACTCTGCGGACTGGTTGGGGCGTGCGCCGACCGGCAAGGAACTGAAGTGGAACGGACTGTCGATTTTCCGCATTAAGGAGGGCAAGATTGTCGCTCGCTGGTTCAATTCCGACAGTCTCTACATCCTGGAGCAGATGGGCTACTGGCCCGTGAACAAGTGATCATCGGTTTGTTCGCAATCTGTTGATAGACCGTGCAGCCCGGCGTGTTCGCGCCGGGTGCGCGGCGTGAGTACTGGCTTACAGAAGGGAAACAGATTCATGATGACACCACACGAGATCATCCAGAAGTATTATGAGTATGCCACCGAGGGCAATTGGGATGCGTGGTGCGACCTGTTCCATGAAGACTATGTCATGGATGAGCAGCTCGCGGGGCGTCTCACGGGGATGGAGACGCTGCGCAACATCATGCGCGGCTTTCCGCAGGCATATAAGGTATTCAAGAACAGCCCGAAAAGCATCCTGGTCGATGGCAGCCGCGGCGCTGTCGTGTCGCACATTTCTGCCCGTGCCATGAAGTACCCGGATGAGCCAATTGAAGCCGAGGCGATGAACTTCTTCGAGTTCAAGGACGGGAAGATCACCTACATGGCAAATTTCCATGACTCGAAGCCATTTGCGCCCTTTCTTCGCCAGTTATCCGAAGGGTAGACCCGACAACATGACTGAACGTACACACTTCGACTTTGTGGTCATTGGCGCTGGCGCCGGCGGCGCAGTCGTCGCCAATCGGCTGAGCGAAAACCCGAACGCTCACGTGCTGCTGCTGGAAGCGGGAACCGGAGACATCCCGGAAAACGTGCGCATCCCGGCGGCGTGGCCCACGTTGTGGCATACCCCGGTGGACTGGGATTATTACAGCGAACCACAGCGCGCGCTCGATGGTCGCCGGGTCTACGAGCCTCGCGGCAGGATGGTCGGCGGCACTTCCAACATGTATATCCTGATGCACATTCGGGGACATGAATCGGACTTCGACAACTGGGCGTATAACGGTTGCCCCGGATGGGCGTATCAGGATGTGCTGAAATACTTCCAGATGGTCGAAGACCAGGAAGATCACACCAGCTCCTGGGCAGGGCATGGCGGCATGATGAGCGTCATCAACGCCAAGAATCATAATCCGAATCCGCTTTCTGAGATTTTCATCGACTCCTGCATAGAACTGGGACATCCGCATACCGACGACTTCAACGGTCCCAACATGATCGGTGCCGGGTGGCATCATCTGAATATCCGCGACGGCCGCCGTCACGCCGCCAATGAGTCGTACATTGAACCCTTCATCGGACAGCGCCCTAACTGGACGATGAGGACAAATGCTCAGGTCACCCGTCTGATCATGGATGATGGTGAGTGTGTGGCAGTCGAATATATCCAGGATGGGAAGCTGCACGAAGTTCAGGTGAGGCAGGAAGTGGTGATCTGCGGCGGCGCCATCGAGTCGCCCCATATCCTGCTCAACTCCGGCATTGGACCGGCGAGCCACCTGCGCGCCTGGGATAAGCCGGTGGTGATCGATCTGCCCGGCGTGGGTGAGAACTTCCATAATCACGTGCTGACTGGCGTCATCTATGGCACGCGCGATCCGGTTGCTGCGCCGAACCTCCAGATGTCGGAAAGCGCGATGTTCTGCAAATCCGACCCGGGCTGGGTGGGACCGGACATTCAGATGGCGTTCATCGCCGCGCCGTTCGACATCATCATCGGGCAGAAGAACCCTAACGCCGTCAGCATCCTGCCGGGCGTCGTGCGTCCGCTGTCGCGCGGCACGATCAAGCTGCAAAGCGCCGATCCCGCGCGCAAACCGGCGATCAACCCGAACTACCTGGGCGCGAAGTCGGATGAAGATCGTCTGGTGTGGGCATTCAAGCTGGCGCGCGACATTTTCAACTCCAAGACGTTCACGCACCATGTGACCGAAGAACTGCTTCCTGGACCGCAGGTCAAGACCGACGAGGAGATCCGCGCTTTCGTCCGCAGCCGCGCGGACTCGTATCATCACCAATCCGGCTCGTGCAAGATGGGGTCGGACGAAATGGCGGTGGTCGATCCGACCTGCACGGTCTATGGGACGACCAACGTGCGCGTCGCTGACGCCAGCGTCTTCCCGATGGTTCCTTCGGGCAACTGCCACGCCGCCATCATGATGGTGGGCGAGAGAGTTTCTGATCTGATCAAGCAGAAGCACGGTCTGTAGACTGCATCGACTGCGCAATCCACACATTCAATAGGGACGGGAGGAATCTCGTCCCTATGCCATTCTTCAGACCTGGGACCGGGGGGTACAGATGAAATTACAGGGCAAGAAAGTCGGGATTCTCATCGAGAGCGACTACTACGAGAAGGAAATCTTCTACTACGAACACCGTTTCCCGGAAGAGGGTATCGAGCTGCACTTCCTGAGTCGCCTGTGGGGGCAGCCCTACCTGACCTTCAAAGGACATGAGTACCAGGCGCCGTTCGAGTGTCACAAATCACTGGAAGGCATGTCGGATGATGAACTGCGCAGCTACAGCGCGATAATTGTGCCTTCTGCCATCGTTTCGGATCGTCTGCGCTATACTGAAGACATCAATAAGCTGTCGCCTGCGGTGCAGTTCATCGAGCGCGCCTTTGCCGAACCGTCCATCATCAAGGGGATCATCTGTCACGGCATGTGGCTGATTTCACCTGTTCCGCATCTGGTGCGCGGGCGCAGCGTTGTCGGGCACATCAACCTGCTGGGCGATATTCGCAACATGGGTGCGAACTACGTCGATCAGGATGTGGTCGTCGATGGCGATCTGGTGACGGGACGTACGGGCGGACACTGCCATCTGTTCGCGCGCAAGATCATCGATCTCATGCTGGAGAAAGAAGAGGGAAGCTGATGGAATTCAATCATATCGGGCTGAACTGCAAAGACCCGATTGCCATCGAGAAGTTTTACACCAAGCATTTCGGTTTCACTCGTGGGCGCGTCATCCCCCTGGGCGAAGACAATCAGCTGGTCTTCCTGAAGGGACCGGGCGTCTATCTCGAAATCTTCAAGACGGGCGATGATCGCCCTATGGCAGCGCCAGAAAAGGACGGCTATGTCTATGTCGGGACGCGCCATCTCGCCTTCAAGGTGGACGATATCGATGCCGTCCTCGCCAGCATAGGAGCCGACGCCCAGGTGACGCTGGGACCGCTGGATTTCAGCGCGTTCATCCCCGGCTGGAAGACCGTGTGGGTCGCTGATCCCGAAGGCAACATCGTGGAAATCAGCCAGGGCTACGTGGATCAAGAGAATCCACCGCCGCTGGTCTAGATTTGCTGACACAGGCGCATCGTAGATAAGGGGTGAGAGATAACGTGAACGATCTGAATTTCACTTTTTCCGACCTGATTGCAGGCTATGTTTCGCACTTCAACCGCACTGACCGTACGGTGCAGCTAACCACTTCGGACGGGCGGCAGTACACCGGTAAGCTGACCGACAATGTCTATGCCCGCTTCTCGCAGAATCTGGGTGAGGGTTGGCCCGATGCCACAGGGCGTCTGGGGCAGCTTCTCGTCCCCGGTCAGCTGGTCTATGCCTATGGAATCTTCTATCCGGAAGACACCAACAAGTTCGAGATCAAGAATTTCGTCTTCCCAGGCGATGGACCTTCGGTGTACCGCCACGAAGAGCCAGACTGGTGGATCAAGCAGGTTGATCAGATCGCCAACTCTTACCTGCATTGGCAGTTCAACTGGCCCAACGAGCCAATTGACTATCGTAACTACCGCACCTTCTTACATCTGGCGGGCACGAAACGCGGCGACTTTTTGCAGGAGACGGATACCATCTCCCGCCTGGTTTACGGGTTCGCCTCGGCGTTCATGATGACCGGGAAGGACCAGTATCTCGAAGCGGCTGAGCTGGGGACCGAGTACCTACGCGAGCATATGCGCTTCTTCGATATGGACGAAGACCTAATCTACTGGTATCACGGCATTCAGGTGAGCGGGGCGCAGGAACAGAAGCTCCTGACCTCAGAGTTTGGCGACGACTACGACTCGATTCCTGCCTATGAGCAGATCTATGCGCTGGCGGGACCCATCCAGACCTACCGGGCAACCGGCGACCCGCGCATTCGCTACGATGCCGACAAGACCATCGAGCTGTTCCAGAAGTATTTCTACGATCCGGTGCTGGGCGGATACTTTTCCCATATTGACCCGATCACGCTGGACCCGCGCGCCGAGATGCTCGGACCCAACCGCGCGCGCAAGAACTGGAATTCCGTCGGCGATCACGCGCCGGCGTTTCTGATCAACCTCTACCTGGCGTCGGGCGAGAAGGCACATGCCGACATGCTCGAACACTGCTTCGACATGATCACCCAGCACTTCCAGGACTACGAACACAGCTCGTTCGTGCAAGAGAAGTTCCACGAGGACTGGTCGCACGACTACACCTATGCCTGGCAGAAGAACGGCGGCGTAGTCGGGCACAATCTGAAGATCGCTTGGAATATCACGCGCATGACCTCGCTCATGGCTAAGCCGGAATACATCGACTTTGCCAAGCGCATTGCCGCCATCATGCCGACCGTCGGCATGGACACGCAGCGCGGGGGCTGGTATGACGTGATGGAGCGTCTGCGCGCGCCCGGTGAGAAGTTTCACCGCAACGTCTTCCACGATCGTAAGGCGTGGTGGCAGCAGGAACAGGCGATCCTCGCTTATCTGATCATGTACGGCGTTTATCGCGACGAGGAATACAAGAAGCTGGCGCGTGAATCGGCAGCATACTACAACGCCTTTTTCCCGGATACGGGGGACGGCGGCATCTACTTCAATACGCTCGCCAACGGCACCCCTTATCTGCTCGGCAACGAACGTCTGAAGGGCAGCCATTCGATGAGTGGCTACCACTCAATGGAGCTTTGCTATCTCGGCTCGGTGTACCAGAACCTGCTGATCAGCAAGGTTGGCATGGACTTCTACTTCAAGCCGATGGTCGAAAGCTTCCCGGATGGTCTGCTGCGCGTCGCGCCGGACCTGCTGCCGGCGGGGTCGCTGCGAATCGCTTCGGTCGAGGTGGATGGCAAGCCCTACGATCAGTACGACGCGGCGGGGCTGACGGTGACTCTGCCGAAATCCGACACGCGCGTGAAGATCAAGGTTCGCATCGAGCCGGTCAAGTAGTCACAGCAAGAACCGATATAAGGAGCGAACGATGGCACTTTCAGTCAACGTCACAGAACAAACGGGGTATTCCATCGCAGCCGTCGTAGGCGATGTTGACGGTGCCACCGCGCCAGAGCTTCAGGAAGCGGTGCTGGCGGCGGCCGGTCCAGGCTGTCGCCTCCTGCTCGATATGTCGCAGGTGGCGTATATGTCCAGCGCGGGACTGCGTGTGATGCTGCTGCTGTATCGCCAGATTTCGGCGAACGCCGGCAGCAAGGTGGTCCTGGTCGGCTTGCCGGAAGATGTTCAGGAGACGATGGCGGCGACAGGCTTTCTGAAGTTCTTCGTCATCGCAGACACCTTGGAAGATGGCGCAGCAGCGCTGAATAGGTGAGCCGCAGCCATGCCGGATCAACGGATCGACACGTATCCAACTCACCAGTATCAGGGCTATGATCTGCGCCCTGGGCGACCACTCCCCTTCGGCGCGAGCCTCGTGCCGGGGGGGATCAACTTCTCCATCTATTCCAGTGCAGCCACTTCCTGCACCCTTGTCCTGTTTCATAAGCATGAACGTGAGCCGTTCGTCGAGATCCCGTTTTTCGACGAATTTCGAATCGGCGATGTCTATGCCATGACGGTGTTCGGGCTGAACTGGGAAGAGGTCGAGTACGGCTACCGTATGGACGGTCCCTGGGACCCCAGCAACGGTTATCGTTTCGACCAGACCAAGATACTGATGGACCCCTATGCCCGGCTGATCGGTGGGCGAGAGATATGGGGAACCGACCCCGACTGGTCGGACATCTATCACCATCGGGCGCGGCTGGTGGCGGACGATTTCGACTGGGAGCATGACAAACCGCTGGAGACGCCCATCGAAGACCTGATCGTCTACGAGATGCACGTGCGCAGCTTCACGGCGCACGAGTCGTCGGGTGTGAGCAAGCGGGCGCGCGGGACGTTTGCCGGCATCGTGGACAAGATTCCCTACCTGAAAGAACTCGGCATCAACTGCGTCGAGCTGCTGCCGGTCTACGAATTCGACGAGTTCGAGAACAGCCGGGTCAACGAACAGACCGGCGAGCGGCTGTACAACTACTGGGGATACAGCACGGTCGGGTTCTTCGCGCCCAAGGCGAGTTACGCGGCGACCGGCAAGTTCAATATGCAGGTGGATGAGTTCAAGAACCTGGTCAAGCAGCTTCACGCCGCCGGCATCGAAATCATCCTGGATGTGGTCTTCAATCACACCGCCGAAGGTAATGAGCGGGGACCCTATATCTCTTTCCGGGGTCTGGACAACAAGACCTACTATATGCTGACGCCGGAAGGCTACTACTTCAACTTCAGCGGAACCGGAAACACGCTCAACTGCAATCATCCGATCGTGCGCAACATGGTCCTGGACTGTCTGCGCTACTGGGCGGCGGAATTTCATATCGACGGCTTCCGCTTCGATCTCGCCTCTATCCTGGGGCGTGCGCCGAACGGAGCGCCGCTTTCCAACCCGCCGCTGCTGGAGCAGCTGGCGCACGACCCGATCCTGGCGCACTGCAAGCTGATCGCCGAGGCATGGGACGCGGGCGGATTGTATCAGGTCGGGTCATTCCCGGCGTACAACCGCTGGGCGGAATGGAACGGCAAATATCGCGACGGCATTCGCAAATTCGTCAAGGGCGAGCCGGGGCTGGTAGGCGAGGTGTCGCAGCTCATTCAGGGATCGCCGAACATGTACGCCTCGCGAGGTCCTACCGCCTCCATCAACTTCATCACCGCGCATGACGGATTCACGCTGATGGACCTGGTGTCGTACAACGACAAGCACAACTGGGCGAACGGCGAGAACAACAATGATGGGGCGAACGACAACAACAGCTGGAACTGCGGGTGGGAAGGGGAGACGGACGACCCTGGCATCACTGCGCTGCGGCGGCGGCAGATCAAGAATTTTGCCGCCATCCTGATGGTCAGCCAGGGCATCCCGATGTTCCTGATGGGCGACGAGGTGGGGCGCACACAGCAGGGCAACAACAACACCTACTGCCACGATAATCTGCTCAACTGGTTCGACTGGACGCAGGTCGAGAAGAACAGCGATCTGCTGCGCTTCTTCCAGAACATAGTCGCCTTCCGCAGTGCGCACCCTATCCTTCGCAATCGTTTCTTCCTGTCCGGCAGCGACTACCTGGGTCTGGGTGTGCCGGACATCACTTTTCACGGTACGCAGCCCTGGCAGCCGAACTGGTCCGACGGAAGCTCGCGGACTCTGGCGTTCATGGTGAACGGTGATTATGCTAGAGGCGGTGCCGTCCGTGACGATTTTATCTACGTGGCAATGAACATGTATTGGGATGCCGTGCATTTCACTGCTCCGCCGCTGCCCGCCGGGATGCGCTGGCATGTCGCAGTCAATACCGCCATGCCCAGCCCAGAGGACATTTGGGCAAAGGATGTTGAACCGGTCCTGGACGGCGGCGAGATCTTGCTCGGCGGTCGCTCCGTAGTGATACTTGTAGGTCGTTGAAGGCACGCACAAGGGAGAGTTCTCATGGCGTTTGATGCAAAACTGGAGATCGCCAACGGAATCGGCAGAATCACGTTGAGCGGTGAACTGGATGCCAGCGTCGCCGGCGATTTTCGCACGAAGATCGAAGAGGCGGCATCGCAGAAAGTCAGCAAGCTGGTGCTAATCCTGGATGCGCTGGAATACATGTCCTCGGCGGGGCTGCGAACGCTGGTGTTCGCCAAGCAGAAAATGGGGCAGAGTGTCAAGATTTACGTGGTCGGCGCGACGGAAGCGGTCTCGGAACCCATCAAGCAGACCGGCTTTCACTACAGCGTGATCATGATGGATACGTACGATCCAGGGGTCATCGAGTCATAGGATAGCCTGTATTTTTGCCGCTGGAAACCCCGCGCGCCCGACTCAGTCGCCGGGCGTGCGGGCAAGGCATCTCTCAATTCGATAGGGAACTGGGTGGCGAAAATGGCAGAACCTGTCACGAACGGATTGTCCGTCTCTGGTGACGCCGACCATCTCGGCGAATCTTTACAGCGCATTCGCGATTTTGTGATGTCGGCTTCGGCAGCAGCCGGACTAGACAAGCAGTCGGCGAGCCGCCTTCGGCTGGCGGTGGACGAAATTGCGACCAATATTATTCTTTACGGGTATCGCGATGCGGGGAAAACGGGGGTGGTGTGGATTGAATCGGCACTGGACGCGGCGAAACTGCGCGTCACACTCATCGATCAGGGACTGCCGTTTGATCCGCTTGAAGAACATGACATGCCCACCGACACCGACGTCAACATGCCTATCGACGAGCGCCAGATCGGCGGATGGGGGATTTTCCTCGTCGTAAAGAACGTAGACGAGTTTAAGTACGAATATGTTGACGGGAAAAACTTCAACCATTTCGTCATGCTGCGCGCACCGCAGGCGTGAGAAGGATGTGACATGACGGAGCGTATCAATCGCCTTCTGGTTGTTGACGACAACGCCGAAAATCGCGAGATCTACGCGCGCCATTTTCGGGATGCGGGGATCGACGTAGAGATCGCTGAAGATGGACGACAAGCCTGGGATATCCTGTGTATGCGGGACTTCGACCTCGTCATCACCGGCGCGAACCTGCCGGGACTGAGCGGTGAGCAGCTGCTTCAGGCGATGAAGGTGGACGACCGACTGACAGGGATACCGGTGCTGGTCGTGTCGTCCGTCTCGAACGTCGAGATGGTCAGCCGCATGATCGATATCGGCGCCGACGACTACGTACAGGAGCCGGTCTCGTCGCAGTCGCTCGATCTTCGGGTGCGCATCGTCATGCTCAAGAAGCAGCTCAAGCAGCGCGAGCATTCACACCTGGAACGGGTGGAAAAAATGGCGCGGATGATGGAAGAAGTCATCCTACCGATGGGCATCGCCCTTTCGACGGAGACGGATTTCGATCATCTGCTGGAGCGAATCGTCAACGAAGCCCGTTCGATCTGCCGAGCGGACGCCGGATCGGTCTACATTCGCACCAACGAGAATACACTGCGCTTCGCCATCGTCATCACGGAATCGCTGGGAATTCACCTTGGCGGGTCGTCTGGCAAGGTGGTCAATTTTGCGCCGCTGCCGCTGTTCGACCGCGCTACAGGACAGCCAAATCATCACAACGTGGCGACGTACGTCACCCATTCCGGGCGGTCGATCAATATCCCGGACATCTACACTGCCGAGGGTTTTGACTTTTCGGCGACGAAGATCTTCGACAAGCAGAATAACTACCGATCAATCTCCAGTCTGACGGTTCCGCTGAAGGACAATAACGGCAACGTCATCGGCGTGCTACAGCTCCTCAACGCCAAGGATGAGGAAGGGGCGATCATCCCGTTCGACGAGTTCTACCGGCTGGTGGTGGAATCGCTGTCTTCCCAGGCAGCGGTGGTGCTGAACAACCATCTGCTGGTCCAGCACCGTCAGAAGATGGCGAAGATCGAGAACGATATTCAGATCGCCCGGCGCATTCAGACCAATTTCCTGCCGAATACGCTGCCGGTTGTGCCTGGATGGGAGCTGGGCGGGCGGTTTCAGCCGGCGCGCGACGTGGCTGGCGACTTCTACGATTTCTTCCTGATGATGAACGACCGCCGCCTGGGTATCATCATCGCCGACGTGTGCGATAAAGGTGTGGGCGCGGCGCTGTTTATGTCGCTGACGCGCAGTCTGCTGCGCGCCTTCGCCATGCAGGCACATAACGTCAACTGGGCGGAAAGCCTGTTCGAGATGGAAGACCCACGAGCGACGCTGCGGACGGTCGGAGGCAGACTGGCGATTCGCGCTAATGCCCTTAAGACGGCGGTCGTCAATACCAACGAGTACATCACCCAACACCATCTCGATCTGAATATGTTCGCGACCATGTTCTTCGGCATGCTGGACCCGACCAACGGCACGCTGGTTTACATCAATGGAGGACACCCGCCGCCTATGATCATCGCGCCGGATGGGACCATTCGCGCGCGGCTTGAGCCGACGGGACCAGCGGTGGGCATGTTCCCCGGCGCGGAATTCGAGCTGAACGAATACAAGATGGAGCCTGGGGATATGTTCTATGGCTTCACCGACGGCGTTACGGACGCGCGAAACCCGGCGGGCAAGCTGTTCAAGGAGGATGGGCTGATCAAGCTGATCAGCCCGCCACTGCCGAGCGCCGCTTCGCTGCTCGACCGGGTTGACAGCGCGCTGTACAACTACATCAGCGACGCCGTGCAGTTCGACGACATCACGATGGTGGCGGCGCGATACCTGCCAGAGCAAACCGAATGAATGAAGCCGACGGGCTGCGCAGTCTCCTGCGGCGCAGCCCGTCGGTTTTGCGAACGATGCCGTAAGGGTCGCCGCCGACCTAAACCCTCACAAGCCGGAGGTTTTTGCCTTTTCGGCGGTCCAGACTTCTTCTTCTGATTTCCCCGAAACGTGCGCCGGCTGTTCAAACACGGCATAGCCGATCAGTGCGACGAATGCCAGGATCGCCAGCCCGAAAGCGAGCGGAAAGGCGACGCCGAATCCGCCGCGCAGGATGAGCGCCACGACAGCCGTTGGAAAGACCGCTGAGGCGAGGATTGCGCCGACCGCGTGAAAGAACTTTGCGCCGCCGCCGCCGCGAACCGCCTCGCTCCTGAGGGACCGGGGCACGATCAGGATCGCCAACAAGCCGCCAAGGACCAGCCCGATCAGCAGCGCCTGCTGCCAGATTTCCATAAGATAGCCTCGTCCTCAGAAGAGCGGATAGATGAATGGCGCGGTCGCGGGGTTGCTGCTGAGGATGATCAGCACGATGAACAGCGCCAGCACGACGATCATCGGGATGAGCCAATAGAGTTTGCGCTTCCACAGAAAGGCGAATAGTTCGCCGAGAATTCCCAGGCGGCTCAAAATATCGCGCATGACCTAACTTCCTTTCTCGACGACATGCGTCCCTAGCACCAGAATGTCGATATCGCTGTTCTGGAAGGTGTTCCAGGCGTCGCGCGGGGAAGTGACGATAGGCTCTCCGCGCAGATTGAAAGAGGTGTTGAGCAGCACCGGCACGCCGGTGATCTGCCCGAAGCGCTCCACGACGCCGTAATAGCGCGGGTTGGTCTCTCGCTCGATGGTTTGCAGGCGTCCGGTCCCCTGATGACAGACTGCCTGAATCTTGTCCTGCTTGTCGGCGTGAATCGGGCTGACCATGAGCATGTAGCGGGGCGCTTCGTGTTCGCTGACCCCGGCATAGTTGAAATACTCGGTGGCGCGATCACGCAGGATGACCGGAGCAAAGGGGCGGAACGGCTCGCGGAACTTGATCTTGGTGTTGACGACCTCTTTCATCTCTTCGGAGCGGGGGTCGGCGAGGATACTGCGGTTGCCCAGGGCGCGCGGACCCCACTCAAAGCGCCCCTGGAAGAAGCCGATGACCTTCTTGCGAGTCAGACGTTCGGCGAGGATGTCGAGCATCTGATCTTCGCGGCTGCTGTAGTCGGTGTAGGCGACGCCCTTGTCCGCCAGGAAGGCGCGGATTTCGGCGTCAGCGTATTCTTCTCCCCAGTAGGCGTGAGGCATCACCCAGCTGCGCGGCTTGCCCAGGACCATGTGGTGCGCCCACAGCGCCGCGCCGACCGCACCGCCGTCGTCGCCAGCCGCCGGCTGAATGTAGATTTCCTCAAATGGAGTCTCGTTGAGGATGCGGTAGTTGGCTTTAGTATTGAGGGCGACGCCGCCCGCCATGACCAGCCTGGACCTGCCTGTCTCGCGGTGGAGGACGTTGGCGATGGTGATGAGGGCGTCTTCGGTCACGCGCTGGATACTGGCGGCGATGTCGGCGAAGCGCTGGTTTTCTGCCATCGCCGCTTTTTCGCCGGCGCGTTCGGGGTTGGTCGCCATTGTGAAGAAATCAGATTCCGCCCCGCGCGGCTCTCCGAACAGTTCGACGAAGCGCTGGTTGAACGTGGAATGCGTCGAATGGTGGAAGCTGAAGTAGTCCATGTTGAGGGCGAAACCGCCGTCGTCGGTGTTGATCTGGAAGAGCTTCGCCATTTTGTCCTGGAAGCGCGGCTCGCCATAGGGAGCCATGCCCATGACTTTGTACTCGCCGTTGTTGACCCGGAAGCCCAGGTACGCTGTGAACGCCGAGTAGAGCAGCCCGATGGAGTGGGGGAAACGCTGCTCGCGGTAGAGGTTGATGTGATTTCGTCCCGCGCTTTCACCCGCCCAGATCGACTCGGCGACTCCGAGGGTGGTGGTCGTCCATTCACCGACTCCGTCTACCGTCAGGACGGCGGCGTCACGGAAGGGGCTGGCGAAGAAGGCGCTGGCGGCATGGCTCATGTGGTGATCGCAGAAGAGGACCTTGTCGGACCTGACGCCGACCTCTTTGGCGATGATGCTCTTGATCCACAGCTTGTCCTTCAGCCAGTTAGTCATGGCGTCGCGCCAGACATCCACCGAACGCGGGAAGGTGTTCAGCGCTGTCAGGAGAATACGCTCGAACTTGACCAGCGGTTTTTCGTAGAAGACCACATAATCCAGGTCTTCGCCCTTCAGACGGGCGTAGTGCAGGCAGAATTCGATGGCTTTCTTGGGAAAGCTGTTGTCGTGCTTCTTACGGGAGAAACGCTCTTCCATCGCGGCGGCGATGATCGCGCCATCGTCGCCGATCAGGGCGGCGGCGGCGTCGTGGTAAAAGCAAGAAATGCCGAGAATCGCCATCAATCACCCCTGTTCCCGTGCTTCTTCGAGCGAGACGCCGACCGGAGGTCTTTCGATCCAGTGTGGCTTGGTATGCTCGCCCCGAAGGCGCAGCGGGTCGCTGGTCAGGCGCGACAGCAGCGCGAACGGGACAAAAACGGTCCAGTAGAAGAGGGTGATGACGGCGCGCCCCTGAACGTCGCCAATCGCGCCGGTGATGATGCCGAATCGCGCCCAGGCGAGGCGTATGATGTCGGTCAATGAAGACTCCTTACCGTACTGATTACAGGGATTCTAGGGCAATCGTGGGGGATTCTCAAGTGAGGGTAGGTTCGCGACCGGATCATCCGGATGGAGCAGCGAAAAACAGTTCCGCCAGGCGTTCGCCGACGTAGCGATGGAAGGCGGCGCTGGGGTGCGCGTCGCGGGGCGACACGATACGGTCGGCGAGCGGCATCGCCTCGGCGGCGTCAAACAGGGTGAGGATGTCTGTCACGCCGGCGGATCGCGCTGCCTGAACCACGCGATCCACATAGGCGATGCTGCCGAACGGGTCCGCCATATTGGGGAATATGACCAGGATTAGCCGCACACCCCGCGCCTGAACGGCGTGAACCATCTCGTCGATCTCCCGCGCGTGCAGGTTCCAGACCAGGGCGCTGTCGTAAGCCGCATAGAGATGCTGCCAGTAGCGCGAATCCAGTCCAATGATGGTGAGCGAGTAGAGGTAATTGGTGAGATAGGACTCGCTGACGACGGCTGGGAGGGGAGGCGGTGGTTCGTACAACCCCAGGCGCAGAAGGGTGTATTCGATGTCGTTGAGGAAATACTGCCAGATGACGATATCGGGCGGAATCGGAAAGGCGCGCAGGGTCTCCGCCTGTTCGGCAGTAGAAGTGCCCGTGACGCCGGCGTTGAAGACGGCGTAATCTTCGCCAAGCGTCCGCGCCAGGACGTTCGAGAAGCGATCCTGCGGGTCCTGGATACCCCACCCGGCGGTGAATGAGTCGCCGATGACCAGAATCTTCTGCCTGTCGGTCAGGTCTGCTTCCGCCCACTCGACATCGCGGTATCCGAACGAATTCACATGCCAGAAGCGGGCGATCCAGTTGTTCTTGGCGAGTGTGCCTTCGGAATCGGCATGAAGGTAGCGAAAATAGACCTCACCCGCGCCGAACATGAAGACCAGAGTCAGGAAGGAGACCAGCAGACTCCGACAGACTGTGCGCAGACGGTCCCAGCGCCGCTGAATGCTGCCAGCGGCGAGCGCCGCACCTATTCCGGCTGCGCTGAGGATGACCGGCGTCACGCATGTCTCCTATCTAGCTATCGGCGAAGAACTGCTCGGCAAGCGTCTCGCCGACATAGTGATGGAAGGCGACGCTGGGGTGCGTATCCTGGGGGGATACCATGCGCTCCTGCGGTGTCCATCTGGCGGCGGCGTCGAACAGTTTGAGGATTTCTGTGTGACCGGTCGCCTCGACAACCTGAGCGACGCGATCTACGTAGGCGATGCTGCGCACCGGATCGAGCATATTGGGGAAGATGACTACGATCAGCCGCGCGCCAATCGAGTCGATGTAGTCGATGTAGGCTTCGATTTCTCGGCGGTGTGCATCCCACAGCGGCGCGCTGTCGTAGGCGGCGTAGTTCTCACCCCACCAGTCGCGGTTGTATTCCGGGTCAAGCACCCGCGCAAGCAGTCGGTTGTACAGGAAATTGAGGAAGTAGGATTCGTCCGCCCATGCCGGAGTCGGTCTTGCCACCGGCAGCACCCCCTGCGCCAGCATGGTGTAGTTCATGTCGTTAAGGAAATACTGCATGATGACGACATCCGGGTCGTGCAGCGGAAATGTCCTGAGCCGGTCGAGCTGTTCCGGGGTCGAAGTCCCGTAGACACCCAGGTTCATCACCGCGTAGGAATCGCCCAGCAGCCCCGCCAGCACGTCGGAAAAACGATCCGCCGGGTCATCGATACCCCAGCCGGCGGCGAACGAGTCGCCGGTGACCAGGATCGTGGTCTTGCCCGCCCACATGTCCGGCGTCCATTCGGGGTCGCGATAGCCGAGCGTGTTCGAGCGCCAGTAGCGTTCCAGCCAGTTGAGCGTCGCCCTGGTCACGGTGTTATCCGACTGAGCGAAGCAGCAGCGAAAGAAGATTTCACTCGCGCCGAACAACAGGAGGATGGTGATATAGGTGACGAGCAAGCCGCCCGCCAGGCGGCGAAGCCCCGGCAGCCGGCGCTGAACGATGAACGCGATCAGCAGCGCCGCGACGAAGAGCGCCGAGATGACGATGGGCGTCACTGGGCGCGCTCCAGGCGGTAGATTCCGCCCTTGTAGTCCACCATGATCAGTTCACCCGCCTCGTCTTCGCCGAAAGAGCTGATGACTTTGCCGGTCTCCGTGAACGGCTGGACTTTCCAGCGTCCTTCGCTGTCGCGGAAAAGCGACCAGGTGCGCCCGTTGCAGTAATCGCCGAAGAAGTAGACGCCGCTGAGTTCGGGAAGCTGCGCACCCCGGTAGACGTAGCCACCCGTCACCGAGCATCCGACGATGTGGGGGTATTCAACGATGGGCGGCGTGAACTGCGACGCCATGTCTTCGGTCCCGCGATAAGGGTGCAGCCCTTCCATCAGGAACCATCCATAGTTGACGCCGCCAGGACTTCCGGCGGGTTCAAAGTCGATCTCTTCATATTCCATTTGTCCGACATCGCCGATGTAGAGATCGCCAGTCAGCCGGTCGAAGCTGAAGCGCCAGGGGTTGCGCAGCCCATACGCCCAGATTTCGGGCAGGGCGTCGGCGAGTCCGACAAACGGGTTATCGGGCGGGATGGTATAGGGGAAGTCACCCTGAGGGGCGCGAACATCGATACGCATCATCTTGCCCAGGGGCAGCGTGAGATTCTGCGAGGTCACGCCGGGGTTGTCGCCGAGCGAGCCGCCGTCGCCGATGCTGATGTAGAGATAGCCATCGGGACCGAAGGCGATATGCCCGCCGTTGTGGTCGTAGAAGAGCTGCTGCGCCTGATAGATGATCTCGCGGCTGGAGTCGTCGGCGCGGTTCGGGTCGTCGGCGCTGACACGATAGCGCGCGATCACATTGTTGCCGAACTCATCGGTGTGGCTGATGTAGAAGACCCCGCTATTCGCATAGTCAGGCGCAAACGCCAACCCCAGGAGACCGCGTTCGGTATAACCCCCCTGGAACACGTCGTCGGAAAGCAGACCGCTCACGTCCAGGAATGGATCAAAGAGATAGTCACCATCCGCGACGACCAGGACGTATCCGGTCTGTTCGACCACGAACAGCCGACCACTGCCATCGCCTGCATGGGTGACGTAGAGAGGGTTATCGAAGCCGGAGACAACCTCCGTCCAAACATAGTTCGTCCCAACTGGGACAGCCGGAACCCCCGCAGAGTCCTGCGCTGCTGCAGAAAAAGCCAGCAGCAGCGCACCGATCAAGAAGTACATCCGAAACATGGCTGAATCCTCGATTCCAGACACGCGCCCTCCGCATTGGCAGCGCCAAAAGCCAGAGGCGCGTGGCGATAAGTCCGTATCATCTTTCAGCGCGGTATGAAGCGAATCCAGTCAACCGCAACCGCCAACCGGCGGCGATCCTCTCCTAAGCCAATGTCCCCCGGAACTGTCCAGCCCTCGTAGATCAGCTCCAGGTTCAGCGGCGCACCGCTGCCCACCACCCCTGCGGGCAGCGAAAAAGTGTATGTTCCCAGAGAGTCTACCGAAACCAAAGGGGATTCGTCCAGTAAAACACCGTTGACCCGAAGCTGCAGCGCTCGCGCCTCATAGAATGCCTGAGCGGCGATTTCGACGACGTAATCGCCGGAGGGGAGATCGAGATAGAGCGCTGCCTGGGGATACTCACCCGCCCAGCGGAGGGTGGTTTCAAAGATCGTCTCGGCGCGGTGCCAGCCCCAACCGGTGAAGGTGAGGTCTGCGGGCGACCCGATGTCGATCCGGTAATCGCCGGATTCCGTGCGCGGCGGCGTCCGGTTAGGACAACCTGCCGGGTGTACAACGGTGCGGTAGAAGACGACTTCGTCTTCGACGGCGAAGGGACAGACCAGGTCGCGCAGTCCGTTCAGGTAGCCGATGATCTCCTGAAACGTGGGTCCATCCAGCCCGATCCAGTCGCCATGAACGACGATGTAACCCAGCTTCCAGGTCTGGAGTCGCTCACGCAGCTGCGCCTCGACCACTTCCGGTTCCAGAAAGCGGCGCTGTCCCAGCCACGCCAGCATTGGATCGTCGTACAGCCAGTACCAGAAGTGGCTGAGCGGGGCGCGGGCGATGGCTCCATTGAGCATCCGCTTGCTATGAATCATGCCATAGAACTGCGCCTCCATCGGCTTGAACTCGCCGACCCAGGCTTCGCCGCTGCCGCCGGCGACGGGCACTTCGAGGACGACCAGATCGTCGTAGCCGGGTCCTCGCTCTGCGCCGATGGCGTGGTAGGCGGCATAGTCGCGGGTCACCGGCTGCACCGGCATCGGGGCGAACAGGTGCGCGTCGGCAATCACCAGCATCAGGAGAGGGACAGCGGTCAGGGCGAGGTGAAGCTTAACTCGGCGAATCAGCGGGGTGAGCGCCTTGCCGGCGAAGAGGAGCGCCGCGACGATGATAGCAGCGTCGAAACGCGCCGGGCTGCGAAAAAGACCACCGAAGATGCGATGGAGCAGGGCATAGGGCGCGTCGAACTGCGTGCCGAACAGCATCATTGTCGGACCTGCTGCCAGCAGGAGCGGCGCGATCACGACTGCGAGCCAGAACCAGGGCGGCGCCCGTCTGACCGCCTCGACAGGGCGGGTGCGGTTCCGCCCCCACGCAGCGGCGGCAGCTCCCAGCACCACCAGCGGCAGGATCAGCGCGCCCAGGGTGATCTCTCGGTCATACGTGCCGAATCGGCTGATGAAACCGGTGGGAAAGGTGATGGACGCCGCGTTCACGATCGGCTGCGGGGACAGAGAGGCGAAGTCATACGAGAGCAGCGCTGGCAGCGGCCCGGCGACCCAGAGCAGCACGGTCATGATGCCGAGGCTTAAGACAGAAGCCGCCAGGAGTTCGAAGCGCGCCCGCCAGCCCGGCTGAGCGTTCAGCCCCCAGACTCCGTAGGGGACGATCAGCAAGCTGAGGAAGAGGAGATGCTGCAGGTCGGTGAGGGCTGTGCCGTAGAAGGCGACACCGAGGAGCGCTGCAAAGATGAAGCGACGCCATCCCGCCGCGCGGACGATTTCGCCCCAGGTCAGCAGGTTGAGCGGCAGCCAGAAACCACTGAGGTAGTTAATGGTTGTCAGCATCGCCGCCAGCATCATGCCGGAGCAGATTTGCAGCACGACGCCGAAGGGGAGCGCCAGGGCATCCGCGACGCCTTCGCGGCGCAGCAGCCCATAGAAGACCCAGCCGGTCAGAGTCATGGCGATGACCATGATGACGTTCATCGTCAGGAGCGTGCCCGGATGTCCGCCGCCGAACAGGGGTTCCAGGATCGCCCAGGCAGGAAACCAGAACGGCGTCAGGGTGTGCAGCGCCAGATTGGTGGTGAACGGGAAAAGCACGAAGTTGGTTTCGTAGACGTTCAGCCCCGGCGTCCCCAGGGCATGGCGAATCCACCAGTAGTTCCAGTGGAAGTGGTAGTAGTCGCTCGTCCATTCACCGCCGGTGTGGGTCGTCGCGCGGAAGAGCAGCGGCGACAGGGCGACGCAGGCGATCAGCAGGTAGAAGACCAGCGGCGCGAAGCCCCGCCGCACCCGGATGTTCACTGCGGAATCAGCCTGATCTGGTCGACAGCCACCGCCAGCCGGCGCTGATCGCCGCCGCCACCGACTTCAGCAGGGACGCGCCAATCATCGTAGTCGAGCGCCAGATGGAGGGACGCGCCCGCCCCGACGAGTTCAGCAGGCAGGTCGAATCGCGCGGTTTGCAGCGCGCCTGGCTCGACCGTCACCGCCTCCCCGATGCGTCCGCCGTCGATCAGCAGCGAAATGCGCCGCGTCTCGTGATATGCCTGAGCATCGACCTCGACGGCGTAAGCGCCAGGCGGCAGATCGACGTAGAAGGCTGCTTGTGGATGGTCTCCCGCCCAGCGCAGGGTGACGCCGAAGACATCTTCGGCATAGTACCAGCCTGCTCCCAGATAGCGAGCGTCGTCGTCATCGCCGACATCGATCACGTAGCCGTCGTCTGTAAGTTGGGGTGTGCGCGGCGCGCAGCCGGCAGGGTGGCGGCGTGTCCGATAGACGACGGCATCCCCTTCGATGGCGAAAGGGCAGAGCAGATCATCCAGGCTGTTGAAGTAGCCGATGATCTCCTGCACGGCGGGTGCATCCTGCCCGATCAGGTCGCGATGGATGACGAAATAGCCGATCTGCCAGGTGGTGATGCGTTCGCGCATCTGGCGTTCGACCTCGGCAGGTTCCAGGAATCGGCGCTGTCCCAGCCAGCTCAACATGGGATCCTCTGTCTCCAGATAGTAGAAGTGTTCCAGAGGGGCGCGGCTGATGAAGCCGTTGACGATCCGCTTCTGGTGTACCAGCGTATACCACTGAAGCTGAGTCGCACGGGGATCGCCGAAGATGACTTCTCCAGACGCCGCGCCGGTCGGAATTTCGATGATCACTTCGTCATCGGCATCACCGCCGGTTTCCTGGTGGATGGCGTGATAGAAGCCGTAGTCGGGCGGGAGTGCAGTCAGCGGGGCAGATTCGTAGAGGCGGACATCCGCCGCCAGCAGCAGCAGCGCCGCGGCGGCGATCCAGATACGTCTGACGCCCCAACGGCGGAGAAATGGGGTCAGCGCCAGCGCGGCGAAGGTCATGCCGGCGGTGATGGCGATGGGCATCAGCCGCCAGGGCATGCGAAACATGCCGTTGGTCTGAGCGTGCAGGACGCGAAAGGGCAGGGGGATCGCCAGATCGCCGATCGTCAGCGTTGGACCGAGGGCGAAGATCAGCGGCGGCAGCATGAAGGCGAACCAGAACCAGCGGCGGTCGGCTGCTTGACGGAGAGCGCGCAGGGCGATCAGCAGGGCGGCGATGATGATCAGCGTGAACCATATGCCTGCCGATGGGGCGGACCAGTCCCACCAGCTGTCGCTCATGCGCAGGAAACCCGCCGGCAGGGGGATGCCGGGGCGATCCTCGACGGTCCCCGGCGCGAGCGTGCCCTGGAAGCGGAGAATATAGGGCAGGGGACCCGCGAACCAGAGGAGCGCCGCGCCGACCGCCAGCGCAGCCCCGCCGCAGGCGATCAGGCGCAGGCGATGGCGGGACCGCCGCAGCGTGAGCAGCCCATACGGCGCAAGTAGAAAGGCAGCGAAGATGGGAAACTGGAGGTCGGTCAAGGTCAGACCCCAGATAGCAAACCCCATGCCGAGGGCGATGACGACGGCGCGCCATGACCGCTGATCGACAGCGCGCGCCACTTCGCCCCAGATGAGCAGCAGGGCGGGCAGCCAGAACCAGTCCATCAGGTTGATGTGGGTATTGTAGTAAAAGTAGCGCAAGGTAGGGGCGGCTTGCAGCGCCGCGCCGCCGAGCAGTGCGGTCAGGGCAGACGCGCCTTCGCGCCGCAGCAGGACGAAGAGCAGCACGCCGTTCAGGAGACAGGCGGTGAAGATGATCAGGTTCATCGCCGCCAGCGTGCCGATCAGCGGTTCTACAAGCGCCCAGACGGGATACCAGGACGCTGTCAGGGCATGGTATCCCAGATTGGTGGTGTAGGGGAACATGGTGAAATTGGTTTCGTAGATCGAAAGCCCCGGCGCGGAAGCAGCGAAGCGCAGCCACCAGAAATTCCAGTGATAGTTGAAGTAGTCGAAGCCTGCGACCTTTTCACCGGTGGCGAAGAGGATGGGATGCAGGATAAGAAACGCCAGCAGGGCATAGAATGCCAGCGCTGCGCCGTACAACCGCCAATGAGTGCGAGACCTGCTTCTTGTTTCCACCATAACCTGCCGCCGTGCGCGTACGAGATACCCCAAGGACCCGCATCCGCCGTGAACCCAAAGGAGACGCCGGCTATTGTATTGTATTGCGGCGCGATTCAGACTGGCGATTTCGCGCAGAATCGCCTAGATTAGGATGGTTCTTGACAGACTATGAAGCTGTTTGTTCAGAGAGTGAGACCCATGCAACGAGATCATCTTCTGCAAGTTGCGGCGATCCTGCCGGTTATCGCGGTGGTGCTGCTGCTGGTGTTCAGCGCTATCCCGACGCAAACGGCGCAGGCTTGCCTGCCGTGTAACTGTACCGACATCCGCAGCCTGAACTGCTTCGGACCGTATCATCTGTATACGCCGACCAGCGGTGACGACTGCTCCATCGATCTGTGGCTGTTCGAAGGCGACAAGGGCAGCCGCTATATCCGTATGACGAGCGCACAGCTGGCGCGTTATGCTGAGTTCCCGACGGAGAACCTCCTGCTGAGAGAGCGCGGGGTGATCGCGCTGTACAAGCTGACCACCGGCGAGTACCAGGTGAATGTGGGACCTGACGCCGAACACAAGGTTTATGTGATCAACTTCACGGGCTGCCCCGCCGAAAATATCTACGAATCGAACTTCGTTCAGGGGCAGTAGTCGTCCCGACGCCAGACATGGGGCGCGGCGCGCGGCGCTGTGCCTCATGGGTTCACCTTGCTATCTGCGCCTTCGCCCACGCGATGGTGCGCGCCATCCCCTCTTCCCTCAGGACCTGCGGCTCCCAGCCCAGCAGCGTTCGCGCCAGCGAACGGTCTGCCGTCGAACAGCGCATATCGCCCGGCTGCGCCGGTGCGTAGCGGATGGGATAAGTGTCGCGGCTGTGACCGAACGACGCCAGCACCAGATCGCACAGATCGTTGACGGTGGTCGGCGTCCCTGTGCCGATATTGATCACCTGTCCGAAAGCCGTCGGAGTGTCGACAGCGCCAATCCAGGCGCGGCAGACATCATCAATGTGGACGAAATCGCGCGACTGCTCACC
This sequence comes from Anaerolineae bacterium, assembly GCA_013360465.1. GTDB lineage: Bacteria > Chloroflexota > Anaerolineae > Aggregatilineales > Phototrophicaceae > Flexifilum. Next base: position 71,594 of record JABWBO010000004.1, on the reverse strand, counting down.
ATCGGCATGGATGGTGATGGGTTCGCCGCGCAGCACGTTGCCGATGAAAATCGCCAGCACGCCCTGATAGGCGTTGGTCAGGCTTTGGCGTTCGCCGTAGACGTTGAACATGCGCAGCGAAGTGACTTTGAAGTCGAAGCCGAGGTCACGGCGTGCGGCGGTCAAGTGGACGTAGCGCTCGGCGGCATACTTGGAGACGGCATAGTACGAGACCGGGGCAGGAGACGTGTCTTCGGACGTGGGCACGACGCCGGCGTGTCCGTAGATAGTCATCGAACTGGCGAAGAGCAGACGGGGCGTCTGATGCTTCAGACATGCCTGGAGGATGTTGATCGTCCCAAGCGTGTTCACATTCAGATCGACCGATGGATCGGCGAAAGAGAGGCGGATCGACGCCTGCCCGGCGAGGTGCAGCACCACGTCCACACCGGCGTCGAAGATCGGCGCGAGGTCTTCCGGGCGGCGAACGTCGCCCTGGACGAATTCGGCGGCGGAGGGCACATGCATCCGATTCCCGCCGACAAGATTGTCCAGGACGACGACCTGCTCTCCCTGGTGGATCAGGCGCTCGGCGAGATGCCCGCCGATGAAGCCCGCGCCGCCGGTGATCAGGATGCGGCGGCTCATTCTGCGGACTCCGGCGGCTCAGCCCCCTGTGTCGATGCCGAACCGATCTTATCCCAGGGCTGGAAGGCTCCATCCTGGTGGCGGGTGTCGTGCCGCACCAGCAGCCACTCGAACCACACGGTCAGCAGGGAGTAAAGGTAACGGCTGCCCTGTTCCTTGAGCTTCAAGGCGGACTCGCCGTGAGAGCGATTGCGCCAGCTGATCGGGATGACCCGAAAGGAATAGCCCCGCACGAGGGCTTTGAGAGGGATCTCGATGGTCAGATTGAAGTGCGGCGATACGAACGGGCGGCATCCGGCGATGACGTTGGCGCGGTAGCCCTTGAAGGCGTTGGTCGTATCGTTGTAGGGGATGTTGAACATCAGCCGGATGACCATGTTGGCGAGGCGGTTGATGATCAGCTTGAACTGCGGATAGTCGCTGACCTTTGAGCCGCGCATGAAGCGTGAACCGAAAGCGCAGTCGGCGTGATCGCGCAGGATGTGATAGTAGCGGACGACATCGGCGGGATCGTCGGAGGCGTCCGCCATGTAGATGACGACGGCATCACCGGTGAAGTGATCCAAGCCAAAGGCGACAGCGCGCCCGAAACCATGCCGACCCTCGTTGCGTACCAAACGAATGCGCGGGTCGCGTTCATGTTCCGCCGTCACGATCTCGCCGGTGCGATCGGCGCTGCCATCATCGACGACCAGGATTTCGATATCCCCGATGCCCGCAGAGACCAGATGATCGCGCAGGCGGGTGACCGTTCCGCCGACGTTTGCCTCTTCGTTGCGGGCGGGGATGACGACCGAGAGCTTCATGAAGCCTGCTTTCGAGAGATGCGCAGCGAACGTCTCATTCAGCCTCCGTCCTGTGCGGGTGATTCAGCATCAGGCGTGATGCTGCCCTGAATGGCTTCGAGGAGCGCGGCAGCGGCGATCTGATGCGCCAGAACGCCGGGGTGGGTGTCGAAGCGGTTGACGATAAGTTCGGCGGTGTTTCTGCCCGTCAGCAAATCCGCCATGTCGATGACCTGAACGCCTGCGCCTTCAAAGAAATCGCGTACCCGTTCGGTAGCAGGGCGGGACTGCTCGATGGCTGCCAGATGGGGCCAGAGGAGGACGATCAGCCGCGCGTCGTGCCCCTGCGCCCATTGAACCATTGCGTCGAGGCTGTCGAGGTGGCGCACCCAGAGTTCATCGTTCAGATGCGCGTCGATGAGATCGGCGATGAAGCTGCGGGCGCGCACCGGCGATGTGAACTGCATTAGGTTGTAGTAGATGTAATTTGGGACGAAGTAGTTAAGCACAAACCAGTGCAGGTTCTCGTCCTGAATGAAGTCGAAATTGGCATCGGGGTCCAGTTCCGTGCCCGTCATCAGATAGTCGATGTCGTTGAGATAGTAGGACAGCACAACGATGTCGGGGCGGATAGGGTAGCTGTCAAGGCGGCTGACCTCAACGTCGCTGTCCAAACCGGAAGCCGCCACGATCATGACATCGGCTGTGCCGCCCAGGTCGCGCTCCAGAAGCTGTCCGAAAGTCTGTCCAATATCGTTGATGCCGTGCCCGACGGCGAACGAATCGCCGACGATGGCGATGCGAGTCAGCCCGTCAACCTCCGCCGGATGCGGTTCGGCATCGCGGTAGCCCAGCGAGTTTTGGCTGCTCCACAGGAAATTCTTGTACCAGTGGTAGTTCATCGCCGTGAAGCCGTAGGCGTCGGTGGTGATGTAGAAGATGCGCAGATAGGCTTCTGCGCCGAAGAAGAGGATGAGGAAGGTGGTCAGCGTGATCAGGATGCCGGTGGCGCGGCTATTGCCGAGCCTGACGGCGAGTTCTGCGCCGCGTTCGCGGTTCAGGTCATAGGCGAGGAGGTAGATGAGCAACCACACAAAAAACGCCACATAGGCGAATTCGACCGGATGGAGGAGCCGCCCATTGGTCGGTTGGTAGGCGACCAGCCAGACGCCGACGCCTTTGTAGATGATCACCAGCAGCAGCAGCCAGTAGAGCCAGGGACGCCGGCGCAGGAGGCGCAGCGGACGCGCCAGCCACGCCTTGAGCGGCGTCGGCAGGACGCCTGCCAGTGTGATCAGCGCCATGATCCCAGCCAGCAGGAAACGCCAATCTTCCTCAGGGGCGGCATCCGCTGCGGTGAGGGCGAGGACTGTGCCTGTGATGGCGCAGAACACCCACACCAGCGTCCAGAAGCGATTTGACATGAAGATTCCCCTCAGGCGTCACGCACGCAGCGGAAGCCGATGAACCAGCTGCGCTCGTCGGCGTCCAGGCGGAAGCGGATTGCCGCTCCTGCACCGTTGTCGATATAGCTGTTGATTCCGCCGCGATACACCCTTGGTGCTTCGGCGTTATCCAGGTCTTCCCGCCCATCTGCCGGGTCGAAGGGATAGCGCGCATAGGCGCTGCTGACGAATTCGAAGACGTTGCCGCTCATGTCGTGCGCGCCAACCCAGGATGCGCCGGCGGGTTTGCTGCCGACGGGCTGGGTTTCACCGTTGGAATTCTGATCGAAGACGAGGTTGTCCGGGTTCAGGGCATCACCCCAAGGATAGATGTAAGCATCCGGTCCCCGCGCAGCGTACTCCCATTCGGCTTCGGTTGGCAGGCGTGCCGCTCGGCTGGCGCAGAAATCGCGCGCCTCGCTCCAAAGAAGATTTTCGCGCGGACGGGTATCGCCCTCGAACCTACCAGGGGTGCCGTATTGGGCGTTGGTGACCTCATATTTGTCGATCCAGTAGGCGGCGGCGAAACACTGTTCGTGTGCCGGGCGTTCGTCGCGCCGTCCGGCGTCGTTGCCCATCATGAAGCAGCCCGGCGGGACCAGCACCATCTCAACGCCAGCGAAGATGGTGGTCTGGGGCGTCCAAGCGACATTGGCGGAGACGGCTGGCGGGTTCGTCGCGACGGGTGTCGGCGTCGCCTGTGGTGCTGCCGTCGCTGTGGGGGTTGGCGTCGCCTCTGGCGATCCTCCGCATGCCGCCGTGCCGATGAGCAATAAGCCGGACACTAAAAACCATTTCAGGCGCATCGCTGCCGCACTATCCTGTCTAGTGTACACAGTGAGGGATTATGCCGCCGCGCCGCCGCCGCTTCAAGTGGCAGGACAACCCACACGCTGGACGTGGTTTTTCAGAAGACGGCTGTTACGGTACACTTGGGGCGGCTGTAATGCATCAGAGATCATCGATTTTTCCTGTTCCAGGGAGAGTGAGCATGGCGGTTCTGGGCATCGACATCGGCGGAACAGGCATCAAAGCTGCGCCGGTGGATACGGAGAAGGGAATCCTGCTGGCAGAGCGTTTTAGGGTGGAGACGCCGTCCCCATCGACGGTCGCGGCGGTCACCCCGCTCATTCAGGATATCCTTCACCACTTCGAGTGGCATGACGAAGTGGGCTGCGGCTATCCTGGAGTCATCAAGCGCGGGACGATCTTCACGGCGGCGAATGTCGACTCGACCTGGGTTGGACTGGATGCCAGCACATTCTTCGAGCAGGTCACCGGATGCCCGACCTACATGATCAATGATGCCGACGCCGCCGGGCTGGCGGAGATGCACTTCGGTGCGGGCGTTGACCAGCGTGGGGTGGTGCTGGTGCTGACCATCGGAACTGGCATTGGGACGGCGCTGTTCGTCGAAGGGCGGTTGGTCCCGAACCTTGAACTGGGTCACCTGCAAATTCGCGGCAAGGATGCCGAGCATCGCGCTTCGAATCGCGTACGGGTGGACCGCGAGCTGACGTGGAAGAAATGGGCGCGGCGGGTGAACGAGTACCTGATGCATGTCGAGAATCTGCTGTGGCCCGATCTGATCATCATCGGCGGCGGGATCAGCAAGAGTTTCAGCAAGTTCGCTCCGCATCTGGTGACACGCGCGCCGGTAGTTTGCGCCAAGACCTACAACGATGCCGGCATCATCGGGGCAGCGATGACTTCAGCGCATCCGGAAAGCACGGGGGTCGCGCGTGGATGACAAGCATGTCCTCAAGACCTCTGCCGCCGGGATGCGCCTGATTGCGCTGATGACTATCTATAACCAGTGGGGGGATGGGCGTCTGCTGCGTTACATCGCCGAGAGCTGCCACGCCGATCTGCTTCTGGCGCATGCCGCCGAGACCCGCGCCGCTCAGTTCAACGCCCTTCGCGAGGCGATGGGGAAGCTGCAAGTCCAGCAGGTGATCGGGGCGAGCAAGGAAAACGTGATCGTCCTGCTGCGTGCGGAGTTTGGCGGTGAGGTGCTGATCGATATGCGCGTCGAAGAAGGTTATCCGCACGCCATCACCGACATCAGCGTGACGCCGCTGACGCTTTCCACCAGCGGCGTCTGAAGCCTAGATATCCAGGTTACGCACGTTGCGGGCGTGGGTCTGGATGAAGCGCCGCCTCGGCGGGACTTCGCTGCCCATGAGCATATCGAAGACGTGGTCGGCTTCGGCGGCGTCATCGATGGTCACCTGTAAGAGGGTGCGCTGCCCGGGATCCATGGTGGTCTCCCAGAGCTGATCGGGATTCATCTCGCCCAGACCCTTGTAGCGGTTGACTTTGACGCGATCCGGGTCTTTGAATTCGGCGAGACCGCGACTGAGTATCTGCGTTTCGTGCTGCCCTGCTGCCGGGTAGAGGTAGCGAATGTCCTTGTTGTGCTGCAGACGGAACAGGGGCGGCTGAGCGATGTAGAGATGTCCGCCCAGGATAACCTGCGGCATGTGGCGGAAGAAGAATGTCAGCAGCAGCGTGCGAATGTGCGCTCCATCCACGTCGGCATCGGTCATGGTGATGATCTTACTGTAGCGAATCTTCGATGTATCCAACTCTTCACCGATGCCTGTGCCGAGCGCGCTGATGAGCGCCTTGATCTCGTTGTTGTCGAGCATCTTATCCAGGCGGGCGCGTTCGGTGTTGAGGATCTTGCCGCGCAGGGGCAGGATCGCCTGGAAATGCCGGTCGCGCGCCTGCTTGGCAGAGCCGCCGGCGCTATCGCCCTCGACGAGGTAGATCTCCGCGCCTTCACCGTGCTGAGAGCAGTCGGCGAGCTTGCCGGGCAGGGACGTGCTTTCGAGCAGGCTGGGACCACTGCGCACAAGATCGCGCGCTTTGCGGGCAGCTTCCCAGGCGCGCATGCTGGTCATGCACTTCTCGACGATGCGCTTGGCTTCGCGCGAATTGACCTCCAGGAATTCACCAAACCCTTCGGTGACGACCGAGGAGACCACGCCCTGCAGTTCGGGGTTGATCAGTTTGACCTTGGTCTGGCTTTCGAACGCCGGATTGGGCAGCTTGACGCTGACCACCGCCGTGATCCCTTCCAGCGTATCACGTCCAGAGAAATTAGCGTCCTTGTCTTTCAGATAGCCGGCTTTGCGCGCATAGCGGTTGATGACGCCGGTGATCGCCGAGCGCAGCCCGGTCAGGTGCGTGCCGCCGTCGGTGGTGTTGATGACGTTGGCGAAGGCAATTTCGTTCGAGGACGCTGAATCGGTGTACTGGAAGGCGACTTCCACGCTGACGGAATAAGGAGCCTTGCCGTCGGGGGTCAGCTCTACTTCTTTCTCCAGATGCACGACCGGGTGCAGCGCCTGCTTGCTGCGATTTTCCCAGCGCACGTAGGAGTGCAGCCCGCCCTCGAAGTAAAAGGTCAGTTCACGCGGGAAGGGGCGCGCTCGTTCGTCGCGCAGGCTGATCATCAGGCTGCGGTTGATGAAGGCGATCTCGCGGAAACGTTTCTCCAGGGTGGTGAAGTCAAAGTGATTCGGCTCCATGATGGTGAAATCGGGACGGAAGGTGATGACAGTCCCTGTACCTTCGCCCGGTTCCAGCGGGCGAACCGGCGTCACCTCGGTGGTCTTGGCGCCTCGACTGTAGGTCTGCTCCCACAGTTTGCCATCACGATAGACCTGCGCCGTGAGCGTTTCGGACAGAGCATTCACCGCCGAAGCACCGACGCCGTGCAGACCGCCGCTGACCTTATAGGCGTTGTTGTCGAACTTGCCACCGGCATGCAGCACGGTGAAGACGACTTCAAGGTTCGGCTTGTTCAGTTTTTTGTTCATGCCGACAGGAATGCCGACTCCGTTGTCGGCGACGGACACGAGATCATCGTCGTAAAGCGTGACGACGATGTGATCGCAGCGCCCTGCCAGCGCCTCATCGACGGCATTATCGACGATTTCATAGACGAGATGATGCAGCGCGCGAACGTCGGTGCCGCCTACGTACATACCGGGGCGCAGCCGCACCGCTTCCAAGCCTTCCAGCACCTTGATGCTGTCGTCATCGTAGTGCATAGCCGAGGCGGGCTGCGCCAGGGTGATCATATCGTCTGTCATTGGTACTCCTTGAGCCGGGCAGGGCACTGCGCCGGACAACATAAACCCCGCCGACCAGTTGATCGGCATCCGCAGAAACCCTCGAACTACGGATTCGGGCGGTCGTGTGTGATCTGTGCTTTTCGTGAACAACAGAAGAAATTATAGCGCAAAACAGGCGAAAAAACAACCCTAGTTTAGCACAGATGTGCGGATATGCGTCGCTTGACAGGCTCCGCTGGACGACACTACAATGAGGTACATCGCGCCCCTGTAGCTCAGCGGATAGAGCAGTCGCCTTCTAAGCGAAAGGTCACAGGTTCGAGACCTGTCAGGGGCAACAAACAAGCCCGCAGTTCATGCGGGCTTGTGCTTTGAACTGCCTGTTTCAGAGCAACTAGCTCTTGCCGAGTATCTGGTTGTAGAGGTCGCGCGTGGCGGCTTCGATGTGCCGTCCTTCCGACGTGACGAGCTGCTCAAGCTGGCGGAACTGGGCGACTGCTTCGCTTCGCCGCCCAAGCGCCTGATAGATCTGCATGATCTCGCGGTGGAAGTCCTCACGGGCGAAATCGGCGGCAAGCCCGCGTTTGTAGAGGACGAGGGCGTGTTCAGGCAGGTTCATCTCGAGCTTGCGCTTCGCAAGGGCATCCAGAGCTTCCAGATAGCCGGCGCGAAAATCGTTGCGGCGCTGGGTGATCCAGGGATCGGTATGCCCGTGCAGGAAAGCGCCGCGATAGAGATCGGCAGCTGCCTCCCAGGCTTCGAGGCGCGTCTCCTGGGCGCTGCGCGCGTTCCTGCCATCGATCAACCTGCCAACAAAGTGCATGACGTCGTAATCGACATCCAGATCGGGATTGATGCGATAGTAGCCATCATCATGGACCAGGACGTCCATCTCCAGCGCCTTGTGCAAGCGGCGCTTGGTGACGTGGAACACGTTGACCGCCTGATCAATATCCAGTTCAGGCCAGAAGGCATGGCAGATTTCCGAACGGGTGATCACCGGACGATCCAGGGCGAAGAAGAACAGCAGTCGGGGCAGGTGACCTTCCCAAATATCGACCGACATGTCGTTGAAGAGGACGAATCCCGGACCCAGGGCGTAGACTTCAAGCGTATGTCTGCCGCCGGCGAAATCATAGAAATTGTCACGCACGACCTGATCATCTTTGAAGATGATAGCATCACGCCGGGCGACCATTGGCACCCAGGACAGGCGGGGCAGGATACGGCTGTTGATGACGATCTTGCAGCGGTCGGGCAGGTGCTTGACGAGGTACTCGACGAACCACTGCACGTCATCTGCGCCATGGCTGCGATCGAACTCATCAAGGATGAGTAGGAACGGCTGATCGCTCAGTTCTGCGACATCGCGCGTCGCCGCTGCCACCAGTCTGGCATTATCCTGCCAGTCATCGGCGCTGAGCAGATGAAGATGTCGCCCAAAGAGAGGGTTCTGACCGATCAGATCGTGAGTCATGCCGTTAAGCATCGCCGGCAGATCGACATCGTCAGGACCTAAGGCATAATAGAACACTTGATAATCGCTGCTTTTGGTCAGCCGTGCGACAAACGGAGTCCTGAAGCGGCTGTTTGGATGCAGTAGAATCAAGCGACCCTGATCGGCCCGCTCCATGAAAGCGGCGTAAATTTGATCAAGGATAGCTGGAAGTTTCATGATAGAAATAACTCCTAGCTACGATGTAGAGGTATGTCAATAGTCTAACATAGATTATAATCACAATACTAGTCAAATCTATAGGGATCAGGTACAAAGCTATTGTTGCGCACCCATAATCTTGGTGATTTGAGGTCGATGTGGCTCCGCCGCTCCAAAAACCGCCGCGTACTCTGGGATTAAGCCTGGCGATCCTTGCCAGTGTGATGCTGTTCACTCTACTGCCGCTGCTCCAGGTGTCAGTTTTCTTTGCGGTGCAGTATCGTTTCAGCCAAATCAACCTGCCGGTAGATCCGGCAGGTGAAGATGCCGCTCCGCCGATTGCCATCGGGGGAAGCGCCGGCGGGATTCCTGATGCTGCGCTGATCGTTCAGATTGCGTTGGGCTTAGGATATCTGCCGCTGGCGATGCTGGCGTGGCGAGGTCGCCCCGGCAGCATTCGACAGATCATCATGGCGGGCGTCGTCCTGCTGACCCTTACGACGGCGCTGATGACCGTGGTCAATCTGTCCAGCGTGCCGACGGTGCAGGGCGGGATCGACAGCGGTGAAGATCTGAAACGCGGGCTGCTGGTCAGCCGAACGATCTTCAGCGCGCTGATCGCGCTGTATGTGGTGTGGTACATGAATCGCGGTCCGGCGCGCGCCTTCTATCGAGGACACTATCTTTCGACGCCAGAGACGCTGCCGTGAAAGACGGGCACAGCCGGGAGAATCGCTCCCGGCTGTGCCTGTGTATGCAGCATTGTACGCCGCCTCTTGATGTGGACTACGTGGCGCGCTTTTCGCGTTCGGCCAGTTCCATCAGGATGAGTTCGCGGCGCAGAGTCTTGCCGACTGTAGTCTTGGGCAGGGCGTCGATGTAGGCGAAGCGCGTAGGTACTTCATAGCGCGCCAGGCGCTTGCTGGCGAAGTCGATCAACTCCTGATCGGTGACCTGCATACCGGGTTTGACGACGATCCAGGCTTTGAGGGCTTCCTGCCCGTCCTTTTCGGGGTGAGGGATGGCGGCGACCGCGACATCCATGACTGCCGGGTGGTCCGCCAGCACCTTATCGACATTGACCGGGAAGACGTTGAATCCGCCGATCAGCGCCATGTCCTTCTTGCGATCCACGATATAGAAATAGCCGTCCTCGTCCATACGGGCGATGTCGCCAGAGTACAGGAAGGTCTTGCCATCATGCATACGCAGGGTGTTGGCGGTTTCGGTGGGCATGCCATGATAGCCGACCATCAGCTGCGGACCGTGCATGATCAGTTCGCCGACCTCGCCAACGGCGAGTTCAGTCTCGCCATCATCGAGGCTGACGATGCGTACATCCATGTCGGGGAAGGGCAGACCGATTGAACCTTCGCGGTTCTCGCCTTCAAGCGGGTTGGCGTGGCTGGCGGTCGGCGCCTCGCTCATGCCGTAGCCTTCCAGCAGTTTGCCGCCAGTCAGCCGCTCGAACTCGCGCTTGGTGGCTGGCGGAAGGGGTGCAGACCCACTCATGCAGATGCGGATGCTGGTGAGATCGACCTCTTTCGCCTTGACCCTGGGATGGTTGTTGATGGCGTTGTAAAGCGCCGGCACACCCATGAAGATGCTGGGTTTGAAGACGTTGATCACGTCGAGCAGATCTTCAAAGTCGCGCGCGTTTGGCACCAGGATGATGCGTGCGCCAAGGGACATGGCGAAGCCGACGACGGTGATCAGCCCGTAGGCGTGAAAGAAGGGGATGGCTCCCAGGAACACTTCCTTGTCGCCTTTGCTGGTTTTGTCGCCTCCCAGCAGCACCGCCATACACTGAGTCGTGTTGGCGACGAGCGCCTTGTGCTGCGACATCGCTCCTTTGGGGATGCCGGTCGTCCCACCGGTATACTGGAAGATCGCCAGATCGTCGCCGGTCACCACGACATTGGGATTCTTGCCGGCGTACTTCTCTAGGACATCCTTGAGCCAGTGATCGCCTGGGGCAAGCGCGTCTATGAAGTGGCCATCTTTTTTCTCCCGCGCGAGAGTGAAGAGCAGTCGCGCCAGCGGGGTGAGGTAGTCTTTGACGTTGGTGACGATCAACGACTTGATCTGCGTGCCCGCCTGAATCGACTTGAGCGCCTTGTAGAACAGAGTCAGGCAGATGGCAAAGGTCGCGCCGCTGTCGTTCAGCTGTTCCTTCATCTTCTCTGGCGGATAGGTGGGATTGGTCGCGACGACCACCCCGCCTGCCTTTAGGATGCCGAAATAGCAGATGACGAACGCCGCCGTGTTGGGCATAATCAAGCCCACGCGGTCGCCTTTTTTCAACCCCATGTCTACCAGGGAAGCGCCCAGCGCATCGGATGCCTGATCTACGTCCGCATAGGTGAGGTTGGCGGCAACCCGTCCGAAGATCGGCAGGTGGGCGCTGGTGGTCAGGGCGATGTTGTTGGGGGCGCGGCGAGCGCACTCGCGCAGCAGCTCGAAGAGCGGCTTGTTAGGGTAGGGTTCCAGTGACGGGCGGACTCCCCGATCATAGTGTTTCAGCCAGGGTTTGTCTTTGTAGGTAACCATATTGACTCCAGTCAATATCGCAGTATTTGTTTAATCAAACTTAGATTCGATTATATGAGAAGCTGGGGAGCGCGTCAAACGCGCAACGTCACCTCCAGGCGCGCCAAGTTTCCGGGATTCGCGTCACTGTGCCGTCGCGAGTAATGCAGATATGCTTGCTGTGACCCCGGACAAGGACCTCGCGCGCGGCGGCGTCCACTATCTCATACTCAAAGGTCAGCCCGCGACTGCGCATCTCGCCGATCCAGCAGCGCACAGTGAGCAGCTGACCGTAGACGGCGGGCTTGATATAGCGGGCATTGATCTCGGTCACGGTCAGGTAGATACCGCTGCGTTCGATGCCGGCGTAGTCGCTGCCACGCTGCCGCGCGTAGTGGCTTCGCCCCTCTTCGAAATAGACGATGTAGCTGGAATGATGGACGATGCCCATCGCGTCCGTTTCGGCATAGCGAACGTATAAGGATGCTTCGGCGACATATTTTTCCGGACTCACAACCTTTTTCAGCCTTTGTGCGAAATGCCTTCCGAAAACAACGAACTGCACCGTGCAATTATGGTATAGTTTGCCGAAACACGCCGGATTTTTGTAGGGACGTGGCGAATCCCGGAGGGTATCATGACGATCCATTTGGGGCGGGAAGTCTGTGGACGCCTGCCGAGCGCAGTTGAGCGCGAGTGGCTGGTGACGAATGGGATCGGCGGATTCGCTGCCGGAACGATAGCAGGCATCCTCACCAGGCGATATCACGGGCTGCTGATTGCTGCGCTGAACCCGCCGGTGGGGCGCACGCTGCTCGTCGCCAAGCTGGACGAAACCGTGCGCTACCGGGGCAAGGATTATCCGCTGCACACCAACGCCTGGGGATCGCGCGCTGTCGAACCGCAGGGGTATCGCTTCCTCGAATCCTTTGCGCTAGAAGGAACGCGACCGGTGTGGCATTTCGCCATCGGCGACGCCTTGCTCAGCAAGCAGATCTGGATGCAGCAGGGGAGCAACACCACCTTCGTTTGCTATACGCTGGTGCGCGGGACTGCGCCGGTCGTGCTTTCGCTGCGCGCGCTGGTCGATCACCGAGACGTTCACGGGAACACTCAGGCAGGAGGTGATCTGTTCGAAGTGGAAAACGTTCGACATGGGCTGAAGATCACGCCGCCGGGCGGGGCGCCGTACTACATCCTGAGCGACCGCGCCGACTCGTCGCCGCGCTTCGACTGGTATCTGGACTTTGCCCTCTCGGTCGAATCGGAGCGCGGGCTGCCTGATCGAGAAGATCACGCCTATGTCGGCGATTTTACCGCCGCGCTGTCGGTAGGCGGGACGATCACCTTCGCTGCGACGAGCGAGGCGCTGGAGAGTGTGGACGGCGCTGCCGCTCTGGCAGACCAGATCGCCGATGATGAACGCAACCTGGAACAGGCGGGCGTGCAAGGTGCGCCGGGCTGGATTCGGCAGCTTGTTCTGGCGGCGGACCAGTTCGTTGTGCGCCGGGACCTGCCGGAAGTGGGGGACGGGCGGACGGTGATCGCCGGCTATCACTGGTTCACCGACTGGGGACGCGATACCATGATTGCGCTGCCGGGGCTGATGCTAACGACGCGGCGCTACCAGGATGCCAAAGTGGTGCTGCGCACCTTCGCCCGATTTGTCGATCAGGGAATGCTGCCGAACACCTTCCCGGATGCCGGAGAAGCGCCCATGTACAACAGCGCCGACGCGACCCTGTGGTATTTCGAGGCGATCCGCGCGACCTTCGCGCATACAAAAGATGTCAGCCTGGCACGCGATCTGTATCCGGTACTCAAAGACATCATCGACTGGCACGAGCGGGGAACGCGATATGGCATACAGGTCGATGCGGAGGATGGTTTGCTGAAAGCCGGCGAACCGGGCATCCAGCTGACCTGGATGGATGTGAAGATCGACGATTGGGTGGTCACGCCGCGCACCGGGAAACCGGTCGAAATTAATGCGCTGTGGCATAACGCGCTGATGACGATGGTGGAGCTGGCGCACGCACTGGGACAAAGTGAAGACAAGGCGCGGTTTGAGACGGCGGCGGCGCGCGTGCGCGTTTCGTTCGCGCGCTTCTGGAACGCCGAAACCGGCTACCTCTACGATGTGATTGATACGCCGGAAGGTGCTGCCGACGACACGATCCGACCGAACGCCATTTTCGCGATGAGTCTGCGAGATGGACTGCTGGATGCTGAACAGGCGAAGTCGGTTGTGGATGAATGCGCGGCGCGCCTGCTGACATCCTTCGGACTGCGCACACTCAGCCCGGATCACCACTATTACAGCGGCAAGTATCTGGGAGACCGCGCCGCGCGAGATCGCGTTTATCACCAGGGACCGGTATGGACATGGCTGATCGGAGCCTTTGTGGAGGCACATCTGCGTGTTTACGGTGACAAAGCGTTAGCACGCACGTTCATCCGAGCTTTTGCCGATCATCTCAATGACGGTGTACTGGGGTCTATCGCCGAAATCTTTGACGGCGATCCGCCGCACCATCCGCGTGGAGCGGCATCGCAAGCCTGGAGCGTCGCCGAGGTTCTGCGCGCCTGGGCGCTAACGCAGTCGTGATTGCAGCCGCGAGGATATGAAAGACATGACGAACAGCGAATTGATCCTTTGCGCGATCTGCGGGCGCGTTCACGAGCAGGCGGCGATGCAGGATGTGGACTGGCTGCCACCAGACGCCCTGGCACGCCTGCTTGTAGATAACCCGAGCTGGCGGCGCTCCAACGGCGCTTGTCCTGCCTGTGTCCAGGATGCGCTCCTTCAGATACTCCTCGAAAAGGGCGAGATCACTGCAATGGAAGTGATTCAGTCGGTATGGCCCCTGGATGCTGAAGTCGCCTTCGGCGTCTTGCCCACGCCCCTACGGATGCGCGCCGATCCGCGCTTCACCGGCAAAGGGGTGACTATCGCCTTCATCGATTCGGGTTTTTACCCCCACGCGGACCTGATCCGCCCCAAGAATCGCATCAAGGCGTGGATTGAGGCGGGCAGCGAAGAAGTGCGCGTCCGCCATTTTCACGAGACGGACGTGCCAACCTGGGATGGGTGGAACGATGGTATGCCCTCCCACTGGCATGGTCTGATGACCAGCACCAGTGCCGCCGGCAACGGCTGGCGGAGTCACGGCTTTTATCGAGGGATAGCCTGTGACGCGGATCTGGTGCTGATCCAGGTGATAGATGCTGAGGGACACATCACCAACGAGAGCATTACGCGGGCGCTCCACTGGCTGGAGCTGCACGGCGCTGCGTTGGGCGTGCGGGTGGTCAATTTGTCGTTGGGCGGCGATCCTGTGACACGGCTGGCGGACAACCCGATTGACAGCGCGATTCAACGCCTGGTGAAGTCCGGGATCGCGGTCACGGCTGCCGCTGGCAACAGCGGTGAGCGCCGGCTTACCCCCCCGGCGACCGCGCCTGAAGCGCTGACCGTTGGCGGGTTGGATGATCATAATCTGTTCGACCGGACGCATCTGGAGATGTGGCACAGCAACTATGGAAAGGGCATCGGCGGCGTCATCAAACCGGAGGTGGTCGCCCCGTCTATCTGGGTGGTCGCCCCTGTGCTTCCGGGGTCTCAGGTGGAACGCGACGGCGTCGAGTTATTCTCGAAGCGCATCTATGAAGGCAGCCCGCGCGCCCAGGAGATCGCCACGCGCAAGCTGGTGACGCCGTTCTATCAGCATGTTGACGGCACGAGCTTCGCTGCACCTATCGTCGCCAGTATCCTCGCCTGTATGTTCGAGGCGAATCCGGCGCTGACCCCGTATCAGGCGTACGACATCCTGCTGCATACGGCACACCGGATTCCTGGCGTCCCGGTGGAGCGGCAGGGATACGGCGCGGTCGAAGCGGGCAAAGCGGTCGCTGCCGCCCTGGCGGAACGGGATTCGTGATGCTGCTGTTTCGGTTGATATAATCGCGTCAGTACTGGCAGACGTTAAAAGTGAGCGGGGTGGGGTATGGACATCAATCAAGCCGCCCGAATGATTGAATGGTTGGATGAAGAGCGCCGCCGGGATAAGGCGACGATTTCTACGCTTCAGGAACGACTGGCGCAGCAGCAGGAAGTGATGGATGGGCTGCTGAAGCGGCTCAACTCGGTCGAGTCGGACAATGCCAAGCTTCAGGGGCAGGTTGCCAACGCAACCCGCGAAGTCGAACTGGTCGAGCAGATTCGGCGCGAGATCGCCCAACAGATCGAGCAGGTAGAAAGCAAGCGCCTGACCGCCGAACGCGAAGCCGAGCGGAGAGGCGAGCTGGCGCGCGAGGCGGCGTCACGGTCGGTGCGCGAAATCTCCGACAAACTTGGACGGCTGGAGCGGCAGACAACGGAGCTTCCGGCGATCAATGTCGAAAAGGATCGCATCTCCGGAGTGGTCGCGGCGCTTCAGCAGCGCATCGATGATCTGTTCAAGCGGCTGGAAGATCCTGACCGGCGGCTGGCGCACCTGGAGGAACAGCGACGGCAGGATGCCCGCCGGCTGTCCGAGATGGAAGGGGAGATTCCAGAGCTGCGTAAGGCGCTGGAGGCGCAGAAGCCGAAGATGACGCTGATCGAAGACCTGGCGCTGCGCAATGAGCGGCGGCTACAGGAGATGGTCAACGGGGAACGCGACCGCAAGGAACAGATTCAGCAGTTTGTGGACCAGCAAACGCTGCTGGATCAGCAGCGCGATGCACAGGTGAGCGCACTGCTGACGCGCTTCAAGATCCACGATGAGCAGATGCAGCAGAATGCCGAGCGTTTCGAAACCTGGGCGGAAGCCTATCGCGAGATGAAGAAAATCCTCGAAGACTTCGAGCGCATCAGCGACCGGCTGGAGCGGCGGATCAACGAAGTGGCGGAGATGCAGCGGCTGAGCGAAGAGCGCTTCCGGCAGGAGTGGAACGACTGGCGGGGTGATGATCAGAAGCGCTGGAAGCAGTTCACGCTGTCTAATGACGAGGTGTGGCGGCTGCACGATAAGGAGTTTGAGCGCTTCGTCCAGCGGTTTGCCGAACTGGAAGCTATGCTGCCACCGATTCAGGAGAGCCTGAACCGCGTCTGGGGGTTGGAGCGGGAACGCGCCAAGCTGTATCGAGAACGCTATCAGGCATTGCTGATGGAATTCGACGCTGGGACGAATATCCCCGTCCTGAATCTGCCGAAGGTGAATGCTAACGGCGCAGGATAAGGGGACGGGATGCGGGTCATTGGAACAGCCGGACATGTCGATCACGGTAAATCGACGCTGGTCAAGCGCCTGACCGGGATCGACCCGGATCGTCTGGCGGAAGAGAAAGCCCGTGAGATGACCATTGACCTGGGCTTCGCCTGGCTTCGTCTGCCAGGGAAGCACGCCGATGAGGTGGTCGGAGTCATCGACGTGCCGGGGCATCGCGATTTCGTCGAGAACATGCTGGCGGGCGTCGGCGGGATAGATGCGGCGGTGCTGGTGATCGCCGCCGATGAAGGAATCATGCCGCAGACGCGCGAACACCTGGCGATCCTCGATCTGCTGGGCGTGCATCATGCCCTGGTCGCCCTGACCAAAATCGACCTCATCGATGATCCCGACTGGCTTGAACTGATCATTGAAGAAGTCAGAACGGCTCTGAAGCCGACGGGACTCAATGGAAGCGCGATCCTGCCGGTCTCGGCACATACCGGCGCGGGACTGCCGGCGTTGGTGGACGCCCTGGGCGCGATGATAGACTCGCTCCCATCCCGCCGCGATCATGGGGCGGCGCGGCTGCCCATTGATCGGGTCTTCACCATTGGCGGTTTTGGCACGGTCGTCACCGGCACTTTGCGCGGCGGCGCGCTGCGCGTGGGCGACGAGATCGTTGTCGAACCGGGCGGGCTGCGCGGGCGCGTGCGCGGGCTGCAAAGCTACGACACCAGCGAGACTATCGCCCAGCCCGGCATGCGCACGGCGGTCAATGTGAGCGGCATCGACCGCGTTCAGCTTCAGCGCGGGCAGGTGCTGACGCATCCCGGCGGAATCACGCCGACTCAGCTCTTCGATGCGCAGATTCGCCTCACGCAGGATGTGGACCGCCTACTTGAGCATAATGCGGAGATCAAGATCTTTGTCGGCGCGGCGGAATCGCTGGGGCATGCCCGCCTGCTGGGCGCGGAACAACTCGGCGCTGGCGAAACCGGCTGGATTCAGGTGCGGACCAACGAGCCGCTGGCGCTGACGCGGGGCGACCGATTCATCGTGCGCGTCCCTTCGCCTCCACAGACCATCGGGGGGGGCGTTGTGGTGGAGCCAAACGCGCCAGGTCGTTACCGCCGCTTTGAGACGGATACCATCAAACGCCTGGAGCGGCTGCTGCGCGGCACGCCGGCGGAGCAGGTCGCGGATGCAGCTTCGGGCGACGAGCCGCTGACGCGGGCGACGCTGGCGGCGCGCAGCGGGCTGGCTGCGACGGAATTTGACGCGGCACTCCAGGAAGGTCTGCGTTCCCGCCTGGTGGTACAAGTGGGGGAGGGCACATGGCTTTCCGCCGTGCGCTACCAGACGATCACTGACCAGATACACGCCGCACTGAGCGCTTTTCATCGCGCCAACCCGCTGCGCTCAGGGATGCCGCGCGAGGAACTGCGCAGCAAGCTCGGAATGCGGGGGGCAGCGCTCGGCAGTGTGCTGGCTACGATGGATGAGGTCATCGCCGAAGCGGCGCAGGTGCGGCTGCGCGATCACCGTATAGAGTTCACAGCGCAGCAGCAGGAACGCAGCAAGGCGATCATGGGGCAATACGCTGCCAGCCCGTACACGCCGCCATCATTCCAGGAGGCGTCCGCCAGCGCCGGTGAGGATGTGGTGCGGGCGCTGATCGAGATGGGGGCATTGGTGCAGGTCGCCCCGGATGTGCTGTTCACGCCGGAAGTCTACGGCGCACTGGTCAGCGGCGCGCTGGCGCTGATCGACCAGGAAGGGTCGGTGACGGTGGCGAAGCTGCGCGACCGTTACGGGACCTCGCGCAAGTATGCGATCGCGCTCCTGGAGCATCTCGATGCGCAGGGCAAGACACGGCGGCAGGGCGACGCGCGGGTGCGCGGCAGCGGCTAATCTGTCAATTCGCCGACATCGATGCGCACGATGTTGGCTCCAAGCGCAGTCAGCTTTTCCTCGATGCGCTCATAGCCCCGGTCGATCTGCTGAATATTGCTGATGTGCGTTTCGCCTCTGGAGGCGAGGGCGGCGAGCAGCATTGCCATGCCGGCGCGGATGTCGGGGCTGGTGATGTTCGCCTGCCCAACCAGCGCCGTAGGACCCTGGACCAGCACGCGGTGCGGATCGCACAGGGTGATGCGCGCCCCCATGCGGATCAGACGGTCAGTGAAGAAGAAGCGGCTCTCATACATCCAGTCGTGAAACAGCACTGCGCCGGCGCTCTGGGTGGCAACGGTCAGGGCGACGCTCATCAGGTCCGAGGGAAAAGCGGGCCAGGGCTGCGCCTTGATGATCGGAATGCGGCTGCCCAGGTCGGGCTTGATGGTCAGCTCCTGATGCGCCGGAACGCGAATATCGTCGCCAATGACCTCCCAATGTACGCCCAGGCGGTCAAAGACCAGGGCGATGGTCGAGAGATAGTCCGGATCTGCCTGGTGTATCAGCAGATCGCCGCCGGTCATGACCGCCGCGCCGATCAGGCTGCCCACCTCCATGAAGTCCGCGCCGACGCGCGCCTCGGCTCCGTGCAGGCGCTCGACACCGTGAATGGTGATGCGGTTGGAGCCGATTCCTTCGATCTGCGCGCCCATCGCGACCAACAGCTTGCAGAGATCCTGTACATGAGGTTCGCTGGCGGCGTTCTCAATGATCGTCGTGCCGGCGGCGAGGACCGCCGCCATCACGGTGTTTTCGGTCGCCGTCACGCTGGCTTCGACAAGGATGATGTGTGCGCCGTGCAGCCCATCCGCTGTGATGCGCACCGCGCCGTCGAACGAGACTTTTGCGCCGAGCCGGGTCAGCGCGTAGACATGCATGTCAATGCGCCGCTCACCGATGCTGTCGCCGCCGGGCAGCCCAAGGGTGACTCTGCCACAGCGAGCGAGCATCGGACCCGCCAGGACGATGCTGGCGCGCAGACGGCTGGTCAGCGCCGCGTCGATTTCCGAGGTGTGGATGTTCTGTGCATGAACGCGCAGCGTATTGGGGGTGAGCCAGTCGACGGCTGCGCCAATCGAGCGCAGGATGGCGATGATGCTGCGCACGTCGCCGATATCCGGCACGTTGTAAAGGATGACCGGCTCGTCGGTGAGCAGGCATGCCGGAATCATCTTGAGGGCGGCATTCTTATTGCCGCTGGCGGTGGTCTCGCCGTTGAGCGGATGCCCGCCCTCTATGACAAACTGCTGATGACGCATCCTATTACCCCGCTTCAAGGATGACAGAATCGCCGGTGTGGACATCGAACA
This sequence comes from Anaerolineae bacterium, assembly GCA_013360465.1. Lineage (GTDB taxonomy): Bacteria > Chloroflexota > Anaerolineae > Aggregatilineales > Phototrophicaceae > Flexifilum. Next base: position 52,008 of record JABWBO010000004.1, on the reverse strand, counting down.
CTTCGGCGAAGCTGCCCAGGTTGATGGAGAGTTCCAGAAAACCGCTGCTGCCGATCAGCGCCAGCGCTGCGCCAGGATAGGCTTCGCCGTAAGTTCGGCGCACGCCGTCGAGATGCGTGTCGCTGATGGTCAGGGCGCAGCGCCGTGCCAGGGAAACGCGCGCCGGCAGGGCTGCGCCGAACGCCGGTTCGAGCCGCAGATGATCGTCTTCCAGCCACTCGAAGCGCCCGATGCTGGTCATGACGTTGCCAAAATGGTCGATATGCAGCACCTCGCCGCGCAGGCGGTCCCCTTCGGCGCTGAGTACCGGCGCTTCCAGCAGATGCCAGTGGGTCAGCGGCGAACCGAGATCTTCAAAGGCTGCCCCGGATGCCAGGTGCGCAGCAGTCGGGGCGAAGATGTCACGCCCATGAAACGTATTGCTGACCTGTGGGAGGTGAAATGCAGGGTTATCCAGCAGCCTTGGCTCAAGCGCCTGGTTCTCCTGCAGGACATAGGACAGGATGCCGTTATCGGGCGCGATGAAGACCTGCTGCCCTGCGCGCACAGCCATAGGACGGCGCGCGCCGCCCACGCCGGGATCGACCACCGCCACGAAAATGGCGTCTGTCGGAAAATGGCGATAGCTGGCAAGAAGCATCAGCGCGCCGGCGCGGACATCCTGCGCCGGCGCGGCGTGGGAGATGTCGATGACATTGGCTTCCGGGGAGATGCGGGCGATGACGCCCTTCATCACGCCGACAAATGAGTCTCGCAAGCCAAAGTCTGTCAGCAGCGCAATTGTCCTGCGCATATGGCGCGCTCCAAAACCCTACTATGCCGACGCCATTATAGCGAAAGTCCGCATGTATGCAGCACGCCGTCGAAGATGCAGTCCGTCCGTCTGGTTGACTTCCATCTGCGAAGCGGCTAAAATGCGCGGCATGGACTTCTCTATGAGCAGTTATCATCAGCATTATCCTGATAAGCCAAACGCGCCCTGCGTGTTGGTGTAAGTTCTCGTCAGGCTGTGCCGTATGAACGAGACCTAAACCCCGCGGCGTCGCGGGGTTTTTTGTTTGGAGACGGAAGGGAGCCGCCCTATGCTGGCAGTTGTTGATTATGGCGCGGGCAATCTGCGGAGCGTGGTACACGCGCTGGCGCACCTGGGGGTGGACAGCCTGCGCATCGTGAAGCAGCCCCATGAGCTGAAGGGGGCGACGCGAATCATTTTGCCCGGAGTCGGGGCATTTGGCGCGTGTATGGAGAAACTGCGCGAACAGCACCTCGTCCAGCCGATCAAGGATGCAGTCCGTCTGGGCATACCGTATCTCGGTATCTGCCTGGGCATGCAGTTCCTTTTCGAGACCAGCGATGAAATGGGCGAACATGCCGGTTTTGGGCTGCTGCCGGGACGGGTCACACGCTTTCCTGAACGCCCAGGGTTGAAAGTGCCGCACATGGGATGGAATGCCCTGTGCGTCACACGCCCCTCTCCCCTGGTTGAAGCCCTCGAAGCGGGGCAGCATGCCTATTTCGTCCACAGCTACTACTGCGTCCCGGCGAACCCGGAGGATGTGCTGATCACGGCGGATTATGGCGCTCCTTTCTGTGCGGGAGTCGCCCACGACAATATCTATGGCGTGCAGTTCCATCCTGAAAAGAGCCAGCAAACCGGGCTGCGGCTGCTGGCGAATTTTCTGACGATGACTGAAAGGCTGGAGGCGGCAGTATGATCATCTATCCGGCGGTTGACCTGAGCGGCGGGCGAGTGGTTCGCCTGCGCGAGGGCGACCGGAACCAGGAGATCGTCTTTTCGGATCACCCGGGGGATGTCGCCCGGCGCTGGTTGGACGAGGGCGCAGGCTGGCTGCATGTCGTCAATCTGGATGGAGCGTTTGGCGAGAGCAACCAGAACCTGAGGGTTCTGGAACAGATCGCGGCGCTACCCGTCAAGGTTCAATTCGGCGGCGGGCTGCGTGACCTGAAGGCGATTCGTCGGGCGGTCGATGCCGGTGCGGGGCGGGTCGTCCTGGGCACCGTCGCCGCACAGAACCCGGAGATCGTGCGCGAGGCGGTGGAAGCGCATGGCAGCGAAGCGGTTTGCGTCGCGCTGGATGCCCGTGATGGGGTGGTGGTGACGCATGGCTGGCAGCAGCCATCGGCGATGACGCCGGCGGAGCTGGGCGGGCTGCTGGCGACATTTGGCGTGCAGTATGCGCTGTTCACCGATGTCAGCCGAGACGGCATGCTGGACGGTGTCAACGTGAACGCGACGGAGGCGCTGGCGGTCGATACGGGGTTGAAGGTCATCGCTTCCGGTGGCGTTGCTACTTTGACGGACGTGCGCCGTCTTGCAGATGGGCGAATTGTCGCCGGCGCGGTGATCGGGATGGCGCTGTACACCGGAGCGTTTACGCTGAGTCAGGCGTTGGAGGCAGCGGCAGGATGATGACGACGCGCACAGATGTTGGCGAACATGCCGGGAGGATGGGCTGATGCTGGCGAAGCGGATCATTCCCTGCCTGGATGTCAAGGACGGGCGGGTGGTCAAAGGCGTGAACTTCGTCGATCTGCGTGACGCCGGCGACCCGGTTGAGCAGGCGATGGTTTACGACCGCGAGGGCGCAGATGAACTGGTCTTCCTGGACATCACGGCATCGCACGAGAAGCGAAACACGATGCTGGATATGGTGCGGCAGGTTGCCGACAGCATCTTCATCCCGTTCTGCGTCGGAGGTGGGATTCGAACCATCGAGGACATTCGCGAGACGCTGCTGGCTGGCGCGGACAAGGTGTCGATCAACAGCGCCGCCGTGCGCAACCCCGATGTCGTCAACCAGGCGTCGTGGGCATTTGGCAGCCAGTGCATCGTCATCGCCATCGACCCGAAATGGGATGAGCAGGCGCAGCGCTACGAGGTCTTCATCAACGGCGGGCGAACACCGACCGGGCTTGATGCGATCGCCTGGGCGCGGGAAGTCGAACGGCGCGGCGCCGGTGAAATCCTGCTGACCAGCATGGACCGTGATGGCACGAAAGCGGGCTATCATCTGGACCTGACCCATATGATCGCCCAGTCGGTGAATATTCCGGTGATCGCCAGCGGTGGGGCAGGGACGATGGCTCATTTCTGCGAGGCATTCCAGAAAGGGCTGGCGGATGCGGCGCTGGCGGCGACCCTGTTCCATTACAACGAACTGCGCATCGGTGATCTGAAGCGCTATCTAACCGCGCAGGGCATCCCTGTACGCCTCGGCGGATGGGAGGTTCTGTGAGCGCGACAACCGATCAGCAGCTTCGGCTGCTCCTCAAGTGGGACGATTCCGGGCTGATCCCAGCCATCGTCCAGGATGCGCAGACGCATCAGGTACTCATGATGGCGTATATGAACGCCGAATCGCTGGCACGGACACTGGAGACCGGCGAGACGGTGTTCTGGAGCCGAAGCCGGGGTGAATTGTGGCACAAAGGGGCAACGAGCGGAAACGTGCAGCGCGTGGTCAGCATCGCAGTGGACTGCGACGCGGATACACTGCTCATTCAGGTCGAACCGGCAGGTCCCGCCTGCCACACCGGGGCGATCTCCTGCTTTTACAGAACGCTGCATGACCTTTCGACGCTATCAGAGAAGAAATGAGGATGTTCGCAAACCATGAGTGACATGATCGCCACCCTCGAGAGGTTGATCGCAGATCGTCGGGAGAATCCCCGCGAAGGGAGCTACACCAACGTTCTGCTGAATGGGGGCGTCAGCCGGATGGCGCAGAAGGTTGGAGAAGAAGCGGCGGAAGTCATCGTCGCCGCGCTGAGCCAGGGAAAGCAGGAACAGATCGCCGAGATCAGCGATCTGTTCTTTCATCTGCTGGTCCTGATGAACGAACGCGGTATCACCCTGGCGGAGATCGATACCGAACTGGCGCGACGCCATCGGGAACGCAGCACCGAACGCTAGAGTCTGCGAGAAATCGCGCTGCGGCGACTTCCAGCAATGGAGTGAGATTCGCCGTACAATGAGGTGGACCTGCATGCCGACCGCAGCGCCACGCCCGATGTTCGAACATCTTCCTTAGCGGATCAACTGAGTTAACGTGAGGACCAGAGAACGATGCAACCCTGCGATCACTATCTACAGCGAAAGAACGCCGCTCCCCGGACGGTCGGGTGTGAAGAATGCCTGAAATCAGGCGATACCTGGGTTCATCTGCGGGTCTGCCTGGAGTGTGGGCATGTTGGCTGCTGCAACTCCTCAAAGAACAAGCATGCCACCAAGCACTTTCACGAGACGGGACATGCGATGATCCGGTCGCTGGAGCTGGGTGAGGAGTGGGGATACTGCTACGTGCATGACCTGTTTTACGAAAAGCTCTGAGCGGTATCGCAGGCAGCGTCAGGATGATAGGATAGGGCATGAGAAACGTCAAAGTGTTCGTCTCTTCGCCGAGCGACCTGCGCAAAGCACGCGCGGTCGTCGCCGATGTGGTCCGTGCGTTGAACGAACGCCCGACGATTCGTGACCGTTACAAGTTTTCGCCCTACCTGTATGAGGAACATGCGCCGGCGCTGACCGGCGAAGGTCCGCAAGAAGTCGTCAACCGTGAGATGATCCAACCGCATCATGCCGACATCCTGGTCTGCATGTTGTGGTCGCGGATGGGTACGCCGCTTTCGGCAATGAACCCCGATACCGGCAAACCCTACCTGAGCGGAACGGAGTACGAGTTCTACGAGGCGTATCGATCGTATCAGCGGCGCAAAACCCCGACCTTGCTGCTGTATCGCTGTACTGCTCCGCCGCTGCCGGACGCGGATCCGCAGCAGATGGCGCTGGTCAAGGAGTTCTTTCATCGCTTCGAAGGACCAGATGCGCCCCTTCGCGGTCTGTACCGAACGTTCAACGACGAGGAGCAGCTTCGCCGCGCGCTGATCAACGATCTTGATTTGCAGATCGTGCGCTGGGAGCGCCCGGCGCGGCGCATCATGGATCAGGTGATCCGCCCGTTCTGGTTTCTGTTTGTATTGATGCTCGTCGCCATCGCGGCGGCGCTGATTGCGCTGCCACGCCTCTCTACACCCTCTATCGCGCCAATTCAGAACTACGGCTTCAACGTCGCCATCGCCGGTTTTTCGGCGCTTCCCGGCTCGGACATCGCCCAGGCGGATGTCCATGTGCTTTCGGAAGCGCTTTATACCAGCTTCGTGCAGCGCCTTGACGCGGTGCGGAACGATCTGACGGTCGATGTCGGCGTCTGGTCGCCGGCGCAGGTTGGGGCTGTGGCTGGGGCGACGCTGGAAGAGCGCGAAGCGAACGCGGCAGCGCTAGTGCAGCGGCTGAAAGAAGCCCATAATGCGCGCGCTGACATCGTCGTCTACGGCGTGGTCAGCGAGTCCGGCAGCAGGGTAGCGGTCCAACCAGAATTCTACGTGACCGATACCTGGCCCGAATTGAGCGAGCTGTATGGTCGATTTGGGCTGTCTTCGGCGCTGTATGCGCGGAATATCGACCAGTCGCGGGCGCTGAGCGGCGAGCTTTCCAACCGCTCGCAGGTCCTGGCGTTCATCACCCAGGGACTGGTGCAGATGATCACCGCTAACTACGATTCGGCGAGCCGCGCTTTCGGCACCGCGCTTTCGCTGAATCAGGACGTGGTCGGCAGAGATGTCATGTTTGTTTTGCGGGGGAACAGCGCCATCGGCAACTATAACCTGATCGTCAGCCGGGGATTCAGCGGCAGCGAGCTGCGCGAAGTGCGCCGGCTGCCGGAATTGATCGCCCAGGCAGAGGCGGACTTCCGGGCGGCGCTGGGCGAAAACCCGGATTATGCACGCGCCTATGCCGGGTTGGGCACGGCGGAATATCTGCTGGCAATGGAATCCTCACGGGTTTCTCGCAGCTTCGATCTCGAATCGGGGGCACTCGATGCTATCGAGACGACTTTCCAGAACGCCCTCAGCGCGCCGGATAGCCCCGAGAGTGCGGATATCGATGCGAAGGTCGCGTTTGGAGTAGGGCAGGTCGAAGTGATTCGAATGCTTTCCGGCGAGACCGAGGCAGCAGCGCGGGCGCGGGCGCAGTTCGAGCAGGTGATCAGCCTTTACGACGACGGCGCGAATCTGCGCATCAAGGAGCTGGCTGCGGAGGCGACGGCGCGCCTGGCGCTGATCGCTCGCTACGAGGGCGACTATGAAGGGGCGCGCGCCGGATACAGTCAGGCGTTGGAACTCACCGGACTGGAAGAACGGGCGCTCCTTATTCAGCGCAGCCTGTTGGAGGTCACGGTTGAAGCGGCACGTGCGCGGGGCGACATCGATGCGGCGGCGGCAGCCTATGAAGAACTTCTACCGCTGATTGTCCTGCCGGATGAACTCGCCTATGCCAATTTTCGATATGGCAAGATGCTGATGGAAACCGGGCGGCTCGATGGGGCGCTGGCGGTCTATGACCGGGCGGTATTTGCGGAAGAAGAGGCGCGCGTCCCGTTTGACTTCACCGAGTTCCCGGCATTGGGCGCGGCGCTTTGGGTCGAAGCGGGGAACGCCTTTTATGACGGAGGACGGCTGGAAGATGCCATCACCGCCTATCGGGCAGCGCTTGCGCTCGACCCGGAGGGACAGACGCATCTTGCCGACGTGATTACCGAGACGCAGGCGGAGCTTGACGCTCAACCGCCTGGCTGAGACTGCGGGCGCGCCCGGCGCACCCGCAGCCAGAAGTAACAAGACTATCCCACCGGTTCCAGCCAGTAGATGTTCGCCTGACCTTCCGCCGTCCAGCCGACCTGACCGTTGTATTCCACCTGCCACCAGGTCAAGCCACTTTGCGCGCCACACTGAGGTCCCCCCAACACCGTGAACGCCGCCCCGCCAGGGATATTGTCGATGACCCTGCCGGACTCTGGCGCAGCCCGCAGCCGGTTGGGGTCGCCGGGGAGGACGCGACCGATCCGACCCGGCGACAGGCGCGGGGGCGGCGAACCCGGACACAACGCGGCAGGCTGTCCGCCCGCACCCCCGCCAGGAGCGCCGCCGCTCCCCACCGGTGCCCAGGGCAGGGCTTCGAACGTGGGGGAGAAGAGCGCCGAATCGAAGCTGGGCAGCCAGCCTTCCGCACCGTCATCGAGACGCACGCGCCACCACTCGCCGACATCGAGCGTGGCAGCCTCCAAGAGGACAACCTCGCTGCCGGCGCTTTGCTGACGGATGATCTGCCCCTGCGGGCTGTCGAAGATGGGTTGGGGACCGGGACGATAGACCCCAGAAGCGCTGTCAAAGACGGCTCCTGGTTCCAGCCTTGCCCGCACCCCAGGCTCACTGCGAGGATAGACTTCGACAAATTCGTTGGATGGCGTCCAGCCGACTTGCCCATCTTCGGCACGGATGCGCTTCCAAACGTAGACCCGTGCGCCAGAATAGACAGGGTGCGATTCCAGCACTTCGATCACCATGCCGCCTGCCAGCGATCCTACGCTGTTGGCGCTGTTGATCTGATCGTAGAGCGGAATGCTGCTGTTTGGCTGGGTTTGGGCAAAAGTCGAAAAATCACCGTCACACGAGACGCCGCGCGCGTCCTGACTGACGTAGAAGCCTGCGCCAATGCCGAGGTGGGGATGAGCGGGTTCGGGCGGAATGTATGGCTGAAAGACGAATCCCATGTCGGCGAACGTCTGGCTGTCGACCGCTGGCAGGATGTCGTAGTAGTTCCTTCCGACGCCCGCCGTCGCAAAGACCAGGTCTTCGCGGGCGAAGGGAGCGGTACGCCCGACTCGAATGTCCAGCGCGATCACTCCCTCGGAATCGGCGCTGAGGCTGCGCTGCGCGACGAACTGTGTTGCAGAACTCGAAGGATCAGTGAATGCGTAGAAGTAAAAGGTGATCTGCTCGTTCGGCTCCAGCCCCATAACCCACTCAAGATCGTCCTGCGTGCGCGTGTACTGCCAGCAAAACGGGTAATCAACACCGAAGGTGTACGAAAGGACGCCATCCGGGTGATTTAGAGTGAGCGTGTAGATTCCAAGTTCCATGCCATAAGACCATTCCAGATAGAAGTCAAAGCAGTTGGACGTATTGAAATAATGGTTGACGATGACCGTGATCTGTCCGCTGCTGGGCAGCGCCAAAAAGGCGGATGGGGGCGCGTCTGAACTGTAGCCGCAGGCAGCAAAATAGGCGCCATCCCCGGCGACCAGTGCGTCGGGGGCTGTTTCCCAATATAGTCCAGGCGGAACGAGCAGCATTTCACCCTCGCCGCCGCCCAGACCGCCGAAGAATACATCGGTGGGGACGCCCGGAGGCAGGGGTTCGAATGTGTTCAGGTCAATCCGCGTGATAGGCGGGGCGGCGTAACGAAACGCCTGCGCGCCCGCCGAGCCGAAGCCCGACGCAAACGAGAGCATCAGCATGCCGCATATGACGAGCAGACGGCGCATGGCACACCTCTTTTTTCACCCAAATGGTCGCTTTCATTGTAACCCCAGTCTGACTCAAGCTGGCGAACCGGCGGCGGGCGATTGACCCGTTCTGACAAAGCGGCGCACGTCGCAGGCTAGTCGAGCGGCAAGCCTGTTGAGAACTTGACTTCGGTCAGCACGATGCTGGTAGAGATTCGAGCGATTCCCGGAATGGGCGTCAGCTTTTCCATGAGGAACGACTCCAATTCCTTGCGGGTGCGGACGGCAACCTTGAGCAGATAGTCGAATTCGCCGGTGACGAAGTAGCATTCCAAGACTTCGGGCATCTGGGCAATGGCGCTGCGAAAGACATCGATAGTCTGCATCTGGTGAACTTGAAGCGTCACGTTGACCAGGCAGAGCATGTCATAACCGAGCTTCTCCCGATCCAGAAGGGCGACGTATTGGCGAACGAATCCGAGTTCTTCGAGCCGCTTGATGCGGGCATGGACGGCAGGCGGCGAGAGTGAGACGCGGCGCGCCAGCTCCACGTTGCTGATGCTGCTGTCGGTTTGAAGCTCCGACAGGATCGCCTTGTCGATGTCGTCGAGTTCCTGATAGGAATACTTCACAGCTTCCCCCTTCGGATCAGTGCTTGCGTAGTAACTATTTCCAAGAATGGGTGCGATACACCGAGTCGCTAAACATGATATAACAAATGGGACAATTGCACGCTCATTGTTCATCCACCACTCTTCAGAGGAGCCTACGTGAACCTTTACTTGGAGCCGCAGGGATTCCTGGGGACCGGCGCGAGTCTGATGGCAGATATCACACTGGTTGCCTACGTGCTGCTGATCATCCCGGCGATGATCATCGGGTTCTATTTTGCGCGGCACGGCAAGCACCGCCCGCACCATCAGGCGCTGATGAACAGCGTTACCTTGCTGAATTGGGTGCTGATCCTGCTGCTGATGGCGGTGGCGTACCAGTTCGATGTCGTTGACAATATTGGCAGGCAGCCGGACAATCTGAGGTATCTGATGCCGACGGTCCATGCGCTTCTGGGGCTTCCGGCGCAGATTCTCGCGACGTTCATCATGGTGCGCATGGCGATTGAAGATCGGTCGGTCGCCGCGGCGAAGCAGCGCGGCGAGCGCAATCTGCGCCCCTACTGGTGGACCCATGCCAAGCGAGTGATGCAGATCACGATGGCGCTGTGGCTGGCGACATCGGTGTTGGGCATTGTCACCTACCTGGTGCGCTATAACGTCGTCGCCCCGTTGGGGGGCAGCGAAGTTGTTTCGCCTGAAGCGACGGAGCCGGTCGGGGCGGGCGATGAAGAGGCTACCCCGACGCCAGCAGCCATTGAGACGGAAGAGGCGCAGGTGGATGCGACTCTGGAAGCGGCAGGCAGCCCGGTTAGCACGCTTGCGGCGACAAGCGACCCTGAGCCGGCGGAGACGGTAGAGGTCGGCGAGACGCCGGAAGCTGAGGACAGCGGCTCTGGTGGGAATTGAGCAGGAAAGATGCTTATGAGCGTGCTGCGAAAACGCGAGGATTACGAGAAGATTGAGGATGCGGCGCTGGCAGTGTATGCCCTGCGTAGCCAGCACAGCCGAGGTCGGCGGTATCCGCAGGGGGAGTCGGTCTACCGGACAGCGTACCAACGAGACCGAGACCGGATCATCCATTCAGCCGCATTTCGCCGTCTGGAGTACAAGACTCAGGTCTTCGTCAACGATGAGGGTGACTACTTCCGCACACGGCTGACGCATACGCTGGAAGTGGCACAAATAGGACGGACGGTGGCGCGGGCGCTGGGTGTGAACGAGGACCTGGTCGAGGCGATCTGCCTGGCACACGATCTCGGACATCCTCCATTCGGACATTCCGGCGAAGAGACGCTCAACGCCCTGATGAAGGATCACGGCGGTTTCAATCACAACCTACAGAGCTACCGTGTGGTGACCGCGCTTGAGCGGCGCTATGCTGAGTTTCCGGGACTGAATCTGACGCACGAGACGCTGTTCGGGATCGCCAAGCACGAGACACATTACGATCTCAGTGCCGCTGCCGGACTGGACCCGGCGCTGAGGGCAAGCCTTGAGGGGCAGATCGCCAATGCGGCGGACGAACTCGCCTACAGCGCGCACGATCTCGACGACGGCTTAAGCGCCGGGCTGATTCTGCCGGGAATGCTGAAAGGACTCGCCATCTGGGAGAGGGTGGTAGATGGGGTGGTCAGACCCGGTGTGCCGCTGCCGGAAGTCAGCCGCCATGCGCTGATCCGCGAACTGGTCGGGCTGCTGGTGAACGACTTGATTGAGTCGACGGCGCGGCGGGTTGAAGCTCTGGACCCCAAAAGCCCGGAAGCGATCCAGCGCAGCAGCGCACCCCTGGTCGGTCACAGCGAAGAGATGGCGGTGATGGCGAAAGGCTTGAAAGCCTTCCTTTACGAACATATGTATTACAGCTTCCGGGTGGTTCGGATGAAGAAAAGGGCGGAGCGGTTCATCGAATCGCTGTTTCACACCCTGATGCAGGACCCGCGCCAGCTGCCGCCGGAGACGCGCCTGGAAGGGATCACCCGTTCGATGGCGCGCATTGTGGCAGATTACATTGGCAGTATGACGGACCGGAGCGCGCTGTTAGAATACCAACGCCTGTTTGATCCGATGACTCGACCATAGAAGTAAGGATGCAGCAGCGTGGCGAGCGAAACAATTTTGAATGGACGTTATCGGCTGATCGCTCAGCAGGGCAGCGGCGGGATGGCGGTGATCTACAAAGCCATCGACCAGATGCTCGGTCGACAGGTTGCCATCAAGATCCTGCGCCCCAGCCTGACCGCCGACCCATCGTTCCTCGCGCGTTTTCGCAACGAGGCGCGCAGCGTCGCCAATTTGCAGCACCCGAACATCGTGACGGTCTACGATGTTGGTCAAGATGGTCCGACGCACTACATCGTGATGGAGTTTGTCGATGGCAGTGACCTGAAAAAGGCGATCAAGACAGAAGGGGCACTGCCGATCATCCGCGCGATCAAGCTAGGCATCCAGTTGTGCGCCGGTATCGGCTTCGCGCACCGGGCGGGGCTGGTCCATGCCGATGTGAAGCCCCAGAATATCCTGGTGACTCGCGATGACATGGTCAAGGTGACGGATTTCGGCATCGCCCAAGCACTGACGACATCGCAGCCGGGCGAACGGCAAGCGGTCGTGTGGGGAAGCCCGCATTATTTTGCGCCAGAACAGGCGCGGGGCGAACGCCCGACGCCGGCGTCTGATGTGTACTCGATAGGCATTGTGCTGTTTGAGCTGCTCACCGGGCGGCTGCCCTTCAGCGGTCAGAACCAGCAGGAACTGGCGATGGCGCACATCCGCGATCCTATCCCGCTGGCTACAGATCACAACCCGGCAGTGCCCGAAAGCCTGGCGCGTATCGTCTACAAGACGATGAGCAAGGAACCGGAACAGCGCTACCGGATGGCGGATCAACTGAAGAGCATCCTCGAAGGGTTGATCGAGCGCGGCGGAGCGGAGCAGCTTTCGTCATCCTTAAGTGCGCCACCGGGAAACACGTCACCGACGATCGCATCGTCTGGAAAAGGCAGCGGAAACGAGCGGCAGGCGACACCTCCGCCGGTATCTCAGCCGGGCATACCGCTGCCGCCTTACAGCACGAAAGCCAGCGGCTGGCAGGGGGCGCAGATGCCCCCTCCGCCCAGCGGCTCGACGCCGCTGCCGCGAGGGGTTGAGCCGCTCCCACCGACTCAACGCGTCGATCTCGCCCCAAGCGCGCCAGCCCAACCTTTTGCGGCGCAGCGTCCAGCTTTTGGCGGAGCCACCCATCAGCCGACCGCCGGCGGTCAGCCTTTCAGCGGCAATACCAGCCAGCTTTATCCGCCGGCAGCGAACGCGCACGTCCAGCCACCTCAGCGTGTACCGCCGGCGCTGGATGTCGTGACGATACTGCTGGCGATGGTGGCGTTCATGGCGGTGGCATGCCTGATCCCGCTGTATATTCTGGTCTTCCAGGCGCGCTTTGCCGGCTGACAATCAGCCGGAGGGCGAAGTCATCGAGGGCACGCTGGAAAAGACCCGGTAGCGCTCCACGAGGACTCTGGCGTCGCCATTATCGCTGGCGATGTAAATGCCGATCTGTCCCCCTGTGAAGGTTGAATCGCTGACGCGGGTGACGCGGCGATTGTTGACATAGGCGGTAAACTCCCCGTTCAGCACAGTGACCGCCAGGTTGTTGGTCTCGCCCGTTGGCTTGACCGTGCTGCTTTCGGTCCAGTGTTCAGCTCCCCCGCGCAGTTCACGCCATACCCCTGCGGCGCGCGTCCAGATGCTAAAACGCCCAACGCCGTCGACGGCGAAGACGCAGTAGTTATCCTCGTCCTGATAATGAAAGACGATGCCGTAGGCGCTGGCACGCTGACTGCCGGCAACCAACTGGGCATTCATGGCGATGGAGATGTCCTCGTAACTCGTACTCATGCCGAAGATACGGGTCGCGGCGGTGTTGGGCGTGGGGTTTTCCAGCAGCAGCCCCTGAGGGGTAAGCGCGGAGTCGAGGGCGTTGGTCTGGGCGCGCAGCCAGTATTCGTTAAAGGGATCGTCGGATGCGAAGGTGGAAGTGAAGTAGATGTCCCCGGTCATTGAAGGGACGCTGTCGACAGACGCCTGGATTTCAGGTGAAACTACGCCGTTGCGCGCTACCGCCATCAGCAGGATGACGATAAGAACCGCCGCCACACCGACGAGGGCGATGATCCCGGCGGTGGGGGTCCTTGGGGTAAGGAGCGGGATCGCCAATGAGGTGTGTTTGCCTCGTTCGCCGACGCCGGCGCGTGGCGGAGCCGCTGCGCTGCGATTTGTCGCGGGCAGGAGGTTTGTTACATCATCCTGTGGTTCGGGAAATAACCCGGCGAGTGCTGCCGCCAATTCGCTTGCGGTCTGGAAGCGGTCGGAAGGATTTTTCGCCAATGCCCGGCTGAAGAAGGCGTCGGCTTTGGCGGAAATGGTCCCTCGCAGCGCGGAGAGTCGAGGGATCGGGGTGTTGAGGTGTTTGAGCATGACGGACAAATTGTTGTCGTCGTTGAAGGGAGGGCTGCCGGTCATCATCTCAAAAAGGATGATTCCGAGGGAGTAGAGATCGCTGCGGGCGTCCCCGGGTTCGCCCGCAGCCTGTTCCGGCGACATATAGATCGGCGTACCGGTCGTGACACCCTGCTGGGTGAGACGCTCCGTGCGGAGGATGCGAGCGATCCCAAAATCGGTGAGGATCGCTCGCCCGTCATCGCGAATGATCACATTTCCGGGTTTCACGTCACGATGGACCATGCCGTGTTCGTGTGCATATCCCAAGGCGGCGGCGATGTCGCGCATGATCGACAGGATGCGCGCATTCGGAAGGCTTTCCCCGCGTCGCGCTGTCTCTTCCAGCAGTGTGCGCAGCGTCATGCCAGGGATGTAGGACATCACCATATAGCACAGCGCACCTTCAGCGCGCGGTTCGACGCTGAAGTCGAAAACCTGGACGATATTCGGATGGTTGAACGCTGCAATGATCTTCGCTTCGCGTTCGAATCGCTCCTGAAACGTCGCATCTTCGGCAAGGTGTTCATACAGCACCTTGATGGCGACCAAGCGACCCAGGGTGGGGTCATAGGCTTTGTAGACCCGTGCGGTACCGCCGGCGCCAATGCGCTCGCGCAGTTCGTAACGTCCCAACCGCGCCTGTGTGACGTCTCCCATAGACCTGCTTTCTTTACGGCTAGCCTTCAGCCTGGGCGCGCTGTCGGAGCGCTTCATAAACCGGGCGCGGCGCGCCCCCAGGCGGGTTGATACTGAGATAGCATATCTCGGCGTTGGTCGTTTCAACGCTGCAGCCGTTGAGATTGCTCAGAATCATGACGCGCACCGCGCCGATTTCTTTCGCCAGATCAAGCGCCGCAAGGGTGAATGCCGACTGCTCTTCAGGAGTGTTGTAGGTGACATAGGCGAAGTTTCGCGGTACGTCAGTCCCCGGTTCGGCAATACCCCACCCGAAAGCGGTGACCCACAACGGGAGGGCGGGAGAAGCCGATGCGGCGGTGGCGCTGTACACCTGAAGCATTGAACTGAAATAGAAACTGGGATCGCCGGTGTGTGACTCCACCCCTTCGGGGGCTTCGCAGCAGGTGAATTCAGGGGGAATGGCGAAACCGAAGGGGTGCATTCCGATTCCATCCGCGAAATCGCTCAGCCCAGCCTGCATCAGTTCGGCGATGAAACGGCGATCATTGATGGCATTGAAGCCATCATCGATGCCGGTGGGGGCAAGCCCCGCGCTGATGATCTGCACCGAGGAATCGACGGACCTGATAGCGGTATAAGCGGACTGGAGCATCTGCGCGTAAGAGAGTGCGCTGAGCGGATTGACCGCGCTGTTCCATTCGCGGCGCAGATTCGGCTCATTCCATATCTCATAGGCTGACACGCGCCCAATGTAGTGCGACGCGAACTCTACCAGGAAATCGGCGAACAGGCTCATGTCATCCGGCGGACCGCTTTCCTCCTGGGTAGAGCGGGTCCAGCCGGGTGCGCCGGAGATCGTCAGCAGTATCTGGAACTGCTGGGCTGCGAGGACATCGACTACCGGATCAAGGTTCGTATAGTCAATGATACCCGGAACCGCTTCCATCTCCCCCCAATCCACCATCACCTTGACCCACCGCGCACCCAAAACCTCCGAAACCGCCGCATCCATTGCTGCACCCTCAGGCGAGGAGAAAAGTTCAATCCCGAACTGCATCGGCTGGGGAGGGATGGCGCTCAGGGCAGAGACCTCAGAAGCCGTTGTGGGCATAAGTTCGGCTGGTGTGACAGGTGTCGCCTTGCCTTCGGGTAGGGGGGGCTCCTCCTGCGGCAACTCGGATCCGGCAGGAGTTTGCGCCGGCTGCTCTCCCTGTGGTTGCGCAGATGGAGTCGCCTCAACCGGCGGTATTTCGGTAGTCGCCGGCGTCGCCTCGACCGGCGGTATTTCGGTAGTCGCCGGCGTCGCCTCGACCGGCGGTATTTCGGCAGTCGCCGGCGTCGCGATTTGCGCATCGCCGCCCTCTGCGCCGTCGGCTGAAGCTTCGACAAAGGGGAGGTTTTCCGTCGGGATATACAATATTTGCCCGGACTTGATGAAATTGGCGTTGCCCAGGCGATTGGCGCGAATCAGGGTTCGCGTGCTGACACCAAAACGGAGGGCGATCATGCTCAGCGTGTCGCCATATTGAACGGTGTAGATAGTGTAATCGCCGGCAGGTGTTGGAAGCGGCAGCGGTGTATCTCCCTGCGCCGCTGCGCCACCGACGGCGAGCAAGAGTACTGCAAAACAAAGCACGATCAGCAACCTGCGGTGAGTGGGCATGGTCTTCCCCTCGAAGAAACAGTGCATATCCTGAAACAATCGTAGCGCGGGCTTGACGAACGCGCCAGCGGGCGCAGCGCATTACTCAAGCCCCACCCATTGGGTTGGCGCAGTCGACAAAACGGCGGGATAATGAGGGGTATGATGCGCTTCATCAGGTACAGGCGATGACTTCACGACGACCTCTCGTGTTCCTGCTTCTGACCATTGGATTCGTATTCAGCGGATTAGCCTCTGCCGCCGCTCAAGATCGCTCAGTGACCTGGAAACGCTGGGATGTCATCATCGACTCGGTAGACCCGGTCGAGAATGCCTTCCGAGTCAGCGAAGTGTACGACATCCAGTTTTCCGGGACATTTCGTTTTGGCTCCCGCGCCATTCCGTACACTAATCTTGACAGCATCACCGACGTTGCCGTCACGCAGGATGGGCGACCGTTGGTTTTGTCCTGTTCCGGCAACGAAGGGACAGTCTGCGCGCAGCCCAACGGCGATGAGCTGCAGATCACCTATTATTTCAGAGACCCCATCACAAATGGCTCCGCAGCGTTTGTGATCAGCTATGTGGTCTCCGGGGCGCTGCGGGTGTACCCGGACGGCGATCAGCTGTGGTGGCAGGCGATTCCTTCCGATCACTTTGGTTTTCCCATCGAGCGCAGCAAGATCACGGTAGAACTTCCAGTCGGTTACGCTCCTCGCGAGGGAGTCGATCCGGTCGTTACATACGGCGCTTCGTCAGAAGTGAACGTGGAAGGCGCGATGGTCACGGCAGTCGCCAATGGGATGATCACGGGGAGCCAATACTTCGACATCCGTGTTCAATATCCCCACCACCCAGACGCGCGTCAGGCAGGGTGGCAGAGCGGTTTCGATTCCCAGCGGGCATTTGAAGAGAATACGCTGCCACTGCTCAACGTTGCCGGTATTGTCATTTCTATCCTGATCGGGCTGGGCAGCCTGTTGGGGATCTTTCTGCTCTACAACACGCGAGGACGCGATCCGGAGATTGGACCCGTGCCGGAATATCTGACCGAGCCGCCGTCTGATCTGCGCCCGGCTGTCGTTGGATCGCTGATCGACGAACGGGCGGACCCGCGCGACGTTATCGCCACATTTGTGGATCTCGCCCAGCGCGGGTTTCTGGTGATCGAAGAGGAGAAGCGCGAAGGCTTGTTTGGTCTTGGGGGAGGGAGCCAGTTCACCTTCAAGCGCACCGACAAGAATTTCGACTCCCTTGAAGCGTGGGAACGAGCGCTTGTACAGGGTATGTTCAAGGGCAACCGGATGGAGCGCGATCTTTCGGCACTCAAGGAGACCTTCTACAAAGATATCACGAAGGCGCAGCAGGCGCTCTATGGGCAGCTGGTGAAACAGGGTTTCTTCACCAGCAACCCGGAGTCAACGCGCACGGGATATGGCTTGGTCGGCGCGCTGCTGTTCGGTTTGGCGATGGTGGGGGCATTCGTCCTCTTTCCGCTGACTTCGGAATACGGTTTTAGCATGGCGCTGATACCTATCTCACTCTTCATCCCCGCCGCCGGCTTCGTCATCGCTGCACCGGCAATGCCGGCAAAGACGCGCAAGGGCGCTGAGGAGGCGGCGAAGTGGAAGGCGTTCTATCGCTACATGGCAAACCTGGATAAGCAGACCGAGGTGTCGGAGGCGAAGGAGCGTTTTGCCGATTATCTGCCATATGCCGTTGCGTTCGGGCTGGACCGCACCTGGGTCAATGCTTTTAGTCAGGTTCAGGACATGCCGATCCCTCCATGGTATTATCCAACTTATGTCGGACACTACCGGCGCGGCTACATGCCTGGGACTCCGCTGTCCGGTTCGTTTGACGGCGCGAATGGGGTGGGGCTGCCGGGGGAACTGGCGCGGGCGGGCGGCGGCGCATCGCTGGATGATTTGTCTGGCGGATTGTCTGGCGGACTGCAATCCATCTCGGATGGGCTAACGCGCATGTTGAACGACGCTTCGCGCGTGATGACGAGTCGACCGCAGCAGGCGTCAAGCGGGTCGAGCGGAAGCTGGCGCGGCGGCGGCAGCTCGTGGAGCGGCGGCGGCTTCAGCGGGGGTGGTTCCAGCGGCGGCGGGTCGAGCGGGTTTGGCTAATTCGAGGAGTGTCATGAATCAGACACGTTTGGTGGGCATCATCCTGGGCGTGATCGGTCTAGGGATCGCGCTGATTGGCGGACTCTGGCTGGCGAGCCAAGTATCCGCCGGAGCATTGGACAGCGGCGGCGCCCTGCTCGGCGCGGGCATCGCCTTCATCCCGGTGGCGCTGCTGCTTGGCTCTGGAGTCTACCTGTTTGTGCGTGGGGGTGCGCAAGCTCAGGAGGAGTCCGTCATGCAGAAGCAGCGGCGGCTTCTGGATATCGTGAAGAGCCGGGGACAGGTGAGCGTGAACGATCTCGCTCTGGAAATGCGCATCAGCGTCGATAACGTCAAGGACATGGTGCATCAGCTGGTGGGCTTGCAGGTATTCAGCGGCTATATCAACTGGCAGGAAGGGACGCTATACTCCGCCGAGGCGGCGGGGCTGCGCAACCTCGACAAGTGCAAAAACTGCGGCGGAGAAATCACCCTGGCTGGCAAGGGGGTGGTCGCCTGCAAGTACTGCGGCACGGAGTATTTCCTGTCGTGATCTTTTCCCCCCTGCGGGACAGTATTTCGACTCAAGGAGTGGGTAATGTCTGATCTGTACAATCAAATTGTGAGCCAACGCGGGTCTGTGGAATCGCTCCTGGCGCGGATTCCAGGGTTTCGCGGGTACATGGACAAGGCAGCGCGTCGAACCGCCGATCGCATGGTCCGGGACCACATCGCTGATCAGCTGCGGCAGCGCATCGACCGTCTGGCGCAGATCGAGCGCAATCTGCTCGATGGTGGCGGGCTGGGGTATATGAGCAAGACCCAGAGCGCCAAGACCAAACTGCAAACGTTTCATGATCGGGTAAAAGCGGCTGCGCCCGGCTATTCGGGGTTCATGGAAGCCGTGAAGGTGGAGGCGGATGATCTGGAGCGCATCTACGCTTTCGATGAGGCGTTGGTGCGTTATGCGGATCGCTTTGCGGAGGCGCTGGAAGCACTGGACAGCGCAGTAACTGCCAACGAGGAGGTCGCCTCGGCAATATCGGTACTGGATCGTCTGACCATCGAGGCGAACGAAGCCTTTTCGCTTCGCGAGGATGTGCTGGTCAATATCAGCAAGAGCATTTCGGGTTAGAGCTGCCGTGCGGACAGCCGGGGCACAGCATTAGAGAAGAGGAGCAAGACGTATGCCGCGCATTATCGACGTAATCGATCATACCAATATAGCGCCGGACGAGCTGGCGTACCGTGAACCTCAGCAGGGCAGCGGCGATTGGCGACTGGGATCACAGGTCATCGTCGGCGAGAGCCAGGCGGCGGTATTCGTGCGCAGCGGTGAGGTCCTGGACAGTCTTGGACCGGGACGGCACACGCTTTCGACTGCGAACCTGCCGATCCTGTCCGGGCTGATCGGGCTGGCGACGAGCGGACGCACGCCGTTCACCGCCGATCTCTACTTCGTAAATCTGAAGGACCTCCCTCAGGTCGGTTGGGGCACAAACCCTCCGATCGTCATGGAAACGCCTGGGCGGGGGATGGGCGTTGTTCTTCTACAGTCGTTCGGTGTGATCGACATCGGCATTGATGATGCGGTGCGCTTCGTCAAGCAGTATGCTGTCGGCAAGCCGGTGACTCGACTGAGCGACATCAAGGATCGCATCCAGGCGCTTCTAGTCGGCGACATTGCCGAGCTTATTCTGAAGTCGAACGTAGCGAGTGTCCCGGATGCCAACCGCCTGTTGAGCGACCTGGAAGGCGCGATGCTGGCGAAGCTGAACGAGAAGTTCCAGGCGCTCGGTATGCGCATCAAGGCTTTTGAAGCCAATCCGTTCAAGGCGAAGGAAGATGTCACGCTGGACGAGCTGCGCAACTACGTCACGGCAGAGGCTTATGAGCGGTATGCCAACGAGCGGCGCTTCGGAATCGCAGAAACGGCTGCGGGCAACACCGGAACAGGCGGCGCGCTGGCGGGCGCCGGCATCGGTCTCGGCGTTGGACAGCAGCTCGGCGCGACGCTGAACCCGGACGCAGCCGAGGCGCAGCGTCGTATGCTGGAACAGCAGATGCAGATGCAGCAGATGATGATGAACATGATGGCGAACCAGATGGGGCAGAACCAGCCGGCACAACAGCCGAGCCAGCCCGCTCCTGCGGCGACAGCGAACCCGCAGACGAAGGCAGAGGTTCAGGCGCTACTGGACAGTTTGGATGCCAAACTCGTCGCTGGAGAGATCAGCGAAGAGACGTACAAGCGCCTTTCCGAGAAGTGGCAGAAACGCCTCGACGAGATGGGGTAGGGCGAGCCGTCTGCGCTTTCTCGCGAACAGCGTCAGCCGGTTTCTGTAAGGACTTCGGAGACCGGCATGATGAGGGCGTCTGAGCCGTCAACAAGCTCAACGCGCTGATTGATTACAGGATCGTACAGCCCAATGGCGAGCCTGTAGTCGATCAGCGCGTTATTTTGCAGGGCGGTGTCTGGCAGGACGATGGTGTGAATGTCGCGGAAGAGGACTCTGGTCTGCCAGGTTGTTGTATCGATACGCCCCGCCTGAGGAAACTGATCGCTTTGTGCGACGATGCCGTGCGAGTCAGTCAGGTGGACGAAGACTTTCAGCGGCGCTACGGTCGCTGCCAGCGGCTGCCAGTAGAGCCAGAGGACCAGTCTGCCATCCGGTTCGCGCAGGACGCGGAGATCGGCGAGTTCCGCCGTGTCGAGATAGCGCGCCAGCGGGCTTTGCCGGATTTCATCACTATCCACCTGCCAGGGTAGAAAATAGCGGGTAGGAAGCCCGGCGAACCGCGCGGAGCGTGCTTCCTGTGAGTTGGCGCGAAGCCAGTCGAGGGCAACGGCGGCGTTTGACCAGCCCGGCGGGTTGGCGACATACCAAATTCCACGCGATGAAGCTATTCGCATAGTCAGGACAGATACAATTTCATCGGCGGGCTGAGCAGGTCCAGCCGGAAGCTTCTGATCACAATCTTCCGACAAATGATATTCCTGACAGTAGAAAGTGAACGCTTCATCGGCTGCTGCCTGAATCACCGTGTCATGCGGTGAGGCATTTCGCAAGATATATGCAGAGAGGCTTCGCCAGTCCGGGCTTTTCGTATAGTCATACCAATAACTATGAAGAGCCACCACCTGACCCACCCATAACAGTCCAACCAATCCCACACCCACACGCCGCCAGCGCATACCCGCCACCGACACAAACACCACAACAACCACAGAAACAGACAAAATATAGCGAGCAACAAACACGTCCAGACGCAGCGACACAAGCGAAAGCGCCAAAATCGGAATCACAACCAACAACGCCAACAACCACCAACTACGCCACCGCACCCGCCACAACCCAACACACGATCCTACAAGAAGCACACCCACCACAGCGGGAACAACAGCAGGGAAGGGATATTTCTCTCCAAAAACCAGAGCCGGCAACAGATCACTCCACAAGCGCCCCAGCTCAAAACCCGCAGCTGTGCCCGCATAACCCCCACCAGAGAGCAGCCGCTCCTGCAAATACCATGGAGCTATCAGCAGCAGCACCACCACCTGAGCCAACACCCAATGACCCAGACGATTCCGACTTTCACCCGTTTCAAGCAACCCCCGCACAAAACGCAAGATCACATAGAGATTTAAAGCAAAAACAGTAAACAATTCCAGATAGTAAACATACAGCGCCAGCACTGCCGCCAACACATAGAGAACCCAATCGATACGACGGTCAAACGTCAACGCACGAAGCGCCAGCCAAACCGCTATCGGATTGACCACCGACCAGATCACGTAGCTCCGCGCATCCTGCGCATGCCAGATCGCTACAGGACTAAGCGCCCAGAGCAGCGCCGCCAACAGTCCAACCCGCCAGCCTGATAACTGCGCCGCCAAGGCATACAGCGCCGGAACGCCAAGCACACCGATCAGAGCAGGCAGAAAACGAACAACCCGCTCCTCAGAACCGACAACCAGCGCATAAAGACGGTACAACCCATAGTTAAACGGACCCTGCGGATCGACTGTAGCGATCTGCGCAAGCGTCTGCCCAAGCGGCTCACGCATCCAATGCAGGACCGTGAAAGCTTCATCGCCACGAAGCGGCACAGCATTCAGGCGATAGAACCGCAGCGCCGCGCCAAACAACGTGATCGCTGCGACAAGAAGGACAACGCCGGATCGCCTATAAGGGTGAATGATGTTTTCCTGCAAAACTGATCAGCGACGGAGAGTCGCTTCCTCAAACGCAGTAATCTGCTCAGGCGTCAGCGGGTCTTTTCCAGAAGCTCCCGGCTGCTTGAACAGGTCTCTCAGCCGCAAAACGGTCACTTTCTTATCACCCTTTTGCTCAACTTCAGCAACGCGCACCGGAACAGAGGAGCCTGTCACTTTAACACTGGCACGCGGGTCATGAAAGATAATAACCGGATGAACCTCAACATCAGGGGCAACACCAGCAAGGAGTTTCTTCACATGTTCCACAGCACGCTGCGCATCGGCTGTCGGATCGCCAATACCATCGAAGCGAAGCAACCCAACAATACGCATTGGTAGGCTGCGGCGTGAGCGCCACTTATCATCAACCACCTCAAAACGCCCATCCTGGAAGCGCGTTACGAAAACGAACACTCCCTGGGGGCAGATCAGCACGTGCCGCGCTGGAAAATGATAGTAGTTGTAGAGAACGCTGCGGTTGCTCAGCCCCTTCAAACCATCACGAATGAGGACTTCGGGGCGAGGGACGCGCACCCACAGGTTGGTCATACGGACAGAGACAATCGTGGAAATAAAGGCAACCGGCAGCACCAAGGCCTGAAGCACCGCAACAAGAGCAAAGTTACCTTCAGAGTCGATCGCCTGCTGGTTGATGACGAACAAACCGCCAATGAGAATGGCAAAGGTGGCAAAAAAGAGATACTGGGCGATCTGCCGATTGCGACGCACCAGCCGATCATTGGTTTCAACACGCATTGAGTACTCTTCCGATGTCGGATTCCACAGAACAAAAGAGGCAGGGTGGACGCAGAAGCGCTCACCCCAAGATGAAGCCTAGCATGGACCGAGCGCTAACAACTAGCGCACAAAATAAGCGATGTTGCCTGGGTAGCGCACTTCCGCGCAGATCAGGTCCCCAACTCTCACCGAGGGCAGGATCGTCCACGTGCGCGGGCTTCCAAAAGCGCTGCCAAAGACCGCCCGATCAATATCCTCAGCGGCAGGGCGAATACAGTGGGTAATGCGCACACTCCAGCGATTCGGCGTCACACCGCCGCTCTTAAAGCCGATAACATCATAGGCCTCGCCCCGCAGCGTGTAGCCTGCCGGCACCGGCGGAGCCTGCCAGACCTGAACCTGACTACAATGCAGGTTGATCTGATCCTGATAACTGATCTGCTCGTCAGCCGTATCCCAGAGCAGAGATCCGCACAGCGGATACCCGGCGAGGACAGATGTGTTGGGTGCAGGATTGACGACAACACCGGAACCTGAACCGCCTGCGCCCGAAATTTCGACGGTGATACGCGCTTTGCCGTTCATATTGATGCTGACAGGAGCCGTGCCATCGGCGGGACCCAGTACCGCCGCCGATCCAAGACTATTGAGATCGAAGCGCGCACCGGGCGACCAGCCCCACCAGGTGAGGACCGATGTGCCGGAGGTATCGGCAAGAAAGACCGTATCAACCGGCAGATAGAAACCGACCCAGAGAACCGGTTGGGTGATCGTCACCGGAGCCGGCAGTACGGCGGTGAAGACGCCCGCCGAAGTGATGCTGATCTGCGCCGTGCCCGCCAGAGTGGCGTTGACGGGGGATCCCCCATCGGCATCCTGGTAGAGGACAACATCCGCCGCAGATGCCGGAACCGGCGTCTGAATCGAGATACTGACACGATCAACCACCGCCGGACGAGCAACACCGAGACTCTGAAGGTCAAAGCCGTTCATGACCAATGTATATTCGCCGGAGATGTAGAACGGCGCATTCCCTGACCCGCTATTCAACGAGAGCGTTGTTTCGCCCGCGTAGACCACCGAGCCGAGTACAGCTATAAGGCAGAATATCGATACGCATCGCAAAAGTCTAGCCATCACTTCATCCTATCCCGTTCATGAGCACCATACACCCAGACCGCCCAGGAAGAGGCGAGTGAAGCGCTCGCGGAAGTTCGCTTGCCGGGTATTGTAGGCAGGAGTGCCCGGTGGGTCAAGTTCACCAGCTGCAACCTGTATTCTTCATCACTCCGAGGTATATAATCATGCCCGCTTCAACGGAATGATGATGGGAAAAGTTATGCCGGAAATCGCGGTTATGGGTCTCGTGCTGATTCTTGGACTAGGTGCGTACTGGTCGATGGTGATTTTCCCCAGGCAGCGCGAATTCCAAAAGCGCCAATCCTTCGTCGATACTCTGGAGATCGGAAGCGAAGTCATCACCTATGGGGGCGTCGTCGGGAAGATCGCCGAACTCGATCTCGACCATGGGTTGGTGTATCTAGAAACTATGCCTGACGTACGGCTTCGCGTCATTGCCGCTTCCATTGCGCGCGCCTACGATCCTCAGGAGTTTTCCTCTGAAGAACAAGGAAAAGCATGAAAACACAGACGCGGTGGCTGGGCATTGTCCTGATCCTCCTCATCTTCTCAGTGTGGGTTAGCCTGCCCGATACAACCGGTTTCATGTGGGACAGTGACGGTGATGCCATCAACGATACCGGAATCGCCGTGCGGCAAAGTCTGGGTCTGGATATTGTCGGTGGGCTTCGCGTCCTGCTTCAGGCGGAGCTTCCTGATGGCAGCTACACTCAAGAAGATCTGCAGCAAACAGCCAACAACGTCGCCCGGCGTGTAAATTCGCTCGGCGTGTCGGAACCCACCATCCAGGTCCAAGGCTCCAACCGGGTCCTGGTGGAGCTGCCCGGCATCAGCGACCGGGAAGCAGCAATCAAGGCAATTCAGCAGACCGCACTCCTGGAATTTGTCGATTTCAGCGGCATGGCGAGCCTGATCGACGGACTGACCGGTCAGAGCGTACTCACGACGCAGCAGGATGAGATCAACCGCGCGCGCAATATTGCGCCGGATCCCAGCGCTCGTGTGAATCCTCAGACCGGGCAACCATTCGAGACAGTCATGACCGGATCGGGTCTGCAATCGGCGGTTGCTCAGGTCAGCCAGGATGGACGCGGTTGGATCATCGTGTTCGAGACAACGACGGACGGCGCACAGGTTTTCGGACCGTTCACCGGCTCACACATTGGTCAACCGCTCGCGATTGTCCTGGATGGGGTGCTGCTCAGCGCGCCGACCATTCAGGATCGCCTGGATACCGGCGGGGTCATCAGCGGCGGCTTCGACGAGGAAGCAGCGCGTACGTTGGCGCTCCAACTCAGATCGGGCGCGCTGCCGATTCCGCTGCGTGTGGAAAGCGCGGAGACTGTTGGCGCGACTCTGGGACAGGAGTCGGTCAATCTGAGCATCCGCGCCGGTTTCCTGGGCGTTGTCGTCATCTTCCTTTTCATGACGATTTACTATCGCGTGCCCGGCATCGCCGCGACGCTGGCGCTGATCGCCTTCATCCTGTTCAACTATGCCGTTTTCAAGCTGATTCCGGTGACGCTGACGCTCCCGGCGATCACGGGCTTTCTGATCTCAATCGGCACCGCTGTCGACGGCAACATCCTGATCTTCGAGCGCATCAAGGAAGAACTGCGCAGCGGAAAAACCCTGGATGATGCGCTGGAAGCCGGTTTTCACCGCGCCTGGCAGTCGATCCGCGATTCCAATGTCTCAACGATCATCATCTGCGCAATCCTGTTCTTCTTCGGGCAAACGCCGGGGGCAAGCATCGTCGCCGGGTTTGCCGTCACACTCATGATCGGTCTGGTCATCAACCTGTTCACTGCCGTGCTGGTCACCAGGGCATTCCTGAGCGTATTCATCGCACTGCTTCGCCAACCTTTGCAACAGCGTTCCTGGCTGCTGGGAGTCTAGATCGGACATGTTCACCTTCGTTCAGAAACGCCGCTGGTTCTTCCTGATTTCCGCAGCCTTTATCATCCCTGGCTTGGTCATCATGCTGTATTCGCTGGTGACTACCGGAAGCCTGTTCCGGCTGAGCAACGATTTCCTGGGAGGCAGCATCTATGAACTCCAGTTCACCGAAAGCGGCATCGACGAGACTGTACTGCGGCAGGTCTTCACCGACTTCGGCAATACCGATCTGACGATTCAGCAGGTAGGGGCGGTAGAAGATGACCGGTGGTCGGTACGGACCGGTTTTCAGGATGCCGGGACGACAGATGCCATCATCAACCGGCTCGACGAGATCGCCTCGCTCGACCGGGATCGCCTGTTCAGCGAGTCAGTTTCAGCAACGGTGGGGCAGGAGGTCACCCGATCGGCAGTGTTGGCAGTGACGATCGCTGCGGTCATCGTGACCGGGTTCATCGTCCTGGCATTTCGTCAGGTTCCCGATGCATTTCGCTACGGTGTGTGCGCCATCATCGCCATGATACACGACGTGCTGATTGTCTGCGGGCTGGTCTCTTTGATGGGGCTGATCGCAGGCTGGGAAGTGGACGCGCTGTTCCTGACGGCGGTACTCACCATCGTAGGGTTCTCCATCCAGGATACCATCGTCATGTTCGACCGCATCCGCGAGAACATCCCGAAGTACCTGGGCGAACCCTACGAAGTGATCGTGAATCGCAGCATCCTGGAGACACTGCATCGATCGCTGGCGACTCAGCTCAACGCCTTCTTCGTCATGGCGGCAATTCTGCTTTTCGGCGGCGACTCCATCAAGCAGTTCATCGCAACACTGTTCATCGGGCTGATTTCGGGCACCTACTCTTCCATCGCCATCGCCGTGCCGCTGCTCGTCGCCTGGGAAAAGGGAGAAATCCCCTTCCTGAAGCCCAAGCACTTGCAGTCGGCAGCAGCAGCCGAGGGATAAGCCATGCGCGCGGTCATCTATGATGGCCAGAATTACTCCCTGAATGAGACGCCGACTCCAACGCCGCGCGCCGATGAATCACTGATCCGTGTCCTGAAGACCGGAATTTGCAATACTGATCTGGAGATTTTCAACGGCTACATGGGGTTTCGCGGCATCCCTGGGCACGAATTCGTGGGCATCGTCGAACAGGGTCCCAAAGAGTGGGTGGGGCGGCGCGTCGTCGGGGAAATCAACATCGCCGATGGCGTGTGCGACATGTGCCAGCGCGGCGTCCCCAGCCAATGCCGCCACCGGACGACGTTGGGAATCGACCGCCACAACGGAACGTTTGCAGATTATGTAACCCTGGTCACACGCAATCTGCACAGCGTCCCGGAAAATGTCAGCGACGATCAGGCGGTCTTCGTCGAGCCGCTAGCCGCCGCGCTGGACGTAGCAACAGCCGGGGAAATCACCGCGCGCGACAACGTGGTGCTGATCGGCGCGGGTAAGCTTGGGCTGCTGGCGGCGCAGGCGCTCAAGCTGACTGGATGTACGCTTTCAGTGATCGTGCGCCATGAAACGCCAGCGCGTCTGCTTGCCCGATGGGGTATTCACGCCATCACGCTGGATCAGGCTGCGCGCAATATAGCGTCCGCAGTGATCGACTGCACCGGAAACGCCGAAGGTTTCGCCGCAGCGCTCGATCTGGTTGAACCGCGCGGAAGGATCGTCCTGAAGAGTACCTACACCTCGCTTCCATCGGCAGACCTGACGCGCGTGGTCGTCGATGAGATTCGCGTTATCGGCAGCCGGTGCGGGCTATTTCCCAACGCCCTTAGAGCGCTGGAGTACGGTGAGATCGATGTTGAGTCCCTGATCGAAGCGCGATACCGCCTATCAGACAGCCTGGCTGCCATCGCTCATGCTTCTTGCCCAGGCGCACTGAAAATACTGATGGAGGCAGGGCGGTAGAAGCGGTCCCCAGCCTACAACCCTCCGAGTGACTGAGCGTCACACAGAGGGAGAAGAGGGCAGGGTGAAGTAGAACGTCGAGCCAACGCCGAGTTCGCTATCCAGCCAGATCATCCCGCCGTGCGCCTCGACGATGCGTTTGGCGATGGTCAGCCCCAGCCCCGTCCCCTGGGGAGCGCCAGGCGAGTCAGCAATACGGAAGAATTTCTGAAACAGCATCTTCTGGTCGGCGCGGTTGATACCGGGACCGGAGTCGGCGACCGCAACCTCGACGAAGGGGTCGTCATGGCGCGTGCTGAGATATGCCGCTACATGGATCGACCCTCCGGGACGGTTGTACTTGATGGCATTGGTCAAGAGGTTGAGCATGACCTGCTTGACTTTGCCACGATCGGCTTCGACGATGAATGGCTCGACGCTCGCCGACATGGTGATGTCACGATCTCCCGCCTGAGGGGCGACGATGACGCCGCATTCCTCGATGAGCGAAAGCAGCTCGAAACGGCTGACATCCAGGCGAACGCGCCCGCTTTCCAGCCGAGAAAGATCGAGAAACTCGTTGGTCATACGAATGAGGCGCTCGGTCTCCTGCGCCATTGTGTCGATTAGTTCGCCTCGCCGCTCCGACGGGATCTGCGGACTTTTCAAGAGTACAGTGGTCGTCTTGAGCGCCGCGAGAGGCGTGCGGAGTTCGTGGACCATCTCTGCCATGAAGTCGCTCTGCTGGAAGAGGCGGGTATTCTCGATAGCTATCGCCGCATGCCCGGCAAGAATGGTCATGATCTTGATGTCGGCATCGTCAAAGCGGCTGTTGTCACGTTTATTGAGCGCTTCCAGCACCCCAATCGTCGTCCCCTGGGTTTTGAGCGGAATCGCCAGCAGGTTTCGCGTGCGAAACTGAAGCTGATCGTCCACCTGCTTGAAGAAGTGCGGCTCGCGCGTCACGTCCTGAATGACGCGCGGCTCGCCATGCCGCACAACCCAGCCCGCGATGCTGCCGTCGATAGGAACGCTGATGCGTTC
Organism: Anaerolineae bacterium; assembly: GCA_013360465.1. GTDB lineage: Bacteria > Chloroflexota > Anaerolineae > Aggregatilineales > Phototrophicaceae > Flexifilum. The sequence goes on along the minus strand of JABWBO010000004.1, from coordinate 23,199 downwards.
GAGATCGGTGGAAGCGACGTTCAGCGCCATCTCAAAATACAGCTCACCGGTCGCGGCTTCGAGCAGCAGGAGAGATGAGTCTTCGGCGTGGGTGAGTTCAGCGGCAGCCCGCACGATCTGACGCAGCAACGCCTGGTGATCCAGAGTGGAATTCAGCTGGCGCGTGATTTCGAAAATCCGCTCATAGCGCGTCACCAAGCCGGTGAGGGTCGAATTGGCATCCTGTGTACCGGTTTGGGTCATGCTATCCCTTCCAGTCGACGCACGATCTCCGGGAGAACTTCAGCGGCATCCGCCGTGAGGTGAACGGCAGCACGGCTGTCGAGGTGAGTTGAACTAAGGTTGATGATAACCAACCGGGCACGAGCGCGCAGCGCAATAAGCGGAAGGTCGCTAGCCGGCGCGACTTCAAGCGAAGAGCCGACGATGACCATGAGATCAGCACTACCAGCCGCCTCGCGCGATGCCTGCATTTCCCGGTAGGGCAGTTGTTCCCCATAGAGGATGACATTGGGTTTGACGATATGCCCGCACTGCGGGCAGCGAGGCGGGATGTGATCCTCAAGGAACTTGCGAATGAGCGCTTCGCCCGGAAAAACCCGGAAACAGTGGGTGCAGGTTGCCTCGCGCATATGCCCGTGCAGCTCGTGGACAACTTGGCTGCCCGCGCGCGTGTGAAGCATGTCGATGTTCTGGGTGATGATCGCCTTGAGGATGCCCATCGATTCCAGCCGGGCAAGCGCCAGATGCGCAGGATTTGGCTGCGCCAACATCGTCAGATGTACAAGCGGATAGACCCAATCATAAAAGGCACGCGGATTCTGCCGGAAGCCAAAGATACTGGCGACCTCCAGCGGATTTACATTTTCCCATAAGCCGGAATTCGGGCTGCGAAAATCGGGGATTCCTGATGGTGTGCTGATCCCCGCTCCGGTGAACGCGATGGCATGGCGCGCGGTTCGGAGCAGTTCAACCACGCGATCCACTGCCACGACATCGTACACCATGTCCCACCTGAGAGCGAGTAGTTTCTACTGGCTGAGCACCCCGGTTGCCCGGACGCGCGCCACTATATCTTCCGATAATTTAATGATCTGGCTCGACGCAATCGCTGTCGGCTGGAACATAACGGCTGGAACATTTGCCTGAAGCGACTGATTGAACAGCTCCGACGCCAGCGCGATGACCGATCTCAGTTCAAGACCAAGCGCGTGTTCGACATCACGCCAGGATGGCGGCGTGGCGCTGGCGGCACGGCTGACGACCACCGCGTGCAAACGCTGTTGTTCAGCAACGGTCGAACCGATCTCCTGGATGATCTCGCGTGCCGCCATCAGCGTGGGATAGATCGGATCGACAACAAGAATCAACTGGTCGCATTCGCGCTGCAAGCCGTAACTAACCGGGTTCAGCCCCGCGCCGAGATCAACGAAGCTGAGGCGCGCCAGGGAGCGAAGCGCCTTCATGACGGTGATGCCTGCGTCGCGACTCCACTCTATGCCCGATTCGGCGACGCGGAGCGAAGAAAACAGACCCCGCAGCCCCGATGCATGGCTGACGAGTTCGGATTCCACGAGGCGCGGCGTTATCTGATCGACAGGCTTGGACAGCACATTCGCCATCCCTTGAGCGCGCCCCAACCCAAGACTTATCCCCATCGATCCCGTGCCCAGGCGAAAATCGGCAATTACGGGATTCTCGGCGTTGAGAACGCGCGCCGCCGCGAGATTGAGCGCAAGGGTCGTTGTGCCAACGCCACCTTTCGCCCCCATAACGCCAATGACCTTGCCGCGTATAGATGCCTGTGGGCGCTGCGTTGTGCTGCGGGCAAGGATGGACCGAACGCGCGAGGCAAGCTCAGCGGGGTGGGTGGGCTTGGTCAGGTAGTCGTCCGCGCCCGCCTCAAAACCTGCGACCTTATCATCGATCAGCGTTTTGGCGGTGAACATGATGATCGGGACAGCGCGGGTCTTAGCGTCGGCGCGCAACCTCCGACAGACTTCGTAGCCATCCATGTCTGGCATCATGATGTCGAGGATGATCAGGTCTGGGCGATCTGCCGCGGCGCGGTTCAACGCCTGAGTCCCAGAACTGGCAGCAATCACCTCGTAGCCATTGCGCTGAAGCATCAATCCTATCAGCTTCAGGCTGTCAACATCGTCGTCTACAACGAGAATCCGCTCAGGCATGGTCTTTTCACGCAGAGAAAGGGTAGGTGAGGACGCTATCGACAGTCTAACACGAAGCGATACCCGACGCAAGAAAAACTGAAGCGAGAATCTGCACTGGTTTGCCTAACCAACACCACGAACGCTATAATCTTCGCCATGAGCATCAGCGTTCATTTGCACCTGGATAAGGCAGAAGGCAAGGTACATGCTGGCTGAACCCCTCGATACGGGATCATCACGCCTACTTGAAGCCGTCTTGCGCGGCGTCCGCGATCCCATTCTCATCTTCGACAACGCGTGGAAGCTGCATCGCGCTAACGCCGCTGCAGAAAGAGTCTTCGGGGCAGGTCGCTCTGGTGAGACACTTGAGGCAATTCTGACCGACGAGCCGTTCGCGGCACAGGTACGCTCAGGGGAGACTCCACGAGAATGGACATCTGCCGACGAGACTCACGCCTTTCAGCCCAGGGTGATCGTGGATCGGGATAGGAATGGCGAAACAGGATACTACATCGTCATCCTGGAAGATGTCACTGCCATACGTAAACTGGTCCGCAATCAGAACGAGTTCGTCCATATCGTATCACATGATCTGCGCACGCCCCTGACGACCATCAAGGGTTACACCGGTATGTTGGGGACGGGCGGCAGCCTGAGTGAACGTCAGACAGGTTACATCCAGAAGATCATGTCGGGGATCCAGCAGCTCACCAGCCTGGTGGATAACATCCAGGACGCCGGTCGGTTCGACATCGAATCGGGCTTCTATAAGGCTAATCGAAGCCAGTGCGATATGGGTGATATCGTGGCGCGAGTGGTCCACACCTATGTGATGCCGGCGGAGAAGCAGGATATGGAGCTTGTCGTCGATATCGCGCCCGATGTGCCGATCATCAACGCGGACGCCAATATGCTGGAAAGGGCGCTGCTCAACCTGGTTGACAACGCCATCAAATACACGCCGAACGGCGGTAAGACCACCATTCGGGTGTTCCGTGACGAAAATCGGATCGTCGTCAGCGTCATCGACACAGGGCTTGGAATCGCTCAGGAAGATCAGAAGAAGCTCTTCCTGCGTCATTCGCGGATCAACCGCGAGGAGTTCAAGCGGATAAAGGGCACCGGGTTGGGGCTGTTCATCGTCCGCAACGTGGCGCTGCGTCACGGCGGAGAAGCCTGGGTGCAAAGCGAACTGAACGCGGGCAGCACATTCTCGTTCTACATCCCCCTCGATGGGCAAAACCTGGTTGTGAACAGCGAGTCCTGATCACCCTCATGCCCATTCATATCCTTGCGGAAGAAGTTGTCGCAAAAATCGCCGCCGGCGAGGTGATCGAACGCCCCGCTTCGGTGGTCAAGGAACTGATCGAGAACGCGGTGGACGCCGGCGCAAATGCAATTCACGTGGCACTTCAAGGAGACGGGCGTCGACGCATTCAGATCAGCGACAACGGGCACGGCATCCCCGGCGCGGAAGCAGAACTGGCTTTCGCCCGACATGCCACCAGCAAGCTGAACGACTCTGAAGACCTGTTTCACATACAAACCCTCGGATTTCGCGGCGAGGCACTGGCAAGCATCGCAGCAGTGAGCCACGTCACGTTGATCACGCGCAGCGAGGGCGATGACTTTGGAACCAGTCTGCGGGTCGTGGGCGGCAGGATCGAGCATCGGCGCGCCGTCGGTGCGCCGCGCGGGACGGTCCTGACCATTGAGCATCTTTTCTTCAATACACCGGCACGATTGAAATTCCTGAAGAAAGAGACTACGGAAAAGCGCCACATCGCCGGGATCGTGACACGCTACGCGATGGCGTATCCGCAAATACGTTTCACTCTTGAACAGGATGGCTACGAGGTCTTTCGGACCAGCGGCAACGGCAGGTTGATCGATGTTGTCGTGAGCGCGATGGGCATCGAACAGACGCGCGACATGTTGGAGGTCGATCAAACGTCTGGCGCGATTCAGGTACTGGGGTACACCTCAGCGCCAAGGCTAAACCGCGCCGACAGGCAGCGAATCACACTGTTCGTCAACGGGCGGTGGGTGCAGGATAGCGGGCTGACTTATGCGGTCATCCAGGCATATCACACCCTGCTGATGACCGGTCGTTTCCCAATTTCGGTCCTATTGATCAATCTTCCTCCCGAAGATGTCGATGTCAACGTCCACCCAACGAAGGCAGAAGTACGCTTCCGCGACGCTGACGCAGTCTTCTCGGCGGTACAGCGGGCAGTGCGGCGGGCGGTGATCGAACAAGGCGCAGCGCCAAGGTTAAGCGGCGCGCGTCACAGCGCATTCGCTGGCAGATATTCAGAGACGGGATCAGGCGATGCAGATGAGTCTGCCGGTAGTGAGGAGCAGACGCCGCTCGATATGCCACTGGAGACACCGGGACAGTTCGCCCGCCACCGGTCGCTCATTGCGCGTGGCGATGCGGATCTAGCAGCCGAGCAAATTCCGGAGAGGTTGGGGACGCCTCTACGACCGCGAACGCTGCCACCACTGCGGGTCGTGGGGCAGATCGCAGCGAGCTACATCGTCGCCGAAGGTCCCGCCGGCATGTACCTGATCGATCAACATGCGGCACATGAGCGAATCCTGTACGAGCAGTTCATGGCGGAATATGCGCGACAGGGGAACATCACACAATTGGCGCTGGAGGCTCAATCGCTGCAAGTTGCCCCTGACGAGGCGCGGCTGCTGGAAGAGAAACTGCCGCTGCTCCACGAACTTGGGTTCGATCTGGAGGCTTTTGGTCCCAGCTTGTTCATCGTGCGCGGCGTGCCTGCGATGCTGGCGGATACCGACCCGGCCTCAGCAATCGGGGGCATCCTCGACGATCTGGCGCTGGGTAACCAACCAGGTATGGCGTCCATCGAAGAGAAGATCGTGGTGCGGGTCTGCAAGAGCGCTGCGGTCAAAGCCGGTCAGGTGCTGAATCACACCCAGATGCAGGGCATCATCCAGCAGTTGGAGCGCTGTCAGTCGCCGCTCACCTGTCCGCATGGCCGCCCCACGATGATCCTCATGAGCAACGCTCAACTTGAGAAAGAATTCGGGCGCATCCAGTGAGAAGGGCGAGATAACAGTCCTTTCGCTCTTCCCCAGAGAAGTCAGCCAGCGCGGCTCTGCCAGTAGAAAGTACGGAAGTCAAGCTGTGGGCTGATGAAGCGGTAAGCCCCCTGTTCGTTCGGTTCCGCCACCGTCACACGCCAGCGGATGGTGTGAGTCTGTCCGTCCATCGGGAGAATCGTTTCCGGGAGCGTATAGGTCGTGCCGCGTGTGATGTCGATGTGCTGTGTGCCAGCAGTCTCATCGCGGATCTCGATCACATAGACCTCATTTTCCTTGAGTACCCCCGCACTCACCCACTGCAACGGGAAGGTGCGTCCCGGCGCCGTCGAATCGGAGGGGGGGAAAACGGCGACAGGCGGCGCATAGGTCGGAGTCGGGGTCGCTGTCTCCATTCCGGAGAAGGTGGGGGAGAGCGTGAACGTCGGGGTCGGCGCCGGCACGTTCACCTGATCGCCCACTCGGAGGGGGACATTGCAATCTGGTCCACCCGAAGGGTTCGAGAAATCGCAGTTCAAGAAGAACAGCCCAGGATTGAGCGTCGCCAGCATTGGCAAATTGGTGTTGTACTGGCTGGCAATGCCCAGGATGGTGATCCCTTCCCGCACTTCGACCTGAGCGACGGGATTGAAACCGGGAATGGCGGCTTGCCCATTCGGCTGCGCGGTCTGGGTCAGGTCGAAACCTTCAGCCGTCGGCTGGAGCGTCGGCAGCGGAATGAGGATGCTTGCCCCGGGCGGCGGAAGCTGATCGGGACTGAGGATGTTCGGATTGATGCGCAGAATCTCGTCGATCACACCGGCGCTGCGATAGTAGAACGGGGGCTGCTGAATGATGTAGAGCAGCGTGTCGTTCTGCTGAATGACATAGGTTGCGTAGGGATTGAAGGTCGGGCTGGGCGTAAAAGTCTCCGTCGGCAGCGGCGAAGCGGTCGGCGGCTGTGTGGCAACCTGCGGCGGCAGCGGCGAAGGTGTCGTGGTGGGAGGGACAGGCGTGGGCAGCGGGATCACCGTCTCCGTCGCGAGAATTTCCGGCGGTGTAGGGCTAGCTTGAGGAGCGGGTTGAAGCTCGCAACCTGCAAGCAAGAACCCGATGATTAGCAAGGCAGACAAGACAAATCGCTTCATAAGTCAGCTCGTTTCAACACGCCCTTCCCAGGTGAAAAGGCGCGGATCGGTCACATATTGAGGATCATCCGGTTCAGCGATTCGAACCACACCGATTGACCACCGGTATTCGTGCGGTTCCGGCGCAGCGCTTTGCCAGTCGCCAGGGAGAATGAAAGAAAGCTCGCGGGTCTGCGCTTTAAAGACAGCGCCGGAGGTCATATCCTCGACGACGACGAGGTATTCCTCGTCCTCCGCCAGGATGCCGGTGCCGATCCAACGCAGCGTGATGAGTTCATTACGCAGGAAGAATGTCCGATTCGGTGGCGAAATCAGACTCGGCGCGTTGAAAGTGGGCGTATAGGTCGGAGTCGGCGTTTCACTGCCGCTCAAGGTTGGTGACAGCGTAGTGGTAGGAGTAGGGGCAGGCACACGAATCTGCTGACCGGCAATCAGAAAGACGACGCATCTGGGACCGCCGGTGTCCAAGCCAAAGTCACACTGTGAGAAGGCGATTTCGGGATTCAGCTGAGAGAGCGTCTCGGCGTTCGTTCGATACTGGTAGGCGATGGAAACCATGCTCTCGTCCGGCTGTACGATGTGAAAGCCGATGCCCGGCAGCAAAGTCTCTGTCGGCAGGCTGAACGGGGTTTGCGTGCTGAAGACCTGTTCCCCTGAGACTCCGTTATTCCCAAGACTCGCTGCCTCGGCGGTCACACCATCCGCCGCCACGTCCTGCGCGAGTACCCACCGGGCGGCGGCAGCCCCATCAGGCGTCGGTGTGGGCCAGGGAACCTGTATCTCCTGCCCGAGCTGAATCAATTCTGGCGAACTCAGACTGTTCAGGTCGAGGACCTGTGGCATAACATCGAGACTGCGATGTCCGCAGTTGAAGATGATGCTGATCAGATCATCACCCGGGACCACGACGTGGAGGCAGGGACCAGGGGTGCTTGTCGGCATCGGGGTAGGCGGCGGCGGCGTGACAGTCGCCATCACGGGGGCGGGCAAAGGGGTGTTCGTCTCGACTGCCACCGTCAGCGACGGAGGCGGCGGCGACGCCGTAGAGGGTGATTCAATGCCTGTCATGACCTTTTGAAGCAGCGGAAACGCCAGAACAGCAAGCAGCGCAAGAGCGAGGATCGCCAAACCGACAAAGAACAGCCCGCCGCGCCGCGCTACCTCGTTTTCTGAAAGATCGATCTCCCCGAAGCGTCGATCCGGCTGTGGCGCACCGACAACCGGGCGGCTGGCACGGGCGCTCGTCTCCGGCACGTCGTGCAGCGATGCCCCGCAGGTTGCACAGACGGGCGCGCTGCGATGCGCGCGCGTTCCGCAAATTGGGCAAATCTTAAAGGAGGTCATAAGTTGCCATTATAGCGGCTGGGAAGAACAGGTTCGAGTGGAAACCGCTATAATCTGCCATAGTTGAGACGGTGTGGGAATTGGATCGAGAAGAGGAAAGCGCCGTGAGTGTCGAGAAGAAACTGCTCGCCTATCACTTAGGCAGACTTGCAGACAAGAACCCTGAAATCCGGCTGCAATCCATACGGGAACTCGCCGACCTCGGTGATGTAGAGGCGATGTCCGTGCTGGAAAACGTCTTCAAAGAGGACCCAGACCCGGCGGTGCGCAAAGCCGCGCAACTGGCTGGGCGAGAGATCTTCGTCAAGAATCAGCCAAAGCACAAATGACACTTCCGCGTCTATAAGCTCGGAAGTGTCAAAAGTTACAGGAGTAACCCAACAGGATTGCGAGAACCATTTCCTAGGGTGAACTGTGCGGGCACAGAATAGGGATCAATTATGAGATTAAATGATGGTCGAGCGCGTAGCGAGTAGCAGCAGCGCGTGTCGACACGCCTAATTTGCCGTAGATCGAGTTGAGATGGGTATGCACTGTCCTGCGGCTAATCACCAACCGTTCCGCGATTTGCTGATCGGTGAGACCCTCGGCGAGCAAGCGTAAAACTTCCCGTTCGCGGGTGGTCAATCCGATCTGGGTTGCAGGGTCTCCAGTCAGCGCCGAGTTTGGAAGTGGTGTGATCGATGCCCCTAGGGCAAGGGCGACTGCTTGATGTTCACTCAGGGTACGCCCTAATGCCCACGCTTCAGCGAACTCGGATTTGCTCACTTTAGTCTCCGCCAGGCTGACATGCGACTCGTATTGAGGTCGCGCACGGGGCATAATCGGCGCATAAATATGCTCCCGCAAAGCCTCAGATGCCCCAAATAACCGTGCTGCCAGTAACGGACTACCGGCATGAGCGGATATTCCTGCAATCGCATCAAGCAGGTTAGCAATCCAGAAGCTATCGCCCAGTTCTGTCAGCATTCGGAGGCTATCTTGGTAGTAGGCAAGCGACGAGCCAAACGCACGGCGAAGGAACGCCAGCAGTCCTTGATAATAGATTAGCCGCGTCACGCCGCGCTTATCGTGTTCGAAGCCTGCGTATACTTGCTCGATTAAGCGCTCAGCCAATGAGTAGTTACCTGCATCAACTTCTACAAATGCGAGATTGAGGCGGTTATATGCCGCCCCTAAGGTATTGCCAAGCTGCTCTTGCAAGATCAGGCTTTCTTCAAAATCACGCCTTGCCGCTTCGTTCTGCCCATTCATCCACAGCATATTGCCGCGATACCAGAGTGAATTTGCAACGCTCCATGCGTCACCGATTTCACGCGAAATGGCGATAGTTTCGCTACACATGACGATGGCACGGGTATAATCTCCCTGCACCCCTGTGCAATGGGCTAATCCGTTTAGGGCAACCGCCAATCCACGCTGGTCGTTTAGCGTTCTGTATTCTTGGACCGCTTGTTGGAGAAAGGTTTCTCCGCGCCGGTAGTTGCCGTGATAGTTGCTAATGATCCCCGCGCCGCTCAAGACCTTCGCCCGTCCTTGGACGTCTGCAGCGGTTCCATAGGCGAGAACGTCTTCAAGCCAATTTAGACCTTCGCTTAGGTAGGCGTGTTGAAGCCAGAACCGCCAGAGGTGCCCTGCAAGCTCGATTGCTTCTCCGTGCTGCTCTCGATCCAATAACCCGCGTAGTGCAGAACGTAGATTATCATGGTCATTATCAAGGTACTCCAGCCACAAATCCTGATCTCGACCGATTAAGTGCGGTTCTGCTTCTGCGGCAAGCCGCGTGAAATATGCAGCATGTTTTGCCCGCATTGGCTGAAGTTCACCATGAAGGGAAAGCTGCTCGATGCCGAATTCACGGATTGTCTCCAACATCCGAAAGCGCAGCACCTCGCCCGTGGTTTCGACACGCAGGATCAGGCTTTTATTGAGCAGCAGTTCCATTCGATCGAGGATACTGTCACCACTGCCATGACTCAGGAGTACTTCTGCAGCCTCCAACGTCCATCCGCCCGTAAAAATCGCCAATCTCCGAAAGGATAGCTGTTCACTCTCGCTTAGCAGTTCATAGCTCCAGCCGATCGCGTTCCGCAACGTCCTTTGACGGGCAGGTAGGTCATCAATCCCGCCTGTGAGCAGGCTGAAACGGGTTTGTAACCGCTGCACCATCGCTTCTGGTGTCAGCAGCTTAACCCGTGCTGCCGCCAGTTCGATAGCCAATGGCAAGCCGTCTAGATGGAGACACAGTTTTGCGACTGCCTGCGCGTTTTGGGGAGTGAGTGCAAAAACCGGGTGATTGGCAGTGGCACGTTCAACGAATAATTCGACAGATTCAACCCGTGTTAGGGCAGAAAGAGAGAGGTGGGCATCCGGATCAGGCAGCAGCAATGGAGGTACAGGATACTCATATTCACCACGCAGGTGGAGCTTTTCACGGCTCGTAACCAGCAACTTCAATCTCTGACATTCGGCTAAGAGTTCGTTCAAAGGCGGCGCGGCTGCCAACACCTGCTCGAAATTATCGGCAATAACCAGCACTCGTTTGTCATAGAGATGATCGATCAGGGCTTGGAGCGCGCTTTGACTCCCTATAGGTTTGAGATCGAGGCGGCGGGCGATGGTATCGAGGACAAGCTGAGGATCACGCAGTGGATCAAGCGGGACAAAATAGACGCCATCGGCGAAGTGATCTCGGAGGAGAGAAGCGACTTCAATGGCGAGGCGCGTTTTCCCAACCCCACCCGGTCCCGTCAAGGTGAGCAAGCGCACATACGGACGCAGCAGCATCTGGGTCAGTACCACGAGTTCTGCTGCGCGCCCGACAAAAGGAGTCGTAGGAGATGGCAAATAGGCATGGCGCATAATCCCTATTATAGCGCCAGTTATGGACAAGCTTGACGCGATTGCTTATCCATAACTCACGTTATTATGCGCGTTGCTCCACCTGAGCAGTGCGCAGTTCTCACTCATACGTAATGCGAATACGCTGTTTAGTCGATGTGCTATTGATCTGCATCCGCTATGCTGTGAACAACGGATTTTGCGACACAAGACCCACGAAACGAGGTAAATCATCATGGAAAGAGCTCAGATTCTTGGTACGGAACTGATGTATGAGGTTCAGGGAACGGGCGAACCGGTTCTGCTGCTGCACACTGCGTTTCTGCGGGATGCTTTTCGGACGCTGTTGAATCAGCCCGCGCTGCGTGGGCGCTACCAGTTCATCATGTACTATCGACGCGGCTACGGGGCAAGTCGTCCTGCTAGCACCCCGTTTGGCATTGATGAACAGGCTCAGGACGCACTGGCGCTGCTCGATTATCTTGGCATTGCCAGAGCGCATGTCGTTGGGCACTCTTTTGGGGCAAATATCGCCGTTCAAATTGCCCTGAGCGCACCGGAACGGGTCACGTGTCTGGTTCTTGCGGAGCCTGCGCTGGTGTTTCTGATGTCCGCCGATGTCGTGCAAGCACTGATGACGGCGGTCGGGCAGGCGTTGGCGATTTACGCCGGGGGCGACAAGGCTGGCGCAGTAGACAGCTACATGACCGCCGCGCTTGGCTCGCAGTGGAAAGCGCCGCTCGAGCGTTTCTCACCCACCGCCGAAGCGGATGCAATCACGGATGCAGATGCCGCATTCGCCATTGAGATGGCAGCGTTGGGCACATGGGCAGTTGGTCCTGAGCAGCTGCAGCAAATCAGCGTTCCCACGTTATCCATCGCCCATTCCGACCCGGTTGATCCGTTCTGGCAGGGATTCCAACAGGTCCATGAAGGCATCGTCCGCCTCATCCCGCAGACGGAAAGCACCATGGTGCCACGCAGCAGCCATCTTCTGTCGGTTGAAAATCCGCAGGTGGTTGCCGAGGCGTTAGACGTCTTCTTCAGACAACAAACCGTGACCCAGAGATGACCAAACCCCGGTGAATCACGGAACGTGTGCTTTGCCTGACAGATGATCTGGCTTGGTCAGGTTATCAGCCGCCATGCCAACGGAACACAGCCGTGCCGGAAAAATCAGCCGCAAAGATCGGCTATGCGTTCTCGGATTTGCGCAGCGCTAGCATGGAGCGACTCCAGGCGTGCGCGCTCGCGCTCCACGACATCAGGACGCGCCCGGCTCACAAACTGATCGTTACTCAGCGTCGCCTGCGCCTTCCCCGCCTGTTCATCGATCTTCTGAAGCTCGCGCGTCAGCCGTTCACATTCGGCAGAAATATCGATGAAATCGGTCAGAGGCAGATAGACGATGACATCGCCCGCCACAACCGATGCGGTGTTTGAAGGCGCAGGTTCTCCGGGAGCCGTAAAACGATATTCCGCCACATTGCAGAGGCGCGCGAACATGTAGCCGCAGGACTCAATCGCCGCGTGATGAGAGCCGGGCTGAATGATGGCGGTGATCTTTCGCGATGGCTCAACGTTGTACTGCTCACGAACGTTTCGAATTCCCCGCACCAAGTCAATGAGCAGGGTCATTTCTGCTTCGGCGGCATCATCGAAGTAGGCAGCATCCGCCTGGGGCCACTCCGCCAGAATCAACGCTTCGCTCTGCCCCTGGGCATGAGGGAGGTACTGCCACAGATCTTCGGTGACGAAAGGCATGTAAGGATGCAGCAAGCGAAGTGATCGATCCAGCACGCGCAGAAGTACCTGCTGCGCTGCGTGCTTGGCGGCGGCATCCCCCTGATAAAGTGGGTACTTGCTGATCTCGATATACCAATCGGCAAACTCGCTCCACAAGAAATCGTCGATCTGACGTCCTGCCTCACCATACTGGTAAGCGTCGAAGAGGCGTTGGACGGTGGCGATCAAATGATTCAGCCGGCTGATGATCCAGCGCGCCGGCAGGTCCAGGGCATCGTGCGGCGGCAGGTCTGGCGCGATGTCATCGCCGAGATTCTGCGAGACGAAATTGGTCATCTGCCAAATCTTGTTGACGAAGCGCCAATTGCGTTCGACACGGGCAGTGTCAAGGTTGATGTCATTGCCCGGCGTGCTGCCGGTCACCAGCGCCAACCGGAGCGGATCGGTCCCGTACTGCTCCATGAGTTCGAGCGGGTCGATCACGTTGCCCAGAGTCTTGCTGATCTTGCGTCCCAGCCGGTCGCGCACCAAACCATGCAGATAGACTGTATGGAAGGGCGGTTCATCGGTGAACCATAAACCCAGCATGATCATGCGCGCCACCCAGAAGAACAGGATGTCGTATCCCGTTTCGAGGACATCTGTCGGGTAGTAGCGGGACAGATCGGGCGTCGATTGGGGCCAACCGAGCGTGCCGAAGGGCCATAACCCACTGCTGAACCAGGTGTCGAGTACATCATCATCAGGCATCCAGGTCACGCCATCTCGCGGTTCCGGCGCAGTCTTGCCCACATAGCGAGAACCGTCGGAGCCGTACCAGACCGGGATACGATGTCCCCACCAGAGCTGACGGCTGATGCACCAGTCATCAAGATTCTCCAACCAGTGAAAGTACACTTTTTCAAAGCGATCGGGGACGATACGAATACGCCCATCGCGCACGGCGGCTGTTGCTCTATCGGCGAGCGGCTTGATCTTCACGAACCACTGCTCGCTGATCATTGGCTCGACCACTTCGCCGCCGCGCTGAGTACGCGGGACCACCATCAGATGTTCCTTCACTTCGATGGTCAAGCCGGCAGCGGTCATATCCGCCCATAGTTTTTCGCGGCAGTCGAAGCGATCCATGCCGGCATAAAGTCCGGCATGTTCATTGAGGGTGGCGTCGCGATTCATGATGCTGATCATCGCCAGATTATGCCGCTGGGCGATCTGGTAGTCGTTGAAGTCGTGCCCCGGTGTCACCTTGAGCGCACCCGTGCCGAATTCGCGATCCACGTAAGGATCGGCGATGATTGGGATGGGGCGGTTCAACATCGGCACCAGCGCGTTTTTACCGATGTACTGCCGGTAGCGATCATCTTCAGGATGCACTGCGACGGCGGTATCACCGAGGATCGTCTCTGGGCGGGTCGTCGCCACCGGAATGAACCCCCCGCCTTCCACAGGGTAGCGGAAGAAGTAAAGCTTGCCCATCTCCTCTTCGCGTTCCACCTCAAGGTCTGAGACCGCCGTCTTCAACCCCGGGCTCCAATTGACCAGGCGGGGTCCTTTGTAGATCAGTCCTTGCTCATAGAGGCGAATGAATACCTCCAGCACGGCATCGGAGAACCCCGCGTCCATGGTGAAGCGTTCGCGCTCCCAGTCACAGCTGGCGCCCAGGCGTCGCAGCTGGCGCACGATGGTTCCGCCGTATTTTTCTTTCCATTCCCAGGCGCGCTCGAGAAATTTCTCGCGCCCCACCTGTTCACGAGTCAGCCCTTCGTCTGCCAGAAGCTTCTCAACCTGGAGCTGTGTGGCGATACTGGCGTGATCTGTGCCCGGCACCCACAGCGCCGCTTTGCCCCGCATGCGCTCGTAGCGGATCATCAGGTCTTCAAGCGTGACGAAGAGAGCATGCCCGATGTGCAGCGCACCGGTGACGTTGGGCGGAGGCATGCTGATCACGTAAGGTTCGGCATCCGACGGCGCTGCTTCCGGCTTGAAATAGCCGCGCTGCTCCCAGAACGCATAGAGGCGCGTTTCAGCTTCCTTGAAGTCGAAGTTCTTTGGCATCTGCTTGGTTGACATGAGCTTCTCCACCCTTAGCCGGGTTTGCGGGCGACCAACATTCGTTCGGAACGGTCAAACTGATCTTCGACGGCGACAAAACCTACTTCCAGAAGGACAACCTTGACCTCATCCGTCGAGAGCGGACGGAAAATGACACGACGGCGCTCCGTCTGATAAACCCTGCCTTTGCCCTGCACGATGAACAGATTTTGCCGCGCCAGCACAGGCGGACCATCGCGCCATTCCCAGAGGTCAAAGGTGATGAAATCGCTGCCGTCATCCAGACGATGCGCCCGCCCTGGCAGGAAGCGCGGTCGATCCTCCATGAACGGACCGAAGTCGCGCATTCCGATGACGACAAACCCGCCAGGGCGAAGCAGACGGTGAAAGTTGCGAATCGAGGCTTCTATCTCAGCATCCTCGGTGACATGGGGGAGGGCATTGCCCTTGCTGATGATGGCATCGAAAGGACCTTCAACATGCTGGTGCAGGTCGATGAAGTCGGTCTTGACGAAATGGATACGATCTTCCACGCTGTACTGGCGCGCGAATTCGGCAGCCTTCTTGAGCATGCCGGGGCTGGGATCAGCAGCAGTGACCTCATAGCCAAGCTGCGCCAGCGGTATCGCCTGGGCGCCTGCGCCACACGAAGCGTCCAGGATGCGTGACACCCCCTGGTTGCGAAAGATGGAGCGCAGTCCCAGACCTTCGCGTTCCATCTGAACTTCCCAATCACGGAAAAGCAGCGGATAGTACCGCGCGATCTGGTCGTAGAACGAGTTCGTATTGTTCCTGGCAGGCATAGTCGCCCTTTGTGATGCAAACTAAAAGCCCGTTTCATCAACAAGGACGAAACGGGCTGCGTTCGCGGTACCACCTTGGTTCCCATGAGGACAACTGCCGTCAAAGCCGGAAGGGGCAGCTGCTGTGTGGGCACTTTGAACGCTATAACGGGCGAACCCGGCGGCGCTTAGTGGCAGAAACGTTCAGCGCAGCGACTCGCGGGGGACATTCAGCAGTGTTCTGTGCGCAAGCTTTCAGCCAGCGGCTCGCGCTCTCTGCAACAGCATGGACTGCGTACTCTTCCCGGTCAGCATCATTCATATATGACAATGTATGAAGACTCTATCACGGCGTTTTGAGCGGCGTCAATCCCCCTGTATTGTGGATGCGGACTGAGACCGCAGCATGCTGCGGATGCGATCTGAGACCATGTCGATGGCAACCGTGTTGAAGCCGCCTTCCGGGATGATCACGTCGGCGTAGCGCTTGCTCGGCTCGACAAACTCAAGATGCATTGGGCGTACCGTTTGCAGATATTGCGTGATGACCGAGTCCGGGGTTCGCCCACGCTCGACAATATCGCGTTGGAGCCGCCGTATGAAACGCAAGTCAGCGTCGGTATCGACGAAGATCTTCACATCGAACAGAGGGCGCAGGGATGGCTCGGCTAGGATGAGGATCCCTTCGACCAGGATGATCGGATGTGGGTCCACCCGCCGTGTCTCCTTCAATCGCATATAGTTGGTGAAATCATAGATCGGCGCATCAACCGGACGCCAGGCTTGCAGGACCTGAATGTGTTCGCGCATCAACGCGGTATCCAGGGCATCGGGGTGGTCGAAGTTGACAATGTCGCGATCAAGAAGGGGGATATCGACCAGCTCCCGATAGTAGGCATCATGAGGGATATAGGCGATATTGTGACTGCCGACTCGCTCCAGAATCGAGTTGGAGACAGTCGTCTTGCCGGAACCGGTCCCCCCGGCAACAGCGATAGTTACGGGACGGTCGGTCATGGGGGCAACCTCCACTCTTCCGTCGAAGCATGCGCTCGCGGGGCGCTCCGACTGTGCAACGACACAACCATGTCACAAAGAAACGCCCGCAGGGTCCTGGAATTGACCTGTGCGGGCAGTTCTGCTGAGCCACCGAAGGGAGTTGAACCCTTAACCTCTCGCTTACGAAGCGAATGCTCTGCCATTGAGCTACGGTGGCACTACTGCCGGCATTTTAGCACGCTGGATCGCGGCGGAAAAGGGTATTTTCTGCTCAGTGTCGGAAATGGCGCACGCCGGCAAAGATCATGGCGATGCCAGCTTTGTCAGCCACGTCGATAATTTGTGGATCGCGAATAGAGCCGCCCGGCTGAATGATTGCGGTGACTCCGGCGGCAGCGGCGGCTTCAACACTATCTGGGAAGGGGAAGAAGGCGTCCGACGCCATCACCGACCCGATACTGCGCGGACCCGCTTTTTCGACGGCGATGCGCACAGCATCAACGCGGTTCGGCTGCCCTCCGCCGATACCCACCGTCATATTTCTGACGCCCAGAACAATGGCGTTGGACTTGACGTGCTGCACTGCCTTCCAGACGTAGCTGAGATTCTCGCGCTCTTCATCTGTAGGTTGGCGCTGAGTAACAACGCGATAAACCGTGCCATCAGGATCGCCCATGTCCGCGTGCTGTACGAGGAGTCCATTATGCACCGAGCGGACTTCCAGCTGAGTTCCGTCGACGCGCCCCACAACCTGCAAGAGTCGACAGTTCTTACGGTGTTCAGCGAATAACGCCTGCGCGTCTGAGGTGAAGCCCGACGCGGCAATCGCCTCGACGAAGAGCGCACCGAGCGCGGCAAAGAAGGACTCATCCACCACGCGGTTGGTGGCGATCACACCGCCGAAGGCTGATACCGGATCGGAGTCCAATGCCGCGGGGAATGCTTCGACAATGGTCCCGGCAGAGGCTATGCCGCAGGGCGTGAGATGCTTGACGATCACTACCGTTGGCTCGTCGAAGCTGCTGACAGCGCGCCAAGCAGCGTCGAGATCGAGGATGTTGTTGTAGGAAAGCTGCTTACCGCCCAGGATGATGCCGCCCAGGGGACCTGTTCCCGACAGGCGGCTGTAGTAGGCAGCCTGCTGGTGCGGATTCTCGCCATAGCGGAGCATCTCGACGCGCGTAGACGCCAGTGAGAGGTGTTCTGGCAGCTCTTCGGTCACAATGGCGGTCGGCAAGTCGCGCGTGAGGAAGGCGTGAACGGCGGTATCATAGTCGCGCGTATGAGCGAAGGCTTTGACCGCCAGTTCGCGGCGCAGGGCGATGTCCACCGCTTCTCCAGCGTCGTAGCAGTCGATGATGCGCCGGTAGTCTTCGGCATGGCAGAGGACGACAACATGAAGAAAATTCTTCGCCGCTGCCCGCAAGAGCGTGACGCCGCCAATGTCGATCTGCTCGATGGCGTCTTGCAGTGCCACGCCGGGATCAGCAACCGTCTCCTGAAAAGGATAGAGGTTGCAGACCACCATGTTGATTGGCGCGAAATTGTGAGTCCTCAGTTCTTCAAGATCCCGCTCGCTGTTGCGCGCCAGAATTCCCGCGTGGATGGCGGGATGGAGGGTTTTCACACGCCCGTCGAGCATCTGCGACACACCGGTGATCTGCTCAACGGCGATGACGGGCAGTCCAGCGTCACGCAGCGCACGTTCGGTGCCGCCGCTGGCGACGATATCGAAACCAAAACGAAGCAGCTGTTGCGCGAATTCGACAACACCGGTCTTGTCGTAGACACTGAGTAGCGCACGGGGCATCAGAGGTCCTTATTTTGATGGCGAAGCGCCGCGCCAAAGTAAGGCTAATGGCACAAAGAGAGCGCAGCACGCAGAAGCGCCTATTGTAACAGGTCGCAGCATTCAGGGTAGAAGCGGGGTTGTCGCAATCCGTTCAGGCTCGTTACAATTACAGAAGATTCGCCCGTAGGACAGTATGCAAGGACAGGGACAGGATGAGTGTTGAACAGAACCTGCTGAAAAGACGCGACGGCAAGGCGGTACCCCATTTGCAGCAGTATGCACCAGTCTGGATCGTCGATCAGAAGATCATCCCCGCCGATGATGCGGTGCAGTTCAATGCTGTATTCCAGCACCCGTCTTACGGGTGGGTGAGCCGACGCTACCGCTTCGATGCCTTCAACAATGTGCTGTACCACAAAGGGCAGACACGCATCAGCGAAGAGCGGGCGCTGGAGATTCAGCAGGAAGAGCCTTACCTGCCGGCGACCGTTGCGGATATTCCGAACGCCTACGGCGGATAGATCGCCATCTGTGCCTTGATCGCCGGTTCCAGCGTCCGGCGATCAGGCAGCCTTCAGCATGAATACCCTGGTATCGACCGCGCCCATGCGATACTTGTAGGTCTCATTGCCGCGAAGGAAATCGAAGACCTTGCGTCCGGTGTCTATGGCGTGCTGGATGTCGTAGGAAAGCAGGACGATGCCGGCGCTTAGCTGAGCGCTCGCCTCCATATCCAGTCCCGAGTTGTAGACCAGAATGTGTCCCTCGTAGTCAAAGTCGCAGTATGCGGCGCACGGACGGTCATTGATCCGCAAAAAGCTCAACTGGAGCCAACCCCGCGCGTGCATAGATTGAATGACAGCGCGGAAGAAGCGTTCATTCCTGGGGTTTTCCAGAAACTTCTCTTTTTCCGGCTGGCTGCTGCGCATAAGGGCAAGGAACTGCTCGATCTCCAGGTCTAGATCGGCATCCGCGCCGACGCGATAGTTCACGGCTTGCTCTTCTTCAGCCCGACGCATCTTACGTCTGATTTCGTGACGCTGTTTTTTGTCCAGTCCTTCAAGATAGGCGTCCCATGTCTGCGGCAGCTGGATGACCGGGCAGACCTCCTGCAGGACGACATTGACCTCAAACCCTTGCACACGCAGCTGATCTGGAAATGTCGCGAGGGTGGGGGAGTTCTCCTGAATATTGCACAGGTTGATACGGGTGTATTCTGCGCGGTGATCGGCGAGCAGTTGAGCCAGAGTTCTATAGACTTCGTCCACATGGTGCGGTTCAACGATGATGTCCACGTAGTCTGTCACATCAACGCAGCCTACCGTTCGAAGTACGCGCTCATCTTTGCGATTTTCGATGAACCAAGGAGCGATGGCGATGAGATCACCGGAGTCGGTACGACAGGTAACGAGCCACAGGTCGCCGGCATCATAGGCTTCCCACCAGGTAGACTGCCATTCCCATGTCAGAAACAGCACATTGGTGACGCTGCGCTGAAGAAGCGAATCCCATTCGCGACGCAGTTCATCGAACGCACCACGTTCTCTGTAGATGGTCAGCTGCAAGTTGAATCCCTTCCAGGCTCACGAACAATCACGAACAGCAAGGCAAACGAAGAGCCGTCTCGGCATCGTGATCCGGGACGGCTCCAGAGGTCTCAGTTACGCAGCATAAGACAGCTTATGCCGGCGAACGCTCCGCCGTACGGAGCTTGTGTTCGTACGCCAGCGAGAGGTTGTTATCGACATCGAATACATGCATGTTGTCGAGATTTAGTGTCACCGACAGGCGGTTGCCGACGCGAGCGCGGGTACGCGGGTCAGTCCGGGACAGGAACGTCTTGCCCTTGTCGTCCTGCAGATAGACGATCATTTCGTTACCCATCTGCTCAACGACATCAACCGTCGCCGCGACGATTGCCGGGGTGATCCCAGCGGGCTGGAATTCCGAGTCGTGGATGTCTTCCGGACGAACCCCCAGAACGACGCGCTTGCCGACGTGATCGCGGAAGGGTTCCGCCTTGGAAGCCGGGACAGGGAAGGTGAACCCCGGCGTTTCAACCACCAGCGAGCCAGCATCGCCGCCCTTGAGCGTGGCATCGAAGAAGTTCATCGACGGGCTGCCCATGAACCCGGCGACGAACTGATTGCGCGGGTTGTGATAGAGGTTAAACGGCGTATCGATCTGCTGGAGTTCACCGGCGCTCAACACGCAGATGCGGGTGCCCATCGTCATAGCTTCGACCTGGTCATGGGTGACGTAAATGAAGGTCGTGCCGAGGCGCTGATGGAGCTTACTGATGAAGGAGCGCGCTTCGACGCGGAGCTTGGCGTCGAGGTTGGAGAGCGGTTCGTCCATCAGGAAGACGGCAGGCTCACGAACGATGGCGCGGCCGACCGCAACGCGCTGCCGCTGACCACCCGAAAGCTGGCGAGGGCGCCGCTCGAGCAGCGTCTCGATGCCGAGGCTCTTGGCAGCTTCGCGCACACGCTGGTCGATAATGTGCTTGGGGGTCTTGCGCAGGCGCAGACCGAATGCCATGTTGTCGTAGACCGTCATGTGCGGATAGAGCGCATAGCTCTGGAAGACCATCGCCACGTCGCGGTCTTTCGGCGCAACATTGTTGACGACGCGGTCACCGATGAGGATTTCGCCATCGCTGATTTCCTCAAGACCGGCGAGCATGCGGAGGCTGGTGGACTTGCCACAGCCGGACGGACCGACGAAAACAAGGAACTCTTTATCTGCAATCTCAATGTTGAGGTCTTTGACGGCAACAGTGTTGCCCGCGTAGCGCTTCCAGACGTGCCTGAAAGTAACACTTGCCACGAGGTTTCCTCCATAAGAGAATTAGAAGGACATGTAACTCCGAATTATGACTC
This sequence comes from Anaerolineae bacterium, assembly GCA_013360465.1. Taxonomy (GTDB): domain Bacteria; phylum Chloroflexota; class Anaerolineae; order Aggregatilineales; family Phototrophicaceae; genus Flexifilum. Next base: position 2,388 of record JABWBO010000004.1, on the reverse strand, counting down.
AAATTGTAGAATTTGCACGAAATACTTGCAACCTGCAAACTCCACATTTCAAGGACAACATTATAGAGCGGTCTGTGCGAATTGCAACATTTCGTTATTCGTGTTCTTCATTAGTGTTTTTGGACGGCAGGCGCAGCTCATGACCCGCGATCTGAACGCAGAGATCATCGCAATCGGCACAGAAATCCTGCTTGGAGAACTGACCGATACTAATTCAGTCTACCTCGCAAAAGCACTGCGCGACATGGGAATTAATCTGTTCTTCATGACGTCAGTGGGAGACAACGAAAGGCGTATCGAATCGGCGATTCGCATTGCGCTGGCACGCGCCGATCTGGTCATCACCTGCGGTGGTCTGGGACCCACCGTTGATGATATGACGCGCCAGGCTGTCGGCATGGCAACCGACCGAGGATTGACCTTCCGTCAGGACCTTTTGGACAGCATCGCTGCCCGCTTCGCAACTTTCCGCGTCACAATGACCGAGAACAACCGCCGTCAGGCATACGTCCCTGACAATGCCATCATCATCGACAACCCTGTCGGCACGGCACCGGCATTCGCGGTGGAAGTCGGAGCCAAGACAGTTATCAGTCTACCCGGCGTTCCGCGCGAAATGAAATTCCTGATGACGGAGAAAGTCATCCCTTATCTACGCATGCGCTATGCGCTGAAGACCGAAATCATCAAAGCGCGTACGCTGAAAGCTGCCGGAATTGGCGAAAGCGCGTTGGACGAACTGATCGGCAATGCCCTGCTGAGCGGCAGCAATCCTACGGTGGGACTCAATGCGCACAGCGGGCAAATCGACATCCGAGTCACCGCCAAGGCAGCCAGCGAAGAAGAAGCGGAAGCGATGATCGAAGCCACAGCCCAGGCGCTGATGGCACGTATTGGACAGTATGTTTATGGCGTCGATGATGTCCGCCTCGAAGACGCCCTGGCGGCAGCACTGCGTCAGACAGGGACACAGATCGCCACCCTTGAAGCCGGCGTCACAACCGATCTGGAAACACGCCTAACCGAAACCTTTCAGGGAGAGGCTTGGCTGCTGCCCTGTCGGCACTTTGCGAATGTCGTCGAAAGCGCCACAGCGCTGCACCTCGACGACTCCGTTCCACTGCGGACGCTGGCGGAAGATGCAGCGCGGGCACTGAGCCAGGGAGGATCTCGCGCCGGTCTGGTTATCCTCAGCACTCCTGACGACAATATGGATCATGCCGACCAGCAGGCGCGCAGCGCGGTCGCCGTCAGCTTTGGCGATAAGGTGCTGTCGCGCGCCTACGGATTTGGGAGCAGCAGCGAAGCCGCCGTCAGCTGGACTGTGACCTGGACACTCGCGATGCTCTGGCGTATGGTGAGCGATCATGGCAGCGCACATTAGCTATGCAGGCAAACTCCGCGTCGTAATGGATGCCCGGCAGAGTATCCAGGGTCTTGTCTTGAAACCTCGGGCGTTGGCGATGCCGATAGCAATCCAGAAGTACGATGATCCTTTTCTTCCTTTCTGCAAAGCAGTCATCGACGCCACTCGCGATGTGGTCTGCGCCTATGTATACGATCTCGCGGCGTTCCTGTCGATCGGCGCGGCGGGAATCGTGGCGCTCGAGCGCGCCATTGCCTATGCCCGCGCTGACGGCGTCACCGTCACGGTGCTGCATTCGCCATTTGCCAGCGACGAATTCGCAGAAGCTGCCGGAGGAACCGGATTGAGCGTGGATGCCGTGACGCTGACCGCCGCCGCTGATGCAGCGCCCTATCTGGCGGCAAACCTAGGCGTCTACGTCGTGGGCGGCACAAGCACGAACGGGGTGGGGTGGATGGACACCTCCTCAGGCACACTTCACCTTGAAGCCGGTGATACCCCCCTCATCATCCGGCTTGTGAAAGCCGATGTTGTGAATGCCCATCGGCGTGAGGGTTTCGAGGCTGTGCTGCGTCAGGCGGTCGAGGCGCTTAGATGACGAGCGATCTGATCAGACAGCTCGTAGATACTTCTTTAATCCTGTTCGGCGCTTTCCGAACCGGCAGTCACGGCGATGCCTCATGCCCGTACGCGCTTCAACTGGAGATGCTCGCATCCTATCCGGCAGTGCTTCGCCAGGCGGCGCAGGCGACCGCTCTGCGCGTGACAGGTTATCCAAAGGTTGATCGGCTGTTATGTCGAGCAGATTCTCTGGCACTGGGGACGCTGGTGTCGCAGGAGACAGGTATTCCGCTCACCTATTTCGATGACCGGGGGCACGACGCGTTGCTGGTCGGCGCCTACGACATTGGACATCCTACAGTGGGTGCATTTCAAGTTGGTGCAATCAAGCAGCGTTCCAGAGGGCATCAAAATCACCGCCTAACACAGCTGCCCGAATGACCAACATGCGGTCAGCATTG
>JABWBO010000024.1 GCA_013360465.1 Anaerolineae bacterium | reverse complement strand
AGGAGAGCGTTTGATGGTTGGCTCATAATTCTTCCCTCAACATCTCCTATTCTACCCCACTTTCAACCCCTCCCCGACTTGTGGGTAATGCATAGCTCCGCACGGAGAGGGGCGGTTGAGCGTAGCGAAACGGGGTGAGGTTAAGCAATTCGTGATTCACTGAAATTATGGCACTGACCACCTACCTTGCACCACACGGAGACAGGTTTTCCACTTTCCAAGGGCATTTATGAATTAAAAACGAAAAATCTTCGACCCCGTTGATCCTAATACTTGGCATGGCTATACTGACTTATGACTGGTGGAACATAGAAGTCGACATCCTTGCCATCAGGAAGGGATAAAGACATGCGGGGTGTGAAAAAAGGGCTGGTTCTGCTCCTGGTTGTGTTCTCACTTCTGGCGGGTGTTGTTGCAGCGAGCGCAGGTGATAGCACCGGTTTAGGTGAAGCGCCTCCTTCTTCGTCCAGCAGTGTTTACTGCGGACATAACTGCGTTACCCCCGGCTAGCGCCAGTGGGACGGAACTGTAGACGATTGATGATCTCAAACCGTGTGTTCTGACCACGCAGACTATCCCAACTGATTTGTCCAGCGTTCGGTTGACTTCAGCAGCGTTGGCAGGTCAACCGGTTTGGCGGGAAGGATATCCAACAGCTGTGGGAATTGGGGCTGCTGGGGAAGCGTCTCATTGGTGATTTCGTGATAGCGTCTGTTGAACGCATCCCTTGGTGAACTGCCATATAGTTCACGATACAACGCGGCGGCGGCTTGACGGGCTGCCGCCTGTCCTTTGTCGATCTGCCACAAGACATAATGCAGATCTGCCTCCTGTTCCCGGTCAGACCATGAGCCGGACATCCCCTGCAGCTGTTCCACAGCGGCGGCGCGCGTGAGTCCCCCCAAAGCATACCGGACCTGAATATCCAGCAGGCGCGCGGTGAATTGGATGCTGCGGCTTCCGAGCCGGTTGGCGAGTTCCATGATTTCGGCAACGCTCTGCTGCGCCGCATGATACTCCTGCTGCGCGAGCGAGAGTTGAGCGCTGGTGGTCAAATAACCGGCGAGATGGTATGCGCGCTGCAGGCGGCGCGCCACCGCAATAGCGAGCGCAGCGCACGTTTGTCCGTCATCATAGCGGCGCATATCCAGATAACTCTCTGCCATATAGATCAAGCCAATCGAGACGCCCAACTGATCATCCAGGCGCACGCAGGTTTCTAGTCCGTGAGCGCAGTAGGATAATGCCTTGGCGTGATCGCCCAGCAGCCTGAACAGGGACCCGATGGCGATGATCGAATTGGCATAGCCGGAGCTGTCGCCGATCCGCTGAAAGGCGTCGAGCTGCAGGAGATAATGATCGAGCGCATGCCTGATGTCGCCGCTGTTGGCGTAAAGGACCCCCAGGCTGCCATGGTTGGCGGCGATGTTTCGCAGATCGTTCAGCGCGGTAGATATTTCTAGCGACTGCTCAAAACAGGCGAGCGCCGGTTTGAGATCGTTCTGCTGTGCATGGACGTGCCCGATATTGCGGACGGCATCGCTGATTCCTCGTTGGTCGCCGATCTCTGAGGCGAGCGCACGCTGCTTCTCGAAATAGCCGAGGCTGGCGGCGTAGTCGCCCTGGCTCAGCTTGGCATGACCCAGGGTCGAGTTGACCAGGAGCAGACCGGAAGCCTCCTTGAGCTTCAGGAAGATGTCCTGTGCGGTCGCCAGGCGGGCATAGCCCTCTTCGTACTGACCCTGATGCGTGATGAGGAAGTACCCCAGGAGTCGAAGGCAGTAACCTTGCGAGCGCTGTTCTTCGACAGAATCTGGAGTCCGGTCCAGCGTCTGCCGCAGAACATCGCTGGCAGCCAGCCAGTCTCCCACCGCCGTCAGGACGCGCGATAGTTCGTACATGATCGTGATGCGCGATGTTTCCGTCAGTTCCAGCGCGCGCCGTAAATAAGTGATCGCCTCTGCGTTGGAAAAGCGCTGCGCCGCCTGCCGACCAGCGATGCTGCTGTAGCGGCACTCATGTTCGCGATTGCCCGCTTTGGACCAGTGATAGGCGAGTGCCCCCGCCTGATCGGTCAGGTCTTCATAAGTGGTTTCGATGGCTAGCGCCACCTGACGGTGAAGCGCAGCGCGCTCCACATCCGGGACGCTGTCGAGTACAGCCTCGCGCAGTTGGTCATGCGTGAAATGCCAGCGCCCATCCTGGATTTCAAGGACGGTCACGTCGGCACAGGCAGTCAGCCAGATGGAAATGTGCTGTTGAGGTGCCAATGCCGGCAGAATCGCCGGATCAACCTGATGACCAGCGACGGCGACTAAGCGCAGAAGTTCCCGATCTTCCGGAGCGACGCGCTCAATCCTTCGTCGGAGAATCCGCTGGATGCCGCCGGTGAAGACGCGATCTGGCAGCCCCACCTGCCCAACGCTTTCCAGTTGACCAGCCTCTTCGGCAAGTGCCCGCACCACTTCAACCATGAAGAAGGCATTGCCCTCCGTTTCACGCTGAAGCAGTTCGACTACAGCCGCATCGCTGCCGGCTTCGCCCAGCATCGAGCTGCTGAGCTGCTCGATATCCTTCTGCGAGAACCTGCTCAGACGGATCAGCTGGATACCCTCCAGGTTGGTGGGGAGTCTCGGTTCCTCGTCGCTGCGATAACTCCCCAACAGGACGCTCGGACGCTCGGCTATGGCGCGCGCCATAGCGAGGAACAGTGCGAGGGTTTCAGCGCTTGCCCACTGCAGGTCTTCCATCACGATCAGAAGTGGACGAGACAACCGCTGGATCATGGCGGTCACCGTGTCGAACAGCCGCTGCTGGGCGTGCTGCGGGGCGATTTCCGGCGCTTCGGCAATTTCCTTGCCGAGCAGCCGTCCCAGATCCGGGACGATAGTCCGAAGAATGCTCGCTTCGAGGTTGTTGGGCTCGACCAGGAGCGCCAGCCATCGGAGGATGTCGCGCCATGGCTGGTAGCCGCCGCGTGTTTCCTCGACCTGCCCCTGCATGACGACCATCCCCTGGACCAGAGCGTGTGTCCGCACCTCGCTGAGCAAGCGCGACTTGCCGACCCCGCTTTCCCCGCCGATCAGCCTGGCGCTGCCCAGACCATGAGCGGTTTCCTCGAGCGCGCCCTGCAAAATGCGGAGTTCGTTTTCCCGTCCCACAAAACGCGCGGACTGGATGAAGCTCTCGCGAACAGCCGAGGTTTCCACCGGGACAAACATCCCGGTCGCCCTCGACAGCGCGGTGATGACGGCGCGCGCGGTGGGAAACCGGTTTTCCGGGTGTTTCGCTAGGAGTCTGGCGATCACATGAGCCAGCGGCTCGGAAATGTCCACAGAGCCGAAATCGGGGACGCGAGTCTGAATCGCATGGGCATATTCGACAATGTCGAGCCTATCCGATGCGAAGGGATGATGATCCGCAAACAGTTCGTATGCCATGACCCCGACCGCGTAGAGATCCGATCGCTCGTCGGCAGGCAGCCCTTTAAGTACTTCCGGAGCCATATACGGGAGGGTACCGGAGGTGGAGGCTGCGTTGTCCCACGACCGATCACGGGATAGGGCGAGACCGAAATCCAGCACCTTCACCTGATCGCCGATGACCAGCACATTGTCCGGCTTCAGGTCGCGGTGGATGACCCCTCTTCGGTGAAGGTAAGCCAGCGCTCGCAGGACTTGGACCACCAGTTCGACCTTCGCCTGTTCGGGCTGAGATCGCGCAGCAGTGAGCAGAGTCTTTGCGCCTTCAAGCAGCTCCATCGTGAAATAGGGCTGACCGGAGCGGTCGAAACCATAATCGAGAACGCTGATGATATTGGGGTGGCGCAGCGAGGCGAGAACGCTGAATTCTCTGGCGATGACTAACCGGACATCCTGGTCGCTGTCATCCGTGAAGCGGAAGTGTCCATATGGATTTCCTGGAGGTGTCAGTCGCTTCAGGGCAACGAACTGCCCGGCGAGCCGGTCATAGGCGCGGTACACGATACCCGTGCCGCCTAAGCCGATTTGCCTCAGAAGATGGTAGCGCTGCCCAGTTCTTTCAGCGTCGGCGTGACTATCCATTGGCGTTGTCCTTCAAGAGGGTTCAGTGACCATCCGGATAAGACCAATCATAGGACCAACGCATCTATCCACAAAGTCCGAGTATGGGATGCTGCTCGGTGCCGCGCCGATGTTCGTCATCACTTCTGCGACGACCGCCACAATCGATTTCCTCCGTGAGGCTGTCACACTGCACCGACTATCTGGACGACGTCGATAGCTCGATGTAGAGTCACATCGCAGTCTCACTCACGATTGAAGATGAAGATCGGCGGGTGGATTGACTTGTCGTATGGCTGGGCACAGGTGATCGTCGAAGTTTTCGATGTTCAACTCACCTCGGAGTATGTCACCAAACTCGATGACGCAGCTGCGGAACTGCGTCCGCGCCTGAAAGGACGAAAGTACATGGCACGTTTTGACCGTTTGACCGTCTATTCGACACTGCTGCAAGACGGCATGATGCCGCTCTTCTATCACGGACAGGTCGAAACTGCCCGGGCTGTCACGAGCGCGCTTGCCGAGGGGGGCAGCCGGGCGCTGGAATTCACCAATCGCGGCGAGGATGCGCTGGAAGTCTTCGCCGCGCTGGTCAAATACTGCGCTGCTGCCCACCCGAACATGATCGTCGGCATTGGGTCGGTCGATGATGCCGCGACGGCGGCGCTCTATATCGCCCATGGCGCCAATTTCATCGTTGGACCCACCTTTAATGAGGAGACGGCTCGGCTGTGCAACCGCCGCAAGATCGCCTACATGCCGGGCTGCGGCACGTTGAACGAGATCGCGGCTGCCGAGGAATGGGGCGCAGAGATCGTCAAGCTGTTTCCTGGCGCGGCAGCAGGGGGACCGGGTTTTGTGAAGGATGCGCTTGCGCCTCGCCCCTGGACCCGCCTGATGCCGACCGGCGGCGTCACGCCCGAGGAAGACAATCTGCGGGCGTGGTTTGATGCCGGGGTGGCTGCGGTGGGTATGGGCAGCCGGCTGCTGCGAAGCGACTGGATCGCGGCGGGCAATTACGAAGCCATCAGCCATCTGACGCAGGCTACGCTGAATGTGATTCGGCGTGTTCGTTCGAAATGATGCTGTCGCGGTGAGGGGAACAGTCGATCCTGTTTGGACTCAATCACAGCGGCTGCGGAGTGCGCATTCTGACGCGGCTTGTTGGCAGGGCGGGCGTGCCTGCGCCCGCCCCTGAAGCTGCGCCGCGCGGTCAGATCACCGGCGCGTGCGCTTTCCGAGCGATGTACTGCCCCCGACCGTTACTGCCCAGCCAGGCGTCGCCGTCCAGCAGCTTGACCCCACGCTGGAAGACCATCACCGGCACGCCCTTGACCCGCATACCCTCGAACATGTTGTAGTCGCAGCGCATGTGGTGCGTCTTGGCGCTCAGCACTCTCGTCTTCTTCGGGTCCCAGATGGCGATATCGGCATCCGCACCGACGGCAATCGTCCCCTTGCGTGGGTACATGCCGAAGATGCGCGCCGGGTTGGTGCAGTTCAGTTCGACGAAGCGCTGCGGCGAAATCTTGCCGCTGTTCACGCCCAGATGCCACATGACCATCATGCGGTCTTCGATTGCCGGCAGCCCGTTAGGAATCTTGGCGAAATTACCCTTGCCCAATTCCTTGCCCGGACGACGATAGCTGGGGTCCTGCGCCTCGAACGCCGCCCAGTCGCCGCCGTTGTGCGCCGCCGACCACTCCTGCCAGGGACCGACGCCCCCCTCATACCAGAAATCGCAGTGATCGGTGCTGACCACCTGGAGCGTGCCATCGCGTACCGCCTGCCACAAAATGGCATGGTGTTCAGCGTTGCGGACGGGCGGCGAACAGACGTATTTCGCGCCCTCAAAGCCCGGCGCGCCCAGGTGTTTGTCGCGCGTGATGTGGAAATACTGCACGCAGGATTCGCCCATGACCGGGTAGCCGAGCGCCCGCCCGCGCCGCAGCGCCGCCACCGACTGATCGCAGGTCATGTGTACCACGTAGAGCGGGCATCCGGTCAGACCGGACATGACAACAGCGCGGTTGGTCGCCTCGCCTTCGATCTCCGGCGGGCGCGATGAGTAGTGCCATACCGGGTCGGTCTTGCCTTCGGCGAGGAGCTGCAGGCGCAGTTGTTCTTCAACATCGCCATTTTCGGCGTGAACCATGACGATCATGCCGTGCTGCGCCGCCACCTGCATGGCGCGGTAGAGCGTGCGGTCATCGACCTGAAAGACGTTCTTATACGCCATGAACAGCTTCAGGCTGGTGACGCCCTCGGCGACCATCGTCGGAATTTCCGCCATCACGTCGTCGCGCAGGTCGGTGATCGCCATGTGGAAGGCGTAATCGATCTGCGCCAGCTTCGCTTTTTCGCGCCAGACTTTCAGCCCATCCGCCAGGCTGCCGCCCTTCGGCTGAATGGCGAAGTCGATGTGCATGGTCGTGCCGCCGAACGCCGCCGCTTTGTGCCCGGTGTCGAAATCGTCGTTGCTGTAGGTTCCGCCGAACGCCAGGTCCAGATGCGTATGCACATCAATGCCGCCGGGCATCACGTACTTGCCCCGGCAGCTGACCACTTCGTGCCCGCGCCCACTCAGATTTTGTCCGATAGTGACGATCTTTTCGCCTTCGACCAGGACATCCGCCTGGATCATGTCGCTGGCGGTGATGATCGTCCCGCCCTTGAACAATGTTCCCATGTTGACCCTCCTTACCTACGACGAAACCGCCCTAAACTGCGGCAGGATGTGCTTGCCGTACTCCTCGACCATGCGCTCTTCGTCGCCGCACATCAGATAGATGTTGAACTGCGTCACGCCCAGCGACTCCAGTTCCTTCAGTTTCTCAAGATGCTGATCGACTTCGCCCAGGATTCCGAAGCTGTCGATGATATCTTCCTTGATGAAACCCAGATGGTCGGCGTCCTTATCGGCGTGATGCCGGTAGTCGTAGCCCTTGCGTCCCTCGATATAGTCGGTCAGCCGCTTGGGAACCGAGCCGCCTTCGCGCCCGTAGCGTTCGACCAGATCGGCGACGTGATTGCCGACCATCGCCGGGAACCAGCGCGTCTGCTCGCGCGCTTTCTTCATGTCGCCCACCCACACCGGCGCAGCCGACAGCACCCTGAAGCCCGACATGTCGCGCCCGGCGGCTTTGCCGGCATCGACCGCCTGGTCGGCGAACCACTTCACCAGCCAGGGATCGGCAAGCTGGATGATCAGCCCGTTGGCATGTTCACCCGCCGCCGCCAGCGCCTTGGGACCATACGCGGCGATCCACACCGGCAGTTCATAGCCGTTCGTCCAGGGAAACTGCACTTCGGCATAGTCTTCGCTGTACTTGACCGACTCGCCGCGAATCATGCGCTTCACAGAATCGGCGAAGGCGACCATCGTCTCCACCGTCTCCGGCTTACGACCGAGTACCCGGCGCGAGCTGTCGCCGCGCCCTACGCCCATGTCGAAGCGCCCGCCGCTTTGCAGCGCCAGCGTCCCGAAAAGGCTCGCTGCTACCGACCAGTCGCGCACGCCGGGGTTGGTCACACACGGTCCAAAACGCATGTCGGTCGTGTGTTCCATGCACATCGCCATGGTGACATAGCATTCGCGCCACAGCACGTGGGAATCAAAAAACCAGGCATAGCTGAACCCGGCTTGCTCCGCCATGCGGGCAAGGTTGACCGTGCGCTTCGGGTCAATATCCCCTTTGAAGGTGATGCCAAATTCCATTTCAAATCCCTTTCGTTACATTTTGAACCCTGAAGCGTAAGTTTCTTCCTCAAGTGTAACACCGCTTTCCTTCGCTTGCATGTCACATCTGCCGCAGTCCGGGATATACTCGCCGACATGAGTCCGTCCATTCGAAACCTGACGATTCCCCGTGTTGACGCCGCCGCGCTGCTGGTGTGCCTCCTGCTGGCATTCCTGGCGCTCTACAACCCGATCTTCCGCCTGCCGGATCAGGTTACGACCGACATCGTGCCGGTGGTGACCGACTATTTCCACTATCACTGGAACGAGTGGTGGGTGCGTCACGCGCTGACCACCGGTCTCGATATCTACGAGACGAACTACGTCTTCGCTCCGCAGACCTCCAGCCTGGCGCTGCATCCCCTCACGCCGCTGTGGTATCCCCTGTGGGCGCTGATCGCGCCGATGGGCGGGACGGTGGTCGCCATGACGGCAGTATTCCTTGCCGGCTATACGCTGACCGGATTCGCCTTCTACCTGCTGCTGCGCGACGAAGGGATCGCACCGGGGTGGGCGCTGGTCGGCGCGGCGATGCTGGAATGGATGCCGCTGATGACCACCAGCGCCCGCTGGACGTTGATCAACTTGATGGCGTGGTTCTGGCTGCCGGTCGCGCTGCTGACTTGGAAACGCCTTGCCGTCAGCGCTGGATGGCGGCTGTGGGGCTGGGCGCTGGCGCTTGGCGCGGTCCTGTGGGGGATGATCCTCACCGACCTGCAGATGCCCCTGTTTATCGCCCCGCTGATCATCCCCTACACGCTGTGGACATTGTGGCGTGCCCCGCGCCGAGCGCCGGTGCTGGTCGCCGCCGGAGCCGCCGCCGTTGTGATCGGTCTGACACTGGGGGCAGCCGTCGGACCGCTCGACGAGGCGATCCGCTTTGACCGGACGGGGTTATCGCCCACGCCCGTCGAGCGCGCCGTGCCTATCGAGTTCCCGACCTGCTACGTGACGCACTGCGCCTGGGGCGTATCCGTCGGGAGCGTGCTGCTGCCGCTGCTGGTGATCGGTTTGGCGCTGTGGAAGCCATACCGTGATCACGAGAGAGCAGGGCGGCGCACGCCGCTCGGCTTGTGGCTTCTGATGATCCCTCTCCCGCTGATCCTCTCGGCGGGTCCCGACGTGCAGATCGGCGGCGCGACCTTTTTCCTGCCGTACCGCGCGCTGCACGAACTGTTCGGCGGCATGGTGCGCTACCCGGAACGCTTCTTGCCCGTCTTCATGATCCCGGCGCTCTGTTTCGCCCTCGGCATCCTGAATCGTCGGCTGCGTGGCGGGCGTCTGGCGCGTATTCTGCCGCCGCTGCTGCTCCTGCTGGTCGCCGTCGATACGCGGGCGCTTCAGCCGCTGCCCGTCCGACCGCTGCCGCCGCGCTACACCTTCTACGAGCAGATCGGCGAAGAGCCATACGACTATGTTGTCGTGGAAATTCCCACCGGCGGCGCATCCGGCGAGGGCATCGTCGGCGATGCGCGCTATGCCGAGCTTCAGTATTACGGCACGATTCACGGCAAGCGCATGGTCAACGGGCATATCTCGCGCACGCCGACCTATCGCTACTTCTACATGAACACCGACGACCCGATGCTGGCGTGGCTCGGTCAGCGCCGCTTTTTGGAGGCGGAGACCGTCGCGGCGCAGATGCGGGAGCGCATCGCCGCGTGGAGCATCGGCTATTTCGTCATCCACCGCGACCTGATCGCCCCGAATCAGGCGGCACTAGACGAGATCATCGCCTTCTTCAATGCCCATCCCGATCTGGTCTGCTGGCATACCACCGAAGGCGACCTGATCGCCTATCGAACAACCGCCCACCCCGACGGCTGCCCCCCTTCATCGCCGGCGGCATCAGGCGGCGCATGGGAGATCGACCTCGGCGCGGACGCCGAACTCCCGTATCTCGGCGCGGGCTGGCATTACCCTGAGGCGATCTTCGACACGACGGTGCGCTGGGCGGGCGCGGCGGAGATCGCCTCGGTCGCCGTCGATCTCCCCGCCGGCAGCTATTCGCTGATCCTGACGGCGCAGGCGTTCCACACGCCGCGCCGGGTGACGCTGTTGATCGATGGCGCAGCGGCGGGCGATCCGCTGCTTGTCGCCCCGGAGTCCCTGTCAGACTACCACTTTGACTTCACCAGGGTGGGGGATGGACGGGCGCAGATCAGCCTGGCGTTCGACGACCGGCTGACCCCGCGCGCGGTCGGCTTGGGCGAGGATGATCGTCCCCTCAGCATCATGGTGGACCGGATCACCATCGTCAACGACGCCTCTTGAGCGGGCGCATCCTGGTCCAGGATGCGGCGTCGCCTTATGCCTCGAAACGATTCGGCTGCCGCTGCGTATAGGGAAAGTGTGTCGTTCTGAAACTGCCGAGGGAAGATCGTGAAAGATCTCATGCGCTGGATGTATCGCGGAAACCGCCCCAACTGGCTTGCTCAGGCGCTTAACCGAGCCTGGGCGGCGGTGTATTCATCGGGGATCGCGCCGAATTACCTCGTCACGCTGGAAGTGACCGGCAGGAAGTCCGGGCGGGTGATCGCGCTTCCCGTCGTGGTCGCCCTCGTTGATGGACAGCGCTACCTGGTCTCGATGCTGGGCGACGAGGCGCAGTGGGTGCTGAACGTACGCGCCACTCAGGGGAAAGCCTTCATTCGCAGCGGACGCCGCATCCCGGTGCTGCTTGAGGAAGTACCCCCTGAGCGGCGCGCCCCGATCCTGAAAGCCTATCTGCGCCGCGCGCCAGGAGCGAGACCGCACATTGCGGTCAGCAAAGACGCGCCTCTTGCGCAGTTTGAAGCGGTAGCGGCGGACTATCCGGCATTTCGCATCGTCCCCATCGCCGCGTGACTGAAGGATAGCGCGCGCCGCAAAGCGCTGGTTCAGCGTCAAATCACGGTGGAGACGCGCTCGTCTTCGACTCTGCCGCCCGGCGCGATAGCCCCGGAATCAGCCTGAAAGTGAACGTGCCCCGGTAGCTGGTCAGGACTTTCTGGATGATGATGAACAGGAAGAGCAGCAGACCGATCACGATCTTGGTCCACCAGCTGTTCAGCGTGCCGTCGAAATTGATGTAGGTCTGAATCACCCCCTGGATCATCACCCCGACGAACGTCCCGGCGACGAAGCCAACGCCGCCCGTCAGCAGCGTGCCGCCGGTGACGACCGCCGCAATCGCGTCGAGTTCCAGACCGACGGCGGCGCGGGGATAGCCTGAACTGGTATAGAGCGAATAGACGATGCCGGACAGCGTCGCCAGCACTGCGCTGAGGGTGTAGACCATGATGGTGGTGCGCCCGATCGGCACGCCCAGGAGCAGGGCGGCATTGGCTGCGCTTTCCCGGCTGCCGCCCATCGCGTAGATGTTCCGTCCAAAGCGGGTGAAGTGGGCGATGACGATGCCCACCACCAGGACGACGACGAACAGGACGGCGACGAAGGTCAGCCTGCCCCGGTCTGGGAAGACGTAATACAGGTCGCCGATCAGCTCATAAAACGAGTGTTCGATGGGCAGCGATTCCTGCGAGAGGACGAACGCGCCGCCGCGCGCCAGGAACATGCCTGCCAGCGTGACGATGAACGCCGGAATCTTGTAGAAGTGGATGACCGCCCCCATGATCGCGCCGAACGCCGCGCCGATCAGCAGGATGACGGCGAAGGCGACCAGCGGGTGCATACCCAGTCGCCCGATTGCCAGGGCGCAGAAGACGCCGGTGAAGGCGACGACCGAGCCGACCGACAGGTCGATGCCGCCGGCGATGATCACGAAGGTCATGCCGACGGCGGCGATGCCCAGGAAGGATTTGTCGGTCAGGAAATTGGCGATCACGCGCGTTGTGCCGAACGCCGGAAAACGCTGATAACCGATCAGATAGAGCGCGACGAACACGACGAAGGTGGCGATGAGCGGGAAGGCGCGCGATCTCATGCTGTTTTCCTCATGCGGTTCCAGGCGCGCACGAAGGGGCGTCTGAATTCTTCGGACTGGAGGAACAGGATCGCCAGGATCACCACCGCCTGGACGATCAGGTTGAAGGTCGGGGGCAGCCCGCTGACGAAGATGCCGGTCTGAATGCTCTGGATGATGAGCGCGCCGATCACGCTCAGCGCCAGGTAGAATCGTCCGCCGCTGAGCAGCGTCCCGCCGATGACCACCGCCAGGATGGCGTCAAGTTCCAGCCACAGCCCGGCATTGTTGGCGTCTGCGCCTTTGATATCGGTGGTGATGATCAGCCCGGCGATGGCGGCGCATATCCCGGAGATCACATAGACCATCAGGGTGATCAACCGGGCGTTGATGCCGGCGTAGTAGCTGGCGCGGGCGTTCGCGCCGACCGATTCGATCAGCAGTCCCAGCGCAGTGCGCCGGATGAACAGATACACGATGACGAACACTATCGCCGTGAGGATGATGGCGAAAGGAATGCCGAACAGCGTCCCTTTGCCGATGAATTCCAGCGTCGGGTTGTTAAAGACGGCGATCTGCCCCTCGGTGATCAGCTGCGCGATGCCGCGCCCGACCACCATCAGGATCAACGTGGCGATGAACGGCTGAATGTCGAAGATGGCGACCAGGATGCCGTTCCACAGACCGCACAGAATGCCCGCGCCGACGCTGAGCAGCATGACGACGTATGGCGACAGATCGGTTGTGGAGATCAGCACGGCAGCGACTGCGCCGCAGATGGCGATGACTGCCCCGACGGAAAGATCGATGCCCTTGGTGGCGATGACCAGCGTCATGCCAATCGCCAGCAGCACCGTCGGCGCGCCGCGATTGAAGATGTCGATGATGCTGCCCAGCATACGCCCCTCGACCACGCGGATCGAAAAGAAGCTGGGCGAGATCAGCCAGTTGCCGAGCAGGATGAGTACCAGTGCCAGCAGGGGAAAGAGCGCGCGGCGGTTGCCGGCAGCCAGCCTTCCCAGACTCGACAGGATGGACGACTTGGGGCGCGGTGGGGCGGGCGTGGAAGAGGTGCGTTGATCGGTCATGGTCACTGCTCCGCAATTGCCCGCATGATGTTGTCTTCGCTGATATCTTCGCCGGTCAGTTCGGTGAGCTTCTGTCGGTCGCGCAGCACGACCACCCGATGGCTGTAATCGACTACCTCAGCCAGTTCCGAGGAGATCACCAGCAGCGCCATGCCCTGGGCACAGAGGTTCTTGATGATGTGGATGATCTCGGCATGTGCGCCGACATCAATACCGCGCGTCGGCTCATCGAGGATGAGGAACTCCGGCTGAGAAGCCAGCCAGCGGGCGAGGATGACTTTCTGCTGATTGCCGCCGGAAAGCTCGCCGGCGGGCTTGCTGGAATCGGGCGTGACGATGTGCAGCGCGGCGATCATTTGCTGGGCGATCTCTTCCTGTTTACGGGCGGGAAGGGCGCGAAGCCATCCCCGCTTCGCCTGCATGGCGAGGATGATGTTTTCGCGCACGCTCAGGTCGGCGATGATACCCTCGACCTTGCGGTCTTCCGGGCACATGCCGAAACCGTGCTGAACCGCTTGTCGTGGCGACCCGATAGCGACCTTCCGCCCTTTGACCTGAACAGACCCGGCGTCGCTGCGGGCGACGCCGAAGATCAACTGGGCGGTTTCGGTGCGCCCCGAACCGAGCAGCCCGGCAAGTCCGACGATCTCGCCCCGGGCGACGCTCAGGTCGATGGGCTGAAGCATGCCGCGACGCGCTATCCCCTCGGTACGGAGGAACGCCCCCCCGGCATCCCCGACGGCTGCCCGTTCTGCGCCGCTGCTCTCGGTCTCGCTCAACAGCTCGCGCCCCAGCATCAGGGTGATGAGCTTCATCTTCGGCAGTTCGGCGGTGAGGTGTTCGCCAACCCGTTCACCGTTGCGCAGGACCGTGATGCGATCTGAGATCTGATAGACCTGATCGAGGAAGTGGGTGATCAGCAGGATGCCGATGCCGCGCGCCTTCAGCGCCCGAATCACCGTGAAGAGCATCTGCACTTCCTGAGCGTCGAGGCTGGCGGTCGGCTCATCGAGGATGAGTATCTTCGCAGACATATCGACGCCCCGCGCGATGGCGACGATTTGCTGCACGGCGATGGAAAAGGTCGAAAGCGTGCGGGTGACATCGATGTCCAGATGATAGGTTTTCAGCAGCGCCCGCGCCCTGGCGTTGGCGGCGCGCATGTCGATGAAACCGAAGCGCCTGGGCTGGCGGCCCAGGAAGATGTTCTCGGCGACCGACATCGTTGGAACCAGGTTGATCTCCTGGTAGACGGTGCTGATCCCCAGCGCCTGGGCTTCGTGCGGGCTTTGCGGGTCAATCGGCTTGCCTTCGAGGAGGATTTCTCCCGCGTCGCGCCGATAGACGCCGGTGATCAGCTTGATCAGCGTGGATTTGCCTGCGCCGTTTTCGCCCAGGACGGCGTGGACTTCGCCGGGATAGAGGTTGAAATCGACCCCGGAAAGCGCCTGCACGCTTCCGAAGCGCTTGGTTAAGTTTTGGGTCTGCAATAACGGCGTGTTTTTCTGAACAGTCATCTTTTCCCCTACCAATTCAGCGTAGGGCAGACCGGTCTGTCTGCCCGTGAAAGGGCGCACGCGCTGGCGCATGCGCCCTTACGGACACCGTGTGTGCTGTGCGATGCTTTACTGACCGCCGCGCCGCGCGTATTCTTCGGCAGCCGTATCCGGGAAGTAGATGCCGCCGGCAACCGGGATCCAGCGCGGCAGCGTCTCACCGTTGATGGCAGCGACAATCGCGTCGAAGGCGGGTCCGCCCATGTTCGGGCTGAGTTCGACGGTGGCGTTGGCGTCGCCGTCCATCATCGCCTTGAAGATATCGGGGATGGCGTCCACCGAAATCGTCAGGATGTCCTGACCGGGATCGATGCCGGCTTCCTTCATCGCCTCAATCGCGCCGATCAGCATGTCATCGTTGTGCGCCCACACCGCGCAGATCGTCGCCGGATCGATGGAGTTCAGGAAGCTTTCCATCACTTCCTTGCCGTTGGTGCGGGTAAAGTCGCCGGACTGCGAGGCGATGATCTGCATATCGGTGAAGAGGGCGATCACTTCGTTGAAGCCCTGCTGGCGATCCAGCGCGGCGCTCGAACCGACCGTGCCCTGAAGCTCGACGATGTCGCATTTGCCCGCCGTCGCCTGCACCAGCCACGCCGCCGCCAGACGTCCTTCGTGGACGAAGTCGGACGACACGCGGGTGACGAAGAGCGATTCATCGGCAGTCACATTGCGGTCCACGACCACGACCGGAATGCTGTTGTCCGCCGCTTCCTGCAGGACGTCGTCCCAGCCCGTTTCGACCACCGGGGCGAGGATGATGCCGTCGACGCCCTGGGCGATGAACGAGCGCAGCGCGGCGATCTGGTTTTCCTGCTTCTGCTGCCCGTCAGAGAACAGCAGGTTGATGCCACGCGCCTCGGCTTCAGCCTTCACCGCATCGCTGAAGGCGGTGCGCCAGGCGCTTTCCGAACCGACCTGTGCGAAACCGATGGTCAGCCCTGCGCCGGAAGCATCCTGCGCATGAGCCACGAACAACACGGATGTGAAGGCGAGGACGAGGACGAGAAGGGCTGACAAGAACAGTTTGTGCGAACGCATTGTGGCGTTTCCTCCTCATGAAGAAAAGTGCGTACAGCGGGATATTGACAATTTTGGGTACCCATACTTTGAGTATATGAAAGCGCCGGGCAAGGGCTTTCATCCAAATGGATGATTTATGGTTCAACTCTAGGATGATGGTCGTACCGGGTACATGTTTTATACTCATGGAGAGAATGAGGGGGACTGCATGGTTCCAAAAGTGACCCGTCGTCTGCAGAACAAGCTGATCTTCGCCTTCGTTGTGGTCCTGCTGATCCCGACCGGAATCATCAGTTTTTACAGTTTGCGCACCGCCGCCAGCACGCTCATCCAGAAGATCGGCGCGGAAGAACTGCGGACGCTCGTCTCACAGGCGAATGACATCGAAAAACGCCTGATCGATGTCAAGGAAGACCTCATCTTCCTGAGCCTTGCTCCGCCGACCCGCCGCTATGCCAGCATCATCAACGGACTGCCAGACCCCAATAACGTCTACCGCGATGCCGAAGTCGCCCTGCTGCGGACGTTTCGGGATCGCTCGACCATCCATCAGTATCTCGATTTTCGGATCATCGACCTCGCCGGGCAGGAACTGCTGCATGTCGATTCGACCGGCGAGATTCTGTCGAGCGAGGATGACGTGAACGTCGCCGGCGAAGCCTATTTCAACCAGGCAATAGGGCTGCCGTCCACCCAGGTCTTCATCTCCGACTACGATCTGGTGCGAACCGAGGGCGTGATCGCCCAGCCCTACGTACCGATCCTCTACTATTCGGTCCCGCTGGAGGTCGATGGGGCGAACGTCGCGGTGCTGGTGGCGAAGGTCAGCTTGGAACCGCTGTTTTCGGACATCACCTCGCGCAGCGCAGCACCGATCTTCCTGGTCAACCGCGACGGCAGCTACCTGATCAATACCGATGCGAATCGGCTGTACGGGCGCATCCTCAACACGTTCGTCACCTTTGACGGCGAGCGCTCGCGCGAGGATGTCATCACCATGTTCGGGAGCGACCAGGGGATCATCACGCAGTCGTCAGACATGCCCGATTCGCTGCAAGTCTTCGTACATATTCGACCAGAGACGCAGATTTCGATTCGCTGGCTGCTGATTCGGGCGATCCCGATCAGCGCCATCCTGGGGGAAGTCAATGCCACGCAGCAGGTGGCGATCCTGCTTTCGCTGATCTCGCTGCTGGCGGCGATTCTGGTCGCCATTCTGCTGACGCGCAGCATTGTCCGCCCGATACGCCAGCTTTCTGAAGTCGCCGACAGCGTTCGCCAGGGCAGATGGGACGTCACCGTTCCGGGCACGGGCGGGCGTGATGAGATCGGGCATCTGGCGGACGCCTTCGACGGCATGCTGCGTGAGCTGAAGAGCGTCTATGGCAGCCTGGAGGCGCGCGTCGCCAGCCGGACTGTCGAACTCTCGTCCGCCAACCTCAAGCTGAGCGAGGCGAATCGCAAAGCCGAAGAGGCGAGCCGCGCCAAGTCGCTCTTCCTCTCCAATATGAGTCACGAGCTGCGGACGCCGCTGAACGTCATCATCGGGTATTCCCACTCCATGCTGGTCATGCCGCAGATGTTCAACAACGTGCCGATCCCGGAGACCTACCGCCCCTATCTCAAGCTGATCGAGGACAACGGGCACTACCTGATCGGCTTGATCAACGACATCCTCGATCTGAGCAAGATCGAGGCGGGCAAACTGGAACTTACGCCGACGGTGGTCGATCTCCCGGAGATCTTTCGGGGTGTGCTGGCGACGGCGACCGGGCTGCTGAAGGAGAAGGCGCTCCAGCTTCGCCCCGACTATCCCGAAGACCTGCCGCTGGTGTGGGCGGACCCGATGCGCGTCCGCCAGATCGTCCTGAATCTGCTGTCCAACGCTGTCAAATTCACCAACAGCGGCAGCATCACGCTGCGCGCCCAGGTCACCGACGAGGTCTGGGTGTCCATCTCGGTCATCGATACCGGCATCGGCATCCCCGACGATGCGCGAACCGTGATCTTCGACCGTTTCCGCCAGATCAGCAGCGGAAAATTCAGCGAGATCGAAGGGACTGGTCTGGGGCTGGACATCAGCAAGCAGCTCAGCCAGCTGCATGGCGGCGATCTGACGGTGGCGAGCGAAGTTGGCAAGGGCAGCAAGTTCACGTTCACCCTGCCGGTCGCCACCGCAGAACAGCGCGAAAGCGCGGCAGCGCCGGCGCTGCTGAACGAATCGTTCACCATCTTCGAGCGCAGCAGCGGACTGCTGGACCAGGAGGTCTGCTCTATTCTTCTGGTCGAAGATGAAGTGAGTATGCGCGAACTGCTGCGCCGTGCGCTGGAAGTCGCCGGTTACATCGTCATCGACACGCATGACGGCGGGCAGGTGATGGAACTGGCGTTGGGCTTGCTGCCCAATCTGATCATCCTGGATGTCAATCTGCCGCACGTCAGCGGGTGGGATGTGATCGCCCAGTTGAAGGGCGACCCGGCGACGGCGGACATCCCCGTCGTCGTCTGCACCGCTTCGACGGATCGGGCGCGGGCGGCGGCGTTGGGGGCTGCTGACTTCATCGCCAAGCCGGCGACCCCGGAACAGGTGATCGATGTCGTACGCGAACGACTGCTTCTGGTAGAGAGATAAAGGGACATGGGCTACATCTTGCTTGTCGAGGACAACAAGGATAACGCGGATATGATCATCCACATCCTGACATCCGCACATTACGAGGTGCGCCATTTCACGCGCGGGCTCCCCGCCGCCAGAGAGGCGCGACGTGACATGCCCGAACTCATCCTGATGGACTTCAACCTGCCCGATGTGGACGGCAGGACCCTGAGTTTGGTGCTGGCACAGCAGTTGGGCGGCAGCAGCGCCCCGCCGATCATCGCCTGCACCGCCCGCGTGGGCAGCGTCGAGGCGAAGCTGGCGGAACGCGTTGGCTGTTCAGCCTTTCTGCGCAAGCCATTTTCGCCGGAAGACCTGCTCACCCTGGTGCAGCGCTTCGTCGCGCCGCCCATTCGAAGCGACTGACGGTCGGTCAGCGCTGCGCCTTTGCCAGAGTGCCGAGATGAAAGAGAATAACGCCACAGACGAGGAAGAGTGCTTATATGAAGACATTATTGGATCGTCGAGCTTTTTTGCGGGGGACTGCCGGCGCGCTGGGGTTGGGCGGGCTGATGCCGTTTGCCGGGCTGCTGGAAAAGATGCCGCTTCGGCAGGAGGGGGAGAATCCGCTGCGCGCCGCGATGATGAACGACGGTTTGGTCGTCAGTTGGGGGGCGCAGGGCAAACTGGCGGCAGAGCAGATGGGGCGCTGGCTGGGGGTCGAGATCGAATGGTTTGACGGCAATCTCGATCTGAACCAGCAGCGCGCCAATATGCGCGAGATCGCCGATCGCGACTGGGATTTCGTCGCCGTACAGCCCGGCAGTATCGGCACGCTGGTTGAATCGACCGAGGAACTGACCCGGCGCGGAATCCCGGTCATCGACATGGACACGCTGATCGCGCCTTTCCCACTCCTTCAGGAGATCGGCATCCTCACTTTCATCACGCCGGACAACGTCCAGATGGCGGAAAGCGTCGTCCAGGCGCTCGTCGACAAGATGGGCGGCGAGGGCAAGATCGCCCATACCTGGGGACGGCAGGGACACACCGGCGCGCAGGGACGGGCACAGGGATTCTACAATATCATTCAGCGCTACCCGAACATCGAAGTGGTGGACGATCAGCCTGGCGACTGGAACGTCGAGATGACCACCGAGATCTGGGAGGTGCTGCTCAACCGCCATCCTGATCTCAAAGCGGGATTCCTGCATAATGATGATATGGCGCTGGCGGCACGCCGCGTCGTCGAACGGCACGGCATGCAGGATCAGGTGGTTCTGGGCGGGGTAGACGCTATGATCCCGGCGATTCAGGCGGTTGGCGAAGGTCGTCTGCTGGCGACGGCGCGCAACTCATCGCCGCGCGTTCACGGTTGGGCGGTGCTGGCGGGGTATTATGCCGCGATGATGGGTCTGGAACAGGCGAGGCTGGATATTCCGCCGATGATCGTCGCCGATGGCACGCTGATCACGCTCGACGTTCAGAGCGACCCCGAACTCGTCAATGAACCCTGGAAGATTCGCGGCTATGGACGCAACAATCTCGATTCGTTCATCTGGGCGGAACAGCAGCTTGTTTTCTGATCTGCTGCGCCTGGGACCCCGCTACGTGCTGTTCGGCATGTTGGCGGCGGTACTGATGGCGCTGCTGATCCTCCAGGGGCAGTTCTCCGCAGCGCTGGTCCCCGTCGCCGATGCTGTCGAGCGCCTGAGCGCGGTGGGCGATCTCTCGTGGGAGGTCGTCGACGCTCGGCTGAGCGCCGAGCGCTTCCTGGGTTCGGGAAAAGCCGACGACTACCGGTCCGGCGAAAGCGCCCTTGGCGCGCTGCTCGAACGCCTTGACGAGGCATCGCAAAGCCCGCCCTCGCTCGATTATCTCATGCTGCAAGACCTCACCGCCGCCGGGGTCAACTATGTCCATGCCTTCCGCTCCCTGGGGGGCAGGATCGGTGAAGGCGCAGCGGCGGCGCAGGATGCCATGCGCCGGAACCTCGACCTGACGACGCGCCGGCTGGACGCCGAAAACGCCGCGTTGTTCCAGCGAAGCCTTGGGGAAATCGATCTGGCGCTTCAGATATTTTCCGGGACGATGGAGCGCCTGATCCTGATCGTGCTGGTGCTGCTGATGCTGGTCTTTGGCGCGAGCGCCGCGCTGGTTATCCGGGAGGCGCGAAAGACGGCGGGATCGCTGCGAGGGGTCGTCCAGGCTGCCAACGAGATCACCTTGGGCAACTTCGACGCCCGTATCGATCTTGCCGGGGAGCGTGATCCGGCGGTAGTGCAGCTCGGCGCGGCGTTCAACCGCATGGCAGAAAACCTTGATCTGGCGATGAAATCCGAGACCGCAGCCAACGAACAGAATCGCGTGCATCTGCTCAAGCTGGCGCGGCAGGAGCGCATGACGGCGATCCTCGAAGAACGCCAGCGCATCGCCAGAGAGCTGCACGACAGCGTCAAACAGCAGTTGTTCAGCATCACCCT
Source organism: Anaerolineae bacterium (assembly GCA_013360465.1). GTDB lineage: Bacteria > Chloroflexota > Anaerolineae > Aggregatilineales > Phototrophicaceae > Flexifilum. The sequence continues at coordinate 25,712 of JABWBO010000024.1, read as the reverse complement.
TTCGGCGGGCGCGGTATTGAACCTGCTGACCGATGCGCCGGAGCAGGTGCGGGTTCACCTGGAACATATCATACAGGCGGGGCATTACGCTCAGTCGGAGATGACCTCCCTGGTCCAGGAGCTGGCTCCGGTCCCACTTCAGGATAAGCGTCTGGAAGATGCGCTGCTGGAGTATCTGAATCCCTTGTGCGAGGCGCACCGTCTGAAGCTGCTGTGGCGCGTCGAGGGGACCAACACGCTGACCATCGCCCAGGAACATGCTCTGTTTCGCGCCGTGCAGGAGGCAGTCGCCAATGTCGTCCGTCACAGCGGCGCGTCGATCCTGCGCGTGTCGCTCACGTTTGGCTTGCTCACCCATGTCATCGTCGAGGACAATGGACAGGGTTTTGCGGCGGATTCTGTGCCGCCGACTTCAACCGGCTTGTCGATGATGCGCGCACGGCTGCGGCGCGTGGGCGGGCGCTACGACCTTCAGACGGCTGCCGGCGCGGGGACGCGGCTGAACATTATGCTGGACTTGCGGCGAAAAGGGTTGTTATGAATGGGTTTGAGATGGCGACCATCCGGGTCATGATCGTGGACGATCACGGCATGGTGCGGTTCGGGCTGCGGGGTTACATCGAGACCATGCCAGGTCTGAAGGTGGTTGGCGAAGCCGGCAGTGGGGAAGAGGCGCTGCGCCTGCTCGAGACGAGCGAGGTGGACATCATCCTGATGGATCTCGTCCTGCCGGGGATGAGCGGCGCCGAGGCGACTCGCATCATCGCCGAGCGCTATCCGGCGGTGCGCGTCATCATCATGACCAGTTTCATCGACAGCGCACATGTCCTCCCGGCGATTCGCGCCGGAGCGGCGGGGTATCTGCTCAAGGACATCCTGCCGGACGATCTGGCGAAGGCGGTGATCGCCATCCATAAGGGGCAGTCGGTTATGCATCCGAAAGTGATCGCCCAGATCGCCGCCAATCTCGCCCCCGCCAATCAGAACGAGATCGACCTGGTCCAGTCGTTGAGCGAGCGCGAACTCGATGTGCTGCGCCTGCTGACGCGCGGGCTGCAAAATCACGAGATCGCGGTAGAGCTTTCGGTGAGCGAGAACACCGTGCGCACCCATGTCAGCAACCTGCTGACCAAGCTCGACTTGCGCGACCGAACACAAGCCGCCCTGTTCGGGGTTCGCTTCTTCGAATACCTCGCCTAACCGGTTGTTCCAGGAGTACAATCTTTCCGAATGCGTGAAATGAGGATCGAACTTGACGACGATTCCTGAACTCATGAATGCGGTGGTGCTGGAAGCCCCGCAGAAGCTGGTCACCAAGCAGATTCCTGTACCTCAGCCGGATGCCGGATGGGTGCTGCTCAAAGTCGGCGCGGCGTCGATCTGCGGATCGGACGTGCTGCGCGTATGGAGCGGGCACGCGCGCGTCCTGCCTATCGTCCTGGGGCACGAGTGCGCCGGGACGGTGGTCGTCGTCGGTGAAGGGGTTGACCACGACCTCATCGGGCGGTGTTTCGCCCTGATCCCGCTGATCCCCAATAGGGAGTCCCCGATCAGTACGATGGGCTTCTATGCCTCCTCGCCGGGATACTCCTTCATCGGCTCGCGCATCAACGGCGGTTTCGCCGAATACGTGGCAGCGCCGGCAGCCAACATCATCGCCGTCCCGGACGGAGTTTCGCCGGAGATCGGCGCGCTGCTGGAACCTTGCACGGTCGCCCATCACGCCCTGAATCGCGGCGGCGGCGTGCGCGGCAGATCGGTTGCCGTCTTCGGCGTCGGTTCTATCGGGCTGCTCACCATTCAGGCGGCGCGGGCGCTCGGTGCGGTGCGCATCATCGCCGTCGATATTTCCGAGCATCACCTGGCGGCTGCGGCGCAGTTCGGAGCGGATGAGACGGTGAATGCGCAGACGGGCGATGTCGCCGAGACGATTCTGCGCCTGACCCAGCACGGCGTCGATCTGTCGGTTGAAGTGGCGGGTGTGCCGGCGACGCTGATGCAGGCGGTGCTGAGTACACGCCCCGGCGGTGATGTCGTGCTGGTCGGCAATCAGCCGGTTTCCAGGCAGATTTCCCTCGATTTGTTCGAACAGTTCATGCGCCGTCAGTTGAACATGCACGGCTCCTGGATGTCCTATTCTGCGCCGTTTCCCGGCATGGAATGGCAGAGCATCCTCGACATGATGAAGGCGGGGCAGCTCTCGCTGGAAGCGATGATCACCCATCGGGTCGCGCTCGATCAGCTGCCGGCGATGTTCGATCAGATTCACCAGGGCGGTCTCGAATATCGCAAGATCATGGCGCTGCCGTAAGGAAGGGATGCGCCGTCGGCGTCTACCGTTCTGTCTAAATCCACCTGAGGAGCAGATATCATGTCGGCGGATAAGCAGTTTCTGGAAGCCAACGCCCGGAAAGAAGGTGTCGTCACCACCGCCAGCGGGCTGCAATACAAAGTCCTGACGCAGGGAACGGGCAAACGCCCGTCCAGCGCCAACAGCGAAGTGGAAGTCCACTACGAGGGGCGGCTCATCAGCGGCAGGGTGTTCGACAGCTCCTATCAGCGCGGTGAGCCGATCACTTTTTTCCTGAATCAGGTCATCGCCGGATGGACCGAGGGCGTCCAACTGATGCCGATCGGCTCCGTCTACGAACTCTACATCCCGTCGGAGCTGGGCTATGGGGCGCGCGGCGCGGCTGGCGTGATCCCGCCCAATGCCACGCTGATCTTCAAGGTCGAGCTGCTCAACGTCTATTGATCGGTGAAATCGTCCGATCATCTGAGTAGAAGTTCAAGCCTGAAAGCTTGTTAGTATGTCACGAGGCTTCAGAGACCACGAGGAGTTGCGGATGCAAACCATCAGTCCAGGGCGCTGGCGCGGGCTGCGCCAGACCTCGCTCGACGGCGACGTGTTCGCCATTCTCGCCTTCGATCAGCGCGGGACCTACCGGAAGATGCTGCCCGAAGGCGCGTCCTACGAGCGCGCTGCAGAAGTCAAAGCCGAAATCGTCGCGGCGCTCTCCATCAGGGCGAGCGCGGTGCTGCTGGACAACGAATATGGTCTGCCGTCGGCGCTGACCCTGGCGCGCAGCAGCGGACTGTTGATGGCGCTGGAAAAAAGCGGCTACAGTGGTGACGCCACCTACCGCCGAATCGAATTCCTGCCCGATTGGAACGTCGGCGACATCCGCGCGATGGGCGCCTCGGCGGTCAAACTGCTGGCGTACTATCATCCAGAGACCGGGGCGCTTGCTGAAGAGATCGAGGGGGTCATCGCCGGGGTGATCCGCGACAGCCATGCTCAGGGACTGCCGGTCTTCCTGGAACCGCTGTGCTACAGCCTGGACGCGGCGGTCTCTAAAGAGAGCGCCGCTTTTGCCGAACTGCGCCCGCCAGTCGTGATCGAGACGGCGCGCCGTCTGGGCGCGCTGGGACCGGACGTGCTGAAGATGGAATTCCCCTACGACGCCGCCTACCATCACAATCACGATGAGTGGCGCGCCGCCTGCGAAGCCATCAGCGCTGCGTCGGACGTGCCCTGGGTGCTGCTGAGCGCCGGCGTCGACTTCGCTACCTTTGCCGATCAGGCGCGCATCGCCTGTCAGGCGGGCGCATCGGGCTGGCTGGCGGGGCGCGCCATCTGGAAAGAAGCCGTCACGATGGGCGATGCCGACCGCTCACGTTTCCTTCAGACGACCGCACTGGATCGTATGCAGCGCCTTGTCGAGGTGAGCCAGCAGTACGGTCGCCCCTGGACGCAGCTCTACGGAATGCCTGCCAATTCGCCGACCTGGTACAAGTCGGCGCTGTGACATTTGTCACTATCAGGTCGGGGCCTCAGCGTCGATACTGTTAGGGTAGAGATGTGCGCCGCCTTGCCAAGGCGGCAGCATACACGTTCGGCTTCAGAATGTTCTGAACAGGAACTCCAGACATGCAAACTCAACTGCGCGGCATCCATTCCACAGTCCTTATCAGCCCCGACAGCCCGACGGTGATGATCGGCGAGAGGCTCAACCCGACGGGGCGCAAAGCCTTCAGCGCCGAGCTTCAGGTGGGCGATCTCAGCCGCATCGCCCGCGACGCCGCTTCACAGGTCGCGGCAGGGGCGACGGTGCTGGATGTGAATGTCGGCGCGGTCGGGGTGGATGAGGTCGTCGTGCTGCCGCGCGCCGTCCAGATCGTCCAGGAGACCGTCGATGTGCCGGTCTCCATCGATTCTGCCAGCCCGACAGCGTTGGTCGCGGTGCTGAAGGTCGTCAAAGGACGCCCGCTGATCAATTCTCTCAATGCCGAAGAGAAGAAGCTGCGTGAACTGATGCCCATCGTGGCGGAATACGGAGCGGTCGCCATCGCCCTCTGTATGCCCGATGGCGGCATCCCCCCGACGGTGGAAGGACGCCTCGCCGCCGCCGAAAAAATCCTGGAAGCCGCGGAACGCTGCGGCGTCGGCGCGGACTCGCTCCTGTTCGACCCGCTGGCGACGACGATCAGCACCGATCACCGGTCGGGACTGCTCACCCTGGAAACTACTCGCGAGCTGCGCCGGCAGCTCGGCGTCAACATCACCGTCGGCGCAAGCAATGCCTCGCATGGGATGCCGGAACGCGAGACGCTCAACCTCGTATTCATGACGCAGCTGATCGCCGCCGGGGTCAATGCGCCGATCTGCAACCCGAATAAGATCGCGCTCGCCGTCAAAGCCGCCGACCTGATGCTGGGACGCGACGAGGATGGCATGTCTTATATCCGCGCCTATCGCGCCCTGGAAAAACTCAAGGCGCAGACGTCCTCGCCCGCTTCCTGAGAGAGCGCACCTTACGCGCGAAAGCCTGGTCCTACCATGCCCCTGCTCACGCCCGGTCGCCGCTGGCAGCCCGCCTACTTCCCCTTCAAGCGAGAGCCGCTCAGCCGCCGTCTGCTCGCCGCGCTGGAGCGCGCCGTCAAAGGACCGCTCTTCGGCTGCCGCATGTGCGGCAACTGTCTGCTGCAAGAGACCGCCTTCATCTGCCCGATGGAGTGTCCCAAAGGACTGCGCAACGGACCCTGCGGCGGATCGCTGCCCGAACGCTGCTATGTCGATGAAACTCGCCCCTGCGTCTGGTATCACATCTACAAACGCTCAGAGGCGATGGGGCGTTCCGACAAGCTGCTGGAAGTGCTGCCCCCGCTGGACTGGGACAAGGTGGGCACGGAAACCTGGGGCGATATCGTCTCTCAGATCCGTCGGGTCGGGGTTCGCAGGACGGTCGGTGGGCTGACCTCACGCGATCCATCTCGGCGGGCAGCCGCCTGGGATGCCATCTTCACACCGGTGCGCCAGCCCAACTGGTGGCAGGGGGATGCGCTGTATCATCCGCCCGCCTACCAGGAGCCGATCTCCGAGTTAGAGCGCCGGCTGCGCGCCGGGGAATTCGTCGTCACTGCCGAGATGACGCCCCCGCTCGGAGCCAGCACCGATAAGCTGGTCGAGACGCTGGCATCCATCAGAGGATGGGTCGCTGCCGTCAACTTCACCGACAGCGCCTCCGCCATGCCGCGCATGTCCAGCCTGGCATGCAGCGCCATCGCCGCCCAGCAGGGCGTCGAGCCGGTGCTGCAAATCGCCGCGCGCGATCACACCCGCACCGGGATTCAGTCCGAAATCATGGGGGCAAATGCCCTCGGCATCCGCAATGTGCTGTGCCTCTCTGGCGATCACGCCCGGATGGGCGCGCCGCCTTACGGGCGGTCCGACATCGTCGATCTCGATTCCGTGCAAATCCTGTGGATGCTGCGGCGTATGCGCGACGAACAGATGTATTTGGACCAGCGCGCCATCAAGACGCCGCCCCGGCTTTTCCTGGGCGCGGCGGCGTCACCCGGCGCTTCCGAGGCGCGTTTTCAGGCGCTGCGCGAGCAGAAAAAGATCAACGCCGGCGCGCAGTTCCTGCAGACCAACCTGATCTTCGACATCGAGCGCCTGGAAATCTGGCTGGATGCCCTGGCGCGGCGCAATGTGCTGGATAAGGTCCACATCATCGTCGGGGTAGCGCTGCTGAAGAGCCTGAAGTCGGCGCAGTACATGCACGAACATGTGCCCGGCGTGCGCATCCCGGAAACCATCTTCAAACGTCTGGAAGCAGCGGGTGACGCCGCCGGCGAAGAGGGCGTGCAGATCACGCTGGAACTGATCGCCGCTGTGCGCCGGTTTCCGGGCATTCATGGCGTGCATCTGGTGACCATTGGCAGGGAGAGCCTTCTGCCGCGCATCATCGCCGAAGCCGGACTGGCGTCGCAGATAGGTGTTGCCACCATGGGATAAGCGCCGCCATCCTCCGGTGGATGGCGCTCCTTTGTCCGGCTCGAAGGGGAATTTGTGACTGCGCACAGCGGCTTCAGCCGAGCAGGGCTGCCGGTCGGGCAGAACAGGTTCTCACTGCTGCGATCACCGCAGCAGTGAGAACCTGATTGTGGAGGCTCAGATCACTTCCAGGTCATGAGTCGCCAGCGCTGGAAACGGCGCGTGCGGCTCCGACTGATACCAGAACGATGTCGAGGCGATGTCGTCCTTCAGGGGCAGATAACTGCGCGCGCTGCCGCCCGGCGATACCCGCCAGCCCAGCGCCTGAATCGTCACACGCAGATCGGTCTCGAAACGGATCGGGTCTTTGATGTGCCAGCGGTACATGCCAAAGCGCTGCTGGCTCTGATACAGACCATCCGGCTTGATCACCTGAGGCATGCCGGAGAAAGGCGCGCTGAAGACGCCGTACTCGCCCCTCGGATGCTCGAAGTTCCACGCGCCGCCGAAGTAATCTTCCGTCCCCGTCCCGCAGATCGTGGGCCAGACATCTCCGTCGAGATAGAACTTGATCTCGCCTTCGCCCCACCAGTTGTTGTTGTGGACGCCCCAGGCGATGTACGTGCCCACATACTGCCCTTTGCCGCGCACCCCGTCGAGCAGTGTGTGGACCTGCTTATAGGGCAGGGGATTGCTGCGCCGCCACTGCGCGTGCAGGTAGCCGTAATCTTCCGGGACATCGGTCAGCACGTAGTTGATCTGGTAGTACAAACCGTTGACCTTGTCCGGGCTGAGGTTTTCGATGGTCACGCGGGCGCGCTTGCGGAAGGGCATCTCCCAGTAGCTGTTGAAGCCGCCCGCCGGGTTGACCGCCACCGGCAGCGAAGCGACGTTGCAGCGCACGCACCAACCGCTGCAGAACAGGTCGCCGATCGGCAGTTCGATGGAGGGGGTATCCTCATCATCCCAGTAGAAGCGGATGATCAGAGAGCGCCAGAAGACCGGGGCAACGGTCAGCCACATGTGCTGAATGCATCCGGGACCTTCGATGTTCGCCAGTTCGAACGTGCTGCCCGCTTCCATGTTGATGCTCGGCGAGATCTTCCATCCCTGACCGAGTTCCGCCGCTGCGTAGGGCGCGCCCGTGCCTTCAGTCGCTTTGCCGCCTTCCCCTTTGGCTCCGGTGAAGTTCTCCGGGCTGATCGAACGCGACCGCGCGTCCGACAGCCGGGCGAGGTTCGTCAGGTCCACGCCAAGTCCGCTGAATTTGCCGCTCATCTATGCGCCCTCCGTCGTTTAAGCTTCAGCCGTCATGCGAAAATCGAATATGCTGGGAAGAGGATACTCGCGATTCACGCGCTGCGACAGCGCCTCGTCGGCGGGTATGCCCTCGTCGCGGCTCAGACGCCCCACGTGGTAGCGATGCCACAGGTCGGTCAGAATTTCGTCACCCTCGCGGTAGTCCACGATCTCGAACCGGGAAGCGAACAATCGCCCCACGCGGTCCAGATCGCCAACTGCCAGCCCGGCTTCAACCTCCAGCAGGCGAATCCGACCGTGCGAACGGATGGTTTCGGGCAGCGCCGAAAGCCTGTGCAGAAATGCGCCGACGCGCCCGGCGTCGATCAGCGCGCGCGCCGTCTCAACCAGCAGCGGGATAATCTCTGGGCGCTGCGCGTGCGCTTCCAGCAGCGCGTCCGCCGCCAGCTCGACCCGCCCTTCCAGGCGCATCAGTACGGCGAGATTTCGCAGCGCCCATGCCGTCCGCTTCAGCGCCAGTGAAGCCTCCCATGCCTGGCGCGCGCCGGCTCTTTCGCCTTCATGCAGGCGCATGCTGCCCAGGTGCAGCCAGGCTTCCCACGAAGCTGCCGGTTCCCGCGCGACGAACGCCTCCAACAGGGCACGCCACTCCGTTTGAACCAGCAGTCCGGCGTTCAGCGTGTCGGACTCCGAACCAGGGAAACGCCCGGTCTGAAGGAGGGCGAGCCAGGGCTGCTGAGCCGGCTCCGACGGCGCGCCAAAGTCCAGCCCAGGTCCGGCAAAGGGCGGCGCGCCGCGCAGCCGCAGGCGCGCCGCTTCCAGCGCCCCCCAGCCTGACCCGCGGTGCAAAATCTCGCTTGGCGGCTGGTCCTTCCAGGTTTCGCCGCGCGCAAATTCCGCCTCGAACGCCGCGCGGGGCGACAGACGTTCGAGCCGCTGCTCGATGTCGGCGCGCGCCGCATCCCAGTCACCGCCGTGAACTGTCTGCGGCGCGGCTTGCATCAAGCCGTAGCCTTCCAGCCACGACCATTCAGCTTTGGGCGGCATGATCGCATACTCGAGCTGCGTCGGCGCAAGTCCCGCCTGAATTTCGAGATAGTCTCGTTCTGGTCCTCCCAGCCATTCCTGCCAGCGCCTGCCGCCTGGACCGGTCCCCCACAGAAACAGTTTCCGCCCGTGCAGTCGGTCGGTCGATACCTGAATCAAGCCCCTGCCGTCACCGTCCAGCGCGGCGATCCAGGGGCGCTGCGCCTCTGGGATGAGGAAGAAGTAATCCGCCGCGCGCTTGAAGCGCGTGGTGTAGGAGATGTCCCTGTCGTCGACGACGGGGACCGGCACGGTCTGAAGGTCTTCCACCGACAGGGCATAGCGATAGGCGCGATCTGCCGGCACGACGACGCGCACATCCTCGCCTTCCGGAACTGCCGTGTTGGACCACCAGTACATCGGCAGCGGATGATCGAACGGATTCACCAGGCGGATGCGGACGTAGAGGATTTCCGAGTTGTCGGGCAGATAGGCGTCGATCTGGTACGCCGCCTGGCGGATGCGCTCCCATTCGTACAACCGCAGGGCGGGCGTCCCGTCCGGCGTCTCGTTGCGGGCGGCGAAGAGGGGGGAGCAGGTGAAGGGCGTATGCGCGATCACACCCATGTTCCATTCGACGCCGCCGCTGAACCAGGCGTTGCGCATGGCAAGGTTGGCGGGCTGAAGCATCGGGTTCACATACAGCAGCTCGCGGTCAGTCGGCTTGTGCCGCAGCGACCACAGCCTGCCGCCGTAATCGAGCAGGAAGGTTGCTCGCAGAACGTCGTTTTCCAGCACGGCGACCTTCACCGAAATCCGGCGGCGGTCTCGTGAATAGCCATCCTGAACGGTGTAGGGCAGATAGTCCGGCACGTAGCCGGCGTCCGGATCGTCCTCCGGTTTGCCGGAAAGCACCGGTTGGTAATTCGGCTTGCCAAAAGCCGGCAGGGGGTTTTCCGCGCCCAGAGGCGCGACCGGCATCTCCCAGGACTCCAGGCGCAGTTCGCTCACCATGCGGCTCCTATTTCACGGAGCCGAGCGTCATGCCGGAGATCATGCGTTCCGACAGCCAGATGTACAGCAGGATCGTCGGCACGACCACGATGACCACCCCGGCGAACAACCCCGCCCAGTCTCCGGAATAGGTCATCGAGTTCTTGAGCGTGTACAGGCTCAGCGAAAGCGGGCGTTTATCCGGGTCCTGAATGAAGATCAGCGCCAGTTGAAACTCGTTCCACAAGCCGATGAAGTTGAAGATCGACGCCGTCAGCAGACCGGGCGACGCCAGCGGCAGCATCACCTTGCGGAAGACCTGGAAATCGGTCGCGCCATCGATGACGGCGGCGTCCTCCAGTTCCTGGGGCAAAGTGCTGAAAAACCCGGTCAGGATGTAGACCGTGAAGGGGATAGAGAGGCTGACATAGATCAGGATCAGCCCCGGCATGGTGTTGATCAGCTTGATCCCCGCCAGCAGCGCGAACAGCGGGATGAACAGGAGTGGGTAAGGGATGCCAATGCCGGCGATGTAGATCATCGTCAGCAAGCCGCGCCCCTTGAAGCGCGCGCGGCTCAGGATGTAGGACGCCGGCGCAGAGACCACCAGGATCAGCACGACCGACACACCGACGATGAGCAGGCTGTTGAGGAAGGACTGCCCCACCTGCGAATTGGACCACACCCGCTCGTAGTTGACCCACTGCGGTTCCGCCGGAATCTGAAATGGCTGGCGAAAGACTTCGCGGTTTGTCTTGACCGACGCCAGCACCACCCAGGAGAGCGCCAGGATGGTGAAGGCAGACCATGCGCCGAGGAAGAGATAGGAGGGAACCTGTCGAAGCTGGATGCGCCGCTTCCTGGTCCGCGTCGAGAGGGCGGCTGACCGGCCGGCTGTCAGGGATTGCTGGGTCATCGTCATGCCTCTCTAGTATTGAACCACTTCGCGGCGAGTCAGGCGGCGCAGTATCAGTACGACCAGGATCACCACCAGGAGCAGCGTGACGCCGATCGCCGTTGCATAGCCCAGTCGGTAAATCGGCTGGCGCTGACCAAAGCCGAGGATATACAGGTAGACCGCTACCGTGTAGGAACTCGGATTCGGCTCAAGACCGGTGAAGGAGAACGGAAACTCGAAGAATTTCAGCGCGTGAATGCTCCACAACACCATGCCGATAGAGATCACGTCCGAAAGCAGGGGGACCGTGATGTGGCGGAACTGCTGCCAGTCGGACGCGCCGTCGAGCTTGGCACACTCGTAGAAGTCCGGCGGAATCTTGTCCACGCCCGCCAGCAGCAGGACGACGTAGAAGCCCACTTCGATCCAAACGATGGCGATCATCATGGCAATGGTGATGGTATCGGGACCCATCCACGGGAAGCGAGCCAGGTCGGTCAGCCCGATAGCGTCGAAGATGACGGCGAATAACCCCGTGCGCGGCGTGTACATGTAGCCCCAAAGCGTGGTCAGCGCGATCACAGCGATGATGTTGGGCAGGAAGATCACGCCTCGGAAGAACTTCTTGCCGCGTATGCCCGACGACAGCATCATGGTCATGACGAATGCCAGACCGAAGACGACGATGCCGCCGACGATCAGGATTCCAACCGTGTTGCCGATGCTGCGCCAGAAGACGCGGTCATTCAGCAGTTCCTGGAAATTGCTCAGACCGATGAACTGCGGCGCAGCGCCGAAGCCGCTCCAGTCGTAGAGGCTGTAGATGAGCGCCTGGATGGTGGGCACGATGAAGAAGATCAGATAGAGCGCAAAGGAGGGCAGTATCAGCAGCGCAATGAATCGATTTGAGACTCTCATAAATTTAAGCCGTTTTGTCTAAGCCTGCGCGGGTCATGATGGGATGAGAGGCGAGGAAGCGCGCGTTTCGGCGCATCACATCGCCCCTCATCCGCTTGACGCATTCGTTACGAATGCGACGCCCAGTATTCCGCCGTCTGCGTCGCCATCATGTCGATGTACGCTTCAGGAGTCACTGCACCCTGCCACAGCGAGACATAGTTCGGGTACAGGATGGTGTTCAGGTACTCGCTGTAAAGCGATGCCACGTTATCGACATCCCCATAGGTCGAGGTTGCCGCCGCTGCTGTCGCCGAAGCGTCGGCGATGATCGGATTCCAGGTGATGTACTTGTTGGTCACACCGACGAGCGACTCATCGGTGAAGAGCTGCTGAATCTCATCGGACATGACGTAGCGCAGGAAGGCGAATGCTTCGTCGGGGTGCGCCGTGTCTTTGTTGATCATGAACGCCAGCAGCAGGGCGTAGACATCGCTGGTCGAACCCACGCCGCCCTCGATTGCCGGGAAGCTGAATCCGCCCCACTGGAAGTCGGGATCGGTCTGCGTCTGAAGTTCGACCGGCAGCCACGAGCCAACCAGCTCCATCGCCGCGGTACCGAACGCCAGCGTCGTCTGCCCCTGGGGCCAGACGTAGCCGATGGTCTCCGGCGGCACGCAGCCGTTGTCCCACAGCGTGCGCGTCATCTGCGCCGCCCGCAGGACTGCCGGGTCGCGCCACATTTCGCCGGTCGCGTCGGCGGCAGCCTGACGCAGCCAGCCTGGTCCCTTGAGGCGCGCCAGCATCTCGGTCAGGTAGAAGGCGGCATAGCCCGGCTCATTGCCTTCGGCGGCGATAGGCGCATAGCCGGCGTCGATCAGGGTCGAACACACCGCCAGCAGGTCGTCCCAGGTCTGCGGGACCGCGGCGCCAACCTCGGCGAAGATGCGCTTGTCATACCAGAACTGGACGGTGTTGTAGATGTAGGGGAACTGATAGATGTTGCCTTCAAGGGCGAACATTTCGAGTGTACTCGGCAGGAAGACCTCGGCGAGTACCTCTTCGTGATCGAACGCCGGCTGCTGAAGGTAGTCGTTCAGCGGCAGCGCGAAGCCTTCGCGCATGAGACCGCCCGCGATCTGGTCGGCATCCTGATCCATCAGATCAATGACCTGGCTGCCGCTGCTCAACGCCGTGCGCACCAGAGTCTGGTTCTGGCGTCCGTTCCACACAGCTTCAACGTTGATATTGGGATTCGCCGCTTCGAAATTGGCAATCGCCGTCTGCAGGACGCGCGCCTGTCCTTCAGTCTCGTTCCACATCGACCAGAACACCAGGGTGACCGGTTCCTGTGCGCTGACCACGCCGAGACCAAGGGCGGCGATCAGCACCAGGCTTACGCACATCAGGATCAAAGGCTTTTTCATCGAGATGTCTCCTTAAAAGATTCAGTTTGACCACGCCGTGATTGCACCGCACTCATGTCGTCCTCGAAAACACCTCCTTTTCCTGTAGGGTCCGATCTTCTCAAACAGGTCACATCATCGATGCATCCAGTGAGATCACGAATTCCAGGTTAGCGGGCAGGTCCGGGTTCTGTCCGTTGGAAAGCGCCCGGTGAAACGCCATCAGCTGCAGCACAGGCAGATAGGCGACCGGGCGCGCCCAGCGCGGCAGATTGGCGTCAATGTGGACGAAGTGGGGCGCTGCCTTCAGCCCTAGCCCGTAATCCTGGTCGGCGATGACGAGCGTCTGCGCCCCGCGCGCCCGCATGTCTTTGACCACCGAGGCTTCCTGGGCATGCGCTTCGTCGGACATCAGCACGACCACCAGCGCGCGCTGATCGACCATCGACATCGGTCCATGACGGAACTCCAGCACGTGGAAGGCTTCGCTGTAGGAGAGCGACATTTCTTTCATCTTCAGCATCGCTTCGCAGGCGATTCCGTAAAGAGGACCGGAGCCGAGGAAGAAGAAGCGCTCGATCTGCTGGTCTTCGCCGAGCTGCTGCGCGAGACCCTGGTAGCGTTCCAGGAGCGACGCTGCCGTCGCGCCGAGCCTGGACAGGATGTCGAGGTCGCCCCGTCCGGCGAGCGAGGCGATCAGCGCTTCGACGACGACCAGCATGCTGGCGAAGGAGCGCGTTTGCGCCAGGCTGGTTTCCTGCGCTTCTGGGATGACGAAAGCGAAGTCTGCGGCGGTAGTCAGGCTGCTCTCGTAACAGGTGATCGCCACGACGGGACCGCGAAAGTGCTGGCGAAAGGCGCGGACGGCTGCCAGCGTCTCGGTCGTCTCGCCGGAACGCGACACCGCGATCAGCAGCGGTTCAGCGGCGGGCTGGAAGACCAGTTCTGGGAAGAGCGCGATCTCTGACGCCGGGTATGCCCGCGCGCTCGTGCCGAGCATCTGCTGAAACAGCGCCGCGCCCGCCTGGGCGAGGTAGTAGGTCGAGCCGCAGCCCGTGAAAATCACCTGACTGGTCCTGTGCCCGGCAACCAAGGACTTGAAAGCATTCGCCTCTTTGTGGAAGGTTTCGACGGCTTTCCCCCACACCTCCGGTTGACTGGTTATTTCGGCGAGACTGTACACGCCGGCAGCAGTACTCATGCCAATCCTTTCCCATTCGTTTAGCTGTGATGATAATGAGCTTTTGCGCGAGAGTCAATCAGAACACCTCTGTTTTGTGCAAAAATGCGCACGAACAGACTGAAAAACATCACGAATTGTGATTATTTCTGATTGTCTTTGACAATTCCTGGTGGCTGTGCTATCAAGTCTTAGCCGACTAGGAAAGGATAGTCAGACATGGCTGTCGTCAATCAGGCCCCTAATGTTCAACCGCTGCTGCTGAGCGAGTTCCAGCCGACTTCCAAACTGGTGACGAAGGAGACGCCGGTCTCGCGCCCACGCTTCCCGGTCATCGATGCGCACAACCACCTGTCGCTGCCCGGCTTCGGCGGCTGGAACAAGCGTCCCGTCGCCGAACTGCTGGATATACTGGATCGTGCGGACGTGCGCGTCTACATCGATCTCGACGGCGGGTGGGGAGAAGACATCCTCGAAGATCATCTTGACCACTTCAAAGCCGCCGCCCCAGAGCGGTTCCGCTGTTTCGGCGGCGTCGACTGGACGAAATGGGATGAGCTTGGGGATCGTTTCCCGGACTGGGCAGCCGAACGCCTTCGCCAGCAGGCGGCGCGCGGCGCGCAGGGTTTGAAGATCTGGAAGATGCTGGGACTGACCGTCCGCGACCACCGGGGCGATCTCGTCCCGGTTGACGATCCGCGCCTTGATCCGATCTGGGCGACCGCCGGCGAACTCGGACTGCCGGTCACGATCCATATCGCCGATCCGGTCGCTTTCTTCGACCCGGTGGACCACTGCAACGAGCGCTGGGAAGAGCTGCACGATCATGTCGACTGGCAGTTCCCCAGCCCGCCGTTTCCCGGCTTCATGATGGTCGTCAACGGTCTCGCCAGTATCGCCGCGCGGCACGCCGGGACGACGTTCGTCGGCGCGCACGTTGGCTGCTATGCCGAGAATCTCGGCTGGGTCGGCGCCGTGCTTGACCGCTGCCCGAATTTCCATGTTGACATCAGCGAGCGTATCGGCGAACTGGGACGGCAGCCCTATTCAGCGCGGCGCTTCTTCCTGAAATACGCCGACCGCATCCTGTTCGGCACGGACCGCGCGCCGGACGAGTTCATCTACCCGACGTACTATCGTTTCCTGGAGACCGACGACGAATACTTCGCGTATGGCATCGAAGATGTGCCCCGGCAGGGACGCTGGCGCATCTATGGGCTGTACCTGCCGGATGACGTGCTGGAGAAGGTCTACTACAAGAACGCTGAACGAGTGATGCTGGGCGGCTGAACCCGCATTCGCCCCGACTCACCGCTGGTTCAGCAGAGTGCCGTTTTGCTGGAACACCTCAACAGACGCGCCGAGGATGCCGGTATCGGCTCCGCCTTCTCCCAACACGATCTCGACATCGCGAAAATTGCCGGCGGTGTTCGCTGCCAGATCGCGGAAGAAGTCGCCGACCAGGTCATCGAACTGAGCGCGGCAGGCGTCGAGCAGGACTGCGCCCGCCGACGCCGTTCCCCCGGTCAGCGCGATGCGGTGTGGGTAGAAGATCACGCTCAGGCTGGCGAGGGTCTGACCCAACCATCCGCCGATCTGCGCCATGATCGCCGTCGCTGTATCGTCGCCACCCGCCCTCGCCCCGGCGATCACCTCATACGCGCGCACCGGACGCCCGTAGCGTTCGCGCGCCAGCCGCTCGATGCCAGGGACGCCGCATAATCCCTCTGCCGAGCCGCGAATGCCGTTGGAATCGCGCGGGGCGCGCGGATCGAGGATGATCAGACCGGTATTCCCGGAATTGCCGCCGTCGATGATCAACGGCTTGCCCTCGACGATCAACGCCGCACCGAGACCGGTGCCGATCGCCAGACACATGAAGCGCTCGACTCCGCCGCCGCATCCGAAGGTGTATTCGCCCAGGGCGTGGGCGGTCAAATCGTTGTTCATGACGACCGGCAGCCCATAGCGCGCCTCGATAGTTCCGCGCACATCGACATTGCGCAGCGCCGGCGTGTTGCCGGCGATGATCGGGCGGCGGCGTTCGCGATCCACCTCGCCATGCGCTGAGATGCCAATGCCGATCACAGCGGTTCCGGCGCGCTCCAGCAGTGCATCCACCACCGCGAACAGCCGGGCGAAGAATGGAGCCGGGTCAGTCCCGCGCGCCTCGGTGGGGATCTTTCCGCTCGCCAGGATCGCGCCGTCCGGCTGGATCAATCCCAGCTTCGTCGAGGTCCCGCCGATGTCGATGCCCAATACCGTCGGTGAGGTCATAGCCGTCGTCCCAGGGTGACGCCTTGCCAGCGCAATCGACGCTATAATAGCGCATACATACTGAGATAGCGTTGTTGGTGAAAGAGAATGGTCTCCACTTTAGTGCCGGACCGCGTCGTTCGCACGACCTGTCCCTACTGCGGGGTCGGCTGTCAGATGGACCTGCACGTCCGCGACAACCTGATCTACCGCGTGACCGCGCCGTTCGAAGCCGCGCCCAACTTTGGCAATCTGTGCGTCAAAGGGCGGTTTGGCACGGACTTCGCGACTCATCCTCGGCGGCTGAAGCGCCCGCTGATCCGTTCCGGGGCGCGCGGAGAATTCCGCGAGGCAAGCTGGGAGGAGGCGCTGACGCTGGTGAGCGAACGCCTGGCGGACATCGTGCGCCGGCACGGCGGCGACAGCATCGCCTCTTATGCCTGCGCCAAAGCCACCAACGAGGACAACTACATCTTTCAAAAGTGGGTGCGGGCGGTGATCAAGACCAACAATGTCGATCACTGTGCGCGGCTGTGTCATGCCGGCAGCGTGACCGGGCTTCAGCTCGCCCTGGGGTCCAGCGCCATGAGCAACAGCATCCGCGAGATGGAGTACCTGGACACCTTCATCGTCACCGGCAGCAATACCACCGAAACGCACCCGGTGATCAGCCTGTTTCTGAAACGCGCCGTCCGCCAGAACGGCGCACGGCTGATCGTGATCGATCCCCGGCAGGTCGAACTGACCGACTTCGCGACGCTCTGGCTGCGGCAGAAACCCGGCACCGATGTGGCAGTCTTTCAAGCGATGGCGCACGTCATCGTCGCGGAAGGCTTGACCGACCCGGACTTCATCGCCCGCCGCACCGAAGGCTTCGAGTCCTATGTAGAAAGCCTGGGAGCCTTCACCCCAGAGTGGGCAGAGGCGGTGAGCGGCGTCCCCGCCGAACATATCCGCCAGGCTGCTCGGCTCTATGCGACGGCAGGGCGGGCGGCGATTTACTGGGGCATGGGCATCAGCCAGAGTACGCACGGGACGGACAATGCTTTGTCGCTGGCGAATCTGGCGCTGATGACGGGGCACATCGGCAAGCCGGGCACGGGCTTGAACCCGCTGCGCGGTCAGAACAACGTCCAGGGCTGTTCCGACAGCGGCGGGCTGCCGAATGTTTACACTGCCTACCAGCGCGTTGACGATCCGGCGGTGCGCGCTGTCTTCGAACGCCGCTGGGGAACACCACTCTCGCCTGATCCTGGGCTGACCGTCACCGAGATGGTGGATGCCGCGCTGACCGGGAAGATCAGGGCGATGGTGGTCATGGGCGAGAACCCGCTGATGAGCGAGCCAAATCTGGCGCACGCTCAGCACGCGCTGGATGCGCTGGAGTTCATGGTGTGCATCGACATCTTCATGAACGAGACCGGCGCGCGCGCCGATGTCATCCTGCCCTCCGCCAGCTTCGCTGAAAAAGAGGGGACCTTCACCAACAGCGACCGGCGCGTCCAGCGGGTGCGCCAGGCGCTGCCGTCCGTCGGCGAGTCCCGCCCGGACTGGCAGATCGTCGGCGATCTGGCGAAGCGCATGACCGCCCTGCTGGGAATCGACCCCGATGCAGGGTTCGACTATGCCAGCCCGCAGGACATCTGGGAGGAGATGCGCGCCGTGACGCCCGACTTCTTTGGCATCACTTACGAGCGCCTGGAACGCGAAGGCGGCGTACACTGGCCCTGTCCCAGCCTGGATCATCCGGGCACGCCGTACCTGTTCGAAGACTCTTTCCCGCGCGGCAAAGGCAGGTTCTGGGCGCTCGACTATGGCACGGAGAGCGAACAGCCTGACGTAGAATACCCCTATCACCTGACGACCGGGCGCGTCCTGTTTCAGTGGCACGGCGGCACGCTGACGCGCCACTCTAACCTGGATCAGGCGTTCCCGGAGCCGATCCTGGAGATGCACCCGGACGATGCGCGCGCCCTGGGCGTGGTCTCTGGCGACTGGGCGGAGACGGCATCGCGCCGGGGCAGCGTGGTCTGCCGGGTGATGGTGACCGGCAGGTCGCCGCAGGGCACGGTCTTCCTGCCGTTTCACTTCGTCGAGGCGGCGGCGAACCTGCTGACGCTGGACAAGATCGACCGGCGCGCCAAGATTCCCGATTTCAAGATGGCGGCGGTCAGGCTCCGCAAGGTGGAAGCGCCTCAGCGCGAGGGCGCAGACATCCCGCTGAGCGAGCGCGGCGCGATCAAAGAGCCAACGCGGTACATCCATTGACCTATGGAATTGCGTGAGGAGAAGGCATGTCATTCACGCTCGCCATCATCGCCGGCGGGAAGAGCGCACGCATGGGGACGGATAAGTCTTTCGTGCCGATTCTAGGCAGACCGCTCATCGAACACCTCCTTGCCAGAACCGCCGATCTCGGACAGGCGGAGACGCTGCTGGTCACCAACCGCCCTGCCGACTATGAGGCGCTCGCCCTGCCGATGGTCGGGGATGTGCTGCCGGACAAAGGCTCACTGGGCGGCATCTACACGGCGCTGCACTACAGCCGCTTCCCCTTCACCCTGGTCATCGCCTGCGATATGCCGTTCGTCAGCCCGGAACTCCTGCGCACCATGATCGAATTGAGCCAGGGCGGAGCGTTCGACGTGATCGTCCCGCGCGTCGCCGGCTATCCGGAAGGGCTGCACGCCGTCTACAACCGCGCCTGTCTGCCGCACATTCGCGAGCGGCTCGAAGCCGGACGACTCAAGGTGATTGGCTTCTACGAAGCGGTGCGGGTGCGCTATCTGGACGAGGCGGAATATCAGCCGTTTGACCCGAAAGGAACATCGTTTTTCAACGTCAATACCCCGGAAGAATTGGCAGAGGCGCAGCGCCTCGCGCAGGCAGCCTCTTGAAAAAGGAACTTTTTGAGCGTGAATGAGTCGAACAACCTGCCGGAACTGGGCGGCATTTTAGGACGTTATGCGGGACGCACGCGCGAGGCGCTGCTGCCCCTGTTGTGGGACATACAGGCGAGCCAGGGTTACATTTCGCCGGAGGCGGTTCACGCCGTCTCGAAGACGCTGCGCGTCCCCGAAGCCGACATCTACGGCGTGATCGGCTTCTACACCCTGTTCCATGAACAGCCCACCGGGGAGACCCTCCTGCGCATCTGCACCGATCAGGCGTGCGGGCTGGCAGGGGCGGACTCGCTCCTGGCAGATCTGCGTGACCGCCTGTCCAGCGCTGAGAACCCCTGCACGGTGGAACACAGCGCCTGCCTTGGTTTGTGCGAACATGCTCCGGCGGTGCTGATCAGCCGACGAGGTAAGGAAGACGTACTCGCCGCCGCCGGCATCGACGACCTGCTGGGCGATCCGCATCCGCGCCGCGCGGTCGCCGTCGGCTATCCCGCTGTGCTGGTCGCCGGAGTCGAGGACGGCGAAGAGGAGACGCTGGCGCGCTACGGCGACTACGCCGGGCTGCGCTGCGCCCTTGAGACAATGACGCCGCAGAACGTTGTCGGCGAAGTCAAGGCTTCGGGCTTGATCGGGCGCGGCGGCGCGGCTTTCCCCACCGGTGCGAAGTGGGAGGGCGTGTGGGCGAACCCGCCGGACCTGCCGCGCTATGTCGTCGGCAACGCCGACGAGAGCGAACCGGGCACGTTCAAGGACCGGGTGCTGCTGGAAGACCGCCCGCATCTGCTGCTGGAAGGTATGGCGTTATGCGCCTACGCCGTCGGCGCGCGGCAGGGCTATCTGTACGTGCGCGGGGAATACCCCGAAGCCCTGCGCCGGGTGCAGGCGGCGGCGCAGGAAGCGCTCGACGCCGGCTTTTTGGGCGACGACATCTTGGGGAGCAGCTTCTCGTTTCATCTGGAGATTCGGCGCGGGGCGGGCGCATACATCTGCGGGGAAGAGACGGCGCTGTTCGAAGCCATCGAAGGCAAACGCGGCTTCCCGCGCATCAAACCGCCGTTTCCGACGACGCGCGGGCTGTTCGGCGCGCCGACGGTGATCAACAACGTCGAGACCCTGTGCGCCGTGCCCGGCATCATCCGGCACGGCGCGGGCTGGTTCCGTCAGTGGGGGACGGAGCGCAGCACCGGGACCAAGCTGGTCTCGGTCAGTGGGCACGTCGAACGCCCCGGCGTCTACGAGATCGTGCCCGGCGTGACCCTGCGCACCGTGCTGCAAGACTACTGCGGCGGCGTGCGCGGTGGGCTGAAGGCGGTGCTGATGGGCGGCGCATCCGGGACGTTTCTGACGCCGGAGGAGATCGACGTGCGCCTGACCTTCGAGGACCTGCGCGCCATCGGCGCGACGTTCGGCTCTGGGGCGATCATCGCCTACAACGACTCTGTTGATCTGCGCGTCGTCCTGCAGCGCCTCGGACGTTTCTTCCAGCACGAAAGCTGCGGCAAGTGCTTTCCCTGTCAGCTGGGGACGCAGCGCCAGATGGAAATCCTGGCACGCGCTCACACGCCGCTTTCCGGCGACCGCCGGCGGCTGACGGACATCGGACTGACGATGACCGAGGCGTCGCTCTGCGGCTTGGGGCAGACGGCGGCGTCGGCGGTGCTGAGCGCCCTCGAAAAGTGGTCCGACCTGATCCCCGACATGCCGAAAGGCGGGAGGCAGCCATGAATGAGACCGTGACGCTCATCATCGACGGAGAACAGGTCACTGTCCCGGAGGGGACGACCCTGCTGGAGGCGGCGCGGGCGTGCGGACGCGACGTGCCGGTGATCTGCTATCACGAGGCGACCACCTCGGAAGGATTATGCCGCATCTGCGTGGTGGATGTGCAGGGCAGCCGACGGCTTCAGCCGGCATGTGTGACGCCCTGCCAGGCGGGCGCGCAGGTCGAGACGCGCAGCGAGCGGGTGGAACGGACCCGCCGCACGCTGCTGGAAATGCTGGGCGCGGCTGTCGATCTGACTCACGCGCCGGACCTTCAGGCGATGTCGGCGGACTATCATGCCGATCCCGAACGCTTTCCCGGCGCGGAACGGAGGGAACACCCCCTGCACGACGATAACCCGTTCTACATCCGCGACTACAGCCAGTGCGTGCTGTGCTGGCGCTGCGTGCAGGTCTGCGGCGAGGACGCCCAGTACACCTTCGCCCTGACTCTCACCGGGCGCGGCTACGACACCGCCGTCTCCACCGCTTTCGACATCTCCATGACTGAATCGCCCTGCGTCTTCTGCGGGCAGTGCGTGGGCGTCTGCCCGACGGGCGCGCTCAAGCCGAAGATCGAGTATGGGCTGGAACAGGGCTGGACCCCGGATATGCTGCGGCAGAACACGCGCCGCCGGCGCAGTCCCAAAGCCGCCGAAGAAGGGTAGGGGCGTGTCGATTTTAGACGAGGGCATTCCGGCGGGCGCTGCGCCGATCCGCTACTGGATGGTGCAGGAGGATCAGCCCGCCCTGACCGATGGCGGGATCATCGTCGAGTC
This sequence comes from Anaerolineae bacterium, assembly GCA_013360465.1. GTDB lineage: Bacteria > Chloroflexota > Anaerolineae > Aggregatilineales > Phototrophicaceae > Flexifilum. Next base: position 4,073 of record JABWBO010000024.1, on the reverse strand, counting down.
GCTGGTCACGCTCTATGTGAACGGGCTGGAACTCGCGACGGTCATGTGCAGCCCGCTGGACCTGGAGGCGCTGGCGTTGGGGTTCCTCTTCAACGAAGGGGTCATCCAGTCGCTTGACGAGGTGGGGCTGGTGAAGGCGAACGCCGTCGGTTCGGCGGTCGATGTGCTGCTGACCCGCCGCGCCTTCGACCCGCCGCGCCGGCTGATCCTCACGTCTGGCTGCGGCGGCGGGATCACTCTGGAACATCTTACCGAGACTTATCCGCCGCTGACCAGCGCCTTCGCCACCCGTCCGTCGGTGGTTTTCGAGCGTATGCGCGACTTGCAGGGCAGCGCCCGACTTTACCAGCAGGTGCGCGGCGTACATGCTGCCGTCCTGGCGGATGAGTCGCGGCTGCTGGCGAGTGCTGAGGATGTCGGGCGACACAACGCGGTGGACAAGATCGCCGGCAAGGCGCTGCTGGGGGGCATCGACCCCCGCAATCGGATGATCCTGACCAGCGGGCGCATCAGCTCTGAGATGCTGAGCAAGGCGAGGCGGATGCATGTCCCGCTGGTCGCCAGCCGCACCTCGCCGACCAGCATCACCGTCCGTCTGGCGGAGGCGTGGAATATCTGCGTGGTCGGCTACGTGCGTCACGGCAGCCTGCGCGTCTACACCCATCCGCAGCGCCTGGGTCTGCCGCCGCTGCCGACGGCTGCCGCGCCGTGTCACCCGGAACCGCAGCGCAGTGTTTCGCGCGATGATGAACGCGACGCCTGAGTTCTTCAACGTCCAGCCGGTCGAGACGGCGCTGGCGAGTCTTTTTGCTCTGTGGGAGCCAGCCCGGCGTGCCGTGATGCTGGATGTCCGCGAGTCACGGGGGAAGGTGCTGGCTGCCGCCGCCGTTTCGCCCATCGATCTGCCGGAGTTCCGCCGCAGCACCGTCGATGGTTATGCCGTGCGCGCGGCGGATACCTTCGGTGCGTCGCAGTCCCTGCCGGCATATCTGACCTGCGTCGGCAGCGTCCCGATGGGCGCGCCGCCGACCTGTTCCGTCGCCCTGGGGCAGGCGGTCGAAATCTTCACCGGGGGGATGCTGCCTGATGGTGCGGACGCCGTCGTCATGGTCGAGCGCACCCAGGCACTGGGTACAGAAGAGATCGAAGTGCTGGCTCCGGTCGCCCCGGGCGAGAACGTGATCCAGGTCGGCGAGGATGTGCGTCGAGGCGAGCCGATCCTGCCCGTCGGGCATCGCCTGCGCGCCCAGGATGTCGGCGGGCTGCTGGCGGTCGGCGTGCTGAGCGTGGAAGTGATTGATCCACCGCGCGTGGGTATCCTGTGCGGAGGCGACGAGTTGATACCGCCGGAGGTGCAGCCGCAGCCCGGACAGATCCGCGATATCAACGCCTACACGCTGGCGGGGCTGGTTGAAGCCGCCGGGGGGACACCGCTGCTCCTGGGGATCGGGCGCGACGACTTCGAAGACTACTATGCGCGGGCTGAGACGGGTTTACGGCAGGTGGACGTGCTGGTCATGACTTCCGGCAGTTCGATTTCGACGCGCGACCTGACCCGCGCGGTCATCGAGCGGCTCGGCGCGCCGGGGGTGATCCAGCATGGACTGGCGGTCAAGCCGGGCAAACCCACACTCATTGGACTGTGCGAAGGCAAACCGGTCATCGGGCTTCCGGGCAACCCGGTCTCGGCGCTGCTGGTCGCCCGCCAGATCCTCGTGCCCGTTTTGCGGCGAGCGCTGGGAGAAGCGCCGCGCCCGCCGGCGGTGATCCATGCCGCGCTGACCGCCAACATCGCCTCGACCAGCGGGCGCGAGGATACTGTGCCGGTGCGGCTGTTCGAGCGCGACGGCACGCGCTTTGCCGAGCCGGTGTTCGGCAAATCCAACCTGATCTACACGCTGCTGCGCGCCGACGGACTGGTGCAGGTCCCGCTGAACAGCGGCGGCATCCGCGCCGGCGCGCTGGTCGAGGTGATGCCGTTCGATGACTGATGAAGGACGCAGTATTTTTCTGGAAGACATCCCCCTCGAAGAAGCGCGCATCCGGCTGTACAGCGCGCTTCAGGCGGCGGGGCGAGATCAGCCGCTGCCCGGCGAGCCGGTCGAACTGACGGAGGCGGTGGGGCGCATCACCGCCGAACCGGTCTGGGCGAAACTGTCTTCGCCGCATTATCACGCGGCGGCGATGGATGGCTATGCGGTCCAGGCGGCGGCGACCTTCAGTGCTGCCGAAACCTGCCCGCTCAGGCTCACCGTCGGCAGCGAGGCGTACCCGGTCAACACCGGCGACCTGCTGCCCATCGACGCCGACGCCGTGATCATGATCGAAGAAGTGCAGCAGCCGACGCCGGACGTAATCGAGATTCGCGCCTCGGTCGCGCCTTACCAGCATGTTCGGCAGATGGGCGAGGATATCGTCGCCTCGGAACTGGCGCTGCCGGTCAATCACCGCATCCGCCCGGTGGACCTGGGTGGCGCTGCCGGCTGCGGGTACGCCCGGCTGACCGTGCGGCGCAAACCTTTCGCCGTCATCATCCCCACCGGGTCGGAACTGGTCCCGGCGGGGCAGACGCCGCAGCCGGGGCAGATCATCGAATACAACAGCCTGGTCCTGCGCGGTCAGGTGATCGAAGCCGGCGGGCGCGTCGAAGTGACAGCCATTGTGCCCGATGATGTGACCGCACTGCGCGCGGCGCTGGACGAAGCGCTCGCCCGGCAGCCTGACCTGATCCTGCTGCTCTCCGGCTCCTCCGCCGGCAGTCGTGACTTTGCCGCATCGGCAATCCGCAGCCGGGGGACTCTGCTGGCGCACGGGATCGCCGTGCGTCCCGGTCATCCTGTCGTGATCGGCATCATTCAGGGCGTGCCGGTGATCGGTGTGCCGGGCTATCCGGTGAGCGCCGCCCTGACCGGCGAACTGCTCGTGCTGCCGCTGCTGGCGCGCTGGTTGGGCGCGCCCTCGCCGATGGATGACGCGCATCGGGTCCGGGCGATCCTGACGCGTAAGCTCGTCTCGCCCATCGGCGACGATGACTTCGTGCGGGTGACGCTGGGGAAAGTCGGCGACCGCCTGCTGGCGTCACCGCTGAGCCGGGGGGCAGGCGTCATCACCTCGCTGGTGCGCGCCGACGGTCTGGCGCACATCCCGCGTTTCAGCGAAGGGGTGGATGCCGGGCAGGCGGTCGAAGTCCGGCTTTATCGCCGGCTGGATGTCATCGAGCGCACGGTGGTGATCAGCGGCAGCCATGACCCGCTGCTCGACCTGTTGGGGCAGTTCATGACGGAGCGTCATCCGGGCTGCCGGCTGACTTCCGCCGCCGTCGGCTCGCTCGGCGGGCTGATCGCGCTGCGCCGCGGTGAGGCGCATCTCGCCGGCGTCCATCTGCTCGATCCCGACACCGGGAACTACAACCTGCCGGCGGTGGATAAGTATCTGCCGGGCGAGGTGGTGCGGATCGTCACCTTCGCCCACCGTGAACAGGGCTTCATGGTGGCGCGGGGCAACCCGCTCGCCATCCAGTCCGTCGCCGATCTGCCGCGTGTGCGCTATGTCAACCGTCAGCGCGGGGCGGGCACGCGCGTGCTGCTGGACTATGCGCTGCGGCGAGCGGGAATCGACCCGGCGCTCATTTCCGGCTACGCGCGTGAGGAAAACACCCATCTGGCGGTGGCGGCGGCGGTGGCGTCCGGCGTCGCGGACTGCGGCATGGGCGTGCGTCAGGCGGCGCTGACGATGGGGGTGGATTTCATCTCCGTCGGGTGGGAGCGCTACGATTTCGTGATCCCCGCTGTTCATCTGGATCATCCCGGTGTGGGCTATCTCCTGGAGACGCTTGAGGACCCGGCGTTTCGCCAGGCGCTTGCCGCGCAGCCCGGCTACGACGCGCGCGAAATGGGCACGGTGCAGCGCCGTTCATGATGACTGGTGTGGTCTACGGTGAAGGGGATGGCTTCGCTCAGGTTGGCGAAACCGATCTTAGGCTGTTCCAAGAAAATAATCGAGCAGTAGGGGCGGAGCTGTGTCTCCGCCCGCCGTTCACGGGCGAACACGTGGGTTCGCCCCTGCAACCGCTG
>JABWBO010000125.1 GCA_013360465.1 Anaerolineae bacterium | reverse complement strand
GTTCGACGGCGGCGAGGGCGGCTTGCAGTGCCGCCTCCGGGTCATGCAGCAGGCGCGCCGGCGGCTGCGCCTGACGTTCGGCGATCTGCTCGACGGCGCGCTGCCGCAGCCGGTTGAGGATCGAACTGGGGATGAACGGCTCCCCGGCGATCTCCACCGTCAGCGCCTCCAGCCGGTAGGCGGTCCCGCCCAGCCGGTCGATCTGCGGACGCAGCGTTTCGAGGCTGACGCCGCGCTGGTTGGCGCGCGCCAGCGGCTCGTCGCTCTGCACCGTGACGGCGATCTGCGGGAAATCGACCAGCGTCCAGGTCAGCGTCAGCGGCACTCCTTCCCTGGCGACGGCATGTACATGCAGCGGCTGCCGCTGGACCGGCGCGTTCGCCTGGGTGAAGGGCTTCGCCGCCCGCTCGACGTTGGCGTCGTAGGTGCGCCAGACCCAGTCGCCCTGGCGAATGCGGGTGAAATCGACCGCCCGGTTGCCGAAGCGCAGGTCCAGCAGCCGCCCAACGGCGCTCACCTCGTAGAGGCGTCCGCCCTCTTCCGCTTCCTCTGGGCTGCGCCAGTCGGCAGCGTCGAAGACCACCCCATCGCCCGGCTTGAGCGGCGCTTCGTCGTGGATGCCGGTCGGCTCGATGACCACCCGGTCGCGGTAGACCTGGCTGACCCGCCCGCACAGCACGCCGCGATGCCGGGGCGCCCGCCCGCCGACCACCGCCTGATGGTTCGTCCCGCTGACGAAATAGGCTCCCAGCCCGCGCGAGTACACCTGTTCCAGGGCGATCTCTTCGCCCCGGCTGATGGCGACCGCCCGCCCTTCCCATGCCGCATCGACCGCCTGACGATAGGCGCGCGTGGTCAGCGCCACGTAGTTGGCGTCCTTGTAGCGCCCCTCGATCTTGAGGGTCGAGACGCCGATTTCGACGATCTCTGGAATCTGATGCAGCGCGTACAGGTCGCCGGGCGAGAGCAGGTAGCGCGCGTCGCCGAGCGGCTGAAGCTGTTCGTCAACGATCAGCGCGTAGGGCAGACGGCACGCCTGCGCGCACTGTCCCCGGTTGGCGCTGCGCCCGCCCCACGCCTCCGACGAGAAGCACTGCCCGGAGTACGAGACGCACAGCGCCCCATGCACGAACATCTCCAGATCGCAGCCCGCGTCGCGCGTCGCCTCGCGGATGGCGCGGACATCCTTCAGCGAAAGTTCGCGCGCCAGCACCACCCGGCTGACGCCGAAGCGCTGCGCCAGCGCCACCCCTTCGGCGCTGGTGATGCTCATCTGCGTGCTGCCGTGTACATCCAGATCGGGGGCGATCTGCCGGACGAGCTGCGCCATGCCGACATCCTGCACGATCACGGCGTCCGCGCCGGCGGCGGCGATCTGCTCGATGGCGCGGACCGCCTCGCGCAGTTCGTGATCGAAGATCAGGGTGTTGAAGGTGACGTAGCCCCGGACGCCGCGCGTGTGCAGCGTCCGCATCACGTCGGAAAGCTCGTCGAGCGTGAAGCCGACCTTGGCGCGGGCGGTGAAGTGGCGGAGTCCGAAATAGACGGCGTCCGCGCCCGCCTCGATGGCGGCGTGCAACTGCGGCGTGTAGCCGACGGGACTCATGATTTCCGGTTTAATACGGGTCATGGGATTCAGAGGTGGCGATCTGCTGGCGGGATGCCCTCATTATCGCACGAAAGCGCGCGGCGGTTCAATGCGCTCGATGCGCGGCGCGGCTGCGGCTCTACATGGATCGCCCAGGATGTCCCTCGCGGAGTCATAATCTGTGCGGTATGCAAAGAACCGCTTGGAGGAACTGCGATGGACTTCACACAACTGGGACGGTCAGGCTTAAAGGTCAGCCGGCTGTGCCTGGGCACGATGAACTTCGGTCCAGAGACGACCGAAGCCGACAGCTATGTCATCATGGACAAGGCGCTGGAACACAGCATCAACTTCTTCGATACCGCCAACGTCTACGGCTGGAAAAAAGGCGAGGGCGTCACCGAGCAGATCGTCGGGCGCTGGTGGGCGCAGGGCGGCGGACGGCGCGAGAAGGTGGTCCTCGCCACCAAGGTCTACGGCACGATGGGCGACTGGCCCAACGAGAGCCGCCTGTCCGCGCTGCACATCCGCCGCGCCTGCGAAGACAGCCTCAGGCGTCTGCAAACCGACTACATCGACCTCTACCAGATGCATCACATCGACCGCCTCAGCCCCTGGGAGGAGATCTGGCAGGCGATGGAGACGCTGGTGCAGCAGGGCAAGGTCCTGTATGTCGGCAGCAGCAACTTCGCCGGTTGGCATATCGCCCAGGCGAACGAGGCGGCGAAGGCGCGCCACTTCATGGGGCTGGTCAGCGAGCAAAGCCTGTACAACCTGAACGCCCGCACCATCGAGCTGGAAGTCATCCCGGCGTGCCAGCACTACGGACTGGGGATCATCCCCTGGAGTCCGCTGGCGGGCGGGCTGCTCGGCGGCGTGCTGGAAAAACAGGCGCAGGGTCGCCGCGCCGGCGAGCGCATTCAAAAACTGGTGGAAAAGCATCACGCGCAGTTGGAGCGCTACGAGACCTTCTGCCGCGATATGGGCGAAAAGCCCGCCGACGTGGCGCTTGCCTGGCTGCTGCACCAGCCCGCCGTCACCGCGCCGATCATCGGACCGCGCACGCTCGATCAGCTGGAGGACAACATCCATGCGCTGAGCATCAAGCTGACGGATGCGCAGATCAAGACACTGGATGAAATCTTCCCCGGTCCCGGCGGCGCTGCCCCGGAAGCCTACGCCTGGTGAAACACCCCCCGCCGTGTCGCAGATTGTGAATCTCTTATGAATTCACCTTCTGCGGCGCGGCGGGATAATTTTCTTTACGGATTGCCGTCATCAACCCCCCTACAATAAAGATAATGATGGAAAATATTGAAGTTTGCATGGGGACACAACACGATGAGTACCGACGATTTTTCGAAGAGAGTCTTTTCCGTGCGGATGCGGCAGGTCGTTCAGGCAGGCTTCCTCCTGCTGGTACTCAGCCTGATCGCCGCCTGTACCAGTACCGCTGCGCCGACCGCCACCCCCGAACCCACCACCGCCCCACAGGTCGTCGAACCGGCTTACACCTTTGGCATCGCCATCTCTGACCTGAGCAACCCCTTCTTCGCCACGCTGGTTTCGGGCGCTCAGGACGCTGCCGAGCGCGCCGGCGTCGCCATCGTCGCCGTCGATGCCGCCAACAGCGCCGAGACGCAGGGCGAACAGATGGGGACGCTGATCGAGCAGGGCGTCGACGCGCTGCTGGTCAACCCGGTCGATTCCGACGCCATCGTCAGCGCCATCGAAGCCGCCAACGCCGCCGGCATCCCGGTCTTCACGGTTGATCGCAGCGCCAACGGCGGCGATATCGTAGCGCATATCGCTTCCGACAACCTCGCCGGCGGCAGGATGGCGGGCGACTACCTCGCCGAAGCCATCGGCGAAGAGGGCAGCGTCGTCGAACTGAAGGGCATCGAAGGCACGTCCGCCGCTCAGCAGCGCGGCGCGGGCTTCAACGAAGCCATCGCCGTCTTCCCGAACATCACCATCATCGCCGCCGAAATCGCCAATTTCAGCCGTGAAGAGGGCAAGACGGTCTTCGCCGCTATCCTGGAAGCCAACGCCGACATCGACGGCGTGTTCGCTCACAATGACGAGATGATCCTGGGTGCGATTGAAGCCGCCCGCGAAGCCGAACGGCTCGCCGATATCCGCTTCGTCGGCTTCGACGCCGTTGAAGATGCGCTTGCCGCGCTGGAAAGCGGCGACCTGCTGGCGACTATCGCACAGCAGCCCGCCGAAATGGGACGCCTGGGAGTCGAAACCGCCTTCGCGCACCTGAGCGGCGAGACGGTCAGCGCCGACATCCCGGTCGATCTCGCGCTGATCACCCGCTAGGGCGACTCAAGGACATTCACCATGCGTCCGCTCAGTCTTTCGCTCGTCCAGCGAGCAGCCCTGGTCTTCGGGCTGCTCCTGCTGCTGGTGGTCCTATCCAGCGGCACCGGGTTGTTCTTCAGCCGTTCCATCGACCAGAGCATCGGCGCATCCACCACCGCCCTCGACCAGATCGACAGCGCGGCGGGTCTGGAAAGCGCCTGGTTTCAGGTCGTCGCCAGCATCGACAACATGCTGCTCACCCGTCAGACCAACGTCATCGAGGGACGCCTGGCGGAACAAATCGCCGTCTTCAACATGCGCCTGGGATCGCTGCAAACCCTGCAAATGGGCAGTTCTGCCGAGGCGGTCGAAGCACATTCCAGGCTGGTGACCTCGCTGACCGGTCTGGCGGAAGACCTGAACCAGATGGTCGATGAGCTGTTCAGCCTGGCGCAAGCCGGCAGCTGGACCCGCGCCCAGGCACTACGCCACACCGAACTGGCGTCTTTGCAGCGCCGCTTCAGCGAAGATCTGGCGGATTTTCAGGCGAACATCCGCCAGGACGCCGACGAAGCTGTCACCGGTACGGCGGAACTGCGCGATGTCACCCTGCGCGGCTGGATTCTGGTCTCGATCCTGGCGGTGATCATCGGTTCAGCCGCCGCCTTCCTCACCGGGCGCGGCATCATCAACCAGATCAACCAGCTGGTCATCTCTGCCTACGCCATTCAGCAGGGCGATCTCACCCGCCGCGTTGCCGGGTCGCGCGTGCCCGAACTGAACGTTATGGCGGAATCGTTCAACGCCATGACCGGTCAGCTGACCGGCTCCATTCAGACGCTCGAACAGAACGTCGCCGCGCTCGAACGGTCCAACCAGGAGCGCGCCCGCCTGATTAAGGAACTGGAGGATGCGCTGCTCTTCAAGGATCAATTCCTGGCGACGATGAGTCACGAGCTGCGCACGCCGCTCAACGCCGTCCTGGGCTACGCCGCCATCATCCAGGAGGACGAGGTGCTGGATGAAGATGTGCGCTATATGGTCAGCCGCATGGAAGGCAACTCCGTCCGTCTGCTGAACCTGATCAACGACATCCTCGACATCTCGCGCATCAATGCCAATCGCATCGAGATCGTCGCTCGCCCGGTCGATCTGCGCACCCTGGCGCAGACCTGGCAGCACGACTTCAGCCGCGAGGCGGAAAACAAGGGGTTGGACTTTCAGCTGGAGATCGATCCGGCGCTGCCGCCGAAGATCGTCGGCGACGAGGAGCGCCTGACGCAGATCACCGCCAACCTGCTGCAAAATGCCTTCAAATTCACCCCGCACGGCTATATTAAGCTGGGCGTGACCCGCGACGCCGACCGCTTCAAGATCACGGTCGAGGACAGCGGGGAGGGCATCCCGGAGACCTGGCATCACCTGATCTTCGACGAGTTCCGCCAGGTGGATATGGGATCGCGGCGCAAGCACGGTGGCGCAGGGCTGGGCTTGTCCATCGTCAAGAAGCTGTGCCTGCTGATGGGCGGCAATGTCACCGTCAGCAGCAAACTGGATGTCGGCAGCACGTTCACCGTCACGCTGCCGCTTCGCACCCCCCAGGAAGTTGAAGCGCTTGCCGCGCCAGCCGGCGCAGTTGTTCGAGAGGAATTCGCCGATGTCGCCAACACAGCCCGAACTTAGTGGATGGACCGTCCTGGTGGTCGATGATGAAGAAGACAGCCTCGATGTCGCTCGACGCCTGTTGAAGCGAGCCGGGGCGAACGTCCTGAGCGCCTCCAACGGACGCGAGGCGCTGATCCTCATCCGACAGCACCGCCCGGATTGCATCCTATCGGACTTGTCGATGCCGGAGATGGATGGCTGGCTGCTCATCAGAGAATTGAAGGACAGTCGTCCCACCGAGCATATCCCGGTGATCGCCCTGACCGCCCACGCCATGCCCGGCGACCGACAGCGGGCGATAGAAGCCGGCTTTCACAACTACATCACCAAGCCGCTGGATGCGCGCAAGTTCGTCCAGCAGCTCGTCACCATCCTGGTCGATTTTCCAGATTTCGCCCACCGCCTCTCTGGCGTGTAAAATGGGGAGGAGGTGTTCCATCATCTGGACGGATGTTCTGAAACTGTAGAGGTGAAAAAGCGATGCCCGCACAGCGAATTCTGATCGTTGAAGACGAGCCGGATGGCGCGGACCTGGTGCGCCGCCTGCTGAAATCGAAAGGCAAGGAGGCTGCCGTCGCCGCCAATGCCGAGGTCGCTATCGCCGCCCTGGAAGCCGATCCGGGCGTTTACGCCGCCATCGTCATCGACCTGGCGCTGCCAGAGATGGACGGCTTCGAGCTGATGACGCTGCTGCGCGGCAGCGAGTACTTCGCCCAGATGCCGCTGATCGCCATCACCGCCTTCCACACCCCCGAACTCAAGGTTCGCGCGCTGGAAAGCGGCTTCGACGCCTATTTTCCCAAGCCGCTGGACACAGCGGCGTTCGCCGCATCGATTGACCGCTTTCTGAACTGAACTGCGACCGCCGGGCGGGGACAGCCCCGCCCGGTTCACCAAACCCCAAGGTTCGACTCATCCCCGGTTTGCGAACTGCTCACACCACGTTTATCTGTCCCGCCTAACCTATTCCTTGAAACTGCGCGCAGGTTTCTTGTGAGATGTACCGGTATCTGCTTAACTCGTGTATTGGTATCAAACAGTCAATGGGAGTCACAGGTCAATGAAGATCCGTATGCTTTCCGTCGCGGCGCTGCTCGTCGTCGCCCTGCTCGCCGTCGTCCCCAGCTTCGCTCAGGATGACGCCTCGACCATCGCCGAGATCGTCGTCGCCAGCGCCGGCGCCGAGTCGCCTGAGTTCACCGTCCTGCTGGCAGCCGTCAGCGCCGCCGACCCCGCCGTGCTTGAACTGCTCAGCAGCCCCGCCGCCGGCGTCACCGTCTTCGCGCCGACCGACGCCGCCTTCGCCGCCGCCCTGGAAGCGCTGGGCGTCTCCGCCGAAGACCTGCTGGCGGATACCGACATGCTGACCAACATCCTGCTCTATCACGTCGTGCCCGGCGTCTTCGCCGCCGAGGCGGTCGTCGCCCTGGACGGCGCGCTGCTCGGCACGATGTCCCCTGAGACCGCCCTGGCGATCTCGGCGGGTGACATGGGCGTCATGGTCAACGAGTCCAACGTGGTCACGGCGGATGTCATGGCGTCGAACGGCGTCGTACACGTCATCGATGCCGTCCTGCTGCCCCCGGCGATGGACGACATGGCGATGGGCGATGACATGATGATGGAAGAACCCGCCGGCAATATCGCCGAGGTGGTGATCGCTTCCGCCGGAGCCGAAGCGCCGGAATTCACCACGCTGCTGACGGCGGTGCAGGCGGCTGACCCCGCCATCCTGGCGACCCTGACCGGCGCCGGTCCCTACACCGTCTTCGCCCCGACCGACGCGGCATTTGCGGCGGCGCTGGAAGCGCTGGGCATCACCGCCGAACAGCTCCTCTCGGATGTCGAGACGCTGACCACCGTCCTGGCGTATCACGTCGTGCCGGGTCACTTCGCCTCGCCGACGGTCGTCGCGGTTGCCGGCGCTGAGGGCGGCGTCAACATCGCCACCGCGCTGGCGGGCACGACGGTCAACATCAGCCTCGACGGCGACTCCGTCAAGGTCAATGATGCGACGGTCGTCACCGTCGATGTTCACGCGACCAACGGCATCATCCACGTCATCGACAGCGTGATCCTTCCCCCTGGCTAATCTCTCTCGCTCCGCGCCTCTCCCGCACCCCGGTGTGAGAGAGGCGCGGAATAGTTTGTTGCGCAGTGGACCTCCAGCGGTCACAATGGTATTGAGGCGGCGTCGCGCCGATGTGCGGCGCTGTTTGCCGACCGCGAGGAGGAGTGAGATGCGCAGGACCATCGGACGTTTGCTGAACCTGGCAGGGGCATATGTGACGTTTGAGGGCGCGTTCGCCATGCTCTTTCTGGCGTCGCGCGACGTTCATGAGACGCTGGCGACCCAGCAGAACAAAGGCTTTCCCGGTCACAGCCTCTCCAAGGTCGTCCGCTATAAGCATTACAGCGTCACCCACGAAATCGAAGACGGCATCGAACGTATCACCTATCGCCCGCACGAGCCGAAACACGAGACGCCCATCGTCATGCAGCACGGCATGTGGCACGGCGCCTGGTGCTGGGAGCGCTGGCAGCGCATCCTCGCCGAGCAGGGCTGGACCAGCTATGCGCACAGTCTGCCGGGGCACGCCCTTTCGCCGGCACAGCGCCCGATCCCCTTCTGCACTCTCGATTATTACCTGAGCTTCCTTAAGCGCGAGCTGGATCGCTGCGAACGCAAGCCGATCCTGATGGGACACAGCATGGGCGGCGCGCTGACGCAGTGGTATCTCAAATACGTCGATGACACCCTTCCGGCGGCGGTGCTGGTCGGTCCCTGGGTGTTCGACGCCACCTTCGGCACGCTCCTCGACCTCGGACTGGACGAACTGCCGAGCATCGTCCTGGAAAGCGCGCTCGCCTGGTCGGCAGCGCCCTGGGTGCGCACGCCGCAGCGCGCCGCCAATGTGCTGATCAGCCTCAATGCCGCCGTCACCCCGGAAGAACTGCACGCCCACCTCGGTCCAGAATCGGCGCTGGTCCTGATCCAGCACAACCCCCCCTTCTGGACGCCGCCGGAGCGCGTGCGCTGCCCGGTACTGCTCGTCGCCGGCGCGCTCGATACCGTTTGCCCGCCGAAACACATGAAGCGCACGGCGCAGCATTATGGCGCGGAGATGATCGTCGATGCGGGGTCGGCGCACAACCTGATGATGGATGGCGATTACGCGGGGACCGCGCACAGCATCGAAGCCTGGCTGACCGCGCAGAACATCCCTTGAGGCGCGGCAGATCGCCGCACGGCGCTCAAACGTCCGGCATTGTCGAGTCTGCCAGTCTAAACGTACACTAATCGCGAAGATACAATCCCCGTCTGTCTATTGCCTGGGATCGCGATGAACCCGCCCGATCTTGACCGCCTTCTCCACGAATGCAGTGCTGACGACGCCTCGTATCTGCGGCTGCGGCTGTTGTTCGACAGCCTGGCGCGCAGCACGCCGCCCGATGGTGAATACGCGCCCTCGCCGCAGATCCTTGAGGCGCTCAGACGCATCACCTCTGATCTGCTGGGAGAACATGATGAAGATCGCCTGCTGAATGCCATCGCCGAAAGCGTCGCCGAAGTTCTGGATGCGCCTCACACCGAAGTGGCGCTGAAGGATGGCGACGAGATGTTCGTGCGCGCCATCCATAACCCGCTGGTCGATCACGTAGGTGACCGTGTCGGGCGTGACAGCGCCATTTTCTCGTGGCTGGCGCATGATACGCGGCAGCCGATCCTCCACGACGACTATACGGCATTTCCGGCGCGCCGCTCGGTCTATGAAGGGGTTTCGCTGCATGCCGTCGTCTGCATCCCCATCCTGGCGCGCGACGACTGTCTGGGCATCCTGCTGCTGGGGCGTTCACAGCCGGACAAGCCCTTCACCTCGGCGGAGGTTCAGCACGGCATCCTGTTCGCGCAGATGGTCGCCCTGGTGCTGACCAGCGAGAACAAGCTCGTGCGGGTGCGCCGCGAGATCGACGAGCGAACGCGGGCGGAAGCGGCGGCGCACCGCTTTCAGCAGGACCTGAAGACGCTGAACCAGGTCAACCTCGACCTGGCTGCCGCGCCGACGCTCGATCAGCTCTGCCGCCGCGCCGTCGAACTGGCGCTGGAATATCTGGACCTCGACCGCCTCAGCGTCTTCCTGGTCGATCATGAGCAGATTTGCCTGCGCGGAACTTATGGCACGGACTCAAAGGGCAGGATTCGCGACGAACACAGCTGGGAAGAACCGCTGTCTACAGCGCGCTGGATACAAGCCATCGACGAAGCGCCGTTCCGCGCGCTTTTCTGGCAGGACCTTCCACTGCATGACGAAGGGATCGATTTCGGCATAGGCTGGCGAGCGGCAGCGTCGCTGTGGGACGGACGGCGGACGATAGGCTACATCTTCTGCGATAACCTCATCCGCCGCCGTCCGGCGCGCGCCTATGAGACGGAGCTGCTCTCGCTTTTTGGAGCGACCCTCGGACATCTGCTCGCCCTCAAGCGCGGGCAGGAGGCGCAGCAGCGCAGCGACGAACACCTGCGCGCCATCACCGAAAACATCCGCGAGCTGGTCAGCCAGATCGATACCAACGGGCTTGTGGTGTATGTCAGCCCGGCGCACCTGGAAGTTCTCGGTTATCCGCTCGACATGCTGCGCGGACAGCACTGCCTGGACCTGATCCACCCCGACGACATCGCTAAACTTGCCGATCTGTTCCGGCGGATCATCGCCGGCGAAAGCACTCCCCTGCTGGTTGAATATCGCGTCCGCCATGCCAACGGACACTACCTGTGGATGGAAGCATCCGGGCGGGTGGTGCGCGGCGACGACGGCGAAGTCACCGGGCTGATCGCCGTCTCGCGCGACATTCATGAGCGCCGTCAGCTGCGCGAGGTTCAGGTCGAAGAGGACCGCCTGCGCCTGGCGCTGCAAAAGGAGCATGAGCTGAGCGAGATGAAGAGCCGAATCATGCTGCGCATCTCGCACGAGTTCCGCACCCCGCTGTCGATCATCCTGACCTCAACCGAGCTGCTGGACCGCTACTATGACCGGCTCTCGGCGGAACGGCGCAGCGCCAAGATGGCGGACATCCGCCGTGCCGTCGAACGGATCACCGGCATCCTGGACGACATCCTGATCCTCCTGCGCAAGCAGTCGGGCAGCATGCCGGCACATGCCGAGATGGTCGATCTGCGCAGGATGTGCCAGCAGGCGGTGGCGGAGCTTGCCAGCCATGCCCGCGACCGCACGGTCGTTCTGCGCCTCGCCCCGATCACCCTGATCAGCGATCCGGCGCTGCTCAGGACGGTGATCGTCAGCCTGCTCTCCAACGCGCTGAAGTTCTCGCCGCCGGATCAGCCGGTGATCGTCGAGTGCGAAGAGGAAGCCGAGACGATCCTGCTGCGCATTATCGATCACGGCGTGGGCATTCCAGAGGCAGAAGCGGATGAGGTGTTCAAACCGTTCTACCGCGCCAGCAACACCGGCGAGATCGAAGGCGTCGGCTTGGGGTTGAGCATCGTGCAGGAAGCGCTGGAGGTGATCGGCGGGACGCTCACCCTGTGCAGCGCGGTCGGGCGGGGCACGGCGGTTGAGGTATATCTGCCGCGCGCCGGCACGGCAATCCAGCAGCATTCTTTACGATCTGGTCTGACTGCCCCGGAATAACATCCTTCTATGCCGCCCTGGCTCTGCGATCACCGACAGGGGCGCAGCATTTTGTCGCGCCCCTGTCGATCCTTCATGAGGTGAACCTACGGATTGATCTTCACGCTCATGGGCGTCGGGGTTGGCGTGATCGCTGCACCGTCGAGCGTCAGGACGTTCTCCCGATAGGGCGCGCTCGATGCCTGGATCAGCGTCACGCCGCTGCCCGTCGAGGCGAGCGCCCGGAAGCGGATCGTCACCAGCGTGAATTCCCCCTGCACCGGCAGGGTCAGCGTCCCCGCCGCGTAATCCAGCGTCCCGGTCGTGTTGTTACGCTGGCTTTGGAGTACCGTGCCCAGAGACGCGCCGGCGGTGATGTCGCTGAGGGCGTCGATGCTCAGTTTGGTCGGGTCGTAGGTCAGGTGGATTTCGCCGCCGTCGATCTGGCTGATCCCCTGGATGGCTTGGGAATTGCCGGCGCGGACAAGGATGGTGAAGGTGTTGTTCACCCTGGTGGTGACGCTGCTGCGGTTGGTGCTGGTGAGGAAGCGCAGCCGCGCCGATTCCACGTCTCCATCACCCGCATCTCTGGCGCGCCGGTCCCCCCGGCGGGCGGAGGTGCGCCGACCAGCCCGAAGCTGTACGCCAGCAGCGAGAAATCGCTGATCCCCACGCTGCTGTCGCCGGTGAAGTCAGCGTCGGCGTTGTAGCCCGGCTGCCCGCTGGACGTGCCGAACGCCGCCCCCAGGATGGAGAAATCGACCATGTTGATCTGGTTGCTGTCGTTCGCGTCGCCCATCGCCAGCGTCCCGAAATCGAGGCTGACCGCCGGGGCGTCGAGGTTCACCGACGGCATGATGGCGAGGCTCTGGGCGTGCTTGAGCCAGACGCCGTAGGTCCCCTGAGGCAGGTCCTGCAGGGTGAAGTAGCCGTTGACATCGGTGGTCGGGCTGTGTTCGCTGACCAGCGCGCCGCCGCTGTCCGCCAGCTTGACGCTGAGGAGGACGGCATAGGCGGCTGTGCCGGGCGTGCGGCTCGGCAGGGTGATCGTGCCGGTGAGGTTGCCAAGAGGAATTACGGTTTCAATGAGAGCGGAACCATCTGAAGTTACGCCACCTACCGTGAAACGATTTTCGGTAGGATGCCAATCCACAGATGACAGTGATCCTGTAAGAGTCGAAACCTGATCGAAGAGTTGTGTGCTCGTCTCAATGATGTAAACACCGCCGGCGCTGCCTACGGCGGCAATCAGACTGCCACCGGTGTTCCAGCTTACGTCCGTTGCATAGTTTTCTACTGGATTAGATGCCAATTCGTAGTACTGCGACATTGCACCTGTATCAACACGAGAGACGATAATACCTCCTTCAAATACAGTTTGGGCAACCAGTGTATTCGTGGGATTTACATCTACAGCTATGATTTGTCCATATTCTGCCCCTGGTAGTACACTTGCGGTCGATCTGAATCGCAATACGCCATCTCCCACTCGAAATGCCGCAACTCCATAGAGCAACTCAGTATCATCTGGAGACCAGAAGATATTTGATGGCGCGTTGCCAATGACCCGCTGTAGCGTTGTTTGGCTAGATTGCGGCGTACGTATTGCGAGAATGCCGCTTCGTAAGGATGCAGCAAGGTGTGCGTTGTCATTGGACCAGACAAGTGCTGCAACACTTTCAGGGAACGTGCCCCATTCTGTTCTGGCGACGCCATCTGCTGAACCAGCAATGTAGCTGTCGAGAAGCTGGTAATCCTGCGCACTCCAAACGTAGACCCACTCTCCGATGCCGGCTGCGAGTCTGCTTCCCGTCCTATCCCATTCTACCTGTGCATACACACGGGGAAGAAACGGCGCTGTTGGAGAATAGTTGAAGAGCGCTTGCCCACTGTTTGCGTCAGTGACGGTTACAGAACCATTTGCCTGAACTGAAGCCAAACGGTTTCCATCTGGATGCCAGTCAATATCCAGAACTGCCTGAGGCTGAACGGGAATAGGCTCTGCGATCTGTAAAACCGGGGCTGCACTCATGACGCCGACAGCCAAGCTCAGTACGGCAAACAGAAACACAGTTGCAAACTGATATTTTCTGAAATGTCCCATATGATAATTCCGGCTCATCTCACCACCCCTTGTAGGAAAAGATCGCATTGACGACGATGTTCATCCACTCATCTCGAGCATCTCCCGGGAAACGAGAGTCGTTGTTTGCTGTCATCGCGTTGTTTGACCAGTCAAGATTGTTGAAGCCATGCCATGTTCCTGGGACTTGGGTAAGATAGGTTGGGGGATGGTTCGTATTGCGTCGATAGACCCAGTTCAGCAGCATATCTGCCGCGGTTTCATTAACCTGAGTAGTGCCTGACTCTGAGGCAAAAATAGGGATATCCAGTGGGTGCTGCTGAAAATCCGTAAAAACTGTGTCTGGACCGGACCCCCATCCGCGTTCTCCTCTACGCCATGCTGGTTCTGGAACATTTGCGATACGTCCCATGACTACTTGGTTGGCTGCATCAAGAATACGTACGCACTCCACTGGAAGTTGGCGATTAGCCGTTACGAAGGCTGTCGAAAAAATCGATGCATTGCACCCATCGCCACTGAACATCTGCTCAATGGCTTGATGCAATAGACCAATCGGAGCGGTAGCAGGAGGTATTACAGGCGGAGCGGAACGATTGTCAAATATGTGTGCTAGCTCATGAACTGCAACATATCGCGTAAACCCGACTGCACCATATCCAGATGGTTCTCCATTACACCATACTGTACGCGGGACTGATGTCTCAAGGGGTGCAGATGCGCCTGTTCCTTGATAGGTTTTGCATCCATGTTCCGCAGTATCCTCCAAAGGCGGTAGTCGGATGGTCCGTGTTTCGCCTGAATGCGCCAGATCTGGCAGCTCAACATCAAATCCACACAAATCAGGTTCAGATCCACCTAGCGGTGGAGGTGGACAAAGGTGACTAAATGATGTGTGGTTTTCCTGAATGAGTACGATGTAGGGCAATGTATCTCCATCAACCATCACCCGACGAAATGCTGCTGCCTCCGCAAATATGGGTGGATCAGCCTGTTGGGATACTTCCTGAAATGCACGTCCCATGCTTAGTGCGGCATAGTAAATCTCCAGGACTTCCTCATCTGCCCACATACTCCCGCGAATGACAATATGGTAGTTATCCTGAAGCTCCTGTTCGATTTGAGAACGCGGAACAATGCATCCCAGGGTTTCCGGTTCTGCTGTGAATTGCCCTTCAAGGGACTCGATGGTACATATGGGCAACGTTGCGGTTGGCGTCGGAGTGGGCGGCACGTTGATGAAGATGACGTTGTCGAGGTAATGCGGGTAAGGAGCATCGTCATATCCGCTCCCTCCATCATACTCGTCGCTGCTGCTGACCCACACGTGAACGCCCGTCACGTTCGCCAGCGACGGAAACGTGAACACTTCCGTGTACCAGCTGCCGGGCGGCTTCGGCGGCGGGTAATAGGTGCGCGTCAGGGGGTAGCTGCCGGTTGTGGTACGCACCTCGACCCCGACGGTAGTGTCATGCCAGAAGGTGGTATTGGGCGGCTGCAGGTACTTCCAGTCGAACTGGATATGAGTGACGGATGCCAGCGTTGTCGTGGGGATGATGAGCGCCGACACTGCCGAGCAGCGGTTATGACGATTGGGACTCATGATCGAG
>JABWBO010000124.1 GCA_013360465.1 Anaerolineae bacterium | reverse complement strand
GACAACACACCGGAAGCGATAGACAAGAATCGTGAGATCGCGAAGCGGCTTGGTGCAACGGCACTCGTGCCGCGTCTGCCCGATGGTGTGAAGGATGCGAACGACTGGCTGACTCAAGGTGGCACAGTCGAAGTAGTGCAGGAAACACTCAACAAAGCCAAGACGTGGCTGCAAACCGAAATTGAACGCGTCAGTTTCCTGGTTGGTCTGGAACGCAAGGATGCGGTCCGTGACCTCTTCCAGCACGCCATCAATCTCGATGAGATGGAGTTGAGCGATTTCCGCGCAGCTTTGGCGAAACTCGGCATCAAAGGGCGCGTGTTCAACGATCTGCTCAAAGCGGCACGGAAGAAAATCGAACAATCCAAGCACGATGCAAGCGAAATGCCACAGATTCTTGGCGACGACATTCCGCTGCTGTCGCCCGCACTTGGCTTCCAGCGCGACGTCGCACTCGTGACCGTTTCAGTGGTCGAGCGAACGAAGGATAACCGCCTGAACACGCAGCCGTATCTGGTTACATCATCACGCGAACTCGTTCGCGTCAGCGATGCACAGATTATCCCGCTCAACGGCAAAGAAGTCGCACTGCGTGTCCTGCCGGAAGGCTCGGACTTCTTGATGCGCTGGCGTTTCAGCGATATTCAGCGGTTTCTGAAGGGTGAGAGTGTCGAACCCGGTCAGGTCTTCAATACCGTGCATAATCTGTTCACCCGCTACGTCGATTTCCGTTCGGAGGTTGAAAGCGCTATCCTCGCCCTGTGGACAATCGGCACGTACTTCTACACGATGTTTCCCGCCTACCCATATATGGCGCTGAACGGACCGAAGAATAGCGGCAAGAGTACCGTCATGCGTGTGATGCAGCCGCTGGCGTTCAACATGGTCAGCACGTCCGACCCGACCGGTCCGTCGATGTTTCGACTGATCCACTACACCAGCTGCACCGTCGGCATCGACGAAGCCGAGCGCTACCACAATCCGAAAGACCCAGGAATGCAGCAGATCCGCCAGCTACTCAACAGTGGTTACAAACAGGGGATGCCTGCGATCCGTCTGATCGGCGAAGACATGAAACCGCAGGCGTTCGACGTGTACTCGCCGAAGATTCTGGCGGCGATTGCCGGGCTGGAGGACATCCTTGCCAGCCGCTGCATTGCAATCCCCATGCGGCGCACGGACAAGAAAATGCCCTCTTTCCCGCCGGACTTTGATGGTGCGGCAGTCCGTCATCAGCTTTACATGCTGGCGCTGACAGCATTTCCTTACGTGCATACCAACTATTTCGAGCGCCCTGCGCTGCACACGCTTCACAACCGATCCAGCGAACTGTGGTCACCACTCGTCGCGCTGGCGGCTTTCTTCGAGGAACTTGGACATGTGGATGGGCTTCTTCAGGCGATTGCCACCGCTGCTGAGAATGACGAGCAGATCAGTCAGGGCAAGGCGCTGAGTGAGCGCGAAGAAGCGGTCTTGCAGGCGCTTGAACTGCTGACACGCGGACAAACCAGTGTCGTCTGGATCAAGGCGGCGGCGCTGCGCGAGAAGGTCGCGCGACTGCTCGGTCAGCCGGTCGAAAAGATGGGCGACTCACAGTGGATTGGGCACATCATCAAGCGGCTGCACCTGCTCGACGAAGCGGGACGCAAACGCGGCATGGATGGCATCACGTATGCGGTCAAGCCGCTCGATGTTGTAGATATGATGCGCCGCTACGACGTAGCTGTGATTTACGAGAATCGCTAGAAACCATTCAAACCCTACATACCGTTCATGGCTGAGGGAAATACCATGTAGAGTATGTAGGGTTCAATCAATCTTCATTAGCCTTCTTGCCTTTTGATTTCGGGGCGGTAAGGCGCTTTTTCTCGGCGCGTTCCAGCTTCTTGATGCTGTCAGCAGTCGGCAAATCTTCGGGCATCGTACCGCCGAGTTCAGCGATGGCGCGCCGCACGACGACGCCTGACTGATAATGCACGTCGTTGGCGGCATCTTTACCCTCCACCTGATCGCGCCGCAGCTTTTCCTCAGCTTGTGTGCTGCGAAAGAGATTGGCAGCCAGCTCCGTCGCGCCCATATGGTCGAGGATATACTGACTTTTCTTCAGCCTCTTTCGCTTGTGAATGCCTTCCGCAGTCAATCCGTTGTATAAGCCCCGATAGCCGTGATTCTGGAAAACAGCGAAATCCTGTGAGGTGATCACACCTGCGTTTTTCGCCGCCGATGCCAAATCGGTGTTTTGAGCTTTAATCCGCTGGCGCAAGAGCAGGCGGCGTTGTTCTTCGGTCAGTTCGGCCAATGCGCCCGCATCGCCAAGTTCCTGACGGCGCGTCTGCACCGCGAAGTACGTCTGGCCGAGTGCGACGACTTCCTTGGCAGGATCGGCGTTCTGCACAACGAGATAGCAGGCGTAGCGCGAGAGGTGCATATCCTCGACTTCACGTTTCGCGTCTGAGCCAATGGCGACCATTTTACTGGCATCGGTAAAATGGTCTGCGGGATCGTTACCGCTGTTTTCACAGGCAATCTGTGCCTTAAGTAGAACGGTTTTGAAGTTCTGCCACTTTGTATATTCAAGAATGGGCATGAGGTCGCGTGCTGACCAGAACTCTTGGTCGTCCTCATCGACTTGGCGTATGCGCTCGAACGGAGTTTGTGTCGGATCAGGGATGGGATTGATTAGGTCAGTCAAAGGGTATCTCCTCAATGATATTGTGCTTGAATTTGATCACCCGATTATAGCTCTTTCATCATCGTTAGCTGGAAATGACAGCCTTGTACGCCACCTATCACATCCCATGTTCTGCCCACTCCTGCATTTCGGTGCAACTGCAAACGCACCTTAGCACGCCACCCCGTCTCGCTAAAGCCGCCAGCGGCTTCGCCTACGGTTTTGCCTCTGGCTTGTGCCGCTTCGCTCATTGCAAAACCGTGTCGCCCTTCGGGTAGCCGACGGGTGTCCCCGGCGTGCTTTGTGGGTGCGTAGTTGCACCTTAACAAATGCACAGCGGGTGATCGGTCACACGGATGCGTGGTGTAAGGCTGCGTTAGCTTGAAAAGGCGCGCTGTAAATCCTGCCCAACGCCGATGTGCGTTGACAACCTCCTAGAGGTGACCGCTCTCGCCCAAAGTGCCAAACGCTCCCGAACAATCCGGTTCGGATACCGTACACCGTCGTGGATGCGGTGGTCGCAATAGACCACTGACTGGAACGGCCAACGTCTTGGACAAACTCATGCTTGTCTGGGGCGCATTCAGGCGGAAATCTACGGTGATGAGCGCACACAATCGACATTTACTGCGCTGCTTTCTGGCTCACAAAGCTGGAAGGCGGCGCGTTTTCGTTTCTCGGCACTGATCCACTTCAATATTGGAGGTGCTTATGCACGTTCGTACGTCAACCCACGTGATGATCGCGGGCAGCCGCTATGCCACTCGCGAGATGCTCGATTACGCACGGCGCACGGTTCGGCGGGCGCACCAGCTTGGCTGGATAATCCTCGTTGGCGACAACCCGAAAGGCGTGGATATGGCGGTCGTGCAGGAATGCCGCCGCCTGAAAACACAGGTAATCGTCGCTGGTATCGCCAATTTCCCCCGTAACTACGGCTGCAAACACGGCAGCTATCTCAAAATCGCGCGCGATTTGTACCGCGGCTCGGGCGGTTATCTGCTCGATGGCTACGCCGTCCGCGACCGCTGGATGGTCGATATGAGTCAGCAGTCTGTTTTCGTCTGGAACGGCGACAGCCTCGGAACGCTCGCGGGATATGAATATGCGGTGCAGCGTGGCAAAGCAGCGCATCTCATCAATTTCGACCGGAGTCTACAACCTCATGGCTGATAAGCATATCATCGCGGTCGATACCTACGGCGCGCAGCGCGTCACCAATTCGCACACTGGCAAAACCGTGAGCGCGTACAAGATGGGCTATACCAGCGCCGTCATGCCGGTGCTGCTGGCCCTTTACGGAGATACTGCCCGCGATGTATCCCCGAAGCAGGCATCCTATCGTTACCTTCAGATTGACGAAGATGTGATTGTGCGGCACGGTCACATCCTGCTCACGGTGAGCGCGGATGAACTGGCAAAGGCGGTTCAGATCACCCGTCAGCATTATCGTGCTGCTGTGTATCTGTGGCGCGACCAAAAGTGGTGGGCACTGCCTGACAATACCCACGCCGACTATAGCGACCCGGGCTATCGCGTCGGTCCGAATTTCGATCCAACGGGATTTCGTCCGCCATCCACATCAACAGGCGAACGGGAGAATGCAGTCGCGGGTATCACAGCTGAACGCAGCCAGCGCGAAGCAGGCGGCAGAGTCTGGTGGTGGCTGCACGGCGACACCTACCAGCACCGCGACCTGCTCAAACGACATGGGGCGCGCTGGAGTGGCAAACGGAAGGCGTGGTACTGCATCGGTGCGGAACTGCCCGCCGCAATTCGAGCGTTAATCACCAGTGACACCCCGCCTGATGGCGATCAATGGGACAATGGCTCTGCACTGAACGCATTGGCGGCAGAAGTGCCCTTCAGTAATGACGAACCCTGCACCGTCGATGAAGCAGCCGACATTCTGGGGATGCAGGTGAAGACTGCTCCGGTCGCCGAAGCGCCACTCCGCCTGTTCGCGCTGCACGATACCGCCTATGCTCGTCACGAACTCGAAACAGCAGACGGCAAACCCATCCCGATCGGCACACGCGGCAAGGTGATTCTGCTTTACAACCACAACGCCAAGCACGGTTGGAGCTATGATGTCGATTTCGACAATATCGGCGTCTGCTGGTCGTTCGAGCGTGAACTCACACCGCATGAGCCGATCCTCGGTATCAAAATCACGCGCGGAGCCCTCGTGTCGCCCGGCGCAGCGCTGCCGCCAACGGACGCTGAAATACCTTTTGTGAGCTTCGCTATCAAGCGCCAGTTCATCGAAGCAGGATTGCAGCCAGTGCCGCTTGAGCCATCACCTGTCGTCTCTGAAGATGACATTGAAGCCGATGCGACACCGTATGAAGAACGGATACCTGCCATCCGCATCATCAAGCCTGTCGCTATGCCATCAGAAGGCGAGCCCCTCGACACCGTGCAGTCGGCTATCCACACGATGAAGACGGAAGCCATTGTTACGCTGCCGACCCTTCACATTCCCAATGCGCGCACCGCGCGCATTGATCAGGCGTATGTCGGTGAGTTGACGGGCAGCATCACTGGACAGGTGTTTTGCTATGGCTGGGCGGTACACGAGGGCATTTGCATCTATTTGAATATGGCTGGGCCGCGCATGGCGGTCGAGGCGATCCGGGCAAAGCTGTCGAAAAGTGAGCAGGTTTCCGTCGTGCCGCCAGATGCGCCTGCCGTCGAACTGACCGCTGGAGAGGGGAACTCAGGCATGTACCATCCCTATCTGCACTACCTGCCTGAAGCACGGTTTGCGTCGCTGCTGCTCGTCCATGATTGGGCGGTGACACCGAACTATGGCGGCAAATCGACGACATTCATCTTTCGCACCAGCGATGCACAGGCGATCCTCAAGCTCAAGCATCACGTCATGCAGCTCATCAACATTCCCGTATTCGATGCGTGGTCGCCCTATCTGTACGACGCTGGACAGCGGGCGATGCTCGTTCGCAAGACGCGCTCGTCGGGCGGGATTGACCTCTTGAGCGTCGATCTGGATGTGGATGCGTGGACGCGCTTGATCACGGGCGGATTAGAACAGAAAATCATCGCGCTGCCGTAAATGCACTATAATGGAACCAAGATGAGAAGGAGGTTCGGCTCGATGACTGACCGAACAATTACACTGCGCTCTGATCTGGTGGAGCGCTTGGAAACCCTGGCTGAACGACAGGGACGTTCGCTGGATGACGTATTCGGCGAACTGCTCAATACCTATGCGCCTACAGCGGGCGGGAACTGGGCGCTAGCAGTTGCAGAGGGCATGGAAGCCGCTGATATCGACTGGATCGATGATCCCGACGCATCGCTGAACAGCCGCATGCATTTCCAGCAGCACCTGCGCGAAAAGTGGGAACGCACCCAAAATAGCGGTGGGGACGATGCCTAACGGGACGCCTCAGATTCTCGTTGACGCCAGCTATCTCGTCGCACTGGGCTATCCGCGTGACCGCAACCACGAAAAGGCGAAAGCATTCACCGCCACCCATGAAACGGGACTGCTCATCCCGGATGTTGTCCTCGTCGAGGCGATTTACAATCTCCAACGGCTGGGTGGAACGGCCGCGATGGTTCGATTCTCAAACCTGCTTGCCGCGCAAACGCCGCAGTTTGTGGCACTGTCCGTTGTAGATTTTGCGCGTGCCGTTGCATTGATGGATCGCTACCGCGATGCCGAACTCGATTTTGTGGATTGCTGCCTAACCGCGTTGGCAGAGCGGCTCAATATCACGCACATCTGTACCTTCGACCGCCGCGACTTCGCTATGATCCGACCGCTGCACGCCGAGTATTTCGACCTGCTGCCGTAAGTCCGGCATCGTCAATTTCTCATTCTCTCGCTCACAGACAGCCCCCGTTCAACGGGGGCTTTTTTATTTTAGGAGGCCGCTCATGGCACGCGCCGAGTCGAAAATGGTCATGGGCTATCTGCCTATCGACCTCAAGCATTATGCCGCCATCCTGTCGCTTATCGCGCCTGCACAACCTGCCGTGCGGCTGCTGGATCCATTCGCCGGGGAAGGCGCGTTTCTCGAAGCGGCAGCGCAGGCGTGGAACGTTACACCGTATGCCAACGAACTCGACGGCGAACGTGCGGCGGCTTGCATCGCTCGTTTCGGTGCAACCCAAGCAGTGCGCTGCGATGTGGAGCGGTTGGTCGCGTCGAATAACGCCTTCGGCGCGGCGTGGCTGAACCCACCCTACGATCATGACGCGGCGGCATCGGGCAGCAAGCGGGTCGAGTTCCGTTACCTGCGTCACGCCTGGAAGTGGGTGCAGGACGGTGGCTTGGCGCTGTGGTGTGTGTACCGCCAGCACATCACGAGCGAAGCAGCGGCATTTCTCGCCAAGCACAGCAGTCGCGTTGATGTCTGGGCGCTGCCGGGGAAGCATTTGCACGAGTACGATCAGATGGTCGTTGCCGCAATTAAGGGTGTGCCGCTCGATCCCGCCGTTCTCTATGAGCAGATTATCCGCGACCGCGATAACCCGCAGCCGCTCACCGTTCAAGCAGATCCGCGCTATCGTCTGCCCCCACCCCGCGCCATTCAGCGCTTCGTGTTCGCGCCGGACATGCTCGATGAAGCTGCCGGATTGAAACTGATCGAGGAACAGGGCGCATGGAAGACGAGTGGATTTCAAGCCCTGCTGGACGTGCCGCCATCGCCCACCGAGATTGAGCCGGTGGTCGCGCCGCGTCCGGGACATCTGGCACTGGTATTGGCGGCAGGCGTGGCAGATGGCGCGGTCATTGAGACCGACGAGTATGGGCAGGTGGCGCTGCGCGGCAAGACGCGCCACGTCGAGCAAATCGCCCGCGTCGAGGTCGAAGCCGATCCGAACGACCCGGAACGGCAGATCAAGAAGACGACCATCCGCCTGAAACCGACGACGACGCTCTCGCTGCTCGCCAGCGATGGCACGACCGTCGAGATGGAAGGCGACGAGGCGTTGCTCGGCTTCATCACCTCCAACAAACGGGCGCTGGCGCAGTATCTCAATTCAAAGTTCAAACCCATGTACGGGTTCGACTTTGCCGGGATCGGCGGTTGGTTGGATCGCATCCGCTTGAAGGGAAAGTACCCCATGTATACCGCGCAGAAACACGTCGTTGGTGCGGTGGCGCGGGGCTTTCAGTCGCGAAACAGCATTCTGCTGATCGGCTCCATGGGCACGGGAAAAACGCTCATGGGCGGCTCGGCAGCGATCAGCATTGCTTCCGGTGTTGTGAAATCTTTGGCAACTGACATCCGCCCAGAGCAAGTCGTCCTCATCGTCGCGCCGCCGCACTTAATCGAGAAATGGAAGCGAGAATTGGTCAGCATCGCGCCAAAAGCCGCTATCGAACGCCTCGACCGGCACGAAGATGTGAAGCGTTTCATGGAACGCGCCGAAGCGCTGCCAGCGCGTGTGCCGAAAATCGGGCTGATCAAACGCGATCTGACTAAGCTAGGTTGTGCCTGGGAACCTGCCGTTATCTGGCGAAGCGAAGTCACACCGCTGTGGCATCATCGTCAGCCGACACCAGACGGCTACGAACCGCATCAGCGCCTTCGTCGGGAGCGCGTGCCGAGATGCCCGCACTGCGGCAGTACGGTCATACAAGAGAAGAAGGGTGTGAGCGCGCCCGCGTCGCAGTCGTGGCTCGAAGGCGGCAAACGCACTTGCGGTGTGTGCCAGACACCACTCTGGCGCGAGAGTAGGGATCGTGGGTCACAGCCGAAGCCGGGCGAGAAGTACCCGCCGAAGAATCCACGCTACCGGCTGGACGAATACCTCAAGAAAACGTACCCGGATCGGGTCTATTTACTCATCTGGGACGAGGTTCACGAGGCGCAGCACGGGGATACAGGGAATGGCGAAGCCTTCAGCCGGATGGCAGGTTTGGCGAAGAAGGTGCTGGCAATGACTGGAACGCCGTTCAACGGACGCTCATCGTCGATTTTCAATCTCGAATACGCCATCAATCCGCGCGTGCGTCAGCGCTACAACTGGGGCGGCGGCAAACGTTTGAGCCGGAAGGAACGCGGCACGCACAGCTTTCAAGAAGTGGTGAGCGAGAACAGCAGCCAGCGTGGCCGCGCGGAGTCGCGTTGGGTCAGTGAGATGGGAGTTAGGGAGCAGGTGGTCGAGGAACGTCCAAGCTATGACCGCAATACCGGCGCATACACGGGGACATCGACCTACGAGCGTCCGTATCAGGAAGCGCCGGGCATCTCGCCGCTGTTGGTCGCCGAAGTGCTGGATCACGCCATCTTCTTTTCGCTTGCCGATCTGGGTAAGGCGCTGCCACAGTACGAGGAAATCGCGCTGCCGGTCGAACTCGACGAAGATATCTACTCCGAATACGACCGCACCCGCCAGCGACTCAAAGACTACCTGATCCAGCGGCGCTGGGAGGGCGACACGACATTTCGCGGCGCTTATTTGCAGTGGTCGATGGGCTGGCACAACGCGCCATTTCGCCCCTATGAGGTCATCCACAACCTCAAGCATCCGATCACTGGCGCAAAAGAACCGTACACGGTGGTCAGTATTCCCAGCTACGGCGAAGACCGCATTTTCGCCAAAGAACAGGCGCTCATCGATCTGGTGCAGGTAGAACTCGCTGCCAATCGTCCGTGCGTGATCTACTTCAGGCAAACGGCAACCCGCGACATCCAGCCGCGACTCGAAACGCTGCTGCGCCAGCAGGTGCCGGAAGCGCGGACGTTCATCCTCAAGAACACCGTCGATGCCGAACGGCGTGAAGCGGTGATCGAGCGCGAGATCGCGAAAGGAACAAACGTCGTCCTGTGTAATCCCGAGTTGGTCAAGACGGGTCTCGACCTCATTCACTTCCCGACGCTGATCTTCTACGAACTGGTCTTCAACCTCTCGACGCTGATGCAGGCGGCGGCGCGGTCGTACCGGCTGAACCAGACACACACGCACTGCAAGGTGGTCTACCTGTACGCCGAGGGAACGATGGAGCAGACCGCCGTCCAATTGATGAGTCGCAAGCAGCGGGCGGCGAAATTGCTGACGGGGGATATTGGTCTGACCGGGCTGGACGCGCTGACCGAAGGCGAGGGAGGTTTTGAGGAGGCGCTGCTCGAAGCGATTGGACGTGACGCGAGCCTGTTCGACCCGTCACAGTTATTCAAAGCGTCAGATGCCGTGAGCGAGATCGACAGCGAAGATGCGGCGTATTGGAACGTCGAAGGCATTGACGCTGGCAGCGATGCGGTGCAGGTCGATGAGCCGGATCCGCTGTTCGCGCTGGCATTGGAACTGGGCGCAACGATCATCCCGGTCGATGAACAGTCCCCGCTTGAAAGAGCGGCAGCGAAGGAAGTCGTAGTGCGTCCGGTGGAAACCATCAGCGCTTATCTGGAAACAGTTCACCTGATTGCCGACGAGAACGAGTGGGTACGCCTGCGTGCCGACCTGCTGACGCTGTTCGACGGCGGCGCTGCGCCGGAGATCGCCGCGTGGCTGACCGAACATCATATCGTCTTTCCGAGCTGCGAGATGGAAGTGGCAGAGAAACTGCTGTCGCTCATCGGCAGTAGTGGCGAAAATACGCCTTCCGTCCACGTCGTCAAACCGCAGCATCCGCTTTCATCGAAGCGGCAGCGCCGGACCGAACGGACAGTGATCGCCTTTCCGCAGCGCGAAGTTGAGGATGAAATCCCGCTCACGCAGCAGTTGGCGTTGTTCTGATGCCATGCGCGACGAACGCGATAAGTTTTTCGCGGCGCTGCTGGCACGCTGCTCCGTATATCCTCAAACCCGCCTCACGCTCACCGCCATCTACCCGGACGGAAAACATCGCACGCCTTCGCGTCATGTTCCGGTCAACGACATCGCTGCATTGCAAGACGCGCTCGAACGACTGGATGCGGCGAATTGTCAGGAATGGGGCGCGTATTTCGCGGTCGGGCTGCGTCGACCGGGGCTGAACCGCTGGCAGCGCGGCGGCACAGCGGATGTCGTCGCGCTTCCGGCGCTGTTCGTCGATGTCGATGATCCATCACCCGATGCGCTTGAACGGCTGCAATCTGTATCACCAGCGCCGTCGTGCATGGCCCACAGCGGCGGCGGGTATCACGCTTATTGGTGGCTGGATACTCCGACGACTGATCTCGAAACAGCGCGGCGTCTGCTGCGTGGATTAGCCGCTGTACTGCGGGGCGACATACTCAGCGTTGCCCAAAGCCTGCGCGTTCCATCGACGATGAACACCAAACCATCCCGACATCATGCTTGCTGTCACCTGATC
Source organism: Anaerolineae bacterium (assembly GCA_013360465.1). GTDB lineage: Bacteria > Chloroflexota > Anaerolineae > Aggregatilineales > Phototrophicaceae > Flexifilum. The sequence continues at coordinate 927 of JABWBO010000124.1, read as the reverse complement.
GAACTCCACGAGCGGCGCTACACACTGGCTGATTTCACTGCCTTCCTGCCTGTATCCCCAGAATCGCAGCGCAGTACACAGCGCCAAGCGCCTCGTCGAGCTTCACCGTACATTCCCGATCCCGATCTGATCGCACAATTGACCCATGCACTGCTCGCGTTCGGCTGCAAACCGCGCGGCGACTGGCTCAATGGCGCGTGTCCTTTTCCCGGACATCACAAACACAACGACCAACATCCCAGCTTCGGGTTCAATACCCGGACTGGATACGGCTTCTGTCACGTCTGCGGCACGCTGTTGCTCAAAGACCTGTGCGTGGCGCTTGGTATTCAACCAGCCATGACACCCGAAGGGAGGTGATGACCGTCTCCAAAACGCCTGTCTCAAGCCGCCATCTCATCCGCTAATTTAGTGAAAGGAAACGCCTCATGGCAAAGAAGAATGCCAAAGCGCCGACCGTCATCACGATTACGCTGCCCGATAGCGACGGTGATGAACGGCATGGCACGCTGCTGATCCAGCGCGGCGATCTCGCGCACGTCCGTCAGTTCGCTTACGCCAACCTGTCCGATATCACGGTGATTATCAAGGACAGCGTGATGGCGATGTCCGCCGTCGAAGCCGAACCGCCCATCATCACCGAACTACCACCGTCCACAGCAACGCCCGTCAGCAGCAAGAATTCCATACCGCCGACTGCCCCTACGGAACCAACCGTCGATATTGCGCTCAAGAAGGGCAAGAAGACGGTCAAGATCAGCCACCTCAAACTCACCGGTGGGGAAACAGACGCTGCCGCTTATCGTCAGGCGGTGCAGCTCGCCGCCATCCTGATCGATGGCAAGCTGTGGGATGGAGAGACGCCGATTCGCATCCCCGACGTGTACGCTCTGGCGAAGAAGATGAAATTCCTGACGGCAGCAGATA
>JABWBO010000023.1 GCA_013360465.1 Anaerolineae bacterium | reverse complement strand
CTTCGGGGTCGTCGCGGCGACGACGCCGGCCGGCTGGGCGCAGGAGGCGCCCGCGCCGGAAGCCGTCGACCAGGCGATCAACGAGTTGTTGACGCTGGAGCCGGCGAAGCTGGTGGAGCGGATCGGCGCCATGAAGGCCGAGGCGGACACGCAGGCGGGCCAAGCGGCGGAGCTGCGCAAGCAGGCGGAGTCGCTCGCTCAGCAGGCGGACAATGTGGCGGGGCGGATAGACGCGTTGATGAAGCACGTCGAGCAGTTGAAGATGGCCTTCGCGCCGCCGCCGCCCGCCGCCGCCAGGGTCAGAGCGGCGTTCCAATCCGCGCCGCCAAAGCCGGGCAGCGCCGCGTCGATGGCGGCGTGCAGATGGGCGCTGTCGGCGCTGTAGGGGATCAGCACTTCAGGCGCATCGCCCACCCGCAGGAGGGTGATCACATCGTCCGCCGCGCGCTCATCAACGATCCGATGCGCGATGCGGCGCGCCTCGTCGAAGCGCGAGCCGTCGGCAGAGTCGGCGGCGTTCATGCTGGCGGAAGCATCGAGCAGGACGGCGATTCGCCCCGCGCCGACCGTTGGCACGATCTGAAACGGGCGCGCCAGCGCCAGGACCAGCGCCGCCAGAATCGCCAGCTGCAGGACCAGCAGCAGATTGCGCCGCAGCCGCTGCCAGGGCGTATTTGCCTCGCGGTCGCGCACTACCTGCTGCCACAGCAGGGTGCTGGGAATCACCACTTCGCGGCGGCGCAGGCGCAGCATGTACAGCAGAATGATGGGAATGGCGAGCAGCGCGCCCAACAGCCCCAGCGGCGTCAGCAGCTGCATCCTATTTCACCAGCCCCAGACGCCGAAGGTCATAGAGAATGACTTTCTCCCAGGGGGCGCTGGTCGTCACAGGGATGAAGGCGACGCCGCGCTTCTGACAGTCGGCGCGCAGTTCGTCGCGCCAGGCTTCCAGGCGGCGCATGTACAGTGCGCGCATTGAGCCGTCCAGCGACACTTCCTGAACCTCTCCGGTCTCGCTGTCCACCAGGCGCAGGTCGCCGCTGAGCGGCGGTTCGATCTCCTCCGGCGACAGCAGGTGGATGACCCCGACCTCGTACCCCCTGCCCGCCAGGGCGTTCAAGCCGTCGAGGATGCCAGCGGGCGAGAACAGGTCACTGACGATCAGGCATAAGCCGGGACGGCGGGCTTGCAGGGCATAGGTCTTGAGCGCGGCGCTGAGATCGACCTGCCCGCCGGGGCGGACGCCGGTCAGGAATTGCAGCATCCGCGCGCCGTAGGGACGCCCGCGCACCGGTCCGAAATGCGCCGCGCCGCCGCCGAAGGCGCTGATCATCAGACGGTCGTTGGTGGTCAGGGCGACCGTCGCCAATCCGGCGATCAGCCGGCGGGCATAGTCGAACTTGTGGACGGCAGAGTCCGCGCCTTCGCCATCGCGCGGCGGGTAGTCCATGCTGGCGCTGGCATCGAGGATCAGATGCACCGCCAGGTCTTCCTCGTCTTCGAACAGCTTGGTCAGCGGGCGATCCAGCCGGGCGTAGACGTTCCAGTCCACGCGGCGCAGATCGTCGCCGGGCGCATAGTCGCGGTAGTCGGCGAATTCAATGCTGACACCGCGTTTGGTCGAACGGCGCTCGCCCTTGATCGCCCCAGCGCGGACGCGCGACGCCATCAGCGTGAGCTGCTCCAGCTTGCGGCGCGTCGTCTCGTCGAACAGCGGCGCGATCAACTCACCGCCCCTTTGGAAGCGATTTGAGCGTATCCTGGATGACGGCGTCGGCGCTGACACCTTCGGCTGCGCCCTCGAAGTTGAGCAGGATGCGGTGGCGCAGCGCCGACGGCGCGACCGCTTCGACATCCTTGTACGAGACGTTCAGCCGACCCTCCAGCAGCGCATTGATCTTGCCGCCGATGATCAGCGCCTGCGCCCCGCGCGGGCTGGCGCCATAGCGCACGAACTGCCGGACCAGGGGCGCAGCCGAGACGTCATCGGGGTGGGTGGCGACGATCAGCCGGGCGACGTACTCGTTGACCGCCGGCTCGACCGGGATTTGCAGCGCCAGCCTGCCCATCGCCGTCACCGCCGCGCCATCTGCCACCTTACCGGCTTTGGCGTCGTCCGCGCCGGTGGTGCGGTCCAGGATGATCATCAGGTCCTCGACCGACGGGTAGCGCACCTCGATCTTGAACATGAAACGGTCGAGCTGCGCCTCTGGCAGCGGATACGTCCCTTCCATCTCCAGCGGGTTCTGCGTCGCCAGGACGAAGAACGGCGGTTCCAGCGGGTAGCTGCGGTTGGCGACCGTCACCGTCTTCTCCTGCATCGCTTCCAGCAGCGCCGACTGTGTTTTCGGCGTAGCGCGGTTGATCTCGTCCGCCAGCAGCAGGTTGGCGAACACCGGACCGGGCTGGAAGCGCCGCGTCTTGCCGCGTCCATCCGGCGTATCTTCCAGGATATCCGTCCCGGTGATGTCGGCAGGCTGCATATCCGGCGTGAACTGGATGCGCGAAAAACGCAGATCGAGCGAATCGGCGAGGGCGCGGATGAGCATGGTCTTGCCCAGCCCCGGCACGCCTTCCAGCAGGGCGTGCCGCCCGGCGAGGACGCAGATCAGCACGCTGCGGATCACCTCGGACTGCCCGACGATGACGCGGCGGATTTCGCTTTCGATCTTCTGAGCGGTTTCGCTGAACTGCTCCAGGCTGATGCTGTCGGTCAAGGTCATGGCTGCCCCTCTATCTCTCGCAAACTGCCGCCGTGTTCTGTGTTCCAGTAGGGACGCGCTTCTGCGCATCCGCCGTGCGTCCGGCAAATCATCCTAATCGGTCGTAGGGACGCGCTTCTGCGCGTCCACCGTACATCCTTCATCATAGGCGGATGAACCCATCAAGGCTGTGCAGCCGGCTCCAGCGACGTGAAGTAATCACGCACCACATCGCGCAGCGCCAAAGGCACATACCCGGAATCCAGGGCGCGATCGGCAGCGCTGCGATAGCTGCCAAAGACCTGATCGTAGGGGACCGTGACCTGCCCTTCCGGGTTTTCGGCGAAGTCGCCCTCCTGGACCGGCGAGTCGCTGGCATCGGCTTCCAGGATGATGGCATCGCCGCCGAACTGCCCGCCGAGGTGCTGCGGGACATTGACCGCCTCGTAGTCGCGCTGTCCTGAGCCATCCGGGTCGTTATCCTGTCCGACGACGGACTGTTCACCGGGCGCGTTCGGGGCGAGGTCGCCCCCCGCCGTGCCGGGCGCATCTCCCGCCTCCACGCCGGCGGCATCGTTCTGCTCGCCCTGCCCAGCCTGCTGTCCATCTTCCTGCGCTTCGGAAAGCGACCCGCTCTGCGAAAGCTGCCCCTCCGGCGACTGCTGCGATCCTTCGCCGAGCGACTCGCCGCCGCCCTCCTGCTGCGCCGATCCTTCGCCTTCCTGAGGCATACCGCGTTCGCCTTCCTGCCCCGCCATCTGTTCGGCGGGACTCTGGGCGTCCTGCTGCTGCGCCTCGCCAACTTCCGCCGCCGCCTCACGCGCCTGCTGGGCGGCGTCGCTCAGCTCCTGCTGGCTGCGCTGCTGCTGCTCCGACTGGCTGGCGCTCTGCTGAAGCTGACGCTGCGCCTCGGAAAGCTGCTGCTGCGTCATCGGCAGATCGCCGCGTCGCAGCGCTTCGGCGGCGTTTCGCAGCGCCTCCGCCGCTTCCTGCTGGCTCAGTTCGGTCGTCTGCTGCGCATTCCGCGCCTGCTGCTGAAGCGCGGCAGCAGCATCGCTCAATGCCTGTGCCGCTTCCTGGCGTTCGGCGGCGGTCATGGCGTCCGCCCGCTCGGCGACCTGCTGCAAGCGCTCCGTCACCTGCTGCATCGCCCCCGCCGGGTCGCCCTCTCCTGATTCGCCGGAGCCTCCCGCCTGGCGAAGCGTCCGCGCCATTTGTTCCAACGCCGCCTGACTCTGCGCGGAACTTTGCCCCAGTTCATCGGCGCGCTCCTGCAGGGCGCTGCTGGTCTCGCTGAGGGCGGCGAACGCCTCTTCCGCCGTCATATCCGGGTTTTCCAGCGCCGTGATCTGACGGCGCAGTTCTTCGAGGAGCGCCTGACGCGCCTCAGCGTCCAGCGTCGAGTCGGCGGCGACATCTTCGGCGATCTGCTCAAGAGTCTGCGCGGCATCGGCGAGCGCGGCATCCAGCGCCCCGCTGCGCGCCAGCGCATCCGCCTGCGGGTTGGGCAGGATCAGCAGCGCCAGCAGCAGGATGAGCAGCAGAACCACCGCCAGCCAGTCGCGCAGCCTGAAGGGCAGCGGCAGACGCTCGGCGAGGTGTTCAGACGCTTGGAACGCGCTGTCGCCGGCATCGGCGATCTGCCGTTCCGCCAGCCAGTCCAGCGTGCGAATCTGCCCGGCGCTCAGCGCCAGCGCCGTTGAAACCCGTTCGCGCAGGTCAAAGTCGAGGTCGAAGCGGCGCGCCAGGGTGATCGGCATGGTGCGCCGCGCCCACACGAGGATCAGGCACAGGGCAGCCGCCGCTAGGACCGCGCCCAGGGCGATCAGGGCGATCTGACTGTTCGGCAGGAGCGGGCGCAGCCGCGCTCCAATCGCCAGCGCAGCGCCGACCACCAGCGCCGACGCCAGGGCGCGCGGCATCCAGGCTGCCGTCTGCTGCATACGACGGCGGCGGTCGTAACGGCGCAGCGCCGACGACAACCGGTCGAGCGGATCCGCTTGCGGCGGGTTCCCACCGGTGATTTCGACGCCGGATAGCGGGGCGGTCCCGGCGCTCATAGGCTTTCGAGGTCCTGACTGGCTTTACGAATGGTCAGCGTGATCAGCACCGCCGACGCGCTGAGGTAGAGGATGGTGAACAGCACCCAGGGCGAGACCATCGGGATGGTGCTGCCGTCGCTGCGCAGCGTGTAGTTGTAGAAAGCCAGCACCCGCTGATCGATCAGCAGCGACTGCGCGCTGATCCCGGCGGCGGCGGGGTTGACGCTGGTCAGCAGCAGGTCGATGTAGCGCAGCAGCGCCTCCATCGGCGGCGAGGGCAGCGCCCCCTGACGAATGAACAGCAGATCGTTGAGGATGTTGACGATCACCGAGATGACCACCGGCACGATGAACATCACCGCCAGCGCCGCGCCGTACGCCCGCGCGCTGGCGACCAGCGTTCGAGGCAGCGCCGCCGAAAAATAGATGCCGACCGTGCCGAGCAGCACCGCCGTCACCAGCAGCAGCAGCACCGACAGGGCGATCTCCGCCTCGCTGATGCCGCCGAACAGGAAGGCGAGGCTTTGCAGGGGGATGCCAGAGAGCAGCAGCAGCACGATGTAACTCAGCGCAGCCTCCAGCTTGCCGATGACAAAGGTGGCTTTCGCCAGCAGCGTCGTTTGCAGCAGATCATAGGTCTGTCGTTCGCGCTCGCCGGTGATCGCCCCGGCGGTGAAGGCGGGCGCGATGAACAGAATCAGCAGCAGCTCGATGGCGGCGATGCCGAAGAACAGCACCCGCCCGATCTCGCCCGCCGCCGCCGAACCGGTCCCGCGCGCGAACGAGCCGAAGACCAGATAGAGCAGCAGGGCGATAGCGCCCATCAAGCCGAGATAAATCGAAATGACGGCGAAAGCGCGAAAGCCGCGCATCCGCCCCCGCAGTTCCTTGAGCATGACCGGGTTGATGCGAAAGGCGCGCAGGTCGGTCAGCATCATGCGCCCGGCGACGACGATGACGAGGATGCCGGGCAGCCCCGGCGTGAAGCCGAGCAGGATCACCCCCGCCAGCGCCAGCACGATCAGCAGCGCCAGGAGCGGGACCACCCAGATTTCGCGCGCCAGCACCGCCACCATCGCCACCAGCAGCAGGCTGGTCGCCGCCAGCGCCAGCAGGATCAGGATCGCCAGAGCGGTATCGCTGGAGCCAGTATAGGTGTAAAGCAGGATGCTTTTCAGCATATCCGGCAGATCGCGCGCCGCGCCCAGCCCGGCAAGCGCGCCGCACAGAAAGATGATCGCAGCGAAGACGCCGTAGGCAATCGCGCCGACCTGCAGGACGCCGGCGGCGTCGGTCAGCATACGTTCGCGGGGGGTGCGCTCATCGAGCGCGCCGGTCATGGCGCCCATGATCAGGACACGATCCCTTTGGTGACCCGCATGAACATCGCTTCCAGGTCTTTGGTCTCCTCGCTGAAGCCCAGGATCGCCACGCCAGAGGCGCTGATCGCCTGGCTGAGCGCCGCCACGCCGTCGTCATCGCCGGCGAAGTCGATGCGCAGGGGATGCCGCCCGGCTTTCGCCTCCAGATCAGCCAATCCCAACACACCCGGCGTTGACGCCAGAAGCCGTTTGACGCTTTCGACAGCTTCGGAGCTGCGCAGGATGACGGTGATCTCGCGGTGCGGCTGAAGCTGCGCGCGCATCGCGTCCATGCTGCCCTGGGCGATCAGCTCACCGGCTTCGACGATGCCGATGTGCGTGCAGATTTCGCTGACATCGGCGAGGATATGGGTGGAAAAGAAGATCGTCTTGCCCATGCGCGCCAGTTCGACCAGCAGTTCGCGAATTTCGACGCGGGCGCGCGGGTCGAGACCGGAAGCCGGCTCGTCCAGGATCAGCACCTTCGGGTCATGCGCCAGGGTGCGCGCCAGCGAAAGACGCTGCTTCATGCCTCGGCTCAGCTTATCGACCATATCGTCGCGGCGATGCGTCAGATCGACCAGTTCTAGCAGATCATCGATCAAGCGCTTGCGCTCGTTTTCCGGGATGTCGTAGCAGGCGGCGAAGAAATCGAGGTACTCCCAGACGCGCATGTCATCGTAGACGCCGAACTCGTCGGGCATGTAGCCGATGGCGCGGCGGACGGCGCGCGGCTCGTGCGTGACCGAGCTGCCGGCGACGAAGGCTTCGCCGCTGGTCGGGCGGGTGAGCGTGGTCAGCATCCGCATCGTCGTGGTCTTACCCGCGCCGTTCGGTCCGACGAAGCCGTAGATCGCGCCTGATGGGACATGAAGAGACAAGCCGTTGACGGCGGTGAACTTGCCAAAGCGTTTGACGAGGTTCCTCGTCTCAATGATGTACTCGGTCATGAGAGTTCCGTTTGTGCTAACACCGGCGTGCGGCGATCATCTTCCGCCAAAGTCAATAGTATCGAACGACGCATTACGTTCAATTTTCCGCCTCGCTACGGCGCAATGCCAATGATCAGCACCGGAATATCGATGCTGGAAACGCCCCGATGCTCCAGGTCCCACACGAACTGCTCAAAATACGATACCCCGGTAGACATTTCGCTGGCAAAGTCTTTCACCGGCACAATTTCGATACCCACATCGATCACATCCAGGTTGTGGAAAATGGTCATTTTGGCGCAGACGTTGTAAACCATGAAGGCGTACTTCCCAAGCTGCACTTCGACGCCAACGCGGTCTTTGACAAAGTCCATTTCGCGAAACGCTCCGCGAAACGTGCTTTGCGGATGATATTCAGGAGTATAGTGTTCAGACGAATAATCGCAGGATTCGCGATGCCTCGTCCAGCCTCGCGGCGCAAACGCCGCTTCAAAGGCTTTGTTCAATATGCGAGGACTGTAAAGACTGCGTCCCTTCATTGTCTTCTCGGCGCTGATCTTCGTCTTGGCAAGCGGACCATCCACCGAGCGAATGATCGAGATCACCTCATTCAAATGAGCGCCATACTGGGCTTCGATGATTTCGCGTCCGCCATTGAAAGAGTACATCCCGGCGATAATCACGCTTCGTCGTCCTTCTCGTGCTGTAACCATTCCTGCGGCGTCTGGGTCACTTTCTCCCGTCCAGTCGGTTGATGCACCGGTCTGCCGAGCGGGCGAGTCTTCAGCGTACCGTTGAAGTGATCGCCGATTCTGTGAACTGCCGTTTCAAGATACTGAGGCTCCTTTTCACAGCCCATGACACGCCGATTGTGACGCAGCCCGGCGATAAGGCTCGAACCCACGCCCGCGAACGGATCGAAGACCCAATCATCCTCCTGAGTCAGAGCCAGCACACAGCGTTCAACCAGTTCGACAGGAAACTGGCAGGGATGCTCGGTCTTTTCGGGATGGTTAGATTTCACATTGGGGATGTCCCACAGACAGCTTTCCCAATCTTCTGCAACAACCTCCCAGATGTCCGACGGATTCTTGCCTTTCGGATTTCCTGATGGCTGTCCGCGCTTATCTCCCTTATAGTGCAGCTTTCCCGGATATTTTGACGGGACGCGCACTTCATCCAGGTTGAAGATGTACTGCTTGCTCTTGGTGAACCACAGCAGCGTTTCGTAGCGCCCGGAGAACCGTTTTGAGGCATGAAGTCCGTGCCCAAAATGCCAGATCACGCGATTCCGTAGAGACAATCCATGCTGCTTGAATAGTCCATAATAGTAGATATCGAGCGGAAAGACCTCGCCATCTTGAACGTAGTTGCCAACCTGCCAGCAAATGCTGCCATCATCGGCGAGCAGATCGATCAATCCCTTGATGATCGCGCTTTGGGTCTCAAGATAGCGCTCAATCGATGTGCGACTCTCATAGCTCTTGCCCAGGTTGTACGGCGGCGAAGTGACAATCAGCCTGACGGATCCAGATGGGACCGTCTTCAGGTAGTCCTCGACCAGTCCAGTGTACAGCACGATGCGCGCATCCGGCTGATAAGCGCTGTGAATCTCGTAGGTTACGGGAAAAAGCGGCAGGGTCATATCTGCCATCGCGTTTCACTCGATCCTGACATTTGTTCGATACTCGTCCCTATCATAAGGCATTTCGGGGCAAAACTGCGTTATGAGGTGAGTGGAAGCGCTGGCGCGTTCACAACCGTCCCACCATCGACACATTGATCCGTCCGATGCGCAGAAAACCGGCGATGTCGTCGGCGATCAGACGAATCTGGATCATGTTCTGCGGACCCAGATAGGCATCCGGGTCACGCACCGAAACGACCTCGTTGACCATGCGCACGGTCTCCCATTCCGCCCGCTCCCAGTTCCAGAGCTGGACGGGGAAATCGCGCGCGCCGATGTTGACGTTATCGACCTGCACGATCAGCTCGCTCACCTCGCTGAGGATGGCATCTGGGAGCGGGGCGAAGCGCAGCGAGGCGATCTCGCCGGGCTGCATGGTCAGGCTGAGCGGCGAGACATCGCCCATCATCTGCGATTCCATCGGCGACCAGACGAAGCGCTCCGCCGGGATGACCACTTCCCCGCTCGTCGCCTGAACGCTGCTTTCCAGTTCGATCAGGTAGAGCGCGCGGTCATTGGCGTTCCAGTTCGCCCCGACGAGCCGGTTGTTCAGCGGCACGGCATCCGCCCATCCCGCCAGATACACCCGGTCGCCGCGCCCGGTGGCATCAAAATAGTCCTCGATCAGCGCCGTCAGCAGCCATTGACGGCGGCGCAGCTCCTGATCGGCAGCCGAAAGGTCGCGCAGCGTCCGCCGGGCGATATTGGTGTCATACTGGCGCGTCCCCAGGATGTCGATGACCGTCTGCTTGGAACCGCTGCTGCCGGCGATGCGCATCGAAAAGAACGGACTGGTCGCCGTCGAAGCCCGCCGCGCTGCCGAGGACATCGCTTCGCCGGGCAGGATGATCTCGAAATCGTGCCGTCCGCCGGGGAGGATCGACGCATCCAGGTACAGCGCCACGCCGCGCACCAGCAGGACCGGCTCCGTCAGCGTCAGATCAGAGTCGTTGCGCAGCGAGCCGCGCACGATCTGCTGTCCAGCGATGGCGGGATCGTAGGCGAAGACCGCGCTGCCGCTGATCGCCGGCTTGGGAATCGAACCGGCGGCGTTGAAACCCCCGACGAAGCTGGCATCGACGTTGAAATCCTCAGCCTCGAAGTCGTCGGTCTGCACGATGTTGATGTTCGCCTGGACGCTGCGCGTGAGCAGGCTGGTGGTCAGCGGCGGACGCGGGATCGGTCGAAAAGTCACCCCTTCCAGATCGCCCGCTTCGACGGCGAAGGTGTAGGCGGCGCGCTTGGGCGACAGCAGCCCCAGCAGCGCATCAACCCGCGCCCGGTCAGCATCCTGCCAGGAGCGAACGACCGTCAGGCGGCTGAGCGTGACTTCGTTGCCGCGCAGGTTTGCCCCCAGCGTGTACGCCAGGGCGCTGAAGACGAAGATGAGGACCGGTATCGTCACCCATGCCCATTCGCGGCGGTTAAGGCGCGATAGGATGAGGTAGTTGAGCGGTCCAACCAGGGCGATGTACAGGGCGAGAAAACCGAACAGAGGCAGCACGTCGGGCAGTGGATCGAAGCCGGGCAGGATCTCGGCGGCAACGGCAGCAGCTTCCCAGCCGATGAATCCGCTGCCCCAACCGGGCAGCGGCTCAACCGTCGTCAGCAGAGTCGTCCACAACGCGCCGACGTTCGTCCACCCACGCAGCGGGGCGCTGTTCGGATCGACCGCCAGATAATCGACGACGCCATCGCCGTAACCCCGTCGGCTGATCAGCGGCAGCGCTTCGCCGCCGTCCTCCAGCGACACCAGCGCCTCGGCTTCAGGGGCAAGCGTCCCGGTGGCGACGACGACGGCGGCTGACGCCAGATCATCGGCGCGCAGCCAGTCCGCCAGCGCGCGCAGGTCGGGTACGCTGCGCGAATCGCTGGGGACCAGGGGCAGCAAATCGCTCAGCGTGGCGGCGGTCGCCTGCCAGTTGACGCCGCCGGCGACGATCAGGTGTCCGCCGGAAGCGACCCAGTCCGCCAGCGCGCGCACCTGCCCACTGTTCAGGCTGCTCGTATCGGCATCGGCGATCAGGATGGCATCGACGGCATCGAGGATGGCGAGCCGGTCGGGCAGATCAGCGAGCGCCATGTTCGCCTGATACACCGCCGCGCCGGTATCCGCGCCGGTCAGGTCCGTCGTGCCGACGGCAGACTCGGTGATCACCAGATAGAGGGGATCGAAGGTGCTGATGGCGCGCAGCGGGGCGCTTTGCTGGGCGATGACGCGGTCGTCTTCCAGCAGTTCGACGCGCACCTGTCCGGTCGATGCGCGTGCGCTGATGTACAGCGTGACGATCTGCCGCGCGCCGGCGGCGAGCGACACCGGCGTGCTGGTGGTGTTGAGGACTCCGGTGCTCGTCTCTGGACGAATGACCAGCCTGCCGCTGAGAGCGTCGCCGTCATTGCGCAGCTGCACCGTCACCGGCAGCCACTCGGAATCGCGGAAGTAGGTGGCAAAACCCGCCTGCACCGTCAGACTGATGCCGTTCACCGTTTCGTCGTCATCCTGAGCGCCGACTGCCACGCCAGGAAGGAGGAGCAGCAGCGTCAGCGCCAGCCGCCAGAGCCAACATTTCATGACATCTCACCTTGGTACACGTGAGGGGATTCTAACAACAAATGCAGACTGTGGATACCAGCACAGTTGATCTACCCAGGGCAAACGCATCACCTTCTGGCTGTCCGCCGTATCGGACGCGCAGAAGCGCGTCCCTACGATACCTTGTAATCTTTTCTGACCCATTCATCGATTTTGATGCGTTTGCCCTGTTGATCTACCTGGGAAGGTGGCATTACGTTCACCGGTCATTGGGAAGACAGCGGTTCGTCTGCGCGCAGTACGGCTTCACCGCGGGCGCGCCGATGCCGACGGCGACGCCCCCAGCCGGGTCCCGACTGCCGCTCCTGCACCGACCGTAGACAGCGCGATGAACGCCCCGATGCTGACTGCCTGCCCCAACGGCTGAAGAGCGATCAGCAGCAGCCCCGCCGCTACGATCAATCCGCCGACAGCCGCCGCCACAATCGGCGGCTGTCCGTCATCACCCTCTCCTGACGGACGGGTCAGACGAACGCCGATGATCAGGGCAAGCGCAATCAGCCCGATTCCCGTCAGCAGCAGCGCGCCGATGAGCGCGACGACATAGACCGGAAGCGCCACCAAGCCAACCACCGAGATCGTGCCGAGCAGCACGATCTCCGCGCCGGTCAGCCCAGCGATCAGGGCAAAGAGCGCCGCGCCGGTCAGCGCGCTGTGCAGCGGACGGCGGCGCATGGCGCGGGCGATGCGGGCGACACGCGCCGTCTGCACCGTGACGACCAGCGGCGCGAAGGCGGTCAAGCCGACCAGCGCCAGGATGATCAGCAGGATGTCGGGCAGCAGCGCGGGAACAGCGGCGTCCGGCGCGCCAGACTGGATGACCGAGCGCAGCGCCCTGAGGTTGGCGAACGGATCGACCGAGCTGGGCGGGCAGGCGGCGACGCGGCTTGCTGCCCGCTGATCGCTGAAGCGGTCGGCGCACACCGCCGGATCGGCGTCGAAAGTCGCATCCACCGCAATCGTCAGCGCGTCGGCGTCGATCAGCGTCACTCCGTGTATCGCGCCGGAGAGATAAACTTCATCCGCCAGGATGTGCAGCCTGCCGCCGATCTGCGCGCCATCCAGCCTGACCTGGGGCGCAAGGATGGTCAGGTCTCCGCTGACCCGCCCCGCGAAGACGACATTTTCACCCACCAGTGAGGCGCTCCCGGCGACATTCGCGCCCGGCTCGATGGCGATTGACGATGACGCCACCACCAGATCGCCCTCATAGGCTTCGCTCAGCGTATAGCTGCTTACGATGATCACACCGCTGGAGAGGTTCTGCCGAGTGATCGCTTCGCGTGCCAGCAGCGCCAGAGTCAGCACCAGGGCAGCGGCAGCGAACACGAACAGGAAGATGCGCAGCCGGTTCATTGCGCCTCATCTCGCTCGTCGAGCGCTCCGGGATCCCAGTCATCGTCCCAGCGGAAGCGGATCAGCCAGATGACGGCGATGGGCACGAGGGCAAGGAGCAGGAGCGACGCCTCCGGCGCGTTGGTCATCACGTCCTGCGCGCCATCAACCAACGCTTCCAGCGCGCTCATCAACGCACCGATCACCAGCACGACCTGTCCCACCAGCCCGCTGAGGATGGTGGCGCTGCTGACCGCCGAGATGATGAGCCAGCCTGCCACCGCCAGCAGCGGCGTCAGCAGCAGCGCAACGGCAGCCAGCCCAATCGCCAGCGCCGCAGAAGAACCGCGCAGCCGTTCCGGTGAGAGGTTTTCGGCGAGCCGCGCCATGATCTTGAGCGCCAAGTTTTCTGGCGCGGGTTCCATCGGTGCGGCGCGCAGCAGGCGGTCGGTGCGGCGCAGGCGGTCGAAAGCAGCGCTGTCCACGTCGTCCAGTTCCAGCCGGCTGCGCAGGTCGTCGAGCGCTTCGCTGTCGAGGTTTTCGTCGAGCGCCTCGTGCATTCGCATGAGACGGCGGTTCGGTTCGTTCGCCATTACGCATTCTCCAACAACAGCGTCAATGCACCGGGGATGCTTTTCGGATCTTCGATCAGTTCGGCAAGCATCTGCCGAGCGCGGAACAGGCGACTCTTGATCGCGCTCTCGCTGGTTTCGAGCATGTCGGCGATCTCGTTGTACGAATAGTCGTACCAGTATCGCAGGACAATGGCGGCTCGGTAATCTGCCGGAAGCTTATCCAGCAGTCGCTGGATAGCTTCGCTTTGCTCCCGCGTGATCGACGCTTGTTCCGGCTCCGGCTCATCACTGCTGAGGGTCAGACTGGGCATCGGATCATCTATCGACATCAGCTTCATGCGCCGCCGTCGCAGGCGGTCGATGCAGTGATTCGAGGCGATGGTCAGCAGCCAGGTCTTGAACGACCGCGACGGGTCGTAACGCGACAGGTTCAGGTAGGCGCGCAAAAACGCCTCCTGCGCCGCGTCTTCGGCTTCGACGCGGTCGGAGAGTATGCGGTAGCACAGGTTGAAAACAGAGTCCTGGTAAGTGTAGACCAGTTCCGCAAAGGCATCCTGATCGCCTTCCAATGCGGCTTGGATCCACTCCAGGACTACAGGATCGGTAGCAGACACATTCGGAACTCCGGGCGGCTTTCACCGCGCACTGACCGCATCCTCAGCCGGTGATTATAACGCTTGTACGCTGCAATGGGGGGTAAAGTTGCGAAGTTGTTTCAAATGATGTTACTACCGCCTCAGCGGTTGCCGGGCGGCAGGCATGATAGGGGCTAGAGCGTGTCTGCAAACCCGGTTTTCACACAATCTCACCCCCGCCCCTCTCCAATTGGAGAGGGGCGGTTGAGCGCAGCGAAACGGGGTGAGGTGAGCAGCTTGTAGACAGACCCCAATTACAGCAGCCCGGCTTCCTGTTCCGCCTGGCGCAGGGTCTCGTCGAAGATGCGCAGCCCGGCATCCACCGTCTCGCGCTCGATCATCAACGCCGGGCAAAAACGCAGCGTGCTTTCGCCCGCGCCAAGGATCAGCAAGCCGTTCTCCAGGGCGATCCGTTCGACGCGGTTGCGCAGCTCTTTCGCCGGTGTATGCGCCTCGTCGAGTACCAGCTCCGCGCCAACCATCAACCCGCGCCCGTCGATGCGCCCATGCTTGAGCGCGGGGTGATGTGTGCGCATCTCTTCCAGCGTCTCCATGATGTATTCCCCCTGATCGGCGGCGTTCTGCATATAGCCGCGCTCGATCAGATCAAGCGTCACCAGCGCCGCCGCGCAGGAGATCGGGTTTCCGCCGAAAGTCGTGCCGTGCGCGCCGGGGGGCCAGCTCATGACGTGTTCGCGGGCGATGATCGCGCCGAGCGGCATGCCGCTGGCGATCCCTTTCGCCGAACAGACGATATCCGGCTCGACCCCGAAGTGCTGAATCGCCCACCATTTGCCCGTGCGTCCGATGCCCGACTGCACCTCATCGACGATCAACAGGATGCCGTAATGATCGCAGATGGCGCGCAGCTGCTGGACGAAGCGCGCGTCCGGCACGACGTAGCCGCCCTCACCCTGGATCGGTTCCAGGATGATCGCCGCGACCGATTCGGCAGGGACTACCTTCTTGAACAGCACATCTTCAATGTAAGACGTACAGATACAGTTGGCTTCGCAGGCAGCCTGTTCGCGCCCGTGCAGGCAGCGGTAGGGGTTGTTATACGGCACATGGTGGACGCCGGGGACAAGCGGGAAAAACCCATCGCGCTGGACGACCTTGCTGGCGGTCAGCGAGAGCGCCCCCATTGTCCGCCCGTGAAATGCGCCGAAGAAGGCGATGATGTTGTGCCGGTCGGTATACCAGCGCGCCATCTTGATCGCCGCTTCGACGGCTTCCGCGCCGGAATTGCACAGGAAGACCCGCGCTGCCTCGCTGAACGGGGCGATCTGCGCCAGACGTTCGGCAAGGCGTACCTGCACTTCGTAGTAATAGTCCGTGCCGGCAATATGAACGAACTTCGCCGCCTGTTCCTGAATCGCCCTGACCACATCCGGGTGACAGTGCCCGGTCGAATTGGTGGCGATTCCGGCGGCGAAGTCGATGTATTCGTTGCCGTCCACATCCCAGACGTGCGCGCCCAAACCGCGCTCGATCACGAACGGATAGCGCGGAACCATCGAACCGGACATGGCAGTGTTGTCACGGGCGATGATCTCACGAGCCTTCGCACCAGGACGAACGGTGGTATCAACTGACATAGTATTCTCCAATGAATTGAACCTTCGTACCACATTGTGCGGCCGGGTTCTGCCCAAGATGATGTGGGCGGTCCCCGGACATGCCGTCCATTATACGGGTTCGCCCGCAAGGGCGTCTATTGCCGCCCTATGGCGTGGACTGACCGCCTGATGGTAAGCTTGAGTCGCAAAGAACATGGGATCAGGCGGGCAAGCGAGCAGCGATGGGCGAGATGGGATCACCCTGTTCACCGCCTCCTCGCTTGTACCTCATCGCTCATGCCTACCCCTCACAACGTCTTCGAGGCGGAGAGAGTCTATGAACATCGCATTGATCGGGCTGGGCGCAGTGAATCAGGGTTTGCTGGAAATCCTGCGCGATAAAGGGGAAAGCTTGAAGGCGCAGTACGGGTTCGCCCCGCGCATCGTCGCTGTCGCCACCCGCACGCGCGGCTGTCTGGTCGCGCCAGACGGCATGGACCCGGCGTGGCTGCTCGCCGCCCAGGACCTGCGTTCCGAAGGCGCGGCGCGCGGCTGTGAAACCGGATGGGATGCGCTGCGCATCGCGCGCGCCGCGCCTGCCGATGTGGTGGTCGAAGCCACCCCGACCGACCTGACCAGCGCGCAGCCGGCGCTCGATCACTGCCGGGCGGCGATTGCCGGCGGCAAACATCTGGTACTGGCGAACAAAGGACCGATTGCTCTCGCCTACGACGAGCTGCGACAGGCGGCGGCGCGAGCCAACGTGCTGCTCCGTTTTGAGGCGACGGTGATGGCAGGCACGCCGAGCCTGCGGCTGGGGATGCAGGCGCTCGCCGGCTGTACGATCCGCTCGGCGCGCGGCATCCTGAACGGCACGACCAACTACATGCTGACGCAGATGGAAAACGGTGTCCCCTATAACGCCGTCCTCGCCGAGGCGCAGCGCCTCGGTTATGCCGAAGCCGACCCCACCGCCGATGTCGATGGCTGGGACGCCGCCGGCAAGGCGATCATCCTGGCGGCGGCGCTCTTCAACGTCCGCCTCACGCTCGACCAGATGCAGGTCACCGGCATCCGCGCCATCAGCCTTCAGGATATCGAAGCGGCGCGCGCAGCCGGTGAACGCTGGAAGCTGATCGCCGAGGTGACGCCCGAAGGCGGTAAAGTCGCGCCGCTTCGAATCGCGATGTCACACCCCCTGGCGGGCGTAGCCGGGACGACCAACGCGGTGACGTTCAATACGGACCTGATGGGCGACATCACGCTGATCGGCACGGGCGCAGGGCGTCTGCAAACAGGATTCGGAATTCTTTCAGATTTGCTCGACATCCATCGCGGCAGAATGCCTATATAATTCACACTGTAGATGAATAGCACTAGCAGTAGTATAGGGATAAAAAACTGATGGTCACCGCAAGGTTTGTTGAAACCAGCCCAGCGAAAGTGCCAAACCCTCGCGCCCGCATCCTGGTCGTTGAGGATGATCTCAATCTCTTGGAGGGCATTCAGACGGTACTTGAGCTGGATCACTATGCGGTGGTCTGCGCCGAAAACGGCGTCCAGGCGGTCGAGGTTCTGCGCTCCAGCCCGCTGCCCGACCTGATCGTCTCCGACATCATGATGCCGCAGATGGACGGTATCGAACTGCTGAAAGCTGTGCGCGCCGTCCCGGAATGGGTGCGCATCCCGTTCATCTTCCTGACCGCTCGCGGTGAACGTCAGGATATTCAGCGCGGCAAACAGCTTGGCGTCGATGATTATCTGGTCAAGCCGTTCGACGCCGAAGACCTGGTCAGCACTATTCGCAACAAGCTGCGCCGCTGGGAAGACCTCCAGATCTCCTACGAACGCAGCATGGAAGAGATGAAAAAGCGCATCCTGACCATCCTCAACCATGAATTTCGCACCCCGCTGACTTACGTCGTCGCCTATGCCGACATGCTCGAAGACGCTAAGCAGGCAGAGTACAACGAAGAAGAGATGGAAACCTTCCTGCAAGGGGTGAGTACCGGCGCGGTGCGCCTGCGACGGCTGATCGAAAACTTCATTCAACTGGTGGAAATGGAAACCGGAGACGCGCGAAAAACGTATGAAATGCGTAGGACGGCGATCACCGATGTGCGCGAACTGATCGAAGACGCCTATCGCGAACTGCTGAGCTGGCGCACGGTGAACCAGGAAGTGAGCATCATGGTTGACCCGGTGCAGACTTTCGTCGCCGACCCGGCTTACCTGAGGACCGCGCTCGTCCAGTTGATCGACAACGCCGTCAAGTTCTCAGAGACCGATCGCGCTATCGTCATCGGTGCGCATATGGTCGAAGACCGTGTGTGCCTGTGGGTGCAGGACCAGGGGCGCGGTATCGATCCGTCGGAACTGAAGCACATCTTCGAGACGTTTTACCAGATCAACCGTAAACGCTTCGAAGACCCCGGGACCGGGACCGGGCTGTCCATCGTCCAGAAGATCGTCGAGCTGCACGGCGGCTATGCCGAGGTGGACAGCGCGCCGGGGATGGGCAGCCGCTTTGCGCTGTATATCCCCCAGCTGTCTCGCGTGACGGGATGAATCCGGTCGAGGCATATTCCGGCACGAAGCGCAGATCAGCTTTGGACGATGCGGCGGTCATCAGGCTATACTAGATTCAGAATCGCAGCGGGAATTGAGGAGAGTCAAAGCTAAATGGCGCAGCAATCGCTCCTGGAAAAGGTGAACACGCTTCTCAGCGCAAGCCTGCACGGAATCGTCGACCGGGCGCTGCAAACCAATTCGGTCGCCGTCATGGATGAATATATCCGCCAGGTCGAAAAGAACCTGGAGGCGCTGGAAGATTCAGCGGCGACGGTCGGCGGCACGGTGCGCACGCTGAAACGCAAGTATGAGGAATTCAGCGCCGCGGCGGAAAAGTTGGACCGCGATATCGACACGCTGATCGTCAAAGGCAAGGATGATCTGGCGGCGGCGGCGCAGGCGGAACTGAACACCAAGCAGCAGCTCGCCCAGGAATACTACGAGCAGTGGCATCAGCAGGATGGTCAGTATCAGGCGATGCTGAACATGCGCATGAAGCTGGAGGCGCGCCTGACCTCGATTCGCCAGGAGCGCGAGCAGCTGCGCGCATTGATCGAACTGGCGGAGGCGAAAAAGGTCGTCACCAAGACGATCAAGAGCATCGACGATCTGGCGAGCGTCGGCGACCGCGAGGTCAGCAGCCTCGCCGACCAGGTGCGCCAGCGCCTTGACGAAGAGGATGCCCGCCTGGAGATGGCGACGCGCAATATCCAGGAAGAGATCGAGGATGTGGTGCGCAGCGGCGAGATCGACCGTCAGCTGGAAGAACGGCGGCGGCGGCTCCTGGGCGCGCAGGGCGGCGGCGCACAGGGCGGCAGCAGCAGCCCGCAGAGCAGCAGCGACGCGACCTGAAACCCGGCGCGGGCTGCGCGCGTATAACCATCGTGATCAGGCAGGAACGACAGCAGCGCGGGGGTGTGGTTCGCCATGCCCCTGCGCTGTTGGCATGTGGGTGAAAACCAGAAACGGCAAGCCAAGATGGCACAAGATTCGGTGAGAGGGCGTTTGACCGGCGCAGTGCTGACCCATGCGCTGCTGCGCTGGGAAAGCCTGCTGACGATCCTTTTCACGATTTTCGTCTTCTTCGCCTTTCCCAACCCGTTCGAGTGGTGGCAGAACTGGTTCTGGCTGGTGGGCGGCTTGATCGCCGAGGGGGCGCTGGTCGTCTCGACGCTTTCCGACCCGGATGCCGCCGCCGATGCCCTGGCGCGACAGTTTGAAGGTAAATATGACTTCGATGCCATCAAAAGCCCGGTCGCCCGTGAGCGGCTGAAGCGCGCGATGGAATACCGCCGCAGCATGCTCAAACTGGCGCAGGGGCGGTCCGGGGCGATGCGCCTCCAGCTCCAGGATACCGTCGGCGATGTTGATGACTGGATCGGGCATATGGTCGATCTGGCGGAGCATATCGACAGCTTCGAAGCCAACCGGTTGGTCGATGAAGATCGCCGCGCCGTGCCGCAGCAGCTTGAAAAAGTGAAGATTCGTCTAACGCGCGAGCAGGATGAGACGGTCAAGAAGGATTTGCAGGAACAACTGGACCGGCTTCAGCTTCAGCTCGACAACCTGAACGCGACCGCCAACAGCATCAAACGGGCGGAGATTCAGCTGGACAGCACGCTGTCGTCGCTCGGCACGATCTACGCGCAGATGTCGCGCCTGGGCGCACAGGATGTTGACAGCAGCCGGGCGCAGCGGCTGCGTCTGGAGATCCGCGATGAGGTGACCAGCTTGCAGGATACCATCGACGCCATGAACGAGGTCCACCAGCAGCGCCTTCGCCTCGGCGAGTAGGGTCAAGCCGCCAGCTCGACCCCGCCGCGCCTTTCCAGATCAGCGCACCGTGAAAGTGCAGGTTCCCGTCTCCAGCGGCGACCCGGTCTCAGGACCATACTGCTTCACACCATCGAAGATCGCCGAGCGCCACGTCACGGTGTAGGTGATCTGATGGTCGCCGCGCGCCAGCGGACCCGCCGGCACATACCAGTAGACGGCGAACTGCCCGCCCTGCTCACGAATACTGCCCGTGTACTGCCGCCAGGGCAGCGGCATGCCATCCAGGCGCACATCGTAAACCGCTGCGTTGAGATGATCCTGAACCTGTTCGCGCGTGCCGGCGAACCATGCCCAGAAGATTTCGACGGTCGAACCGACGGCGAGATTGGTGGGCGCGGGCGACCCGAACGACGGATCATCGCAGTACGCCAGCACATCGACCCCCTGCTGCGTTGAAACCGTACCGACGGGCAGCGGCGTCGCCGTCTCCTGATCAAACGGTCCACCGGTCGGACCGCCCAACCCTGGCAGAGTCGGACCGGGCGCGGCGATTCCGCCCTGCGCCAGCGCGGTCGCGGTCTGGTTGATCGCTTCGATGTTCGGGAGCTGAAGCCCGGCGACGGCGGTCGCCGCGTTCAGCGGTGTCGCGCCCGGCTCGCTCTCTGTGCCCACCGGCGACGGCGTCGCGACCGAGATCGAGCGCGGCGGGGTCGGCGTGACCGTGCCGCCGCCGAATAACGCCGTCGGCAGCGATGTCCCCTGCGCCAGCAGAGTCAGATCGGGCGACGGCGTCAGCGAAGGGAACGGCGTCGCCGTCGGTTGGATGCGGATCAGCGTCGTGCTGACCCACCCTTCGGTCCCGTCTTCCATACGGATGTTCAGCCATGCGCCGCTGGTGTTCAGCCCCAACACTTCGACCCGCGTGGCGGGACGAAGCACGGCGATGGCTTCGAAGTTCACGCCCGGTCCGCTGCGCACGTTGATCGACTGCACGGTATTGACGCTCCCCAGGACGGGCGGCGTCACCGTTGGCGTGAAGGTATTCGACGGCGTCGGCGGGATGACGGTCGATGACGGGGTGAACGTCGCCGTCGGCAGCGGCGTCCGCGAGGGGATCGGCGTCGCTGTAAAACGGGGCGTCTGGCTGACGATGGGCGCCAGGGTCGCCGTCGGCGGCAGAGTCTCGGCGATCTGTCCGCTCATGTCGCATGCCGCCAGCACTAGGGCGACACCCAAAAACAGGGGGGCTAAGAACCAATGTCGTTTCATATCTCAACACAGCCGTCTGTTGGTTTCTTGTGATGTCCTACGCCCCCTCAGAATAGCAGCAAACCGCTCCCTCCGCAAAATGCGTCTTGCCGCCTTTCACCGCGCCGAGAGGAACAGGCAGTTGCTTGTCAAAACATTAAGAATGCTTGGCGCTGCCTTGTTTGACAAGCCATAATGATTTTCGTAAACTACACTCAGGCGCGATTTTTGGATGCGCCGTTGATGCATTGATCGCACTCCAGGAGATAACAATGAAGCGTCTTTTCCGTGCTGGGTTCGCCTTTTTTGCGCTTGTGGCGGTCCTGGTCCTGGCTCCTGCGGCATTCGCCCAGGACACGACCTTTGGCTTGAGTGACTCCGATTTCGCCCTGTGGTCGGGGGCAAATGCCACCAGCGCAGCGTTCAGCACGCTGACGCTGGATTTCACCGCAGATCTCAGCGTGGCGGGCATCGAGGGAGCCAACGTGGCGGCGAACCTGGTCGGTTCGGCAGCGATTGACACGGCGGGCGCGTTCAGCCTGCTGGTGACGGGTGACATCAACGATGGCACGCAAACGCAGGCGGTCAACTTCGAAGTGCGCCTGGTCGACGACATGATCTATGTCAATCTGGGCGACGGCAGCGGCTGGCAGGGCGGCAAGGCTGAAGAGGCGATGAGCGGCTTCAGCAGCGCCTTCGCTGCGGGTTCGGGACTCCCGGTTGATCCGGCGGCGCTGGCGAGCGGCGATCTCAGCGGTCTGATGGGCAACGAAGACGTGATGAACGCGATGGCGGGTCTGGCGTCGCTCAATCCTTCTTCGTTCATCGCCATCACCCGTTCCGATGCCGATGGTCTGGCGCAGTTCAACATCAACCTGAGCATCGCCGACCTGCTCCAGCAGCCGGCGGTCGGCGGACTGCTCGGTTCGCAGATGGGCGGCGGCACCGAAATGACCGAAGCCGAAATGCAGCAGATGGGCGCGATGCTGGGCATGATGTTCGGCGGCGCGGTCCTGAGCTTCGACCAGTACGTCGATACCAGCACCAGCCTGGTCGAGCGCGGCGTAGTCACCATCAACCTGCCCCTGGATGCGATGGGGATGGGCGAAGGCGCGGGCATCAACCTGGTCTTCGACATCGACCTGACCAGCTACAACCAGCCGGTCACCGTCGAGGCTCCGGCGGAATTCACCCCCATTCCTTCGGGCAGCTAGGGATGCGGTGCTGACAGCACAGCGGGCGGCTGAGACTCACCTGTTTCGGCAGCCCAAACCAGCATAAGGTTTGACCAAGCGGGCGAGGGCTTCCTTCCTCGCCCCTTGCTTTTCTCCACAAAGGTCCTGATCTACGCGCGACTGCACATCTCAAAGGAGGCGCGCTCCATGATCGACAGTTTTCTCCCCCTGATTATCATCGTCGTCGTGATCGTCGCAATGGCTGTCGTCCTGCCCGGCGTCCTGCTCGGGCTGGTCGTCATCAACGAACGGCAGGTGGGCGTGGTCATCCGCCGCTTCTCGTTCTCCGGCAAGTCGCTCCCCAAGGGGCGGCTGATCGCCCTGGAAGGCGAGCCAGGCTACCAGGCGGATACGCTGGCTCCCGGTTGGCATCTGGGCTACTTTTCATGGATGTACAGCATCATCAAGGTTCCGGTGACGGTCGTGCCGCAGGGTGAAATCGCCCTGGTGGTCGCCGCCGACGGCGCACCGGTTCCGCCAGATCGCATCCTTGGAAAGGTAGTGGACAGCGACAACTATCAGGACGCGCGCAAGTTCCTCACCAACGGGGGCGAAAAGGGGCGGCAGCTCAAGATCATCACCGGCGGGACCTACCGCATCAACACGGCGCTGTTCAACGTCATCACCAGGGCGAGCGCCAACCAGAACGGCATGGATTCCGACGACCTGTCCGTCTACAGCGTCGAACCGGATATGGTCGGCATCGTTACCACACTCGACGGCAAGTCCATCCCGGAAGGCGAAATCGCGGCGCTGTTCCTGCCTGGCCACGAGAACTTCCAGAACGCCCAGGCGTTCATCGACGCCGGCGGACAGCGCGGCTTGCAGGAACAGGTGCTGCTCAGCGGTTCGTGGAACCTCAATCCCTGGTTTGTCCGCGTCGAACAGGTCCCCATGACCGAGATCCCCATCGGCTATGTCGGCGTGGTCATCTCGTTCATCGGCAAGGCGCACGAGGACATCAGCGGCACGGAATTCAAGCATGGCGACCTGGTCAATGTCGGTCATAAGGGCGTCTGGGCAGCGCCGCTCTACCCCGGCAAGCACCCGATCAACACGCGCGTCATGCGCACCGAGCTGGTCCCGACGACCAATATCGTCCTGAACTGGGCGGACCGCACCGAGATGCACGGCTACGACAGCCGCCTGAACTCGATCACCGTGCGCAGCCAGGATGGCTTCGCCTTCAATCTGGAAATCGCCCAGGTGATCCACATCGGCGCGCTGGAAGCCTCGCGGGTGATCAGCCGGGTCGGCAGCATGCAGAACCTCGTCGATCACGTGTTGGAACCTATCGTCGCCAACTACTTCCGCAACGCCGCCCAGCGCTACACCGTGCTGGACTTTCTGAGTGCCCGCAGTGACCGCCAGTCAGAGGCGGCGCAGCACGTGCGCACGGCGCTGCGCGCCTACGACGTGGAAGCTATCGATACCCTGCTCGGCGCGATTGACCCGCCGCCGGCGCTGATGGCGACCCTGACCGACCGCAAGATCGCCGAAGAACAGAAGAAGACCTACGAAGTCCAGGAGATCGCCCAGGTACAGCGGCAGCAGCTCGTCCGCCAGACGGAGATGGCGAACATCCAGCAGCAGGTCGTCCAGAGCGAACAGGGCGTCAACATCGCCGAACTGCAAGCCCAGGCGGCGATCAAACAGGCGAGCGGTGACGCTGAATCGATCCGTCTGCGCGCCTCCGGCGAGGCGGATGCCATCCGGGGGCGCGGTGAAGCCCAGGCTTCCGCCCATCAGTTGGGCGCGGCGGCGATGGGTATGCAGGGCTACACTGCGCTGCAGCTCATGCAGCAGGTCGGCGAAAACAGCATCCGCATCATCCCCGATGTGCTGGTCAGCGGCGGCGGAGCAGGCGGCGGCAGCATGGTCGAGGCGCTGCTCGGCGTAATTCTCAGCAATCAATTGGCGCCGAACGCGATAAAATCGTCAGGAGACTCTCAATCCAGTCAAGAGGATCCTGCGTAATGCTCCAGCGCCATACCCGAACCTTCATTCCCTTCGCCCTCCTGTTCATCGTGCTGTTTTCAGCTGCTGCCGCTGTTGGGCAGCAGCCGTCCACACCGCGTGTGGAGATCTACACCAGTAAGATTCCCTTTGGTGAAACCTACGTGTACCGCTTCATCGCCGCTGAGGGAGATCAGGTCACCATCACCGCTCGTTCCGTCGACGGCGACTTTGACCCGCGCGTGACGCTGGTCAGCGAGGCGGGGCAGTTCCTCGCCGCCAATGATGATGCCGTCATCCCTGATCCAGCCCTGCGCGGCAGCGATGCGCGTATCGAAGGTATCATGCTGCCCGAGACGGGCGGCTATATCATCGAGATCAGCGGCGTACAGGGCGTCGGCGGGACGGTCGAACTGACTATCGATTGGCTGGTCGATCAGATGTTCACGCTGCGGCGGCAGGAAGCCATCGCCTATCAACTGCGCAACCCGATCTCGTCCGAGCTGAGCGTCGTCGAAGTCTATCCCTACGACCGATCGCTCTACGTCTTCGACGCGCGGCGCGGCGAGGTCTACAGCTTCTATGCGCGGGCGCTCAGCGGCGACATCGACCCCCAGTTGTCGGTCTACTATGAGGATACCGAACTGATCGACGCCAACGATGATCACGGCTCAACCGATCCGTCGCTCGGACCGGGCGATGCTCGCATCCCGAACCTGATCATCGACCGCGACGGGCGCTACTTCGTCGAGGTGCGCGGCTATGCCGGAACCCAGGGCAGCATTGGCTTCACGGTGGTACACGTGATGAACGGCGCGCTGGCGTACCCGGGGACGGAAACAGAAATTGAAGACTCCGTCGCCCCAGACGAGTTCAAGCACTACGATCTGGACCTGCGCGTGGGCGACTTCGTGTCCATCACCGTGCAGGCGCGCTCTTCTTTGCTCGATCCTTTCGCCGCGCTGCTCGATGCCGACGGCGCGGTCCTGATCGACAACGACAATCACGGCTACAACGACGCTGATATCGACTTCTTCGACGCGCGCATCAAGAACTATCTGATCGCCGAGCCTGGCAGCTACAGCGTGATGGTCGGTTCAGCGCGCGGCGGAGAGGGTAGCTACACGCTGACCGTGAATATCAAGCGCGACCGCCGGCTGTTCAACGAATCCTATACCCCCCCGCCGTTCAACGGCGGGTAGAGCGGCGGTCAGTTTCACCGTCAGACAACAAAAAAAGGCGCGTTTCCTATGGGCGGCGCGCCTTTTTTTGTGTGCGAAGAGGTTCGGAAGGTTTATGCCAGGGCGGCTTCAGGAGTCTGAACCAGGATCGCTTCGGCTTCGATATTCAGCTTGATTTCCTTGCCGACCAGCACGCCGCCGGCTTCGATGGCGACGTTCCAGGTCAGTCCCCAGTCCTCGCGGTTGATCTTGGTCTCGGCGGTGAAACCCACCCGCCGCCCGCCCCAGGGATCATTGACGATGCCCAGCTTCTCGACCTTGAGCGTGACCGGCTTGGTAACATCGCGAATCGTCAGGTCGCCGGTGACAAGCGCGTTGTCCGCGTCTTCGAGCTGCACGCGCGTACTCTTGAAGGTGATCGTCGGGTAGTTAGCAACATCCAGAAAATCGGGACTCTTCAGGTGGTTGTCGCGGTCCGCCAGCCCAGTGCTGACGCTCGCGGCGTCCAGGGTCGCTTCGACGCTGGACAGCGCCGGTTTTTCAGGATCGAATTCCAGCTTTCCGCTGGGCGGTGCAAAGCTGCCGCGAACGGTGGTAACCATCATGTGACGCGCGCTGAAGGTCGCGACGGTATGTGCGGGATCGAGATTCCAGAGTGCCATGAGAACATTCCCTCTCTGTTTGTTCTGTTTATAAATGGACTATGGTCCGTTTATCGGTGACAAAGGAACTCTATCACACTTCAGACCGCACCGAAGTGAGGAAATGGTGAGAAAGTGGACTGTGGTCCGTTTTTGCGGATCAGCGTCCTGCTGCGTCGTCGAGGAGACGGCGCGCGGTGTCGATCATCGCCGCAGCGATACGATCCAGCCCGTAGCCCCGCGTCCGCTGATACTCCAACACGCGCGGATCGAGCAGGACGAACAGGGTATCCGCCAGATAGTCGATGTCGAGCGACGGGCGCATCGGCTGAAGCAGCCCGCGTATCGTCTGCCGCCACCAGAAATGGGCGGGATGCGCCAGCGGCAGGATGCCGCCTTCGCCGCGCAGCAGTTCCAGATTGCGCCAGACGAATGCCAGGACTTCGTTCATGAACCAGGCGAGATGATCAAAGGGGGGTCCGCCGCCATGCAGACGGTCGAGCGTGCGCTCTTGCAGCTCCCGCTGTTCCTGGTCGAGCAGCTCACGGCAGAGCGCCAGCTTGTCGGGGAAATTGCGGTAGAGCGTCCCCTTGCCGACTTTCGCCTCTTGGGCGATTGCCGACATCGTCACCTCGTCCACGCCGTAAGCGTCGAACATTCGCCTCGCCACGCACAGCAGATGATCGCGATTGCGAACGGCGTCGGCGCGCGTTGAACGTTGTTCGGAGAGGATGATCAGATCGTCCATAGGTTTGGTCGCTGCATGGTAGACTAGAGGTAGGTTTCGTATTTCAACAGTATAGGTGACATTTACTTCAATGAATACGATCAAAAGGCTTTGCGCGCTGAGCATGATGCTGTTTGCCGCCGCCATGAGCGGCTGCACCCTGGCGGACGAACGGAGCCAGCCGATCAACCCGCCGACAGGCGAACAGCCGCAGGGCGACCGGGCGCGCGTCGTCAGCATTATCGACGGCGATACCATCGATGTCGAACTGGACGGGCAAACGCTGCGGGTGCGCTACATCGGCATCAACACGCCGGAACGAGACGAAGCCTGCTACAGCGAGGCGCGTCAGGCGAACAGCGCCTTCGTCCGCGACAGGACCGTCATCCTGGTGCGCGACACCAGCGATACCGACCGTTACGGACGTTTGCTGCGCTACGTCTACCTGGACGAGGTCATGGTCAATGAGATGCTGGTCTCGGAAGGCTGGGCGGAGTCGGTCGAGTATCCGCCGGACACCGGCTACGCTGCGCAGTTCCGGGACCTGGAGCAGATGGCGGCGCGAAACAACCGGGGCTGTCATCCGACGGGCATCTTCAACGACGGCAGCACGACGCGCTGAGTTCAGGTACTCTTTCGCCAATACTCCAAACCTGCCATTATTGCCGGTTCCAACCATTGGCGAAAACGTTTGTCCAGTGCGGAAGGCAGGTCTGCATACGAGAATTCTAGAGGCAGGTCAACCATAGGCTTGATGTCTCGCGCTATCTTGCCGACGCCATCGTCTGTAGAAGCGTCTTTCCAGTAGCTACACACAGAACATGCCATAACTCCACGATAATCCCTTCCCAGCACATGTATAGACAAAAGTATCTCGGCGTGGCTGGGGTCATCCTCTCTTTCAATTCGCAGCGAAATCCAGCTGTGGTATTCGCGAAGATTGCCATAGTAGTCGAGCTTTCTTGCAGCTTCGATGACCTGGTAACGGTTAAAGCCGCGCCGAAGACTATCCTTGTTTTCGCCAAAGGCGATGCTCGTAGAAACGCCAAACTCCTTCAGCGCTGCCGCCAGTTCACCAGAGAATCGCTGAAATGTTTCGTAGGCGGCAGAATACAAGCCGTCCGCCATACGCTCAATTTCGGTCCGCTCCTGAATTCTCTTGCGACGCAATGAATCGGCAAGTGCCTCAATATAACTGGACACGGGCTGGCGAATGTCCGTTAATACCTGATCGGAGAGGCTCAGGCTTTTGACAAAGGCTCTCTTCTGCGACTCAACAAACAGACTTACTAACGCAGACAGATCCCCGTGATCAGCCGATTCAAGCGCTTCAATGTAGACAACACGCTGATCACGAGTGATGACAAGTGGAAACCAGCGAGCCTTTAGAAAAACAAGACTTGCCAGCATTCGCGCGACTCGTCCATTACCGTCCTGAAATGGATGAATCTGTGTAAAACGATGGTGAAGCCACGCGCTCTCAATTTCCGGCGGGATGTGCTCTTGCATATGAGCGTGATGCCACACGACGAGCTTGTCCATCTCTGAGCTGACTTGTTCCGGCGGAGCGTACTCGTGAATCTCTCCATCCGGTCGTAGAGGATTATTTGGGAACCGCTTATATACCCCGCGTTCGTGAGCTACTAGACCTCTCCGCCCAAATTGATTAACCGCTTCAACCGTAGGCTGATGCTGTGTCAGAACTTGATGCAGTTGCTTAACAAACGAAGTGGAAAGCTGACGATCAGTTTCGCCACCAACCAGATCCATGATGTTGTCGATAGCTTTTTCGTGATCTCGAATCATCGCGACCACCTCGCTTGCTGGTCGATCCGATGTCCCATGTGGGATAAGAGCTTCGTCAATTCCCTCTTCAATCAGCAGACGGGTTATACCCCTGTCGATGGTGTAGAGTCGCTCAATCACGCCGGTCTCGATAGCGATCTCGCGCCTCATCCGACCCAGGAATTCGAGGTATGCCTGTGACTCGCGTAGGGCGCGTGCTTGCTCATCCCAGACGCGAACCAGCGCCGGCATTTCGACATTTGCCAATTCGCGCCAATGCTCTGGAAGATCAGTTATCGGTCGCCACTTAAACGGGGGTCTACGATCCATTTATCACGATCTCCCTACCAATAGCATGCTCCGTCTTCAATTATACGTCTCGCTCGCACTGATGGGTTTGTTCACGCCAGGGTTTCGCGCATGGGGCGCAGCCCGATCAGGAAGATGCGATAGCCCTGCGAAGGTCAAGAGATAGAGTGTTTTCTCCTCGACAGCGCGTTATCATTGAGCGTAGATGACAGCGATTACGACGGGCTTCGCACATGGACCTTAAAGCCAACCAGTTCGACCATTCGGCGGTGATCGCGCTGGAGGATATTCAGCTCAGGAAAGCCGTCGGGCATGCCACTAACCTCGCCGACAGCCGCCGCCGCGCAATGATGGCGGAACTTCCCCAAGCGCAGGCGCTGCGTCAGCAAGGACGCGGGGCAAAACTGCGCGCGCTGCACGACCTGCCCGAGCTGCTGGAAAAGATGGAACGCAGCGTCACCGCCGCCGGCGGGCACGTCCTGTGGGCGGTAGATGCCGCTGAAGCGAACCGGCATATCATCGACATCTGCAAGCGGCACAACCTGAAGCGCGGCATCAAGAGCAAGAGCATGGCGACCGAAGAGATCGCGATGCTCGACGCCCTGGCGGCGGAGGGCATCGAAATGCTGGAATCGGACCTTGGCGAATACATCGTCCAGGTCGCCGATGATCATCCTTCGCACATCGTCATGCCGGTCATGCATATGAGCAAAGGACAGGTCCGCGACCTGTTCATAGACAAGCTCGCCATGCCCTACACTGACGACGCCGGCGAGATGACCGCCTTCATCCGCCGCCATCTGCGCCAGAAATACATCGAAGCCGATTTTGGCATGAGCGGCGGCAATTTCATGATCGCCGAGACGGGCACGGTGGTCATCGTCACCAACGAAGGCAACGGACGCCTTTCAACCAGCATCCCCCGCGTCCACATCGCCGTCGTCGGCATCGAAAAGATCGTCCCGACCTGGGAAGACTTCGCCACGCTGATCCAGCTTCTGCCGCGCAGCGGGACCGGGCAGCGCCTGACGGTCTACGTCAACGGCTTCACAGGACCGGCGCGCCCCGGTGAACCAGATGGTCCTGAAGAGTTCTACCTGGTGCTGGTCGATAACGGGCGCAGTGACATCTACGCCGGCGAATACGCCGAAGCGCTCGCTTGCATCCGCTGCGGCGCCTGCCAGAACGTCTGCCCGGTCTACAAGCAGGTCGGCGGGCACGCTTACGGATGGGTCTATGGTGGACCTATCGGCTCCATCGTCACGCCCCTGCTGAACGGCATCGAAAATGCCGCGCCGCTGCCCTTCGCCAGCAGCCTGTGCGGAGCCTGCAAACAAGCCTGCCCGGTGGATATCGACATCCCGGATATGCTGCTCCGCCTGCGGCACGATCTTCAATCGGTGCAGGACCCATTCTGGCAGGTGAGCATGAAAGCCTACGGCTTCGCCTTCAGCAGCCCGCTGCTCTTCGAACTGGGCGGCAAAGCTGCCAGCCTCGCCAGCCGCGCCGCCGCGACCCTGCTGGGCGGAGAACCGGGAGAGGACCTCTCCGCCGAAGACCTCAACCTGCCCTACCCGCTGGGCGGCTGGACGCAGAACCGCGACTTTCCGCCCTTCGCCGAGCGTTCTTTCCACGACTGGTGGCGCGATAACCGCGAAGGCAGGATCTCGTGATCCCATCCGCCGCCTGCTTCCCGGAGCCAGAAAAATGACCGCATCGTCGCGCGAATATATCCTCGGTAAGCTGCGCGCCGCCCAGCGCCCCTTCCCGGACGCCCCGCCGCGCCCCTCGTCCTACCTGACCGTCACCGTTCAGCAGGACGAAACGCCGGAGGCGCTGCTGGCGCGCTTCAGGACTGAAATGACCAACCTCAAGGGCGAGTCGTTCGTGGTCGAAGATGATGAAGCCGCCCGCGATCAGGTGATGGCGCTGCTGGAATCGCACCAGACCCGGCGCATCCTCGCCTGGGATTTCGCGCACATCCCGGTCGCAGGGCTGGAAGCGGCGATCAAAGCCGCCGGCATCGAGATCATCCCGCCAGAGACGCACGACGAGTTCCGCGCCGAAACGCTGGCAGCCGCCGAAGGCGCACAGGTCGGGCTGACCGGCGCGGACGCCGCAGCGGCGACCACCGGCACGCTGTGCTTCACAACCGGACCTGGCAGAGGGCGCATCCCGACCATCCTGCCGCCGGTGCATCTCGCCGTGATCCGCCAGTCGCAGATCGTCCCCCGCCTGGAAGCCTGGGTTGCGGGGCTGCGCGCCGAAGGTCTCGACGCGATTCGCCGGCGCGCCAATTTCTGTTTCATCACCGGACCGAGCCGCACCGGTGACATCGAGATGGAGCTGATCCTCGGCGTGCATGGTCCGGGTCAGGTGCAGGTGATCATCAAGCGCGGCTAGTTTGCCGCCGGCGCTGCCCTACCGGGCAATGGATTCATGCTATCATTCAGGAAGTCCTGACGATAGCGACGCCGGAGTCCATCTCCGCCACGCCTGAGGGGGTACTGTCGCGATGATTCACCCAGGCTCACCCGGCAACGAAGGCTTCTCGTACCGACTGCGGACCGCGCTCCTGGCGATCCCGGCAGCGTCGCTCGCCTGCGCGCTGATCTCCGCTGCGCGGGGATGGGTGGCAGCAGGAAGCGCCGCCAACATCGAAGGCGATCTGGCGATGGGCGCGGCGGTCTGCCTGATCGGCGGGCTGATCCTGGGCGCCGGCTATCTGTTCATCGCTCGCCAATGGCGATGGGTCCTCCACTGGCGCACGGTATTGGCGAGCGCCTATCTGACACTGCCCTTGACGGCGATCCTCTATACGGCGCTCGATCTGCCGGCGCTGAAGTGGCTCGTCCCCGCCATCGAGGACGCCGCCGCGCTCGACATCCAGCGGAGGGCGCTGCTGGGGGCGGTCGATGGCTGCCTGTACGGCGCGGCGCTGGGCGTGCTGATCTGCATCCTCGACCCGGCGGTGCGCTTCAACCGCCGGGGAATCGTGAACTTCGCCTTCGATTACCTGATCCTCGGTCTGGGAACGGCGCTCCTCGCCTATCTGAATTATGTCAACGCAGCGCTGGACGCCCATTCCAGCGCCTTGACCGTCCTGTTCCTGCTGCTCATAAAAGTCGTGATCGCCTGGCGCGAAACCCGCTTCCAGGATTCCGCATTCACCCCCACACAACCGCAAAGGGCGAGATGAGCCGATGGCGGAAGAGACCGCTCGCCAGTTTCTTTACCTGACCACGACAGGGCGCAGCACCGGCTTGCCGCGCCAGATCGAAATCTGGTTCGTCTCCTATGACGACGCCTACTATCTGTGCAGCGAAGGGCGCGACCGCGCCGACTGGGTGAAGAACATCCGCGCCAATGACCGGGTGACAGTCAGCATTGGCAGCCGCGAAGCCGCTCCGCTCGACTGCCGGGGGCGGGCGCTTGATCCAAGTGCCGAGCCGGAACGCGCCGCCGCTGTCGCCGCCCGCTTCGACGCCAAGTACGGTTGGAGCGATGGGCTGTTCGTCGAGCTGCGCCCGGTTCAAGGATGATGTCCGCCGGTCAATACCTGTTCGAGACGTAACGAACCCGTCTCGCCGGAGTCTACACTGTGCGTGAGGATCGTCTTCGAGGAGGTAGTTTGTGGCTGACCTGAGCGGAAAAGTCGTCATGATCACCGGCGCACGCGGCAATCTGGGTTCCGCCGCTGCCCGCGCTTTCGCCGCCCAGGGCGCAAAACTGGTGCTGATCGACCGCAGTCCCGGCGACTGCGACGCGCTGGCGGCTTCCCTCAACGTGGAAAGCCATGCGGACGCCGGCGATCTGAACGACCCGGCATCGGTCGATGCCATCCTTGCCCGCGCCGCCGAGCGTTTTGGCGGGATCAACGTGCTGATCCACACGGTCGGGGGTTATGCTGCCGGTCAACCGGTCCACGAGTCCGGCGTCGAGGTCCTGGATCAGATGTTCAACCTCAACGTCCGCCCGGTCTACGTGACGGCGGGGCGCGTCGCGGCGCACATGGCAGCGCGCGGGCAGGGCGGCAGAATCGTGGTCATCGCCGCCAAGTCCGGGTTGAAGGGGCAGAAGAACGCCGCCGCCTACACCGCCAGCAAAGCGGCGGTGATCCGCATCGTTGAAAGCATGTCGCTGGAACTGCGCGATTTGGGGATCAACGTCAACAACGTGCTGCCGAGCATCATCGACACGGCGCGCAACCGGCAGGATATGCCCAACGCCGACTTCGCCAAATGGGTGACTCCGGAGCAGATCGCCGACACGCTGGTCTATCTGGCGTCAGACGCCGCCGGCGGCATTCACGGGGCGAGCATCGAAGTCTTCGGACGGTCGTGAACTGCCATAGCGTCAAAAAAGAAGACGCCGGGGGGCGTCTTCTTTTTTCAGAACGCCGCGGCGTCCTGATGCTGTGTTGGGGGGGGGATTAGCCGAGGCGGTTGTAGTACTCGACGACGAGCTGTTCGTCAATCGCCAGCGGCAGTTCTTTACGGTCAGGCAGACGGGTCAGGGTTGCGGTCACCGCCTCACGATTCACCGTCACGTATTCCAGATTGTGGGCGGTGCTTTCCAGCGCGTCGATGACGTGGACGTTCTTGCGCATCGCATCGGTGAGCGACAGCACCATGCCGGGATTCACCTGGAACGACGGCAGATCGACGCGCTGTCCGTTGACCAGCACGTGACCATGCTTGACGATCTGGCGTGCGGCGAAGATGGTCGCGGCGAAACCCGCGCGGTAGACCACGTTGTCCAGACGGCGTTCCAGCAGTATGAGCAGGTTGCTGCCGGTGTTGCCGGTCATCTGCAGAGCGCGCTTGAAGTAGCTGCGCATCTGCGTCTCACGGATATTGTAGATGAACGAGAGCTTCTGCTTTTCGAAGAGCTGCAAGCCGAAGTCGCTGCGGCGTCCAGAACGGTACTGCTTTTCTTTCCCGTGATCGCCAGGCGGATAGGGGCGCTTCTCCAGAATCTTCTGGTATTTCGCGCGCGAGATCAATACCTCGCCAAAACGACGCTGCACTTTTGCTTTTGGACCGTGATAGGATGCCATAATTCCTCAAACAAAGCGCGCCCGCAGGCGCGATTCAGACTGCCGAAGTACCGATCATTTTAACGCATGCATGAACGATTACCAGGGTGAATTGCGTCACGCCTTTTCATCGACGCCCAGCGCGTAAATGCGGCGTCTGTCCCACCCCGTTTCCGCCGCCAGCGCTTTCGCCGCCAGCCTGAGCGGTTCGCCGGCAGCCAACCGGGTCCGCAGCGCCGCCCGCACTTCGTCTTCATCCCACACCCGCGCCGCCTGCTCCGTCGCGCCGCCAATCACGAACGCCGCGTCGCCGCCATCCGCCCGCCAGGGGAAAGCGTCTTCCGCTGCCAGCAGGGTCAGGCTGCCGCGCAGGATCACGCCGTCAGGCGCGCCAGGTCGATAGACGATGCAGGCGGGGCGGTCGCCTAACGTGCCGCGCAATGCCCTCAAGACGGCGGGCACATGGTCGGCGCGGGCAGTCACGATCAGCGTGGCGCGCTCCGCTTCGTAGCGCTTCAGCAGGTCGGCTGCGGGCAGCGACGCTGACAGCCTGCCAGCGTAGATGAATCGATCCGGCGGCAGCGCCGAAAGCACCATCGCCGTGATCGCCAGGCTCACGCCCGGGATCGGTTCGACCCGAATACCGCGCGCCAGCGCCGCGCCGATCACCTCCGCACCGCTGTCGTCGGCGATCCCCGGCAGTTCGCCGACGCCTATCAGCACGACATCGCCGGCTGCCAGCGCAGTCAGGACATCGGCGAGGTCGATGATCTGTCGGGCGCTGACCGCATGATGCGCCAGCAGCGCCTCCAGCGCCGGACGGTCGGCGGCAGCTACGGCGGAGGTCTCGCGCAGCAGACGCAGCGCCCGCAGGCTGATGTCGTCCAGGTTTTCAGTGGGGAGGGCGATCAGGTAGAGGGTAGGCAAGGAAGATCAGGAGTGAGGGATGAGGAATGACGGAAAAACGAGGAGCGAACTCGTGATCATCACGAGGACGATCCGCGGCTTACTCCTCATCCCTCATTCCTCATCCCTCAGAATTATCCGAGCGCGTCGTAGCCGGGACCGTTCTGGAAGAAGTCGTAGTTCGGCTGGATGTCCACCGTCAGATCGACCACTTCGCCGTCTGCGCCGGTGATACGTTCCTTGCTGTCGAACGGCACACGCTCCTGACCGGCTGCCATCTTGTAGGCGGCGGAGACTTCTTCCTCGATGAAGATCGCTTCAAACGGGCATTCGGGCACGCACGCGCCGCAGTCGATGCAGGTGTCCGGGTCGATGAAATACCAGGGCCATTCGCTCTCCGGCTTGCCGGGGACGATGCATTCGACTGGGCAGACTTCCACGCACGCGCCGTCGCGCAGGCACAGGCTGGTGATGATGTGAGTCACGGAAAAACCTCCACAACGCTAGATTTCGTCGTATACCTGCTGAATCTAGCGCGAATTAACCGCTTGATCTGGAACTTTTGTTGGATTTTGAGAACTGGTTTTAACGGTGTAATGCGAAGGATCGCTGTCTGCGGCAGATTATTTTTACAGCGGTTAAATTTTCTGTTTAAGGACATTCGGAAGGGCGTTCGTCTCTGCCAGCGCTTCCAGACCGGCGCGGTCGACGATCACGAAGCTGCGCCCATGCTTGCGCAGCAGACCGGCATTCATCAAGCCCCGCAGCGCCCGCCCGACGACCTCGCGGGTCGTACCCAGGATCGACGCCATCTCCTCCTGGGTGAGCTGTGAAGGCAGTTGGGCGATCTGGTCGGCATAGGTCGTCTCGTGCAGGAAGAGTTTTGCCAGCCGGGAAGGGATGGTGCGGAAGGTCATGTCTTCCAGCCGCTCGATGTACTCGCGGTTGAGGTGCGCGAGCGCCTGCACCGTGTTGTTGAGCAGGCGGCGTTCCGACGCCATCAGATTGATCAGGTTTTCGTGGCTGATGATCAACAGTTCGGCATGGGTGACCGCTACCGCGTCGAAGGGGTTTGCCCCGCCATCGACCGCGGCGACCTCGTTAAATGTGGAAGGCGGGCGAAGCAGGCTGAGCGTGTGCAGCCGCCCTTCAGCATTGACGCGGTAGATGCGCACCAAGCCTTCGGCGACGACGAAGAAGCCGGCGCAGCACTCCCCTTCGTTGAAGATGACCGCCCCCGCCTGATAGCGCTTGCGGTGGGCGGCGCGCTCGATGCGCTCCACATCGGACAGCGCAAGCCCCTGAAAAAACGGGATGGCGCACCAGTCGAACATCGTCGAACTAGTGAGGCAAAACCAGCGCCAGGACGATCAGCAGCGCGAATAAGCCCGCCGCCAACACCGCCATGTTGCGAATATCCACGACGACGTAGCCGTACTGCGCGCGCAGCGCCTCGACCGGGACCTGCTTGGTCGGGTTGTGCAGCAGCTGCACGATCAGCGCCTGCTCCACTTCCGCCGCCTGCTTCTTCCGGCTCTGGCGGTCACGGTCGATCACGCCCTGCTCAGCATCGACATTGACGCGAATGCCGACATCGCGCACGGCGATGCGCGGTTCTGGGGCGTCTTCCGGTCCTTCCATGCCCGGCATCGTCCCGCGATAGGCGGCACGGGCGCGGGCTTCGGCGCGGCGCGACGCCGCCGAGCGCGTCTTGTAGGTTCCGGGTTCGGCGGTGGGCATTTTCGGACGCCGTTCGGGGTCGCGTTCGGGGGTATTCGGATCGCCGGCGGGCTTCTTCGCCATGAGTATAGTCCTGTCCTGCGCGCTGATCTAGGCGACAGCGCGCTGTAAGTCACAAATGAACAGCCGGCGCGCCTATGAAATGCGGTCGGCGAAGACGACGATGCGCTGCGTGTTCACCTGATAAGGATAGCATGAGATCAGCGTCACCGTCGCCCCGTCCCGGTTCTGCAGGACGTAGGTGTCGTTGGGCTGGACGATCTGCTGACCGGTCACCCGATAGGTAAACGCGCGCGTCTGGGTGCGTATCTGGAAGGTGTCGCCTTCCGCGAGCGTATCCAGGTAGCGGAACAGCTGCCCATACACATCATTATGCGCCGCCAGCACGACGTTGCCGCCGTCGTCGCCGGGGCTGACGCCGTTAGGAAGCTGCCCGACGCCCTGCTTGAGCGCCTCGACATCGACGCCCTGAACGATTGCTCCTTCTAGGTTGAGCTTCGGGATGATCAGCGACAGCGCCGTCTCGCTGGTCTGCGGCGGACGGCTGATCACCGGCTGAATCCATTCCGCCTGCACGCGGGCGTGCAGATGGGCGGGGACTTCGTTGAAGTTGAATGCTGGTTCCGCCCCAGCCTGATAGATATGCCCGCCGGGAAGCACCACCTGTTCCAGGCGCAGCGTTGGCGTCGGTTCCAGGGTTGGGATGCCGGCGCGCCGCTGCTCGTCGGCGAGCGCCTGCGCCGATGCCGTCTCCTGCTCCAGCGCAGTGATCGCCCGGACCAGATTGACGCCGATCACGCCGATCAGCAGCACGGCGGCAATCTCGACCACCAGCAGCAGCCGGTCGATGGTGGTGCGCCGCTTGCGGACGCTGATCTTCGGGGAATCCGCCCTCTCCTCAGCGCCTTCCTCGAACTGGGGCGCGCTGTTCTCGCCGTTGAAGGTGATACGCGCCGGCGCGGGCAGCGTGGGTTTGGCAGGCGGGGGCGGATCGACGCGGGTCATGGCGCTGAGCGCTGAAGCTACCGGATCATACTCCGGTTCGACCGCCGGCGGCGCTGGAGGCGCTTCGGGGGGGGTCTCCTGGGCAGAGTCGATCAGGCGTCCCGCACGGCGCATCCGCTCCAGCTGCTTCTGGCGTTCTTCGCGCTTGCGGATGGCGAGGATGCGTTCCAGCTCCTCGATGCTCAGCTCATCGACAGGTCTTTTGTCGCGCATCAGGCGTTCGCCTCAGCCTCTCAACGGTCGATGGCGACGACAGCGAAAACTTCGCGCTCGAAAAACCAGCGGAACGGCGGCACGCGGAAGACGAACTTGCGCAGCCCGTCGATGACCGGGTTTTCGCCCCACGACTGCGGCGGGCTTTCCAGCCAGACTTTGCCGCGAAAACCGGCGGCGCGTAGCGTTCGACTGAGGCTCCACATCGATTGTTCATTGACGTGGACATGCTCATTGACCGAGACCAGGAAGTTGCGCGGGTTCTTCGGATAGTTGCCGCCCTGCCCCATGAGGGAGCGCAGCGAACGCACGACCGGGTAGGCGTAGCGGTCGTACCAGATATTCGGCGCGGTGTGGATGATGAAACGCCCATCAGGCTTCATCACCCGCCGAATTTCGGCGAGCGACTGTTCCAGTTCCCAGGGATGCAGGTGTTCGACAACATCGAACATCAGCACCCGGTCGAAAGCGCCGCTGGGGAACGGCAGATGCTTGGCGTCCGCCTGATAGACGGCAGTCCTGCCCGGCGCGACGCCGTTGACCGGCTCGATGACCTGCCTGGAAAGGTGAACCGCTACCGCAGCGTAGTCGATGCCATAGGCGTCTGCCCCAAGCTGCGCTGTATGACGCAGAATCTCGCCGCGCCCACAGCCGACATCGAGTACCTTCATGCCCGGTTTCACCGACGCCAAAGCGAATGCCGACGCCAGCCGGCGCGAGAGGTGCAGCCCTTCCGTCTCGTTGAACTCGTCGAAGCCCTCGCAGGCGGTGCGAAAATAGGCTTCATCGTAGAGATCGGGCGATACCGGCGTCTGCCGCTGATCCAGCTTTTCCATAGGTAAATGTGATGAATTCAAGGTTGCACTCGAACTGGCGTATGTCGGTGATTATAGTACAGTCCCGGTCGCCTGCAATGTGCAATGGACGCCTGAACACCTTGACTTGCGGCGTGCCGTCTTTCGTCTTGTATGACGGCTTCATCTAACAGCCTCCCCCTCGCACAACCTCGCCATTCCTTGCTACACTTATCCGGCGCTGTCGAAGACTAGAGTGGGTGCAGGGATGCGGATCATCATCACAGGTGGAACAGGGCTGATCGGACACCGTCTGAGCTACTGGATGGTGCGCGAACAACATGAAGTGATCGTCCTGAGTCGCAATTCGCAGGCAAAACGTATGCCGCCGAACGTCCAGGGCGCGCGCTGGGACGGGTATTCTTCGTTCGGCTGGGGACACCTGATCGACGAGAACACCGTGATCATCAACCTCGCCGGTGAAAGCCTGACCGGCTGGCGCTGGACCAAACGGCACAAGCAGCGCGTGATGGGCAGCCGCATCGATACCACCGAAGCTGTCGGGGAAGCCATCGCCCGCGCCCAGCACCAGCCCGCTCTGCTCATCCAGGCGTCGGCGGTCGGCTACTATGGCAGCCGGGGCGACGACATCCTCAGCGAATCTTCGCCGGCGGGTGAAGGCTTCCTCGCCGATGTGTGCGAGGAATGGGAAGAGATCGCTCAGCAGATCGCCGTGCAGACCGCCATCCTGCGCATCGGCGTCGTGCTGAGCCGCGACGGGGGATTCCTGAAGCCGATGCGGACGGCGGCGCGGATGTTCACCCGGCAGTTCGGCGACGGCAGTCAGTGGCTCTCCTGGGTGCATATCGACGATGCCGTTCACGCCATCAGCCACCTGATCCGGCAGAAGAAGAGCCAGGGCGTCTACAACCTGACCGCGCCAAACCCCGCCACCAACGCCGACTTCATGAAAGCGCTGTCGAACACGATGGGCGCGGCGCGCCTGATCGGCGTCCCGACCTGGGCGCTCAATCTGATGCTGGGCGAGCAGTCGGCGGTGCTTCTGGACAGTCAGCGCGCCATGCCGAACCGCCTGCTGGAAGCGGGCTACCGCTTCAAGTATCCCACTCTCGATATCGCCCTCGATCATCTGCTGGGGCGGCACTACGAAGGGCGGGGGCGGCGCAATTCGTAGGATTCACGCCTTCGTCTTCAGCCGGTAGAGCATTTCGCCGGCTTTCGGCACGAACAGGATGCCCTCGGCTTCCCGCCCCTGCCACTCCGCAGGATTGACGGCGTTCGGGTCCAGGTAGCCGAGCGCCAACCGGTCGCAGTCCTCGCGCGAGATGCGGCTGGACAGCGTCACACGGATGCGCGCCCGCTCGATTCCCTCGTCATAGGTCCCGCTGCCGCGCAGATGCGTCCCATGCGCCAGCACCCCCAGCGGCAGATGTCCATATTTGTCCCACTGTTTGAGGTAGAAATCGCGCACGTGATAGCCCGCTTCGTAGATGTATTTGCCGTGTACATGGCTGACCACCTCCAGGTGCGGCGCGTAGACGATGACCTCACCGCCATCGGCGATGGCGGGTTCCAGCTTGTACATCGCCTTCGCCCCGGTCCACAGCTCATCGTACATGGCGGGCGACCAGGACAGGACACGCTGGTACGGCTGATCGACCCACAGGATGTGCCGCTGCGACGACAGATCGGCGGCGGCTTCCCAGGCGGATAGGTGATCGCCGATGAAGATGCCGGCGACGCCGTCTTTGACCTCGCCGTGCGAGACGATCACCAGCCCGACCAGGGTGATCGGCGGCGGCACGAGGGCGGCGGCGGCATGAACCATCTCGCGCACCGGCGTGCGCTTGACGCCGATGGTGTTCAGGATGGTCGCCAACGCGCCGAGCCAGTGCGTGACGTTGATCATCTCCGCGCCGGAGATGCCGGGGAAGAGATATTTCGCCCCGCCGGAAAAACCGACCACCTCATGTGGAAAAGTCGGTCCCAGGATGATCAGGTGGTCATAGTCCAGCGCCAGCCGGTTGAGGCGCACCGCCACATCGCCGCCGAGCGATGGATGCCACAGATCGCCGGCGATCTGCTGCACCTGCTGACGGGTGATCGTGCCGATCTGGGTCAGGGCGTCCGGGTCATCCCAGGCGTGGTTGAGCAGCCCGATATGCCGAAACATCCCGGCGCGCTCCTCGGCGCTGATGCCGACCAGCCGGTTGAGCGCCTCTTCCGGCAGCGGCGGGTGTGTGCCCAGGGCGACCATGAAGTCGATCTGCCGCGCGTCGCCCAGCGCCTCGACCATCATGCGAAACAGCATAGCGAGCGGCAGGGTGCGCGTGTGATCCGGGATCAGGATGAGCAGCTTTGCGCCGCGAAATCTGCCGGAAAGCCCGGCGTGCAGTGCCGAGCGAACCGCCTGTGGATCAA
This sequence comes from Anaerolineae bacterium, assembly GCA_013360465.1. Taxonomy (GTDB): domain Bacteria; phylum Chloroflexota; class Anaerolineae; order Aggregatilineales; family Phototrophicaceae; genus Flexifilum. The sequence continues at coordinate 16,580 of JABWBO010000023.1, read as the reverse complement.
GGATACCCTCACGGGCTGATGTCTGAGCAGCCAGCGCAGTGTTCACGATACGTTTCCCCGCTTCACAGCGCCACCCGCACCGCTTCCTTGAGCAGCGCGCCCAGCCGGCGGATGCCCGCTTCGATCATCTCTGGGCGGGCGTTGGAGAAATTGAGGCGGAAGGTATTCCTGCCCATCTCGCCGATGTGGAAGCTCTCCGCCGGGACAAAAGCCACCTTCTGTTCCAGCGCCAGCTTGAGGATCTCCGTCGCGTCCATGCCCTCTGGCATAGTGACCAGCAGAAACAGCCCGCCATCGGGGCGCGTCCAGGTCACTTCTGCCGGGAAACATTCCTCCATCGTGCGCAGCATCAGGTCACGGCGCTGACGGTAGACTTCACGCAGCCGGGCGATATGCTCGTCCAGGAAGTCCCCGTCGCGCACCGCTTCATAGACGATGAACTGGTTGAGCGTGCTGGTGTGCAAATCTGCCGCCTGCTTCGCCTGTACCAGTTTGTCGATCACCGGGAACGCCGCCGCGATCCAGCCGACACGCAAGCCCGGCGTGAGCGTCTTGGAAAATGTCCCGGCGTACATCGTCGTGCAGTCGTCAAGCGCGCTGGTCTTGCGGACCACCGCCTCCACCTGCTGCACCGAGGGCAGCGCCGCGCCGCTGTAGCGCAGCGCTCCGTAAGGATCATCTTCGTACAGGGGCAGGTCATAGCGCGCCAGCAGCGCCGCCAGTTTGATGCGGCGCTCATAGCTGAGCGTCACCCCCTGCGGGTTCTGAAAGTTGGGAATCGAATATGCCGCCTTGAAAGCACGTTTTTCCAGCAGCGCCTCCAGCGCGTCGGTCTGCATACCGTCGTGATCGGTCGGCACGGCGGCGAAGTCGAGCAGATACGGACGCCATGCCGTCAGCATACCGACATAGGTCGGGTTCTCGACGATCACCGCATCGCCCTCGTCGAAGAGGATTTTGCCGACAAGGTCCTGCGCCTGCTGCGACCCGCTAACGATCAAAATATTCTGTGGTTCGACCTTCAGGGTTTCGGTAGACAGCCGATCAGCGATCCAGCCGCGCAGTTCCGGCATCCCTTCCGAGGTGCTGTACTGAAGCGCTTCGCGCCCGCGTTCGGTCAGCGCCAACTCGGCAGCCTGCTGAATGCGCTCGACCGGGAAAAGCTCCGGCGCGGGCAGCCCGCCGGCGAAGGAGATGACATCCGGCTGAGACGTCAGCTTCAGAATCTCGCGCACGGTCGAACGCTTCATCTGCGCCGTGCGTTTGGCAAAGAGTTTGTCCCAGGTCATCCCGCCTATCCTTTCGCCGATCGGGCGTCAATCTGCATCGTCTGCATGATAGAGGATCGCCTTCGCAGACGCATAGTGCCAGTGATTCCAACTTACGCACCGCCGAAACGCAGCACGTTTCGCACGGCGAGAAGGTGCTATTCGTCCTTTCCCCTCCCTCTACTGCGCGCTATGATTCCTTTCGCTTTGTCAGCCTATCATCGGGAAGTAAGCGAATGCAAAATCGCGAAGCGGTCCAGACCAAAATCCCCACCGGACTCGATGTCATCTTTTCCCCCAAGACGGTCGCGGTGGTGGGAGCGACCGAGCGCGCCGGCAGCGTCGGACGCACCATCTTCTGGAACCTGATCAGCAGCCCCTTCGGCGGAACCGTCTATCCGGTCAACCCGACTCGCACCAGCATCCTCGGCGTACGCGCCTACCCCAGCCTGAAGGGCGTTCCCGACAAGATCGACCTGGTGGTGATCGTCCTGCCCGCCAAGGCGGTTCCGGGCGTCATTCGGGAATGCGTCGAACTGGGGATCACCGGGGCGATCATCATCTCGGCGGGCTTCAAGGAAGTGGGCGCGGAAGGCGCTGCCCTGGAAGCCGAAGTCCTGTCGATTGCCCGCCAGGGCGGTATGCGCCTGATCGGTCCCAACTGCCTGGGCGTCATGCGTCCGATCAACGGCATGAATGCCACCTTCGCCGACGGCATCGCCAACCCCGGCGCGGTCGCCTTCATCAGCCAGTCCGGCGCGCTCCTGACTTCGGTGCTGGATTGGAGCCGCAGCGAAAATGTCGGCTTCAGCGCCTTCATCTCCGTCGGCACGATGCTCGATGTCGGCTGGGGCGACCTGATCGACTATCTGGGGCACGACGACGCCACCGAGAGCATCGTCATCTATATGGAATCGGTCGGCGACGCCCGATCGGCGCTGTCGGCGGCGCGCGAAGTAGCGCTCAGCAAGCCGATCATCGTCATCAAGGCGGGCAGGACGGAAGCCGCCGCCCACGCCGCCGCCTCGCACACCGGATCGCTGACCGGCAGCGACTCCGTGCTGGACGCCGCCTTCAAGCGCAGCGGCATCCTGCGCGTCGATCGCATCAGCGACGTGTTCTACATGGCGGAAGTCCTCGCCAAGCAGCCGCGCCCCAAAGGCAACCGCCTGACGATCATCACCAACGCCGGCGGTCCCGGCGTGCTGGCGACCGACTCGCTGATCGGTGACGGCGGCGATCTGGCGGAGATCAGCGATGCTACGATGGCGGAACTGAACAAGATTCTGCCCTCGGCGTGGAGTCACGGCAACCCGGTCGATGTCCTCGGCGACGCCACCCCTGAGCTTTACGCCAGGACCCTGGAGATCGTCGGCAAGGACGAGAACACCGACGGCACGCTGGTCATCCTGACTCCTCAGGCGATGACCGACCCGACGGCGACCGCCGCCGAACTTCAGCGCTTCGCCCAGTACGAAGACAAACCGGTGCTGGCAAGCTGGATGGGCGGTCCCGGCGTCGCCGAAGGGGTGCGCATCCTGAACAAGGCGAACGTGCCGACCTTCAATTTCCCGGATACAGCGGCGCGGGTATTCAACTACATGTGGCAGTACACCGAAAACCTGCGCGCCATCTATCAAACCCCGATGCTGCCGATGGACAGCGACTTCCAGACGCCCGACCGCGAACGGGTCGGCGCCATCCTCAGGCATGTACACGACTCCGGGCGGACCATCCTGACCGAGTACGAGTCCAAGCAGGTGCTCGCGGCGTATTACATCCCGACCGTGCAGACGCTTCTGGCGTCCTCCGCCGACGAAGCCGCCGCCCACGCCGCCAGCCTTGGCTACCCGGTAGTGCTCAAGCTGAACAGCGAGACGATCACCCACAAGACCGATGTCGGCGGCGTGCAGCTCAACCTGCGCGACGAAGCGGCGGTGCGCGGCGCTTTCGACCTCATTCAGAAGAACGTGACCGAACACGCCGGCGCGCAGCACTTCCTGGGCGTCACCGTGCAGCCGATGGCGAAGCTGGACGGCTATGAACTGATCCTCGGCAGCAGCATCGACCCGCAGTTCGGTCCCGTGCTGCTCTTCGGCGCGGGCGGCACGATGGTTGAAGTCTTCAAAGACAGCACCCTCGGCTTGCCGCCGCTGACCAACACGCTGGCGCGGCGCATGATCGAAGAGACGAAGATCGCCAAAGCGCTCAAGGGCGTGCGCGGTCGCCCGCCGGTAGATATGAATGCGCTGGACCAGGTCCTCGTGCGCTTCAGCCAGCTCGTCGTCGAACAACCCTGGATCGCCGAGATGGACATCAACCCCCTGCTCGTCTCGCACGACAGCATCATCGCCCTCGACGCCCGCGTCGTCACGCATCCGGCGAGCCTGCGCGAAGACCAGCTGCCGCGCCCGGCGATTCGCCCCTATCCGACGCAGTACGTCGAACCCTGGACGCTGCGCGACGGCACAAAAGTGACCATCCGCCCGATTCGTCCTGAAGACGAGCCGCTGATGGTGCAGTTCCACGAAAGCCTGTCGGAGCGCACGGTCTTCCTGCGCTACGTTGAAGCGATGGACCTGACGCAGCGCATCGCCCATGACCGATTGTCACGGCTGTGCTTCATCGACTATGACCGTGAAATGGCGCTGGTCGTGGTGCGGCGTGACGAGAACACCCGGGGCGAGCCGCAGATCATCGCCATCGCCCGCCTGACCAAGATGCGCAACGCCGTGCCGGGACAGAAGACGGAGGCGGAATATGGCATGCTGGTCAGCGACAAGTACCAGCATCAGGGCATTGGTCAGGAATTAATGAGGCGGTTGGTCGGTATCAGCAAGGACGAGAAGATCGACGTGATGTGGGGGACTGTCTACGCCGAAAACCCGGAGATGATCCGGCTGGCGGAGAAGTACGGCTTCACCGTCACCCCCACCGAGCGTGAACACATCCTGCGCATGGAGATGGACCTTTCCAACGTCTGACACCGGCGGGCGGTATGCCGGCTCTTGCAGAGGCGCGGCATCGGCTGCGCCTCTTTTTTTTGGGATCACGCCGATCAGTGATCCGGCAGCCCCCGATATCCGGAGGTGTCCGTACTTTTTCCCACCCCCCAAACCATTCCCGTGCCGTTCCGAACGACTGTATGATCGCATCATCTGTTTTCGGCAAAATCAGATCACGGCGCAAGTCCATCGGAGGGCGATCATGGAAACGGCCAGTACCTACCACCTTAAGGGCTATGAACTCAGGGAGAGGATCGGGGCGGGAGGCTTTGGCGCAGTCTATAAAGCCTATCAAACTACCGTTGGGCGCGAAGTCGCTATCAAGATCATCCTACCGGGCTTGGCAAATCAGCCAGATTTCATCAGACGCTTCGAAAGCGAGGCGCAGCTGGTCGCGCGGCTGGAACATCCGCATATCACCCCGCTGTACGATTACTGGCGGGACCCGGAAGGCGCGTACCTGGTGATGCGCTGGCTGCGGGGGGGCAGTCTGCGCGATGCGCTGCGGAACGGGGCGTTTGAACTGCGCGCGGTGGCGACGATCCTGGACCAGATCGCCGGGGCGCTGTCGCTGGCGCATCGCAGCGGGGTGATTCACCGCGACCTCAAGCCCGCCAACATCCTGCTGGATGAGGATGGCAATGCATACCTCAGCGATTTTGGCATTGCCAAAGACCTGAACCTTCCCAACAGCAGCACGCAGTCCAACGCGATTATCGGGTCCCTGGATTACATCTCACCGGAGCAGGCGCGCAGCGAATCGGTGACGCCGCGCACCGATATTTACAGCCTGGGGGTGACGCTGTTTGAGCTGATCACCGGACACCATCCGTTTGAAAACATATCTTCCGTAGAGCGGCTCTATAAGCACATCAACGACCCACTCCCGAAGATCACGAAGGTGGATGCCGCGCTTCAGGATGCGGTGAACCGGGTGATTCAGAAAGCGACGGCAAAGAACCCGCAGCATCGCTACCCGGACGCGCTGGTCATGGCGGCTGACTTCCGCGAAGCGGTGGATGTAACGCGCACCCAGTCCAGCCTCGTCGAGGTGCTGACCCAGCGCGAGCAGGAGATTTTGAATCTGATCATTGAAGGGCTGTCGAACAAGGAAATTGCGCAGCGCCTGACGGTCACGCTGAGTACGGTCAAATGGTACGTCAATCATATCTACAGCAAGCTGGGGGTTCACAGCCGTATGCAGGCGATAGTCCGCGCACGCGAATTGAACCTGGTAGTCAAGACGACCGAACCGGCAGACCAGACGGTCATACCCTCAGAGGAGTTTCTTCCCGAAAACCCTTACAGGGGTCTGCGCGCATTCCAGACGGCGGATTATCAAAAGTTCTTTGGACGCGAAAAAATTACGGCGAAGCTGATCAAACGATTGGCTGAAAGAGGGGAATACAGCCGTTTCCTGGCGATAGTCGGTCCCAGCGGCAGCGGAAAGTCCAGCCTGGTCAAAGCCGGGCTTATCCCTGCCCTGTGGCGGGGTGACTTACCGGGTTCAGAAAAATGGTTTGTCGCCGAGATGATACCGAGTTCGCATCCCCTTGATGAGCTGGAAATCTCGCTCACCCGAGTCGCCGGAAACCAGGCAGTCAACCTGAACGAGCAGCTGCGGCGTGACGAACGAGGGCTGATGCGCGTCGCCGGACTCATCCTGCCAGACGACGGCACCGAACTGGTGATCATCATCGATCAGTTTGAAGAAGTCTTCACGCTCTGCGACGACGATGAGACTCGCCGGCATTTTCTGGAGCTGCTGTATGCTGCCGTGACGGAGGCGCACAGCCGGGTGCGGGTGATCATCACCCTCCGGGCAGATTTTTACGATCGCCCCCTGAACTACGCCCATTTCGGCGAGCTGGTACACAGCCGCTTGGAGACGATCATGCCTCTGTCTGCCGAAGAGCTGGAACGGGCGATCACGAAGCCCGCTGAACAGGTCGGCATGACCTTCGAGCCGGGATTGGTGACAGCGATCATCGCCGATGTGAATTACCAGCCGAGTGCCCTGCCCCTGCTGCAATATGCCCTCACCGAGTTGTTCGAACAGCGACGCGGAAGGCAGATCACCCGCGAAGCCTATCAGGCGATTGGCGGCACGGTTGGCGCGGTGGCAAAACGGGCGGACGAGATTTATCTGGCGCTGGATGATGCCGGGAAAAAAGCCGCGCATCAGATGTTCCTGCGTTTGGTGACTTTGGGCGAAGGGACAGAAGATACGCGCCGCCGCACACCGCAGTCTGAACTGCTGGCGCTGAGCGCCGATCCTGAAGTCATGGACGAGGTCATCGACGCCTTTGCCAGTTATCGCCTGCTTTCGCTGGACCGCGATCCCTTAACACGTGCCCCCACCGTCGAGGTGGCGCACGAAGCGATTCTGCGCCAATGGGAGCGGCTGCGTCTGTGGATCAATGACAGCCGAGAGGATATCAAGACACAGCAGGAGCTGGCGCATATCACGGGAGAGTGGCTCGGCGCGGGCAGCGATGTCAGTTTTCTTGCCGGCGGCTTACGTCTGGAACGGTTTGAGCGATGGGCGAAAGAAACAGCGCAAAAACTGACGCCAAAGGAGCGCGCCTTCCTTGAAGCCAGCCTGGCGGAGCGCGCCCGCCAGACCGATCTGGAGCAGGTGCGTCAGGTGCGTGAGAGACGGCTCGAACAGCGCGCCCAGGGCTTCTTGCGCGGGCTGGTCGTGGTGTTTTTGCTGGCGGCGCTCATTTCTCTGGGGCTGGCGCTGTTCGCCTTCAGCCGCGAAGCCGAAACCCAGACCGCGCTGGCAAGCGAAGAGATAGCGCGCCAGAACGCCGAGGCAAGCGCCGATTACGCGCGCAGCATCGCGCTGGCAGCGGCGGCAAAGAGCGCCCATCTCTCGCACAGTCCTGATCAGGCGATTGTTCTGGCGCTCGCCGCGAACACCGCCAGCGAGAATCCACCTGCCTTTGCCCAGTCTGTCCTCTATCAGACTGCCTTTGCCCCGGCGACGCGCCGACTCCTTCGCGGTGCCGATTCGGCTCGACTCAGCCCCGATGGAAGCGGGGCGCTGTCCTGGAAATATGGTGAAAACACGGTGACCTACTGGGACATCGAAACCGGACAGATCGTCTATCAGACAGCGCCGCTCCTGGAAGATGGGGCTGTCGCTGACATTCAATTTTCACATACTAGCGAGACAGCCTGGATCGCGGTCAACAGCACGCCCAGGTATGTCTCCGACGCCATCATCGAGATCGAGACGGCTTCCGGCAGAGAGATTCGCCGCCTTTCTCTGCCGGGAGGCGCTCGCCCAACAGCGTTCAGCCTGGCGCTCAGCCCAGACGGGCGAATCCTGCTGACCTCCTCCATCATCTCCCCGCCGGAAGAGGGCGCTCCTGTCGAAGATGCGATCGCTGCCTTCGACACCGTCAGCGGCAGCGTCATTCGCCAGTTTGCCGAAACGCCGCTGGATCGTCCTTACGAGTTATGGTCGCTGAGTTTCAGCGCAGATGGTCGGCAGGTCGCAGCCGGCTATGGCAGCGGGGCGGTCATCCTGTGGGATGTGACCAGCGGCGAACCCATTCGAACCTTTGAAGGGCTGACCGATGGCATTGATGACCTGCACATCACGTCGGAAGGGGTCCTCGCCAAGACCTACCCGGCTGGTGCGTTAGCCGAGGCGCTGACCCTGTGGGACATAGAAACCGGAACCCTGCTTCGTCAGCAGGTCTTGAATACCTTCGGGAACGAGACGGCTTTGCATCCCGATGGTCATTCCATCGCCATCACCTTGGCAGGCGCGCCGGTGACGATTCTCGATCTGCAGACCTGGGAGACCACCCGTGAATTCTACGGTCATGGCAGTATCCAGTACACGGCAAACTTCAGCGCAGATGGGCGCTGGCTGCTGACAGGCTCGGTCGATGACGAACTGCGTCTGTGGAATATGGAGGATGGCTCAGAGATCAGGCGCATGAGCGGGTTGAACAGCGCTCAGTTAGTCGGTTTGATTCGCAGCCCCGATGATCGCACGGTCCTCACGCAGCAGCTGGATGGTCCGCTGGCTCTGTGGGATCTCCAAACGGGAGCAATGCTCCGCCAATGGGGACGCACCAACAAGTCGTTCACGGGGACGGCGTTCAGCCCCGACAGCCGCTATGTCGTCTCTGGAACATCCGAAGACGAAAACCTGGGAACGTGTCCTCCACCTGAAGCCAGGCTGACCCTGTGGGACGCGGCGACAGGAGCGATGATCTGGGAAGTCGAAACGGGTGGAAATGCCACGACGGGTAAGGCATTCATCAACGGCGGCACTCAGATCGCGACGGTGGACCGCTGGTGCGGAAACAACGTCACAATATGGGATGCCGCGACCGGGCAGCGAGTCGCTGAATGGGAAGGGCATCAGAAACCCGCCTGGGGTCTCGCCGCCAGTCCCGACGGAAATACGCTCATGACGGCTTCCGAGGACCAGACCGCGATCATCTGGGATGCCGCAACGGGAACAATTCTTCAGACGCTGCCCCATGAGTTCGTCGTGCGCACAGGAGCCTTCAGCCCTGATAGTCGGCGGCTGGTCACCGTCACCAACGATGGCATGGTACACCTGTGGGATACCGCCGACTGGCGGGAGATCAAACAGATGTCAGGGCACAGTTCGAGCATCCTCTATGTCCAGTTCAGCCCCGATGGGCGGTATATCGTCTCCAGCGGCAGAGACAACACCGTCTTTGTCTGGGATGTGCAGATCGGCGAAGCTGTAAGACAGTTCGATCTGCCTTCGGTTGGCACATGGGGACATGCGGTCACGTTCAGCCCCGACAGTCAGTCGCTCCTGATGAATGTGGACAACACGGTGATTCGCCAGATCGATCTGATGCTTGAACCCGGCGAACTCCTGGGCTGGATAGAGAACAACCGCTATGTGCGTGAGCTTACGTGCAGTGAGCGGACGCTGTATGACCTGGAACCAGACAGGTGCGCGGAGCCGTAGGGCGGGCGAGAAGAGGACGGATGTAGCCCGCGCAGATTACACTCATCAGTACCGATCCGGCGCTGTTCCCGTTACGATCCGCGTTAAATCGTTCTTCTGACGTTCAGAAAAGGAGCGTTTTAATGCCTCGAACACGTGTCCTCGTGATGGGAGCCGCCGGTCGGGACTTCCACAACTTCAACGTCTTCTTCCGCGACAACGATGCCTATGAGGTCGTCGCCTTCACCGCGACGCAGATCCCCGGCATCGAAGGGCGCACCTACCCGCCGGAACTCGCCGGGAAGCGCTACCCCAACGGCATTCCCATCTACGATTCGAGCCGACTCGTCAGCCTGATCCACGAACACCGGGTGATGCAGGTCGTCTTCGCCTACAGCGATGTCAGCCATGATCACGTCATGCACCAGGCGTCACAGGTCCTCGCCGCCGGCGCAGATTTCCGGCTGATGGGCACAGAGTCCACCCAACTGAGCAGCGTCAAGCCGGTTGTCTCAGTCGGCGCGGTGCGCACGGGCTGCGGAAAAAGCCAGACGGCGCGTCACCTCCTGGCGGCGCTGCAGGACATGGGGCTGCGCGTCGTCGCCGTCCGCCATCCGATGCCCTACGGCGACCTGCGCGCTCAGGCGGTCCAACGATTCTCCAGCTATGCCGATCTCGACCGCTATGACTGCACCATCGAGGAACGCGAGGAATATGAGCCGTATATCGACCGGGGCGCGGTCATCTACGCCGGTGTCGATTACGAGCGCATCCTGCGCCGGGCGGAAGCCGAAGCCGACATCATCATCTGGGATGGCGGCAACAACGACCTGCCCTTCTTCAAGTCCGACCTGCATGTCGTCGTCGTCGATCCACACCGTCCGGGCCACGAAGTTGGCTATCACCCCGGCGAGACCAACCTGCGCGCGGCGGATGTGGTGGTGATCAACAAGGTGGACTCGGCTGATTACGCCGGTCTACTGACAGTGCGCGAGAACATCCGCCAGGCGAATCCCAAGGCGGTCGTCATGGAGGCGGCGTCGCCGCTGTTCGTCGATGACCCGCTGCGCATTCGCGGACGCCGCGTGCTGGTCATCGAGGATGGTCCGACGGTGACGCACGGCGAGATGCATTACGGCGCGGGCTACATTGCAGCGCAGCGCTTCGGCGCGAGCGAGGTGATCGATCCGCGTCCGTTCGCGGTCGGTTCGATTGCCGAGACGTTCGCCAAATACCCCGGAACGGGGAAAGTGCTGCCGGCGATGGGCTACAGTCCACAGCAGATCCTCGAATTGCAGGAGACGATCAACCGGTCCGGGGCGGACCTGGTGCTGGCAGCCACGCCCATCGACCTGACGCGGATCATGCAGGTGACGCTGCCCATGCAGCGCGTGCGCTACGAGCTTCAGGTGATCGGCACGCCGACGCTGGCGGAGCTGCTGACCGAACGTTTTTGTCGGACGGAAGTCGAGGTGGCGTGGGGGTCAGACTGAGCCGGAAAACACGCGGCGCGCGATGACATCCGGGACAGTTTCCAGGGGCGGAGCATTCCGTCCCTGTTCATCACAGCGATCCCCGCGCCAATCCAGGCTCGACTACTTCGGCAGCAGATCTTTCATCCGGCTGTACATGAAGCGAGTCGCCCGCAGAGGGCTGAAGCGATAAAAGAGATTCATCATCCGGGCGTCGTTGCCAATATACACCTGGAACTGATCGCGCTCGATGCCGTCGATGATCGTCTGGGCGGCGTCCGCCGGGGAAGTGGTCGGGAAACTGCGCGCCGACTCGCTGCCCCCCACAGCCGGGGTGGCAACGCCGGAATTCTGGGTGATGTTGGTGGCAATCGCCCCAGGAAAGACGACGGTCACGCGAACGTTAGACTCGATGAGTTCGGCATACAGCCCTTCCGTCAGCAGTTTGACCCCCGCCTTGGATGCTCCGTACAGCGTTTGTCCCGGCACGGGAAAGAAACCGCCCATGCTCGAAACGTTCACGATGTGGGCGGCGGGGCGCTGCAGCAGATGGGGCAGGAACGCCTTCGTCATGTAGATAACGCCGTAGAGATTCACGTTCAGCACCCGTTCAATGGCGTCGTAGGGCAGGTCGTTCAGGCGAACGAAGGGCTGAATGATGCCGGCGTTGTTGATGAGACCATCCACTGCGCCGTGCGCGCTGAGTACCGCTTCCGGCAGCGCCTCCACAGCCTGGCGGCTGCTGACGTTCAGCACATGCGTGCTGATCTTATCCCGGTGCTGCCCGGCAAGCTCCACCGTTTCCTTGAGGGTGTTTTCGTTCAGGTCGATGGCGGCGACGCGCGCCCCTTTGCCGACGAGTGCCAGCACCAGGGCGCGCCCCATTCCGCTGCCTCCGCCGGTCACAACAATGACTTTGTTCATCACCTTCATGAGTTTTCCCCTTCATCCTGCTGCGGCAAAGTCTTTTCTCTACACCGCCCCGGCTCTGTCGCGCCAGGCGGCATGAATCTCCTCAAAGATGGCATCGAGCGAACGGGTGATGTCCCAGCCCGGATAATGCGCCTGCATCTTGCTCAGGTCGGAGATGTAGCAGAGGTGGTCGCCCTCGCGGTTCTTGTCCACATATTCATAGCGCATCGCTTTACCGCTCAACTGAGCGATGCGGTCGAAGGCTTCCAGGATCGAGACGGAATTGCCCCTTCCGCCGCCCAGGTTGTAGACCTCGCCGCTGCGCGGCTGCTCGTAGAAGCGCTCGATGAAGCGGGCGACATCATGCGCGTGAATGTTGTCGCGCACCTGCTTGCCCTTATAGCCGAAGATGCGATACAGCCCGCCGGTCACATTGACCTTGACGAGATAGCTCAGAAAGCCGTGCAGCTCGACGCCGGAATGATTCGGTCCAGTCAGACAGCCGCCGCGCAGGGCGCAGGTTTTCATGCCGAAGTAGCGCCCGTACTCCTGCACCATGACATCCGCCGCCACTTTGGAAGCTCCGAACAGCGAATGCTTGGACCGGTCGATACGCATATCCTCGCGGATGCCGCCGAAGTCTTCCGGGCGGCTGTAATCCCAGCGGGTCTCCCGTTCGATCAGGGGCAGCTCGTTGGGCGCATCGCCATAGACCTTGTTGGTGGACATATGTACGAACACGCTTTCCGGCGTGAACTGGCGCGCCGCTTCCAGCAGATTGAGCGTGCCGACGGCGTTCACGTCGAAGTCGTCATAAGGTCGGCTGGCGGCGAGATCGTGGCTGGGCTGGGCGGCGGTATGCACGATCAGATCGGGACGTAGGGAGTCCAGGTAGGAGCGCACGGCGGCGCGGTCGCGCACATCGATCTCGTAATGGGTGAAGTGCCGACAGGTGCTTTCCAGCCGGCGCTGATTCCAGCGCGTATCGCCGTTGACGCCGAAGAAATCGGCGCGCATATTGTTGTCGATACCGTGAACCTGCCAACCCTGGCGGTCGAAATAGGCGACGACTTCGGAGCCGATCAATCCGCTGGAGCCGGTCACAAGGAGCGTTTTCGTCATAGGTCTGTCTCGTTTGTCTGGGATATCCTGGAGCGCGCCAGGCGCGCCGCTCGTTCGCTTCACCTCCTTACGATAGCCCGCCCGACCGCAGATTCACAGTGCAAAGTTGCACCCCACCGCGTGACGAACGACCTCCGCTTTAATGCATTTCGTTACTCGACGTGAGGGCAGAATTGATCTAAGCTGATTATAGTGGGTTTTTCATTCTCATAGACCCTCGGTACCGACGAGCGCTGGCAGCTGCCTGGTCGGAGAAGGAAGGACGTTCTATGATGACCCTGACGCCCTTACGGGAAGAGATCCTCGATCGACTCAACCGAACGGTTCTGGAATCCGCCGCCTATTTCGGCTCTGCTGACGAGACTTTATTCGACGGTCACCAAAGCGCCCATGCAGTCCTCGCCCAGTTGGTATATTGGCACAAGCAGTATATTGCGACGCTGCGCGCCCTCCTGAACAGCGACGAGCCGTCTCTGCCTGTCGGCAGCTTCGCGCAGATCAACCAGCGCGCCCGGCGCGAATATGCTTCTTTTGGCATGGTCATGCTCGCCTACGAGTTCTCCTGCGCACATCACATCCTGATGGAACTGCTCCTTGACCTGCCAGACTGGTCGGTCGAGTTTCCGATCAAGCGTGACGGCGATCACCTGAACATCGCTGAGCGCCTGGAGGAAATCGAGGGGCATATTCGCCGGCACGTCCAGCGGTTCAAGGCGGCAGAACGCTGAACCCGTATGGCATTTTGCGGGGCGCGGCACGTCGCGCCCCTGAAGACAGCACGCGACTGTTCACGTCGAGTGATTGAGGAATTCTGATGCAGCCACGATTGCTTGAGATTCGCAAAGGCGTTCTGGATAAGAACGATCAGCTGGCGCGACGGCTGCGCGACCGCTTCAGCAGCGCGCACACCCTCGCCATCAACCTGGTTTCCAGCCCCGGCAGCGGGAAGACGCTCCTGCTGGAAAAGACGCTCGCCTCGCTGCGCAGCACCGGGTATCGGGCGGCGGCGCTCGTCGGCGACCTGCAAACCGACAACGATGCGAGGCGTCTGGCGGCGTCCGGCGTACCGGTGCGGCAGATCACCACCGCCGGCAACTGCCACCTGGAAGCCCAGATGATCGAGGATCACCTCGAAGGCTGGACGCTGAACGACCTTGAATTCCTGTTCATCGAAAATGTCGGCAATCTGGTCTGCCCCTCCAGCTACGACCTGGGGGAACACCTGCGCGTCGTCATCCTCTCCGTGACGGAAGGCGAGGACAAGCCGCTGAAGTACCCGCCGATCTTCCACTCGTCCGATCTGGCGATCATCACCAAGATCGATCTCGCCGAAGCCGTCGAGTTCAACCGGGTGGCGGCGCTGGCGAACATCCGCGCCGTGCGACCGGATATGCCGATCCTGGAAGTCTCCGCCAAGACGGGGGCGGGCATGGCGGAATGGCTGCGCTTCCTGCTGGTGCAGCGCGCGGCTGCCCTGATGGCGATTGAGAATTAGGCGAGGCGTGGTCATAAATCATGCTGCCCGCAACAGGGCTTTCACACCGATGCCAAGAGGCTGACGATGGTGGAATTGGTAGAGCAAAACCAACTGATAGAGCAGCACCGCGCCCAGCACAAACAACTGGGTGCGGCGCAATCCCTGGACCGGGACTTGACCACCCCACTCGAACACGTTCTTGAACAAGCCGTTGAACGGCTCAATGGCCTGCGAGCGCAACTTGTGAAAGATGCGCCGCACCTCTACCCCATCGTCGGTGTGAGGATATTTCCCGCGCCGAGTGGCGACCAACCACCGACCGCGCCCCTGACACGCTTGACGCAGGTCGGGCGTGTTGTAGTGGGTATCGCCCAGAATATAGCGGACTTCGGCGGGCAATGGGTTCAGCAAGGCGGGAGCGACGGCAGCGTCATCGGTGTTAGCGACGGTCAGTTCCGCCGCCAGCGGAATCCAGACCGAGGCGACGGCGCAAGCCAGATGCAATTTCCAGCCATACCACCAGCCGTGATAGCCCGACTTCGACCACCCTGCTTCCGTGTCGATGCTGCTGTGCGGCACTTCGCCTTGGTCGCGGTGTTTCTTGTGCCACACGCCGCCTTTGGCGCGCAGTGGCGTGCTGTCCACGGCGACCGCGCGTCCCGTCTGGACCCACGGATGGAGCAGGCTCACCAAGTGGCGTCCCAAACATCCAATCAGGCCCGGCAGTCGATCCGGCAACGTCGCCAAGCGACGCTCCCAGGTCCGACGACTTGGAAACCCTCCGTTTTCAGTCAGCAACAGACGCAATTGCTCGGTCAGCGCTGTCGGTTGCTCCAGAAAGGCCAACAAACTGTAGGCGGTGTAGAGCCGACGGATTATCATGACGACTAACGCTTTGACGATTAACCGATCCGAATACACTTTGGGTCGTCCTCGCCCCGCTTGGACTGTTGCTTCTGGGAAAGGCAGACGATCCACCAGCTTGACGAGCGTGACAAGCAGGGCTTCTTTTTGTACCATTCAGTCGCTTCCGTGGTGTGAACGTTTGGCGACTGCAATACTACGGAAGTGGCCGCGCTCTGGCTATGCTGGAGCGCGGTTCCCTTGTTTTGATTTATGACCACGCCTCAATTAGGCGCGTCCGGCGCAGGCTGCGCCCGGACAGCCGCATCACAGCACAGGGGGCGATCCGATCCGGCGGATTGCCCCCTGTGCTGTCACATCATGGCATCTCGGCGCACCCCCATTCGGTCAGCAGCGGATAATGATCCGACCCGCCAGAATCTCCGATCACCCTGGCAGCCGACGCCTGCCAGCAGTCCCCGCGATAGAACACGTAGTCGATGCGGATGATCGGCGGCAGGCGCAAGCCGAACCGCGTCATATTGGGAAAGGTCGGTCCCAGACTGAACCCGGCGGCGGCATAGGCGTCGGAAAAGCCGGCGGCGCGCACCCGCGCGTAATCGTCGGTCTGATCGGTGGCGTTGAAATCGCCCGCCATGAATACCCGCTCACCGCGAAACGCCTCGGCGTCCGCCAGAATCACGCCGATCTCGGCGCTGCGCACAGAGGAGTCGAAGTCACCCAGGGCGCGCGGCGGCACAGGATGGGCGTTGTAGAAGACGATCTGCCCCCCGTCGTCCAGCGTCAGCCGAACGCGCTGGCTGCCCAGGATGATCGCGTCGAAAGAGTGCGCCTCGGAGAGCGGGAATTTGCTCAGGATGCCCATGCCGCGCGCGAAGTCGTCGGTGGGGCGCAGGACTCGGTACGGATAGAGGTCGCCGAGCGCCGCATCGAACGCCCGACTCGCCGGGGTCAGCAGTTCTTGCAGCGCCACCACATCGGCGTTCGCCTCGCGGATGATGGCGATCATCGGGTCAAAGTCGTCGAGTTTGGATTGAAGGTTGTAGGTCAGCACGGTCAGCCGACCCGCCGACTCGCCGCCGCTGAAAGCGCGCAGCGCCGGGGGCACGAAGCGTCCGCCGTAGCCGATGAGGAAGAACGCCGCCCCCGGCAGCAGCAGCCCGGCGGATCCCCAGCGCCGACCGGACAGCATCGCAACCAGCAGGATCGGCGCGGGGAGGAGCAGCGCCGGCATCAGGCTGCTGCCCAGCGCCACCGGGTCGAGCGCCTCGCCGGCGATCAGGCGCAGTCCGAAATAGAGCAGAATGATGACGGCATACGCGCCGGAGGCAGTCGTCAGCCCGCCGCCGATCAGCCGCCTGAAATGCCGAGAGTCCCGCTGGTTTTCGCTCACAACCAACCTCTTTCGTAACTGCTCAGGGGTGAATCAGGGATGGGGTGAAAGGAGTGCCAGAAAAGGCATCCACGAGGGCGGAAAACATGGATAAGCCATGTTTGCGCGCGGTG
>JABWBO010000240.1 GCA_013360465.1 Anaerolineae bacterium | reverse complement strand
CCCAGGAGCGCCAGCAGGGCGGCTCCCCACCGCGGGCGGTTGTGAAGCGGTTCGCGTGCCGTCATGCGCTCCCCTGCACCACGACGCCCAGCGCCGGATCGGCGGTGAGCAGCACGGCGAGCGATCCGGGCAGCGGGGGACCGCCGGGGAGGACCTCGATGCGCTCTGGGCGTCCGCCGTGCAGCCGATCATAGGCGAGGTTGACCGCCGTCTGGTCTTCCGCCGAGGCGAGCGGCTCGAAGGTCGGCAGGTCCTGATAACCGCCGATCTCTTCCCCCCAGGTGACGCGCACGAACCACCAGTTCAAGCCGTTGGATTGTGCCGGGTAGGGGTCCTGAGCGAGCGCCTCGTCGGGCGTCTGCCAGCGCGCCCAGACCAGCGCCAGCAGGGCGATCTGATCATGGCTGACCACGTCGTCGGAGGCGATGATCAGCGGGCGGGACAGCGGCAGGGCGTAGCCGGCGTCGGGTCCGTAGGTGGTCAGCGCGCGGTCCGCCAGCGTCAGGGTGAGGCGCTGCTTGTTCATCAACTGCGGGATGGTGTTGAGTTCGGCGATCTTCGCCTGGAAGGTCGCCGCGTCGCGGTGCAGCACCATCCGGCTGTGATCGCTGATCCAGCCGACGGCGTTCTTCAGCCCCAGCGACGCCCCGGCGAGGACGTGCTTGCCCAGGCGCGGCAGGTTGATGACGTGATCGACGCGGTCCAGGATTTCCGCGACCTGGAGCGATTCGCCCCAGTGATGCGCGCCGGTCGGGACGCCGGGCAGGTAGGCGCGCTCGAACGGGACTTCTTCGAAGCAGTGGACCGCCGCGCCCGCCGCTTCCGCCGCCGCCAGCAAGCCGTTCCGACGCATGTTTTCGCGCGTCGAGCCGATGGTGCGGTCCGCCAGATGGCGCACAAACTGCGCGCCGCTCATATCGCCGACGGTGATCGTCCCGGCTCCGGCAGCCTTCAGCGCCGCGATCACGCCTTCCAGCACGGCGGGCGAAGTCACCGAGGGGGGCGGAAGATTCGAATTGCTGGCGACCTTGAGGAAGACCGAGTCGCCCTGCCGCAGCCAGGAAAAATCGGTGGCGGCGGTGAGGGTGTTGGTCACCGCCTCGGTGGTCGTGGTGGCATTCGGGTCGAAGGTGTGCAGGTATACCCGTCGGGCTGCGCCGCTGCCGGGCGCGGTGCGCGCCGCGCCGCTGAACAGGAGCAGGTCCGGGGCGATCAGCGCCGCCGCCGAAGCGCCCGCCCTTTGCAGGAAGCACCGCCGGGAGAGTGTGCTGTCTGGTTTGCTCATGGTTGCGTTCAACTCCTCGATCCACCGCCGCCATGTGCCCTATGCCGGATCAGTCTACCCCCGTCTGCGCCATTCCTCTACTACCAACGCGCCGACGCCAGGACCAAATTCCCCGCCGCATCGACCGCCGCCGACCACCCAGGCGCGAGATAGGTCGTGCTGTCCATCTGGAAGATCAGCGCCGGCGCGTCGATCTGATCGCCCGGTTCCAGACGCTCCCGGTCGTACAGCGCCAGCCTCATCCCGCCGGCGGTCTTCTCGCCGATGCGGGCGCGCTCCACGCCGCCGCTCACGCTTGCTCCGCCGGGCAGCTTCGCCCCGCCGCTCGTGCGCATGGCGCTCAGCTTGTCCGGCGTCACCCCCACCGCCCGGACGCGCAGGCTGACCCTCTCAACCGGGCGGTCGGCGAAGCGATGCCCATAGGCGCGCTCGTGCGCCGCGTGGAATCGTTCCAGCGCCGCCCCCGGCTGATCCGCCGCGAAGGGCGTCGCCAGCTCGTATGCCTGCCCGGCGTAGCGCATGGCGACCTCGACCTGAAACGCCATCTGATCCGGGGTGAAGCCGCGCGCCGCCAGCGCCGCCCGCCCGGCGTCGATCAGCCGGGTCGCCCGCGCCATCAAGTCCGCTGCTGTCTTGTCAGTGTATATTCCCAGCAGGCTCTCGCCGAAATCGAGGGCGAAATCCGCCGAGAGCAAGCCGAGCGCGCACAGCACCCCTGGATAGCGCGGGATGATCACCCGGCGCATCTCCAGCCGGTCGGCGACGGCGCAGGCGTGCAGCGGACCCGCGCCGCCGAACGCCACCAGCGCGTACTCGCGCGGATCA
>JABWBO010000123.1 GCA_013360465.1 Anaerolineae bacterium | reverse complement strand
GAGCGCCGGCAGCTCCGCGCCGCGCACGACCTCGCCGCCGACCTTGACGACGACGCACGTCACGGCCAGCTGCCCGGATCCTCGAGCGTCGACCGCTCGTCCAACCCGAGCATCAGATTCATCGATTGAATCGCCTGCCCGGCTCCGCCTTTGACCAGATTGTCGGTGACCGAGAAACAGGCGAGCAATCGCTTGCCGTCGCGCACGGCGCCCGGCTGGATCCCGACCTCGACGTGATTGCTGCCGGAGACCGCCGCCACCTCCGGCAACCGATTGCGCGGAACGCGCACGAATGGTTCTTTCGCGTACGCATCCCGATAGATCGAGTGCCAATGGTCCACCGGGAC
This sequence comes from Anaerolineae bacterium, assembly GCA_013360465.1. GTDB lineage: Bacteria > Chloroflexota > Anaerolineae > Aggregatilineales > Phototrophicaceae > Flexifilum. The sequence continues at coordinate 18,593 of JABWBO010000123.1, read as the reverse complement.
CGCCGCATCGACGTGCACGAACGAGGTCGCGAAGATTCCGCGCGACAGCGGCGCGCTCACCGGGACGAAGGACAGCGAGAGCTCTCTCCCTCCGGCGGCCGCGAGCGTCTCGAGGATCTCCGGCACGTGCTGGTGATCCAGCGGCTTGTAGGTGCGGAGGTTCACCGCGCGGACCGGATGGTGCGTCCCAGCGCTCGGGACGATTCCGCTCCCCGAGGAGCCCGTGATCCCCACGGTCTCTATTGCGCCGGCCAATTGCCCGGCACGCGCGAGCGGCAACAATCCGAGCTCGATGGTCGTCGCGAAGCACCCAGGCGACGCCACGTACCGCGCCTCGCGGATTCGCTCCCGATTGAGCTCCGGCAGCCCGTAGACGAACTCGCCCTTCGCGAGCAGCTCTGCGCACGGGTGATCGGCTCCGTAGAATCGCCGATACGATTGCGCGTCGCGCAGCCGGAAATCACCCGACAGATCGACGATTCGTGCCCCCGTCGCGATGAGCTCGGGGACCTTCGTCGCGCTCACCTTGTGCGGCAGGCCGAGGAGCACGACGTCCATCCCGCGGGCGGCCTCCGCAGGCGCGAGATTCTCGAACACGAGATCGGTCTGTCCTTCGAGGCTCAGATGCACCGCGCTCACGGGCTCGCCCACGTGATCGATCGAGGCCACCCGGACGAGCTCCACGTCCGGGTGGACGATCAACCGCCGAATGATCTCGGCGCCCCCGTAGCCGCTGCCGCCGACGACCGCCGCCCTGAATCGCTTCGCCATGCGCCTGCCTACCACGGACGTCGTCGCCGCCTCCACCGCCGCAGCGCCAGCAGCGCCGCCGCCGCCTGAGCGACCACCCCGGCGGTGATGTCCAGCGGGAAGACCGCCTCGCCGACCGTCCAGCGCAGGATGGGCACGGCGACCATGATCAGCGACCAGACGCCGATCATAAAGTATGCCGGCGCATCGGCAGGGTCGAGCCGCAGCCCATCGAAACGCCCTCTCAGACGCGCGCCCGAAACCCTCATCCTAGCGAATCGCCTTCATCAGCTTTTCCACATCGCCCGCCACTTCCAGCCCGGCGCATTCGCCCCTGCCGCTGAAGACCTCGCGCGATCCGCCGCCGAGCGCGCTCAGGCGAATGGCGATGGACGCCTTGAGCGTCTCCGGCACGCGCGTACTCATGTCGGCGCGGTTCGGACCCGGCAAAATCGAGGACTCGGCGCGTTCGGCGAAGACCTCCAGGCGCAGCGACCGGTCGCGCAGCGCCCACTCCACGCGGTGATCGCTGATCGCCAGCTTCTCGGTGCGCGCGCCGGTATAGGTGGCGAACTTGTAGAGCCGCCCCTCGTGCCACACGCCCGCCAGGAAGCCGGGAAACCAGCGACCGAGGAAGGGCACGATGGCAATCGAGGCGGTGAACGACACGTCCGGCTGTTCGAAGTGGTTGGTCTGCATCCACACCCAGCCGCCGGGGAAAGATTTGCCCCAGTCCTTCTCGATGTAGCCGCGTCCGCCGCTGAAATCGTGGGTCGCGCCATTGACGCTGAGCGCGCCGTCGACGGCGTGGTCGAAGCCGAGGATGCCGTGATAGCACTCCATGAAGGGCATCCAGCCAAACCAGCCCATGACGCCGGGTTCGCGCGGCGTGACCGTCCAGGGGATCGCCGCCCCGAAGCGCACTTCGCCCTGGACGACGCCCTGATCGTCGTCGATGTCGAGGGTGATTCCTTCCAGGGTGAAGCGGTTCGCGCCGATGCGCAGGTCGAAGCCCTGGCGCGACGCCTGGAACGCCTCTGCCGGGAACCGGTGATAACCGACCGCGCCGCTCACGCCGTCGAAAACCTGGATGAAGGCGTGATGCCGCCCTGGATCGTCGCTCAGAAAGATGCCGGGGATGACGGCGAAGCGGCGGGAACGGTCGGGCGAGATCATCTTGAAGTACCAGCCTTCGAAGAACGGTGGACGCCTGTCATGCCCGTGATAACGTTCCGGGTGCAGCACCAGATCGATGTAGTTGGAGATCATCCTGTCAGCGCCCTCCTCTGGAATCGGCAGCAGGTCGGGCGCGGCGAGATGCTGCATCAGTGCCTTCGTCCGGCGACTCGCGCAGCACCAGGGCGTGCCACAGGTCGAAGATCAGCAGAAACAAGCCCTGCAGCACGATCCCTACGCCCATGCCGCGCCGGTTGGGGGTATCGCGGCGCGCCAGCCAGCGCCCGCCGAACATGTACAGCAGGTCCAAACCGGCGTTGATCCACAGCAGGCGGCGCAGACTCCGCGCCTCTTTTGCCAGCACCTCCGGCGCATCCGGCGATTCCATCCGCTGACGCCGATGGTCGGCGGAGATCGATCCGAACAGGGCGATGCCCAGGTTGACCGCCGCCCAGCCGACGAACTGCCCGCCGACCGCCCGCCAGAAGCCGCGCCGCCGCAGCAGCAGGCTGCCGATCAGCGCGCTGACGCCCGCCCAGCGCGTCAGCCGGCGTGACAGCATCCGTTGAAAGACCCAGATGTTCAGGTTCATGGCTCGTCTGTCAATATATCCGTGTACGTCGTTGATTTTCGCTGAAAGCGGCGGGAAAGTGGCAAAAGAGTCACCGGACTCTCATGCGGACGCCGCGCCGATGTTATAATGGATTTTGCGCATCCCCCGAAAAATGCCTTGCCTTGCGGCGCATCGTGAGGGGAGCCGTTCCCGTTTGTTTGTGGCTGTTTGATTGTGTGTGATGGAGGTGAGCGCCCGGCATGCTTCGTGAACGCACGCTTACTTTGGCGGATTATCGACGCATCAGCGACTCCCCGGAGAACAGCGGGCGGCTGCTGGAGCTGATCGATGGGGAGATTGTCGAAAAAATGGGCGGATTCACGCCTTCCCAGATCGCCTGGGAACTAGCCTGGCTGCTCAAGAATTCCCTGGCTCAGAATCGACTTGGCTATCTGACGGGCGAGGGCGGCGGCTACATCATGTCCGCCGAACAGAGCATCATCTTCATCCCCGACATCGCTTTCATCTCCTACGAGCCCCCCTCACCGGTGGCGACGTGCTGCCCGGTTTTTCGGTCGCAGTGCGCAGCGTTTTCCCTGAACAGGCGCAGTCGTAATTCAAAAAGGACAAACTAACCTGGACATCCTGCCACCCCTTCCCACCCTGCTCGCCTTCATCGGCGCCGCTTTCGTCCTGGTCGTGACGCCCGGTCCGGTCGTGCTGTACATCGTCGCCCGCAGTGTAGATCAGGGGCGCGGTGCGGGGCTTGCCTCGGTGCTGGGGGCGGAGCTGGGCAACGCCGTCCATGTGCTGGCGGCGGCGCTCGGTTTGTCCGCCATCCTGGTCTCATCGGCGCTGGCCTTCGACGTGGTGAAGTATCTGGGCGCAGCATATCTGATCTATCTGGGCGTCAAGGCGCTGCGCACGCCGGTCAAGACCGTCGAAGACCCGGTCTTCCAGCGCAAATCGCTGCGCAGCATCTTCGGACAGGGGTTCATCGTCGCTGTACTCAACCCCAAGACGGCGCTGTTCTTCCTGGCGTTCCTGCCACAGTTCATCGACCCGGCGAGCCAGAATGCCGCGGCGCAAATCCTGGCGCTCGGCGTGGTCATGCTGGCGATGGCGACGCTGAGCGACAGCCTGTACGCCCTGGCGGCGGGCGCGCTCGGCGGATGGATGCGCCGCAGCCCGGCGTTCCTCAAGGTGCAGCGCCTCCTGACCGGTTTCACCTACATCTTCCTGGGAGTTTCGGCGGCGTTTGCCAGCCGCAGCCGGTGAAGCCATGTCCTACGCGGTGAAAGCTTCCCCCTGGGCGCCGCCGGGATCGCCCGCCCCCCCACCCCCACCTGAGCCGGAGATCAGCGCGCCGACCACAGCGGCGCGGCTGGCGCGAATCGCCCTGATCCTCGTGCTGCTGGCGGGGATCGGCGGCAGGATCGCCGCGCTGGCGCTCTTCCCTGAGGTGTTCGCCTTCGAGCAGACCGGGGCGATTCACGGCAGCGAAGCCTATGACACCTACGCCCGCAACCTGCTGGAAACGGGCATCTATGGCAGGACGCCGGGCGAGCCGGACGCGCTCATCCCGCCGCTCTACAGCTATGCCCTGTCGGTAATCTACGCCGCCTTCGGGCGGGGATACTGGCAGGTCGGCGGTTTTCACATCGTCCTCGATGCGCTCTCCATGCTGATGCTCTACGCCATCGTTATACGGATCGCCCGCCCGGCGGTGAGGAGCGGCGCGGCGGCGGAATGGGCGGCGGCGCTGGCGGTGGCGTTCTACGCCTTCTATCCCTACCTGATCTTTCAGAACCTGACGCTGATCGATACGCCCTTCTTCATGACGCTGATGCACGCCTTCGTCCTGGCGATGGTGCTGCTGCGCGAAGAGCCGCGCTTCGACGGGCGGACGCTGCTGCTGGCGATCCTGGGCGGCTTCGCCCTGGGGCTGGCGACGCTGGCGCGTCCCATCCTGCCCTTTCTGGCGATCCTGATCGCGCTGTGGTTCCTGTTCCGCCTCTCGCTGTGGCAGACGATCCTCCGCCTGGGGATCGTCGCCCTGCTGTGCGTCCTGGTCCTCGCCCCCTGGACTATCCGCAATTTCCAGGTCTACGACGCCTTCGTGCCGATGTCGCTGACCGGCGGTTCTAACCTGTGGCAGGGCAACAGCGAATACGTCATCCCGTACTTCCAGGCGGGCTATGACGTGCAGTGGACCTCGCCGGAGCTGACCACCACCGACGATCCCTACAGCGTGGAAGCCGACCGCGAACGCGCGGCGCTGGTCCTCGCCTTCTGGCGCGACAACCCCGATCTGCTGCCGGAGCTGTTCTGGACGAAGTTCCTCGTCCACTGGAGCATCGACATCGCGCCGCGCTACAACCCGACGGCGGGCGAGCTGCCCCGCCTCGACTATCAGGGCGACGCCGAGGTATCGAGCAGCGACTCCGGCGATCTCGTCCTGGGCGGGCTGCCGCCCGGCGACCCGGTCGATGCCTACTCCTCGCCGCTCTTCGACCAGATCGGGCGGGCGCTGCACCGCGTCTATTTCGGCGGGCTGCTGGCGCTGGCGGGGATCGGCTTCCTGCTCTCTCTGCGGGCGTGGCGCGACGTTTCGCTGCTGTGGTTCGTGCAGATCGCCATGACCCTCACCTACGTCCTCTTCCATCCTTCGACGCGCTACCGCGTCCCTTCGGACCCGCTGCTCTTCGCCCTGTCGGCGCTGGCGCTGGTGATCGTCTGGAATACGCTGTTCAACCGTCCGCCCCGCCGGCGCAGGCGACCGCGCAGCATCCTCATCCCGGATACGCCATCCCCCCGCCGCCGCCGATGATCGAAAACATCTCGCCCGCCGAAGCCGCGCGCATCGCCCTGGCGACGCCCTGGAAGCTGCGCCTGGAGATCACCCGGATGGCGCTGCTGCCGCTGGCGCGTCTTCAGTGCGCGCTCGCCGGGGTCGCCTGGGGGAAAGGCTGGCTGTTCTATGGACTGCCGATCCTTCAGCGCCACCGCGCCAGCACCATGCACTTCGGCGCACATCTGACGCTGCGGTCGCTGGCTGCCAGCAACCCACTCGCGCCGAATCACCCCGTCGTGCTGACCACGCGGGAAGCCGGGGCGGCGCTGAGCATCGGCGATCACGTCGGGATCACCGGCGGCGCGGTGGTCTGCGCGCAGCGGGTGAGCATCGGCAGCCGCGTCATGATCGGCGCCAACAGCATCCTCTGCGACACCGATTTTCACCCTCTGGACGCGGCGGTGAGGCGTGAGCGTCCGCTCGACGCGGCGACCGCGCCGGTGGTCATCGAGGACGACGTGTTCATCGGTATGGGGTGTCTGATCCTCAAGGGCGTGACCATCGGGCGGGGCAGCGTGATCGGCGCGGGCAGCGTGGTCACGCGCGATGTTCCTGCCGGGGTGATCGCGGCGGGCAGTCCGGCGCGGGTGATCCGCGCGCTTTGAAGTGGGGTGTCCACCCGTTCCACCGGGCGAGCCGCCGGGTCACTCGCGCGTGGATTTCTTACGAGGCGTCATTCTTTAGCTTTAACGACCTTCATCCGCGCTGCCCAGATGGGTGAACGCGGCGACCGGGGCGAAACCGCGCCGCGCCGCATTGCCGGTGAGGATGACGCCGCCGCAGCGCGCCCAGGCGTGGGCTTTGAGCGCCTCATCCCGCAGCGCCGCCCCGAAGACGACGGTGACCGGCAGCCCGCGCCGCCCCAGCATGACGCGCGCCGCGAGCGCCTGCGGCAGACAGTCCGAACGGAAGGGGACGCGCCCGGCAATCGTGCGAATCGCCCAACCGACGCGGCGCACCTGGTCTGTCTGAACCCCATCCTGGACTCGATCCTGCTGGATATCCGCCTGAGCGCCGGCGGCGTTCGGCGCGGCATTCACGGGGTCAGCGCTCTGGCTGCCGAGCCATCGGGCATAGAAGCGCAGCGGCAGCAGGGCGACCCCCGCCCCGAACAGCAGCGCCCCGCCCGCTTCCACCAGCAGCCGTCGATCGGCGCGCGGCAGCAGGGCGAAGCTGCCCAACCGGGCGAAAAAGCGCCTAGGCTGGGGCATGGAGGATGAGCAGAGATTCCTGCGCCAGCCGGTTCAGAAAGGCGAGGGTCTCCGCCTGACAGGTCGCGGCATCGACCTCGAATTCGCGCAGCAGCGCGTCGCACACCACCTGGATCGGCGTGGGCTGCTCGATCAGCGCCCAGATGCGACCGCCAACAGCGTGCGTGCCGTAATACTGGTTGGTGCGAATGCTCAGCATGACCAGATCGCCGTTCACCTCGGTGAAGAGCAGGTCCGGGGAGCGCTGTACCACCGTCTGCAGGGTCATGGATTCAGTAGACAAGACGTTCATCCTCGGTGAGATAGCCATACTGCTGCATCACGTCACGGTGATCGCGCACGATCTGCGCGACCAGGTCGTCGGTAAGTTTTTCGCGCCATGCGCCGACCTTGCCCTTACGGAAGAAGGATTCGGAAAGCGCCATCTTTTCGCGAAAACCGCGTTCCTTTTCCTGCCGCTGAAGCTCTTCAAACGCCGAAAAGCGGATCGCCTTCTCGAGGCGCGCCGCATCAATGCCGTCGGCGGCTGCCCGCTCGTCGATGCAGCGCACCACCTCGGCGAAAGCGGCAAAGGGGTCAGCGATCATGTCCTCATAGCGGACGAGCTGAACGGGAAATGTCGTCACGCTCATCCAGCTGGTGACGTGCCCGCTCCAGGTCAGCAGGTGCTGGTGAATCTGATGCGCCAGCCCGGTTCGCGAATATGCCAGGTGGTGATCGGCGCTGCCCATCCGCCTGACGGTTTCCGCCAGAGTGCTGTGCATGTGATTGGCGTAGGACACGGCGACATCGAGCGGGTTGCGCAGGATATAGATCGCCCTGGCGGTCACATCGGGCGGGAAGAACGGCTCGCCATTCGGCAGAATCGTATAGGCGTCGTGTATCTTGCAGAAGCGCTCTTCGTATCCCTGCTGGTCGAGGTCGGCGGCGAACTGACGGTAGACCGCCGGGCGCAGCGCGTCGATCTCCTCGACGGTCAGGTCGCCGGAATCCACGCCGAGCGCTTCGTCGAAGAGCATACGCGCGCTGGCGATGAGCGCGTCGTTCAGATCGTTGATGTCCGCCGGGGAGTCGGCGTCGCGCCAGTAGTTGGTGAGGAAGACGCGCATCCAGGTGTTGCCAGACTTGGGAAAGCTTGCCAGCCAGGTGATCTTCGCCATCGGTCGCCTCTGCCGGATCAGCCGCCGACAGCGGCGAAATCGGCTTCGAGCAGGGTGAGCAGTTCGTCAAGCAGGAACATGTGCTGCGGACGGCGGATCTTGCGCAGCGCTGTGCGGCTCGCCAGGGCGGTCAGCGCAGCGAAGTGCGTGCTGTCGGCTCCCATCTGTTCCATGATGCGGCGGCGGTAGACGTGGTTGCGCAGCGCGCGAACCTTCGCCATGCCCTCGATGGGAGTCAGTTCCAGAGTATCCTGGTTATGCGAAGAGAGGATATATACGACGCGCACCGGCAGCGGCTCGTCGCGGAAGGAGTCCTCGGTGGTGAGCATGTATTTCTCCAGCATCGGGCGGACCCGCCGCAGTCCCTCTGTGTTGGTCTCCAGCTTGTGCAGCGACTCCGCCCACAGCTTCATCTGTGGGAATGCCGGAGCTGCCATCGGGATGCCGTCTTGTCCGGCGTAGACGACCGTGATGTCGTCGGCGATCAGCCGATAGCCCCGGCGGGTGAGCGCTGCCGCCGTGGTCGATTTCCCTGCGCCGCTCGTGCCGGTGAACAACACCGCCCCGCCGGGCGTCTCGACAGCGCTGGCGTGCAGCGGCAGCATCCCCCGCTGATGCAGCAGCGTCCCCAGGACCGAGCCGAGCAGAAACAGCCGCACCGATTCCTCGTCGGCGTCGGGCGCGGCGTCCACCGTGATCTGCCGCCCGTCCTGGACATAGTAGCGGGCGATGTTCGGGACGCTCAACAGGAATTCGCGCGGCGTGACCTGGTAGAGCGAGCCGCTTTCAACCACCCCCGACAGCGAAGACGGGGCGCTGCCCTGGCGGAAAAGGATATCCGCCGGCAGCGCTCCCGCTTCAATCGGCAGCAGACCGTCAACTGCGAAGTCGGACTCCAGATGGAGTCCATAAAGCCGATAATGCATCGTCAATGGAAGATGTACCGCCGCCTAGGAGCCGTTGTCCGTGGTGACCGGTCCTATCAGGATCCTATAGGTGCTGGAAACAATGAGGATGCCTTCTACAGTCGAGGGTTGTCCTGACTCGGTGCGGCGGGCACTGAGGTTGACCAGGGTGGGGGTTCGCCAGGGCTGCCGGGCAATCTCGGACACTGCGTCATCGTGGCGGCTCATGAGTCGTCCTGTCTCCATGTATTGGTTGAGGCAAAAAAATAGAGAAACTGCCACACAAAAACGCAGCAGTATCCCTGATTATACGGAATGCTCATCACGCGCGCAACGGGTTGGTGACGATCACCTGGGGCACGTCACGGGCTTCCCCCACCCACGCGGCGCGGGGATCTGGCTCCCCCTTCCCCCCGCTTCTGTGGGAGAAGGGGGCTGGGAGATGAGGGGAAAAGGCAGCAGCCCTAAGCCAAGGCTCGCACCTTTTCAACGGACGAGCCGCCGGGTCACCCCTACGGCACGTCCGTTGTAGGGGAGACCCGCCGGGTCCGCGCGTGGATTTCTTTCAAGATTCCGCTTCTAAGCCATGTTCCGAAACAATTCAATGTCCTCCCCCCTGCTGCGCTTCGCTTAGCTTCCCCTCTCCATTTTCATGGAGAGGGGTCGGGGGTGAGGTGTTTCGTGGCTGATCTTCGATTACTGGCTTAGGAGCCACCGGCAGTGGTGATCGGTCCAAAGAAGAGTTCTGATCCTGAGTAGGTGACGATCACATCCTCGACATCGTTGGGGCTGCCCGACTCGGTGCGGCGGGCGCTGAGGTTGACCAGGGTGGGGGTTCGCCAGGGCTGCCGGGTGGTTTCAGGGGCTGGGGTGCTGCGGTGGTTCATGAGTTCGTCCTATCTCCATGTGATGGCGGGAGAGCAAAAAGAATAAAGACGCTGCTACACAAAATGCAGCCCATACAATTGGTTGTGGTGACGAGGCGACGATCACCGCCTTGTCCTGTCTTCCCCCTGGAAGCAAAAGAGGGATGCCGCCGCCTAGGAACCAGGTTCAGTAGCGACCGGTCCATAGAAGTATATTAGTGAGCCGTTGGTGTACGTATCCTCTACGATGTAGGGGTTGCCCGACTCGGTTCGGCGGGCGCTGAGGTTGACCAGGGTGGGGGTCTGCCAGGGCTGCCGGGTGATTTCAGCGGTCGGTTCGCGACGGTCGCTCATGAATCATCCTGTCTCTCTGAAATGCACAGAGCATGATAAGGATAGAAGAAATTCCGAATAAGAGACTATCTCTCTGATTATACGGAACGCTCGTACTGACGCAACCTACGGGTCTGTCCGCTGATGATGCGGGGTATAATGAACGCGAGTTCTATCGGCTGCACACCAGGTTGAGTCCCTTGGCATCACGCGCACTCTCCAATAGGCAGATCGCCCGCGCGGCGCTGGTGATCGTCCTCGGCTTCGTCGCCAGCGGCGTCCTCGGCTTGCTGCGCACCTGGGCATTTTCCGTGACGTTTGGCGCCAGCACGGCGCTCGATTCGTTCTACGCCGCCCGCCAGCTTCCAGAGGCGCTGTTCGTGCTGGTGGCGGGTGGGGCGCTCGGCTCGTCGTTCATCCCAGTCTTCGAGCGCTTCCTGGCGAAGGGCGAAGGCGACGCCGCCTGGCGGTTGGCGAGCGCCGTCATGACCTGCGTCTTCCTGCTCGGCGCGGGGCTGGCGCTGCTGCTGGCGATCTTCGCTCCGCTGATCGTGCCGCCGCTGCTGGAGCCGGGCGAGCCGCCGGCGACCCAGGCGCTCACCACCGCTCTGACGCAGATCATGCTGATCACCGTCGCCATCTTCGGCGTGAGCGGGCTGCTCATGGGCATCCTCAACGCTCAACGGGTGTTCCTGCTGCCGGCGCTGGCGCTGAGCATGAACAACATCGGGCAGATCCTCGGCGCGTTCGTCCTGACCCGCCTCTTCTCGACCGACGGCACGCCGTCAATCTACGGGCTGGCATGGGGGGCGGTGCTGGGGGCGCTGCTGCACCTGCTGGTGCAGACGCCTGGACTGCGCCGCGCCGGGGCGAAGCTGCGCATTTTGCCCTCGCCGGCGGTTCCGGGCGTGCGCGAGGTGCTGCTGCTGATGGGTCCGCGTATGCTGGGGTTGGGCGTGGTGCAGATCAACTTCATCGTCAACGTCAACCTGACCGCCGGCATGGTCGAAGGCAGCCGGGTGGCGCTGGTGACGGCGTGGACGCTGATGTTCTTCCTGCTCGGCGTGATCGGGCAGAGCGTCGGCTCGGCGCTGTTTCCGTCGCTTTCGGCATTGGCGGCGGCGGGCGATCACGCCGGCTATCGCAGCCGGCTGAACCGCGCCCTGCTCGGCGTGGTCGGCGTCAGCGTCCCGGCGATGATCGCCGTCTGGACGCTGGGCGCATGGGGGATCGATCTGGTCTTCGGCTATGGCGAATGGACGCCGGCGGCGACGCTGGCGACCGCTGCGGCGCTGAGCTGGTTTGCCCTGGGCATCCCCGGTCATGCCGCCCTGGAAATCCTCTCGCGCGCCTTCTACGCGCTGAGTGACACGCGCACGCCGGTGATGGTAAGCGTCGCCTCGATGACCGCCAACATCCTCCTCAGCATGGTCCTCATCCGCCTCGTCGGCGACCCGACCAGCCTGACCAACGGCGCATTCGTCGGCTTGGCGATGGCGAACTCGCTGACCACCCTGGTCGAGGCGGCGGCGCTGTGGCTGCTGCTGCGCCACAGGCTGCGCGCCATCCCCGAAAACGCCGCAGATTTGGGTCTATGACCCGAACACGAATGGCTGGACAATAGTCGAACCTTATGGATAAACGAACTCAAATTCGTATGATTTCGGCGGACGGCAAGAATGCCATCCCATAAGCAGCAAGTTAAGGGCTGCGGGGACCGCCGAGGGCTAAAGCGCCTCGGCTAGCAACCGTCCCTTCAGTGGACCTGTCTTTTCGGGTAGCCGGGTGTTTAAACACCCGGCGGATCACGCGACAAATGATGTCCGGGTTGCATCGATCGGTCGCTAACGTGCTACATATGGGACGGCAAGAATGCCATCCCTGGAGGTGTAGGGACGCGCTTCTGCGCGTCCGCCTGCTTCAATCCTACGTGTTCGATTTCGGTATTCCATTAGGGCTGATTCCGCACTGTTTTTCAGGAGACAATGGACGCTCAAGACCCGTATTCAAGAGGCGGTCTTCGCCGCGCGCGCCTGGACGAAAGCGCGCTTCTCACCGATCTGGTCTTCCGCTCGAAAGCCTACTGGGGCTATCTGCCGGAATATCTGGAAACCTGGCGCGAAGAGATGCGCGTGACGCCGGAGAAGATCGCCGAGGAACAGGTTTACGTGTACGAACAGGGCGGCAGGGTGATCGGCTACCTGGCGCTGCGCCCGCTCGACCCGGAGACGATGGAGCTGGACGACCTGTTCGTCGCCCCGGAGGGAATCGGGCAGGGGGTGGGGCGGCGGCTGTGGGATCAGGCGGTCGCTCTGGGACGGTCTGAGGGGTTTCGCCGCATGATCTGGGACGCCGATCCCTTCGCCGAGCCGTTCTACCGCCACATGGGCGCGCAGACGGTCGGGTTCAAGTCTTCGACCTATTTCCCCGAACGCCTGCTGCCCCGGATGGTCTACGACCTGGAGTGAGCTGATCGGGCGATCTGAGCGGGAAACCCGGCGGGTCTCCCCCACAACCCATATGCCGTAGGGGCGAGCCGGCGGCTCGCCCGAAATACTACCGGCGGATGTCGCGCCCGCCGCCGCCCCGCACCAGGTCGGCAAGCGCCTCGCGATCCAGCAGCGCCAGATCGCCGGGGATGGTCATCTTCCAGGCGGCGGCGGCGGTCGCCCAGGGCAGCGCTGCCGTCAGCCCTTCGGTCAGATAGCCGTAGAGAAAGCCGGCGACGAAGGCGTCGCCGGTGCCCAACCGTTCGATGGGCGTGACTTCGACTGCGCCGTGCTGAAGTACCTCCCCTTCGGGGGTGATCGCTGCCGCGCCGTTTGACGACAGCGTGACGACGACGGTCGCGCCGGGATAGCGGCGGTGCAGGTCGGCGAGCGCCGCCTCGCCCGTGCTGGCGGGGTCCGCGCCGAAGATCGTCACGTAGTCGCGCAGCGGGATGAACAGCAGGTCCGCCTGCGCGGCGACCGGGTCGCAGCCCGTCCGCGCCGCCGCGCCCGTCCACAGGTTGGCGCGATAGTTGAAGTCGAAGCAGACCTGCCAGCCGGCGGCTTTCGCCAGCCGCACCGCCTCGCGCGCCGTCGCCGCCGCCTCGTCGCTGATCGCCAGGGTGATGCCGCTGGTGTGGAAGAGGCGTGCGCCGTCCGGCGTGAACAGATCGCGCGGCAGGTCGGTAGGGCGCATCTTCGACATGGCGCTGCCCTTCCGGTCGTAGGTCACCCGGCTGGCGCGCGGCGGCGATCCCTCTTCCAGGAAGTATGTGCCCACACGGTCGTCATCGGTCCAGACGATGCGGCGAGTATCGACGCCCTGAGCGCGCAGGGCACTGGCGATGTGCGCGCCCAAGCCGCTGCGCGTCAGCCGGGACAGCCAGAGGACGTTCAAGCCCAACCGTGCCAGCCCGACCAGCATGTTCGATTCACTGCCTCCGACATGGACCTGAAGGCTCTGCGCCGTTTCCAGCCGTCCATAGCTGAACGGGGTGAAGCGCAGCATGGTCTCGCCCAGCGCGATCACATCCGTCATCATGCCTTCCTCCTGAACACGGTCAGCCTTCGAACTCTTCCAGCGGCGTTTCGCCGACCGCCGCCATCGCCCGATTCAGCGCCTGTCCGATGGGCAGCAGGCAGGACTCGGCAGGGCGTTCCGCCAGCCGCCACTCGATGGAGGTATAGGTCGCCATGCCGAAGAGCAGCCTGCCGATGGGGTTCGCGCCCAGCGCCAGCAGGATGTCGGCGGGGATGGCGTCAGGATTCCTGATCCAGGCGATGTGGATGTTCATCTGCGTCCGCCGTTCCTCGCGGTAGGCGTCGCAGGCTTCGACCTTCGCGGCGATCTCGTCGAGGGCGGGCAGGATTTCCCCGGCGGCGCTGAGCGCTGCCGAGCGTTCGGCGGGATCGCTGAAACCGCTCTCCATCGGGATGCCGGATTGCCCCCCGCCGCCCTGTTCCGCCGGAGTCTGCGCCGTCGGGGCGCTGCGCGTCAGCAGGAAGGCGACGGCGACCACCGCCGTCAGCGCGAAGACGATCAGGCTGATCAAGAACAGCCGCCGGTCGCCGCTCGATGCCCTGGCTGGAGCTTTCACGATGCCCCTTGCGCCAGCGAGAGGAGATACTGATAGAGGTTCGCGCCGCCCGAAGCGCTCAGCCGGTTGGTGGAATACTGGTGATCGGCGCCCAGTTCGCCGCCAGAGCGCATGAAGCTGATGAAGTCGTCTTCGCTCATGGTGAATTCGAGCAGCGAAGAGCCTTCTTCGGTCCCCTCACCGTTCACGCCGTGACACTCGCCGCATTCCAGGGCTTCGGCTTCGTAACGCCCGCGCCCACGTTCGACCGCCTGCGGGTCCAGCGCCGCGACGACAGCCTCCGTTGTCGCTTCGGACAGCGCGGCTTCCGCCGTCGTTTCCGGCGCAGCCGTCACCGGCAGCGTGACGGTCGGTTCGACAAAGACGTAGGTCGGGATGCCGATGGTCGCCGGAGCGCCTCCTGCCGGCGGGCGGGTCGCCGCGCCCGCTCCCGGCGTTTCAGCCGGAGCGCCGCCGCACGCCGCCAGCGCGGCGATCAGCAGGAGGCTGAAGCCGATTGTCAGCCGCCGCGACAGGGTGATCCGAAGGTCAGTAACGCTCAGATGAGACATGGCAGTCCGCCCCCCAGAAATACCGGTAGACATCGAAGCTGCGGCGCGCCCGGCGATCCACGCGCTAGCGCGTGGATCGGCTCGGGTCGAGCGCTTCCTGCAAGCCGTCGCCGACGAACGAGAAGCCGAGCATGGTCAGCGCGACCAGGATCGTCGGGAACATCGCCAGATGATAGTAAACACGAATGGAACTGCCAATCCCTGACCCGACCATTTTGCCCCAGCTGGGGGTCGGCTCGGTGATGCCGATGCCCAGGAAGCTCAGCCCGGCTTCGGCGAAGATCGCCAGCGGGATCGCCAGGGTGAAGGCGACCAGCAGCGGCGAGATGGCATTGGGCAGGATGTGCAGCAGGATGATCCGCCAGTCGCCGGCGGCGAGGGCGCGCGCGGCGGTGACGAATTCGCGGTCGCGGTAGGTGAGGAACTGGGCGCGCGCCAGGCGGGTCGGCTCGATCCAGCTGGTGATCGCCAGGGCGAAGATGACGTTGCCCACGCCGGACCCCATGACGCTGAGCAGAAAGATGGTGAACAGCAGCGGCGGCACAGCGGTCATGACATCGACCACGCGCTGGATCAGGAAATCGATCCGTCCTCCCCAGTAGCCGCTGATCGCGCCCAGCGGGATGCCGATCAGGAAGGCGATGGTCGGCACGGCGATGCCGACGAACATCGAGGTGCGCGCGCCGTAGATCAGGCGGGTCAGGTAATCGCGGCTGGAACCATCCAAGCCGAGGGGATGTTCAGGGAAGGTGAAGGGCAGCGTGCTGGCGCGGCGGGTGAAGAACACCCGGTCATAGTCATAAGGCGCGAGTATATCGGCGAAGACCGCCATGAACAGCAGCAGGAAGAGGATCGCCACGCCCAGCATCGCCAGCCGGTTGCGGCGGAAGCGGCGCAGGGCGTCGCCCCACAGGCTGCGGTGGACCAGGGGCTTATCGATGACGGTGATCGGCGCGGCGTTGGTGGACATAGGCGGTTCGTTCATGCCTTCATCAGGATCGTATCAGGGTTGCGCAGATCAGCGGGCGCGGCTGGATGTCAGCCGCACGCGCGGATCGACCACCATATACAGGATGTCGGTGATGAGATAGGTCAGCCCCCAGAAGAAGGCGATCAGCAGGATCAGCGCCATCGTCATGGGGTAGTCACGGTTGAGGATGCTGGTCACGAAGAACTTGCCCAAGCCCGGAATGCCGTAGACCACTTCGATGAACAGCGACCCGGTGAGCAGGTTGGGAATCTGCGGCAGCAGCACCGTCAGCAGCGGGATCATGGCGTTGCGAAAGACGTGGCGCACCATGATCGTCCGGTCGGTCAGCCCTTTGGCGCGCGCCGTGCGCAGATAATCGGCGCCGAGCGCCTCAGAGACGGCGGCACGGGTGTAACGCGCCACCAGCGCCATCGGCGCGAGGGCATAGGTGATGACCGGCAGAAAATAATCCCAGCCCAGCACGGGCATGCCGCCCGGCGTCAGGGGACCGATGATGATCTTGTTCGGTTCGCCCCAGCCGTTCTGAAAGCCGAAAATGAACAATAAGAACGTGGCGATGATGAAATTCGGCAGGACGATGCCGAGCGTCGCCGTGAAGGTGATGAAATTATCGAGCGGGCTGTTGCGATGGTAGGCGGCGAACGTGCCCATCACCAGCCCCAGCCCAAACGCCAGGACGATGGTGTAAACGCCTACCTGAAGCGTCACGGGCCAGGTACGCAGGATGACATCGATGACCGGCGGGCTGCCCGCCACCGCCGTCGAATAGCCGAAATCGAACTGCACCGCGCCGACGACGAAATTGACATAGCGTTCGAGCAGGGGCTTATCCAGCCCGTACTTCCGTTCCAGATTCGCCAGGGCGTCGGGCGAATAGCCGCGTTCTCCCAGGCTGAAAGGTCCGCCGGGGATGTTGTTCATCAGGACGAAGACGATGGCGGATGCCGCCAGCATCACGAAGATCAGGGCAGCCGTTCGCCCAAGGATGTAGCGCGTCATGCGTGAGCCTTTTGCCTCTGCCCGCAGTTCCTCTCTCCAGGCAAGCGCTGCTCGCCTGGAGAGAGGAGTGAGGTGAGCGTTTAGCGGCTGCGATAGGTATCGAAGTTCGCCACTTCGTTGGTGATGTAGAACGAACCCCAGCACCAGTCATTGCCCCAGTGCAGCGCCGAGACACCCTGACGGTCGGGGCGCAGGCAGTTGCCGGCGATGTACGGCTGGAAGAGGTCGCCCTGGATGCGGTGGACGAGGAACACGCCGCCGACATCTTCGACCAGGAGGCGTTCGGCGTCCTTGTACATCTGGGTGCGCCCTTCAGGATCGCCCACCAGCACGCCGGCGTCGGTCACCAGCTGATCGAATTCAGCATTGCGCCAGGAGTGGCGACCGGTCGAGACCCACACGCCGAGCATGTTCGACGGATCGAGGTAGTCCATACCGTAGGAGACCGCGCCGAACTGGATGGTCGTCGGGCGCGCCAGGATGCCTTCCATGAATTCCGAGAACTGCATGTTGTTGACGGTGATCTCGACGCCGAGGCATTCGCTGATCGACGCCGCCGAGGCGATGAACCAGTTGGCGCGGGCATCGCTTTCGCCGCGCAGCTTGAGTTCGACCGCCGGGAAGCCTTCGCCGTTGGGGTAGCCGGCTTCCGCCAGCAGCGCCTGCGCCGCCGGGCAGTCATACGCCTGGATGTCCCTCAGCGCGCCTTCGGTATCGGAAGCCGGGAAGCCGGGCGCGAGGAAGCTGTAAGCCGGGATGCCGAACTGCTCGCCGATGATGTTGCTGACAATCGACTCGCGGTCGAGCGCCTTGGCGAACGCCTGGCGGACCTGCAGGCTGTCGAACGGTGCGGTGTAGGTGTCGAAGAACAGATAGTCGGTGCGGAAATCGCCGAAGTTCGGCAGGTAGTGGCTGCGCAGCACTTCGTCGGCGGCGATGACTTCGAAGTCCGCCGGGCTGATGTGGACGTAGTTGACGCGGTCCACGTCGCCGTTCTGGAAGGCCAGGAAGCTGCCGTTGAGCTGGTCGCCATAGATGCCGCGCAGTTCGCGCAGGAAGGGCTTGCGATAGCCCGCGTACGCCGGGTTGGCTTCGAGGTACAGATGATCGCCCGCCGCGAATTCCTTGAGGACGAAGGGACCGGACGACACGCTGGTCGCCGGGTCAAGCACGTAGTTGGGACCGATCTCCGCCAGCGCCTTCGCCTGAAGCGGGGGCCAGAAGTAGACGGTTCCGGGCAGGTAGGGGCGCGCGCCTTCGGTGTGGATGATCAGCGTCAGGTCATCGACGGCTTCCATGCCGATCTCTTCCGGGGTGATCTCGCCGGCGACGGCTTCCGACCAGCCCTTGATGATGCCCTGCCACATCCAGACGAAGTCATAAGCGTGATCCGGGTCCGCCATGTAACGGAAGGTCGCTACATAGTCGGCGGCGGTGAGCGGCGTGCCGTCGGTCCACACCTGACCGGGGCGCAGGTGGAACGTCCAGGACAGCCCATCTTCGGACGGCTCCCAGCTTTCGGCTGCGCCGGGGATCAGGTCGAGGTTCTCGTCCAGATCGACCAGCGAGTCGCCCAGCTTGTCAAACATGTGGGTGTCGCCGCAGATGCGCTGGTAGACGGTCACGGCGGACATGAACGACGTTTCGGTGCGGGTCGAATCGCAGAGCTGCGTCCAGACCTGCATGTCATAGCTGGCGGCGTCGGCGGGCAGTTCGCGCCCGTAGACATCGACGTTGCCGCCCTGCGCGCTGAGCGCCGGCACAAGCAGCAGCGCCCAGATCAACGCGGAGAGGCAGAACAGCACAAACGCGGACTTTCGGAGCATGGGGACCCCCTAAGGTAAAGGATTACGTAAAAGAACGCTGACAAATGTTAAGCGACCGTAATTGTAGTGACTCGCCGGGGTTCGCGCAACTATGACAAGAATCCCGGCGATCTGCTGTATCTGCTAGGCGACCGGCTGAAGGGTCACATGCACGCTCATGATCATAGGCGGCGTTCCAGCAGCCGGCGGTAGAGCGCGTCCAGGTCGCCGACCAGCCGGTCGATGCCGTAGCGTTCCAGCATCAGCGCCCGAATCGGCTCCGGGTCCGGCGGCTGACGCAGCGCGCGCCGCATCGCCGCCGCCAGCGCCTCGGCATCGCCAGACGGAGCCA